>DAIQNR010000014.1:71521-85923 GCA_036788295.1 Myxococcota bacterium
GAGCTCGAGCGGTCGAGGCCAGACGAGGAAATGCAGACCGAACCCCCGGCCTCGCTCGCGCCGGCCGCCCTCGGCGGCAAAGCCAGAGAGACCAACCTCGACGACCTCTCGTCCGACCTCGCCGCCTACGAGCGGGCCAGGGAGAGGGTCGATTCCGGAGCGCTCGAAGGGGCGAAGGAGGCGCTGTTTGCCTACCTCGAGACCCGGCCCCATGGCCGGTTTCGGCTGGAGGCGAGGCTCGACCTGGTCTCGCTCCTGGTCCGGCTGGGGGACCAGCCCGCGGCGCTCGACGTGGCGCTCGAGCTTCTCGACGCCCCCGAGGCGGCCTCTCGCCGGTCGGAGCTGCTGCAGCGGGTGGTCGAGCTCGAGGCGGCCACCGGCGCCTGCGCGTCGGCACGGGCCCGGGCGGAGCGCGAGGGCCTAGACTCGACCATCCCCGGCTGCCCGCTCTGAGGGCGAGACCGCCCCGCGGCGAGCCGTGCGGGCCTCGGGTCCAGACCGGCGGTTCGCGTGAGCCCCTGCTCCCCGTCGATCAGCCCCGGTCTCGGCTCGGCAGCGCGACATAGAACGCGCGTCCACGGGCGTGCTCGTCGATCTCGAGCGGCGCCATCATGCTCGGAAACGCCCGCTGCTCGCAATCCATGCGCTCGCAGGTTCGGCACGTCACCCCGATGGGGACGATCGACTCTCGATCCTCGAGCACCATCCCGTCGGCGTAGACCAACTCCCGGGCGAACCGCAGCTCGCAGCCGATGCCCACCGAGCGAAGGGCGTGAGGAGCGTGGTAGCCGCCCAGCTCGTCCCGGACCGTCCTCGCCACCGAGAAATATCGGCCTCCGTCCGGCATCTCCGAGATCTGGCGCCGGATGAGGCCCGGGGTGAGAAACGCGGTGTGCTCGTTCCACCGGGGGCAGGCCCCGGAGAACCTCGCGAAGCGAAACCCAGAGGCCGAGAAGCGCTTGGAGATGTTGCCGGCCCCGTCGATGCGCACCATGTGAAAGGGGATACCCTCTGCGCCTGGGCGCCGGAGCGTGGTGAGCCGGTGGCAGACCTGCTCGAAGCTCGTACGAAACCTGTGCCCGAGCAGCTCGATGTCATACCTAAGGGATTGGGCCGAGCTGCGAAACCGCTCGTAGGGCATCATCACCGCCCCGGCGAAGTAGTGGGCGAGCCCGACCCGGGCCATGCGCCGCGCGGCCTCGGTGGTGAGCCCTTGGTCTCGGGTGAGCCGCTCGAGCACCTCGCCATGGTCGAGGTAGGCGACCTGGTAGGCGAGCTGGAAGTTCCGGCTGCGCGGCGGCAACACCTCGCACAGCCGAAGGACGTGCTGGCGCTCGTCGAAGCGCCGCACGGCCCCCTGCATCATCGCCTCCTGCTCGACCCGGACCTCGACCCCGTGCACCGACCGCAGGTAGTCGATGAGCCCGTGCCGAACCTCCTGGGGATCGAGGCGCGCCACCCGCCACAGCAGCTCGGCCGCCTCCTCGAGCTCGGGAAAATAGTTCTGGGCCCGCTGCACGAAGTCGCCCACCTCTTCGGAGGGGAGGCTCGACCGGGCGGCCTGGCTGCTCGCGTCGTCCTCCATGTGGGCGGCGAGCGTCCCGGCCGCGTCCCGGGCCCCTCGGAAGGCTTGGTAGAGCCCGAGCAGCGCCGCGGCCACGTTCGGGGTGTTCGACGCGAGCTCTCGCACCTCCGCTTGGGTGAGCTGGTGGGGTTCGAACAGCGGGTCCCCCAGGGCCTCGAGCAGGTCGGCGACGATCTGCTCCTGGTCGTCCTGGGCGAACGCGGCCAGATCGAGATGAAACAGCTGCGCGAGCCGGATGAGCAGCGGCGCAGACAGGGTCCGGCGGTTGTTCTCGATGAGGTTCAGGTAGCTCGCCGAGATGCCGAGCCGCTCGGCGAGCTGGGCCTGGGTCAGCCCTTCCCGGCGCCGCAGCGCGCGGACCTTGGGACCCAGCTTCGGAGCCGCCGCCGCCACCCGTGGAGCTGACGACAACCGCCCACGGTTGTAAATTTGTTTTCATTAGCTTCAATACAACAATGACACAACGACTTCGGTCAACGCGCATAACTACCTGACTTTGCTTCGTGATTGCCGACCTAGGCCAACGTCTGAAACGACTGTGGTGCCGAAGCAGCGACGCTCCGGCGAAGGGAGAACGCATGGACACCGCACCCCGCATCGAGGTCCTGGGGCCGATGGGCCCTGGCTACGACACCCTCCTCACCGAGGGCGCGCTCCACTTCGTGGCCCGCCTCGCCGAGAAGCACACGCCGATGGTGCGGACCCTGCTCGAGAAGCGGGTCGCCACGCAGGCCCGATACGACCGGGGAGAGCTACCCGACTTCCTCGCGAGCACCCAACCGGTGCGGGACGGGGACTGGAAGGTCGCCCCGCTGCCGGAAGACCTGCTCGACCGGCGGGTCGAGATCACCGGGCCTCCGGAGCGGAAGATGGTCATCAACGCCCTGAACTCCGGGGCCAAGACGTTCATGGCCGACTTCGAGGACTCGAACGCGCCCACCTGGGCCAACTGCGTCGAGGGCCAGATGAACCTCCGCGATGCGGTGCGCCGAACCATCGATTTCGTTCAACCGGACACCCAGAAGCGCTACGCGCTCGTCGAGCGCCCTGCCGTCCTGCTCGTGCGGCCCCGGGGCTGGCACCTCGTCGAGGCCCACATGCGGGTGGACGGCGAGCCGGTGCCGGCTGGGCTCTTCGACTTCGGGCTGTATTTCTACCACAACGCCGAAGAGCTGCTCGCCCGGGGCAGCGGCCCCTACTTCTATCTGCCGAAGCTCGAGAGCCACCTCGAGGCGAGGCTGTGGAACGAAGTCTTCCTCGACGCCCAAGCCGCGCTCGGCATCCCGGCGGGGACGATCAAGGCCACCGTGCTCATCGAGACGCTGCCCGCCGCGTTCGAGATGGACGAGATCCTCTACGAGCTGAGGGAGCACTCCGCCGGGCTCAACTGCGGCCGCTGGGATTACATCTTCAGCTACATCAAGACCTTCCGCAACCATCCCCGAGCGGTGCTGCCCGACCGGGCGCAGGTGGGCATGACCCAGCCGTTCATGCGGGCCTACAGCCAGCTCGTCATCAAGACCTGCCACCGCCGAGGCGTGCACGCCATGGGGGGCATGGCCGCCCAGATCCCGATCAAGTCCGACCCGGACAAGAACGCGGCCGCGCTCGACAAGGTCCGGCAGGACAAGCTGCGTGAGGTCCAGGATGGGCACGACGGCACCTGGGTCGCCCACCCTGGCCTCGTGCCGGTGGCGCTCGAGATCTTCGACCGCCACATGCCGGGCAAGAACCAGATCGCGAAGAAGCGGGAGGACGTGGTGGCGAGCGCCGAGGCGCTGAGCGAACCGCCCACCGGCACCCGGACCGAGGCTGGGCTGAGGCAGAACGTCTCGATCGGCGTTCAGTATCTGGCCGCGTGGATCGGAGGCAACGGCTGCGTCCCTCTCCATGACCTCATGGAGGACGCCGCGACCGCCGAGATCTCGAGGGCCCAGATCTGGCAGTGGGTGAAGCATCGGGCGCTCTTGTCCGACGGCCGGACGGTCACCCGCGAGCTGGTGCTGTCGGTGCTCGACGAGGAGCTCGGGAGCATCCGCGCCGCGCTCGGCGATGACCCCGTTTCGGCTGGGCGCTACGAGACCGCCCGGTCCTTGTTCGAGAGCGTCGCCCTCGGCGAGCGCTGTGAAGCATTCCTCACCCTCTCCGCCTACGAGATCCTCATTCGGGGCTGAGGCAAAACCCATGAACCCAGGAGAACCCATGACTGTCGAAATCAGCCGCTGCGGCGCCACCGCCACCGATCCCCTCTTTGCCTCCCGCTTCGAGCACGTCCGCCGTCCCTACGGCCAGGATGACGTCTTGCGGCTCCGAGGCTCGGTGAACATCCAGCACACCCTCGCCGACCTCGGCGCCCGCAAGCTGTGGAAGATGATCCATGAGATGGATTATGTGAACAGCCTCGGCGCCTTGACCGGAAACCAGGCCGTGCAGCAGGTCCGGGCCGGGCTCCCGGCCATCTATTGCTCCGGATGGCAGGTCGCGGCCGACGCCAACGTCGCCGGGCAGATGTATCCAGACCAGAGCCTGTACCCGGCCAACTCGGTGCCGCAGGTCGTCAAGCGCATCAACCAAGCCCTCGCCCGGGCCGACCAGATCGAGGTCGCCGAAGGGAAGGCCCAGCGGGACTGGTTCGCGCCGATCGTCGCCGACGCGGAGGCCGGGTTCGGCGGGCCGCTCAACGCCTTCGAGATGATGAAGGCGATGATCGAAGCCGGAGCGGCCGGCGTCCACTACGAGGACCAGCTGTCCTCCGAGAAGAAGTGCGGGCACCTCGGAGGCAAGGTCCTCGTGCCGGCCAGCCTCTTTCTGCGCAGCTTGGTGGCGGCGCGGCTCGCCGCCGACGTGTGCGACGTCCCCACGCTCGTCATCGCCAGGACCGACGCCGAAGCGGCGCAGCTCTTGACCACCGACATCGACGAGATCGACCGCCCGTTCATCACCTCGAAGGACCGCACCCCGGAGGGTTTCTTCCGCATCACCGGCGGCCTCGACATGGCCGTCGCCAGGGCGAAGGCCTACGCGCCCTACGCCGACCTCATCTGGTGCGAGACCTCGAAGCCGAACCTCGAGGAGGCGAAGCGGTTCATCGAGGGGGTACGAACAGAGTTCCCGAACCAGCTGTTCGCGTACAACTGCTCGCCGTCCTTCAACTGGAAGAAGAACCTCGACGACAGCACCATCGCGAAGTTCCAGCGGGAGCTCGGAGCGATGGGCTACAAGTTCCAGTTCGTGACCCTCGCTGGGTTTCACAGCCTGAACCACTCCATGTTCGACCTCGCCCACGGCTACAAGGCGTCGGGAATGGCCGCGTACTCGAAGCTGCAGGAGGCCGAGTTCGCCGCCGAGGACCGGGGCTACACGGCCACGCGCCACCAGCGCGAGGTTGGTACCGGGTACTTCGACCAGGTGAGCACGGTCATCACCGGCGGCCTGTCCTCGACGCTCGCGCTGGTCGGCTCCACCGAAGAAGACCAGTTCTGATCCAGGCCCCGACGATCCCGCGTCGGACCGTCTTCAGCGAAGACCAAGCAGGCGCCCGGCGTCACCCCGCTCCTCCGCGGCGGCAAACAGGGTGAAGCCGATCCCGACCGTCACCTCGACGTCATGCCGGGCGCTCCCCACATCGGCCAGATGGCGGGCTTCGGCCCGCACATGAAGGTTTTTGTGGGTGTACCACCTGAGCCCCGCCCCCCAATGGAGCGACGGGCTCAGGGCCGCTGGCCCGGACGTGGGCCGGCCGAGGGCGCCGCCCCCGGCCAGAACGAACGGAGACAGACGCCACGGGCCTTGGGCGATGAGGTGACCGCGCAGCCCGTACCCACCGGCGTCCTGGTCGCCCACCTGAGCGGCCAGGTGCATCGCCTCCACCTCGACCCCGAGCGCGGCCCAGGGGAGGTACGCCATTCTCAGACCCACCGAGAGCGCGGTCCCTTGGCCGATGTCGAGAGCGCCGCCCGGTCGCCCGGCGAGAAAACCGCCGGTGCCGAGCCCCACCTCGATGCTGTGCTCGAGCGGACCGCGGACCTCCTCGTGGACCATCGATTGGGCGACCGAGAGCGCCAGGACCGGCAGCAGCATCGACATGCCGCCTCCTTCGGCGTTGACGGTCGCAACTGCATCGAACGCATCTTTTTCCGCTGGCAAGGTGGTCTCATCGTTTCGATAAAGATCAATAATCGGTCAAAACGCGGAAGAGCGCGCGTCGCTTCAGGTCGGAACCGGCATTCGCTATCCTCGGGCCCGCGATGCCGTCGATCGACCTCAGCCTCCCCCAGGAGATCCATCCCGTGGCCTTCGAGGTTTACGCAGCGTGGTCCGATGGTGGCAAATCGCTCACAGACAAGACCCTGGAGGCGGTCTCCGTGCAGCTGCTGGCCCTGTCCGCCGACCTGCAGCAGTTGTGGTACGCGGTGGCGAGCCTCGGGGCGCTCGCGCTGAGCCTCGAAGCCGACGGCGCCCCGGCAGCGGCGGCCCGGGTCCGGGAGCTGGTCGCCAAGCAGGCCACCCATTTTCGCCCCGTGATCGAAGAGCTCGAGGGGGAGCGGGGCGAGGGAGCCAAAGCCGCCGCCGCCGCGTTCCAGCAGATGTTCGGCGCAGGATCGACCCGAGCCGCGCCCCGCCACGACGAGGCGCCTCCCGAGGGCGCGGTCTCGCTGAAGAGCTTGATGCCGAACCCAGCCCTCGGGCCACGCCGGACCGCGGGACCGGCCTCTCGGACGAGCGCGCCGCCGCCGGGCGGACTGCGCCGCGGGTCGGTCTCGGGCCCCGCCTCGCTCCCGGCCCGAGCGGCTCCAGCTGGGTCGGGTCCCCCGCCAGTGGAGCTGCGCGGGGCCGAAGAGACGCCCGACGCGGCTCCAGAGCCCGCGGCCGGGATCGAGCCCAGAGCGCCGGCCGCCGGGCCCGCGCCCAGACAGCCTGCCGCGCCTCGCGGCGCACCTCGGCCCCGGCCCCGCGCCGGGGGGTCGGACGAGCGCCCCCGGTTTCAGTTGCCCCGCCCCGGCCCGCGCGGCCCTCGGCGTTGACTTTCCCCGAGGTCCGCGGCGCCCTCGGGGCATGTCGTCCCCACCGCTTCCGCCCCCTGCCCCGCCGATCCGCCTCGACGAGCGGGTCGCCATCGTCACCGGGGCGAGCCGAGGCATCGGCGCCAGCATCGCCCAGACCCTCTCGGGGGCAGGAGCCAAGGTGGTGCTCGCCGCCCGAAAGCAGGAAGGGCTCGAGGCGGTCGCGGCGCAGATCACCGCCTCCGGCGGGGAGGCGCTGTCCGTGCCCTGCCACCTCGGTGATCCGGAGGCGGTCCGGCAGCTCGTAGCTCGGGCGGTCGAACGGTTTGGGCAGGTGGACGTGCTCGTGAACAACGCCGCCACCAACCCCTACTTCGGGCCGCTCATCGATACCGAGTGGCCGGCTTGGGACAAGACGTTCGAAGTCAACGTGAAGGGATACTTCGCTGCGAGCCGCGAAGTCGCCCGGCACCTGCAGGCCCGGGGCGCGCCGGGCAGCATCGTCAACGTGACCTCGATCCTCGGCACGATGGCCGGGCGGTTTCAAGGGGTCTACGCCATGACCAAAGCCGCGGTCATCTCCATGACCCAGACCTTCGCCCTCGAGCTCGGCCCAGACGGGATCCGGGTGAACGCGATCGCCCCCGGTTTCATCGACACCCGGTTCTCGTCGGCGCTGGTGAGCGTCCCCGAGGTGAACGCCGAGATCGTGGGTCGGACGCCCGCCGGCCGGATCGGACGACCAGAGGACGTCGCCGGCCTCGCGCTGTTTCTCGCCAGCGACGCCGCTTCCTTCGCCACCGGTCACACGTACTTCGTGGACGGAGGGATGCGGATCAACTGACCGTCAGCGTCCGGTGAGCCACTCGGTCCGGCGCTGGGCCGCCTCGGCGGAGGCGCCAGGGTCGATCTCGATTCGCCGAGTTGGGCTTGGCCGCGCCGGCGTGACGGTCAAGGCGCGGAGCCGGCCGCGCCGGGCGACGAGCAGCTCCGCCGAACCTTCGAGCCGGAGCGTCTTCAGGATCGATTCGGGCCCGGCGGCTGGGATCCGGTACCCAGCGAGCGCGATGAGCTCGTCCCCGGGCGAGATCCCGGCCTCGAAGCCGGGGCGGCCCTCGAGCACCTTCTCCACGACGAAGCGTCCTCCGTCGCTCCGTCCGAGCACCCCGAGCTCGGTCGCCGCCTTTCCCTCTCCTTCTTTGCCGCTCGCCTCCGGCGCGAAGCGAAGGCCGAACGCTTCGAGCGCGGGGGACAAATCGAGCCGATCCGGGGTCTTCACGAGGCGCTCCGCGAGCGATCGAAGCTCGGGCCCACCGGTGGATTCGAGCACGGAGAACCACTCGGAGTCGGTGTAGCCGTCGGTCTCGTGCCGCGAGAACGCGAGCCGCAGCGCGTCGTCGAGGCTGCCTCGGTCCCGAGCCCGGATGGCGGCGTCGAGCGCGAAGGCCACGAGCGGCCCCTTCACATAGTAGCTCACCGACGTGTTCGGGGTGGTCGCGTCCGGGCGGTAGAACTTGATCCATGCGTCGAAGGAGGCGTCCTCGAGGGATTGAATCCGTTCGCCGGGGGTGCCATCGAGCTTCTCGAGGTGCTCGTTCAGCGTCTTCAGGTAGCTCTCGTCGTCGTGAAGACCGGCCCGCCTGAGCAGCAGGTCGTCGTAGTACGAGGTCAATCCCTCCACCACCCACAGCGACCGGGTGTATGCCTCCCGCTCGAGGTCGAACGGACCAAGCCCCCGGGGCCTCAATCGTTTTCCGTTCCACGCGTGAAACAGCTCGTGGCTCAACAGCCCGAGCCAGCGCCGTCGCCCGTCCTGGCCCACCGCCCGCGCCGGCGGGAACATCACCAGCGTGCTCGAACGGTGCTCGAGACCGCCGCCGGCCTCGTCGAGCACCGACAGGAAGATGTACTCCGAAAACGGCAGACCGCCCCAAAACCGGGCCTGCTCGGCCACGAGAAGCTCGAGCGCCCCCGCCACCCCGTCGAAATCGAAGCGCCCGAGGTCCCCGACCGACACCAGCGCCACCGGCACTCCGTCGTGGGACAGGCGGTCCACCCGTGCCGCCCCGACGAGCACCGGGGCGTCGACGAGCGCGTCGAAATCGGGGGCGAGGAGCCGCTCGGTGACGCTCGACGTCGCGGCCCCCCGAGGAAGCGCCGCGTGCACATCCGGCCACCGCGCCGGTCGCTCGACGAGAAGCTCGATTGGGGCGTCGGGCGCGTCGATGTCGGCGTAGAACGTGCCCGCCGGGTTCAGGACCGCGTAGTCCTCGTCCACGAAGCTGGTGCGAACGCTCAGCTCTTCGGCGGACAAAAGATAGGACAGCTCCACCGCTTCCGCCCCGGGAGGCACCTCGAGCCAGAGCCGGTTCTTCGCCACTTTCTCGAGCTTCACCGCCTGCCCATTCGCTTCGGCCCGAGGGTTCAGCACATGCCGCGAGAACTCCCGAACGAGGTAGGACCCAGGGATCCAGACCGGCATGGCGACGGTGATCGCCGCCCGGTCCCGAGCCGGATAGGTCGCCCGCACGGCGATGCGGCGGCGCTTTGGCAAGAACTTCACCCGGAACCGGACCGCCTCGTCCTCGCTCGCTCGGGGAGAGGACGCGGTCGACGAGGCCACCGGTTTGGCTTTCGCCGGGCGGGGCGGCTCCGGCGGCCGGCATCCCGACGCCGCGAGCACCGTGACAACCAGCCACCGGTGGGCGAGGCTCATCGATCCAGCGCCCGCTCGATTCGCTCGAACAAGTCGATTCGGTCCACCAAGTCCTCGAGGTAGTCGAGCTGGTCGGTGTCGATGACCAGCGTCTCGGATAGATCGTAGCGATGAAACCATGCGTCGTAGAGCTCCTGGAGGCGGGCGAGGTAGCGGGGCGGCATCGCCTGTTCTTCCGGACGCCCTCGGAGCCGAATGCGCCGGTTCAGGGTCCGCATGCCCGACCTGAGATAGATCATGAGGTTCGGGGGCCGCAGCTCGGCAATGACCGCCTCGTACAGCGCCCGGTAGGTCAGATAGTCCCGCTTGGACATCTTTCGCTGGCGGTAGAGGTTTTCGGCGAAGACCTCCGCGTCTTCGTAGATGGTCCGGTCTTGGATGACCGCCTCCTCGACCCTGGACAGCTGCTGGTGCAAGCGGAACTTCGCGGAGAGAAAATAGATCTGTGAATGAAAGGCCCACGCCTTCATGTCCGCGTAGAAGTCCCTCAAGTAGGGATTCTCTTCGTTGGGCTCGAAGAACGGCTTCAAGTCGTATTGGCGGCAGAGAAACTCGACCAGGGTGGACTTTCCGGCGCCGATGTTTCCGGCCACCGCGATGAACCGCCGGGGCCCCACGCTCCGGGGCGCGGCCGATTTTTTGCCGGCGGACGCGGGCAGAACACCGCTGGCCATGACGTGGCGCTACCCCGTTCCGCGCGGGCCGTCCATCGGTCCCGATGTAGTCTTGCATCCGACTTCAGTCCCCATCCGGGTTCGGACCGGCGACCGGCCTCTGGCCTCGCCGGACCGGATCGGCGACGTTCCGGCCGGTGAGGACCTCGCGCGGGCTCGTCGCCTCGCTCCTGCTCGTGGGCGGATGGGGGGAGGAGGCCGGGGCCCAGCCCTTTCGGGTGGATCCGGCGCCGGCTGCGTTCTCGCCCCTTCCTTTGGCGACGGTGCTGACCACCGCCGCCGACGACGAGGTCTGGACGGTGGACCTGCCGTTTTCGTTTCGCTTCTTCGACGCCGCCTTCACCCAAGTGGTGGTGGACGCCAACGGCGGTCTCGCGTTTGCGCCGACCCGGGCCCTCGGCTTCGCAAACCGGGTCCCCGGCCAAGGCGTCGCGAGCTATGTGGCCCCGTTTTGGGACGATCTGCGGCTGTTCGCCGCCGCCAACGGCCGCATCGCCTGGGCGGTGGAGGGCTCTGCGCCGAGCCGCCGGTTCGGGGTCGAGTGGATCCGGGTCGGGCTCTTCGACGACCCGGCGGTCGAGCTGTCGTTTCGGGTGTGGCTGCACGAAGGCCGGCTCGGCCGCATCGACTTCGAGTACGGCGAGGCCGTAGCGGGGACGTTCGACCCGGAAGCGACCATCGGCCTCACCGGACCGGCCTTCTCCGGACCGCTCGAGCTCGGAGGCTGCAGCCCCACCTGCGGCCTCGCGAGCTGGCCCGGGCCGGATCGGCGCATCACGCTCCGCCGCGACCGAGGCCCCGACTTGGCCATCGAGCGCCTCGACGCCCCGGGGATCGTCGTCGCCGGACGTCCGGCGGCGGCCCGGCTCGAGGTCTTCAACGACCACGGCGTCAACCTCGGCCCGTTCTTCGCCGTGCTCGATCTGCCCGGCGGCGAGCGCGTAGGCCAGCTGCGGACCACGGTCGGGGCCTTCACCGGCACCGTCCTCGAGATCCCGTTCACCGTGCCCGCCGGCGCCTCGGGCCGTACGACGATCGTCGCGACGCTCGACCCGGCACAGGAGATCCAAGACGTGGACCGGACCAACAACCGGGCCGAGACCACGGTCGGCGTGCTCCCCGCCGGGGCGAACCTCGCGGTGGCCGGCGTGGGGACAGACCGGCTTCGGGCCGCCGCCGGCAGCACGATCGCGGTCAGCGTCCGGGTCGAGAGCAACGGGGCCCTGGCCTCGCTGCCAGCGGAGCTGGTGGTCGCGCTGTCCTCGAACCGGGTCATCACCGAGCGGGACCTCGAGCTCTCACGGGTCGCTCTTCTCCCGCTCGAGCCGGGGGAGTCCGCCGAGCGGAGCTTGGTCGTCGCCTTGCCGGAGAACCTCTCTTCCGGCCCGTGGTTCCTGGGCGCGCGGATCGTCGCCGCGACCCTCGACGTGGATCCCACGGACGACGCCGCTGCCGCAGACGCGCCGATCGTGGTGGACGGCGTAGGCCTCCAGGTCATCGCCGGGGACCTCCCGGCCGCGTACGTCGGGGCCGAGTACCGGGTCGAGCTCGCAGCGGCGGGAGTGGGGCCCACGGGCCGGGCCCGGTGGCGGCTCGACGGGGGGGAGCTCCCGGCCGGTCTCTCGCTCGGCGAAGACGGAACCGTGTTCGGCACGCCCGAGGCCCCGGGATCGACCCGCTTCACCGTGCGGGCCGAGGCAGCGAGCGGCTCGGCGACCGGTGATTTCGGGCTCGACGTCCTCCGGTCCGGCGCCCCGCTCTCCGTCCCGATCGCCGCCCTCCCCACCGGCTCGGTGGGCCGCCCGTACCGGGCCGAGATCCCGCTCGTGGGCCAGGGCGCGGTCGACGCCAGCGTCACCATGACCGGCGTTCCGGCTGGGCTGTCGGCCGCTGGCGCGGTGCTCGCCGGGATCCCGACCGAGCCAGGACGGTTCGAGGTCGAAGTCGGCGCGACCTCCGGCGAGCAACGGGCGCAGCGCGCGGTCGCGCTCGAGATCCGGGACGGAGGGCCGCTGCGCCTTCACCTGTCCTTTCCCCCCGCGTCCGCGGGGGCACCGGTGTCGCTGCCGCTACCGGCGCGGGGCGGGGTGGATCCGCTGTCCTTTGCCGGCCGAGGGCTCCCAGACGGGCTCACGGTCACGCCGGGCGGGCGGCTCGAAGGGGTTTCGCCACGCCCCGGCCGGTACCGGTTCGAGGTGGAGGTCCGGGACGCCGAGGGCGACAGGGACGAACGGACGGCCGTTTTCGACGTCGAAGCCGCGTCCGGGGACGGCCCCCCGTTTGCGCCGTCCCTGCCGGTGGCCGTGCGGGGCGCCGCGTACCGGGCGCTCGTCACCGCGGAGGGAGCCGTCGTCGAGCGCCGCGAGGGGCGATGGCCGGCCGGGCTCGAGGAAGAGGCAAGCGAAGGCGGGCTGCTCATCAGCGGGGTCCCGACCGAGGCCGGGCGCTTCGAGCAGTGGCTGGTGGCGGTGGACCCTTTGGGGCGGGAGCGGGCGGCGGTGGCGACGCTCGTCGTTCGCGACGGCCCCGTAGCCCCGTCCGGGGGGTGCCGAACCGCCCCGGCGGGCTTCGGTCTCGGGCCGCTTCTCTGGGTGGGTTTGGGGGGGTTCGCCCGGCGTCGGAAGCGGTGACCCCGCTCGATTCATCCGCCGACGGTTTTTTTTCGCAATCGAACGCCGACGGTCTGGGAGCAGAATCGGGGCTGGGATAGAAGCATCGGCTAGCCATGCATCGCCGCTTCGCAATTCCCTGGATTCTGCCCGCCCTCACCTTGGGCTCGGCTTTCCCGGCGTTGGCCCAGTCCGGGTCCCCGCTCTATTCGGTGCGGGATCGTCCAGCGCCGTTCATCCCGATCGAGAACATTCCCGGAGTCACCCAGGTCCAGCAGCGGACCACCAACAACTCGTTCTCGCTGTTCCGAAACCAGCCCATCGGCTTCTCGTTTCAGTGGGGGGGCCAGACCTACACCCAGTACGGCTTCTCGGTGAAGGGCTGGATCGGTCTCGAGAACATGGGGAGTCCTCCGTTTTCGGGGGCGCCCAACAACGAGCCCACCAGCCGCGACACCACCTTCGGTCCCGTGCTCGCCCCGTTCTGGGACAACCACCAGCTCGTCACCGTGAAGACCGGCCTCATCGGGACGGCGCCGCAGCAAATCCGGGTCATCGAGTGGGGCCCGTGGACCAACGGTGGCACCGCGCGCATGCAGGTCTGGCTGTACGAGGAGCGCTCGCGGGCGGACTTCCGGTACGGGGGCACGGTCAACGGGCCAAATGTCGCCACGATGGGCTTTCTCGGCCGACCCGGCGAACCCCGGGGGGCCGTCCGGCCATGCGCCGACACCGCGAACTGCTCCGCCGCCGACTTCAACGCGCTGAGCGAGCGATTCGTCGCCATCGACGCCGACCGCGGGCCCGACCTGCTCGCGCTCGGCGTCACCGCCCCCGAGTTCGCGACGCTCGGAGTCCCGGTCCGGGTCCCGGTTCGGATCGGCAACGACCACCGAAACGCGCTCGGCCCGTTCGACGTCGCCATCTTCGCGAGCCGCACCCCCGACGGAGAAAACGCCCAGGAGGTCGGCCGCGCCCAAGTTGCGCTCGCCGGCTTCACCGAGCGTGACGTCCAGGTGGAGGTGAACCCCGTCCCGGCGCTCGGAGAAACCAGCTACTGGCTCTGGGCCGACGTGAACCCGGAGCGGTCGCTGAGCGAGGTGGAGTTCGACAACAACCGAGTGCGCTCGGAGACCCGCGTGCGGCTGCTCCCCCAGCGGCCCGACCTCCGGGTCGATCGGGTGGACTTCAATCCCCGCCGGGTCTCGGCCGGCCAGCAAGTGAACCTGCAGGTCACCGTCCGCAATGCCGGATCGCTCGCCGCGGACGGGGTGCCGGTGGCGTTCCTGTTGTCCACCAACCCGGTCATCACCCCGACCGACCGGGAACTCCGCCGCCAGAACGTCAGCCTCACCCCCGGCCAGAGCCGCACGCTCGAGCAAACGGTCACCATCCCCCAGGCTACCAATTCCGGGACCTTCTACCTCGGGGCGTTCATCGACCCCGCGGCGACGGTCGAGGAGGTGACGAAGGCGAACAACGGGCTCGCCGCCGTGCGGACCATCGAGGTGCTCGGCGGCAGCGTCGGGGTGCTGACCCGCGTGCTCCCCGAGGCCCGCGTGGGTGAGACCTACGTCGCCCTGCTCGTCGGCGCCGGCGGCAGCGGAGCGTTCCGGTGGGAGGTCACCCAGGGCATGCTCCCTCGGGGGCTCGGCATCGTCGCCGCCACTGGGGAGTTCTTTGGGCGGCCGCTCGGAACCGGTTGCGAGACCTTCACCGTGCGGATGACGGACCAGGCAGACGCAACCCAGACGGCAACGCAGCCCCTCGAGCTGTGCGTGTCCGAGCGAAGCCAGCCGCTCACCATCGTCACCC
>DAIQNR010000015.1:0-41836 GCA_036788295.1 Myxococcota bacterium
CCCCTCCAGGGAGCTTCATGACCGGATCGACATTCAAGCCAGGGTCATCTAGTCTACTCTCAAACCCACAACACAGGAGTTAATGTTCAATGAACACGCATGCGGGTATATTTATGAACACTCTATTGTTGCTTTGCGCGCTGGGGTGCCAGACCCCTCGCGTCAAGACGACCGAGGTTTCGCCTTGGGCGGCAATCGCCCCGGGTTCGGATTCGCGGGGCCACTGGTTCACGAAACGAGTGAAGTTCAGCGGTAAGCGGCGCGACTTCACCGGCTTCGCCTTGTTGTTCTGCAAGGAGCCCGAGGCTTCGAGTCAGCCAGCCGAGTGCCGACTTGCCGATATTCGGGGGGAAGACGCCAACATGTATTGGCCCTACCTGAAGGAAGATATCGAAGCTTTCCTCGACGAAGGGAGGCTCGAGGATCAGGAGCGAAAGAATACGGGTGGGCGCAGAACCCGGGCTCGATGAGGTTGGCCTCTGGGCGCCTGATTGGCTCGTTGGTGGCCCGAGCGCTTGGGGGGATTCGACCGCCCCGGTGGTGACCGCCCAAAACCGCGGCCAAGGCAGACGCTCTTCGCGGCTACGACCGAGTGAAACAGCCTGGAGGCTTCGCTGTCTGTGGTGGCAGCGGGTGAACGTCGGTAGGTTGGACCCATGTTGGGCGGACCACCTCACGAAACCGAGTCGCTCGCGGTCGCGGGGGCCGTCGCGGAGCTGGCGGCGCTTTTCGCCGCCGACCGCGCGGAACACGGCGCCGTGCCGGCGGCTCACACGGCGGAGTACGCGGCGTTGCGGGCGCGGGACCGGGGGCGGCGAACCCGGGTGCTCGAGGTGCTCGATCGGCTCCGCCAGGTCCAAGCTCTTGGCGTGCCGTCGCCGGAGGCGCTCTACCAGGCTGCGTGGATCCTGAACCACGGCGATGAGCCGGGGGAGGCGCGCGCCGCCCACGAACTTGCCCAGGAAGCGGCCGAGAGCGGATGGGCGCCGGCGCGCTGGCTGGCCGCGGCGGCTTTCGACCGGTGGTGCATGCATGAGGGTCGGCCCCAGAAGTACGGGACGCAGTTCGTGCCCGACGGGGTCCGCTTCCGCCTCTGGGATGTGGAGCCGGCGACGACCGACGCCGAGCGGGAGGCGTGGGACGTCCCACCCATCGCCGAGCAGCAAAGGCGGGCGGAGGAGAGGACGCGAACCGACCCGCAGCCGCCGCTCGACGGCGCGCCCACATGGCTGACCGCCACCATCGCCCGCTGGCGCGCGGCCGATCCCGGCGCCTTTCCGGCTGGGTAGCGTCTTCGTGACTCCGGGCTTGGCCGACGCCGACCCAAGTCCCATCGCGCTCCAAGGCAGGCAGATGCTCGAGAATGTGCTGGTGGCAAGTTGTCCCCAGCGGCGAAGACAACTTTCGCCATGCCGCTCCTCGACAGCTTGCCTTCCCACATCAGCGAGGAGACCAGATCGTAGTCGTTTCGGAGCTCGGCGAGCGACGTTCGGACCTGCCGCGCCCGCTAGGTCCTGGAGTCGTTGGGCCCGCTGCGTCCGGCCACCCTCGAGCGCCTCCGAGACATCGCGCTCGCTTTCGTCCCCGGTCGGCTGCTCCTTTTCGGTCGCAGAGCTCCAATCGAATGGCCTCCATGTTTGGCTCGCGCTCCTCGAGCGTCGACCCTCGAACAGCAGGCGGTGGATGTCGCAGCAAGCCGCTCCCCTCGTCGTTCGCCCGCTGCCGCAACGAGCCTCAGCTCTTGCCCTCTGTTTCGTCACGCTGAAGTCGCTCGAGGACGAGGGCTCGAAACCGCTCGCGCGCGCCGCGCCGGCCGTCCTCGTCGAGCTCTCCCTCGAGCGCTCGACCGAGCGTCGCCATGAGGTGGCGGTCCACGTCGGCAGGAAGCCGGGGCTCGCCCCGCCGAAACCGCTCCCCGAGCGTGGCCAAGAGCACCGGAGGGAGGGCGTCCGCCGTCGCTGCCGACGCGCGCTGGATGGCGACCGGGAGGGAGTCGGAGGGCTCCACCGGGTACGACTCGGGCAGCGCCTCGATCGGGGCAAGAAAGCGCTGGATGTCGGTCGTGCTCAATCGGGAGACGGTGTCCACCTCCTGGCGGAGGGAACGGCTGAGGGATTCGGGACCGGCCTCGACCCCGAGCAAGTGCACCCGCACGCCGAACATCTGCGCTCGGCGCACCGGCGCCACCAGGTATTCCGTTCCTGCGACGACCACCGCCGAGGCGATGGCCCGATTCTCCGCAAGCTTCACCAGGTCCGCGCCGAGAAACTCGACCGGTCCCTCTCCGTCCCTTGGTCGAAGCTGGAGTTTGATCTCTTCGCAGAGCGCCAGCTCGCTCTGTACGGGCGTCGGAATCTCGAGCGCGCCATCGTACCAATAGATGCGAAGGAGAGGGAGCTGGCACTTCTCCTCCGCCCAGCTCTCGAGGAGCACCTTCACCGCCTCCGGCTTGACCCTCATCTCCGACCGGCGCTTGCGCTCCCCGGTGACGGCGGCCGCCCCAGCGCCGAGCAGGTAGGAAGCGTCGACGAAGACCCCCACACGGTCCATTCTTCACACCTACCACGGCAAGCGTCGGCGTTCTGCCAACTCTCTCCGCCGGCGGTGGCCCTGTTCGAGCCAGCGTTGGGCGGGGCGGTGCTCGGCGACGAGCGCGTATCGATCCCTTCGGCCCTTCGGCCCTTCGGGCGAACCGGGCGAATCGGGCTCAGGCCGCGGAGCGGCCGAAGGGCCACAGGGACAGCATCGCGAGCTTCAGGTGCTGAAGCGCAAACGGGATCCCGATGATCGTGAGCGCGAGGCTCACGCCGAGCCCGACGTGGGACACGAAGATCCAGACCCCGGCGACCACCAGCCACAGCACGTTGCCGGCGGTGCCGAGCGTGCTCGGCTGGCTGCCTGGAGGTTCCGTGATCTCCTTTCCGAACGGCAACAGCGCGAGCCCGGCCAGCTTGAACGCCTGAAGGCCAAACGGGATCCCGATGACGGTGAGGCACAGGAGCAGGCCGGCGATAAAGTACTCGAGCGCGATGACGATGCCGCCGCCGAACACGATCCACAGGATGTTGAGGAGCAAGGTCATGGCTCGATCTTCGCCTCCTCCGCCGCCGGCGTCGACCCCGATCGGTCGGTCGCATCCAGCGTGGCCGGTGAACCAAAGTCGAAGCGAACACCCAGAGCCGCGCCGACCGTCGCGGTGTGAAGGTAGCTTCGGAGCGTGTCGTCGAGGTAGGTCTCCCCGGCCCGGGCGAGGTTTTCGTAGGCCCGAACCGCTCGAGCCCCGGGCGGCGGCTTCATTTGGGTGGCGGAGAACACGGTGAACGCGCCCCCGACGTCGAAGCGAAGAAAGAACCGCTCCGGCAGCTCGAATCGCCAGCCCACCCGCACCGTGGCGAGCCCAACCACCGTGCTCGCTTCGAGCTCGGGTTGGTTTCGCTCGGTGGGGACCGGGGGCCGGCCGAGCAGGCCGGCGAGCACGTTGGCGGCGGTGTTTTTTCCCCCGAGCAGGGCGACGGCGAGCCCCGCGTCCACGACCAGGCCGTGATCGGCGAACGGGACGAAGCCGACGGTGGGGTGGAGGACGAGCGCGGAATCGAGGCTGTCGCGCACGAGTTGCGCGGTGGCGGCGTCGTACCAGCCGAATCCTTGGGCGACTTCGTTGGCGAGGTCCACGTACGCGGGCGGCAGCATGCCCACCCCGATCCCGGCGCGAATCCGGGATGAAAACTGCACGTCCGCCGCGACTCCGATCGCGAGCGGGACGTCGGTCCGGATCCCGAGGTCCAGCTGGGGGCTGGCGGCGAGCAGGATCCACCACGGCGTCATCCCGTCCACTTCAACCCCTCGTGCTTCCCCTGAGACTAGGGCGGAGGGAGGATGATCGATGTCCGAAGGTGAACCGAGCCGACTTGGGCCCGGTCCTTCGGGGGAGGAGGCAGCGATGGCAAAATACCGGATCGGCCACGTGGTGTGGCGGGAGTTGATGACTGGAGATCTCGAGGTGGCCAAGCGGTTCTACGGAGGGCTGTTCGGCTGGGGCTTCGAGGTGATGCCGATGGAGTTCGGACCGTACTTGCTCGCCCACCAGGGCGGCCCGCCGCTCGCCGGGATCATGGCGGGCAAGACCCACTGCTGGGTCCCGTACATTTCGGTGCCGGACGTGGACAGCGCCGTCGCCGCCGCCTCGAGCCTCGGGGCCGAGGTGTCGTTTGGGCCCGAGACCGTTCCCGGCGTGGGCCGGCTCGCCAGCCTCGTCGCCGCCGACGGGGCCTGGCTCGGGCTCATGCGCTCGCACGACGGGGACGAAGACAGCCCTCCGCCGGGGCCGAATCGCCCGTGCTGGGAGTCGGTGCAGTCCCCGGACCCGGCGGCTGCCCGCCGCTTCTTCGCCGCGGTGTGCGGGTGGAAGGACCACCCCGGCCGCCAGGAGGAGCTGCCCGACTTCGCCGCCCCCGATGGGACCGCGGTGGCCGACCACCAGGCCGCCGAGCGAGGGGCATTCATGAGCCATTTCCAGGTCGATGAGCTCGAACCGATGGTCGTCCGGGTCGAAGCGCTCGGCGGCCAGGTCGAGGTGCGCCACCTCGATGTCCCCGGCGTAGGGTCGGTCGCGACGGTGCTCGACCCCGGCGGATCGCGATTTGGATTGTACCAGCCGGCGTGAAATTCAGAAGAACTGCCCGAGGGCGAAGGAGAAGCGGGTGCCGGGGAACCCGGGCTGGGCGCCGGTGAACGGGACGGCGAGGTCGATGCGCCACACCGTCGTGTTCGCCATCGGCACCAGGTACCGCAGCCCGACGCCGGCGTTGCTCTGCCAGGCCAACGCGGCGGCGGTGGTGGCGGCGGGCAGCCCGGGCCTAGTGCCAAAGGCGTGGCCGCCGTCGTAGAAGGCCACCGCCCCGAGCTCGAAGAACCACAGCTTCACCGAGTGGGTTCGCAGCTCGAGGTTCGCGCTCAGGCGCCGGTCGCCGGTGAACTGGCCCACCGGAAAGCCCCGGAGGCCGTCGTCGCCGCCGATCGCCAAGAAGCGGTTCGTGGTCTCGGCGAAGAGCGCTGCGCCTCGGACCGAGGCGATGACCCGCAGCCACCCGAAAAGGGTCTCGGAGGCGGTGTAGATCCCAACCGACACCAGGTTGTCGATGAGCCCGTCCTCTTCGAGACGGTGGGAGCTCGAGCCCGACAGCACGCTGTAGGCGTCGTCCGACCAGGCGAAGAACCACCGGGCCGAGCTCTCGAAGAGCAGCGAATCCACGGTGGAGCCGAAGAAGCTCGGGGAGCCGGTCACGGAGAGCCGCACGTCGGGTCCGACCTGCTGGTCTTCGGGGAAGTCGAAGGTTTGAATGTTTCGATAGATCCGGAACTCGGGCACGAACACCCGGTAGCCGAGCGCCAGCCCGGAGCGGGTCTCGCTGCGGGGGAGCACGTCCCGCGCGAAGGCGGCCCGATCTTCGGCGGTCGTGTCGCCGGGCAGGCTCGGCTCCACTTCTTGCCAGCTCAGGGCGTAGCCGGCCGAGATGCGGTGGATGATGGTTCCCGGGAAGGAGCGGGTCGCGCTCAGCTGGGCGGTGGCAGAGCGGCTTCGGTAGACCCAAGGGAGGGACGCCCCCGGCGCCTCGTAGGTGCGCAACTCAGATCCGACGAAGCTCCGCACGACCTGCACCGCGTGGGTGACCTGGGCGTCGAAGCCAAACTCCCGGTCGAGCGCCCATAGAGGGAGGCGAAATATGGTGTCGCTGGCCGAACCCTCCGGCGTCTGCGTGTCCCGGGAGAGAAAGATCCCGGAGCCGTGGTAGAACGTCAGGCGAGAGCCCCGGATGTTGGAGTCGAAGAAGCTCCCACCGAGGTAGGTCGCGCCCTGATCCATGTCGAGTTCGACGCCGAGCCGCTTCCTCCGGCCAAATAGGTTGTTTTCGACCAGGGCGACGCGGAGGCGTTGAAGCTCGTCTTGTTGAAAGTTGGCGCTCGTCTCGAGGCGGAGGCTCCACACGTCGCGGGTCACCACCAAGAGGTCGACCCGGGCCGGCTCAAGGTTTTTTACCGGCACCGCCACCACGGCGGTGGTGAAGGTCCGGTCCCGGAGGTTGCGCTTGGTCTCGAAGACCTTCGCCTCGCTCCAGACCATGCCCGGGAGCAAGAGGACCTCCCGCCGGATCACGTCCTCCTGGGTGGTGACGTGAAGGGCGTTGAAGAGCTGAAGGAAGCCGTCCTCGGGCTGAAGCACGTCCAGGTTCACGACGTGGATCGCGGCGAGTCTCTTGCCTTGCGGCGCCGGGTCGAGCTCGAGTCCCCGGGCGCGCAGGGCTCGGTCGAGCGCGACCCGCTCGATTTCGCCGAGGTCCTCGGTCAGGGACGGGCCGGCCCCAAGGCCAGGCGCCGAGGACAGCAGCGTCGCGGCGAAGGCGAGCGCGCACGACCGTCGCCGCGGGGGGGCGCGTAGTCGGCTCAGGTGGGGGACCGGCGCTTGGCCCGCATCGACCAATGGTAGATCGCCTCCGCGAACTCCCTCGCGGTGACTTCCATGGGGCTGCCGCCCGGCTTGCCGAGGAAGTTCCTGGCCATGGTCAGCGGGTCCATCGGGACGTCATCGCTCGCGTCGGCGATGAGCTTGACGACTTCCCAGGCCGCGCCCGACGAGCGCTCACCGCCGTTTTGCTCGAGCCGCTCTGCCGAATACAGCACCGCCGCCGCGTAGCCCACCGGCTCCGGCGTGCCCCCGTCCGTGAACACCCGCACGAACGGGTCCTCGAACGGCTGCCGGCGGTGGACCTCGGCGTGGAGCAGAAGACCGTCGTCGATGCGCACCGTGTCCGAGACGAGACGCTCGGCGGGGAGGGGGACGACGACGCACGCATCGAGGTCGGTGAACCCGTGACCGGGGGTGCGTTTTGGCCAGGCGGCTGCGATGAGCTCGAGCAGCTCCGCTTCGGTGCCGAGAAATCGGCGCTCTTCTCCCGCCTCCCGGCCCCGAAGGAAGTCGGAGACGGCGATGGTGGGCGACTCAGGCATAGGCCTGTTCGTACAAGGCCACGATCTCTTCGGCGGTCGGGATGCGCGGGTTGTTGTTCGGCGAGCCGGAAGACAGGGCCTGCTCCGCCATCAGCGGCAGCAGCGATCGGTACTTCGCTTCGTCGATGCCGTAGGCCTTCGGGGTGGGCACGTCGAGGTCCGCGTTCAAGGTCTCGAGGCCTCGGACCAGCTTGTCGGCGGCGGCGGCGTCGCCGTCGGCCGCGCTCGCCCAGCCCATGGCCCGGGCGCAGTCGGCGTAGCCGGCGGTGGCCTCCGGGATCGAGAACTCGGTGATGGCTGGAAACAGCATCGCGTTCGAGAGCCCGTGGTGGACGTGGAAATGAGCCCCGATCGGCCGGCTCATCCCGTGCACGAGGGCCACCGACGCGGTGGAGAACGCGAGCCCGGCGTGGGTGGCGCCGACCATCATCTGCTCTCTGGCCTCCCGGTCGTCGGGCTTTTCGAAGGCCCGCTTCAGGTGGCGGGCGATCCGGGCCATCGCGTCGAGCGCGTACATGGCGGAGACCGGGTTTCGCTTCCGGCTGACGTAGGCCTCGACCGCGTGCACCAGCGCGTCCACGCCGGTGTCGGCGGTCAGCCGCCGGGGGAGCCGCAGGGTCAGCTCGAAGTCCACGATCGCCCCGTTCGGGACGAGGCCGGGGCCGGCGATCAGCATCTTCTCATCGGTCGCGGTGTCGGTGATCACCGTGAACCGGGTGACCTCGCTGCCGGTGCCGGCGGTGGTGGGCACCGCGATGATGGGCAGGCCGGGCTTCGGGATCGGGTTTGGGACCTTGTAGTCCCGGATCTTGCCTCCGTTGGCGGCGAGGATGGCCATCGCTTTGGCGGTGTCGATCGGGGAGCCGCCGCCGAAGCCGATCATGCCGTCGTGGCCGCCGTCCTTCAGGACCTTCGCGCCGGCCTCGATGACGGTGTCGGTGGGGTCCGACACCGTGTCGGCGAACACGGCGGCTTCGATCCCGGCGGCGGCGAGCGGCTCGAGGACCGCGTTCACCATGCCGCTGTCGCGCATGAACGGGTCGGTGACCACGAGCGGCCGCTGAAACCCGAGCTGGCGCACGACCGCGCCGAGCTGGGCGACGCTGCCGCCCCCGACGAGCATGGTGCGAGGGAGAGCCAGATTCGCGACGGGGAGCATGGAAGGGGTTTCGCCCGAGAAGGCCCGCCCCGGCAAGGGGGTCCGACGTCGCAGGCGGCAGCTTGGGTCGATCAAGGCTCGGGCGTGAACCGGCCGGTCCCAAGACCGCGGCCGGACAGCTCGAGCACGTAGGTGCGCCCGGCTTCGAGCGGCCTAGGGCCCTCGGTGGTCGAAAAACCTTCAGGCGTCTCCCCGTACACCAGGACGCCCACCGAGACCGGCCGCGCCGGGTTGGTCGAGAACGCCCACATCACGACGCCGGCCTCGGTCCGCACTTGCCCGTCGGAGAAGCCGCCGTCTTCGTAGCGAATCGAGAACTCGGGGCGGGGCAGACGAGCGGACGCCACGGAGATGTCGATTCGGGGCTTGCAGGCGGCGAACGCGAGCAGGGCCATCGCGCCGAGGCGCGAGGGGTATTTCAAGGAGCACCTCGGCCGGCCCGCATCTGCCGCACGGCCTCCTCGAGGTAGTCGGTGAGATCGACGAGCCGGCCGTCGCCCCGGATGTCCCAAAAGAACGTCCCCTCGTTGGGGTGCCCAGGGGTGAAGAACCCTTGGCGTGAGGCCTGCTCGATCATCTCCGCCTGCTGCTCCGGCTCGAGCTGTGCCCATGGGGTGTGCGGCACCGACGGCTCCCAGTCGTAGCCGCGTCCGAACTGCTGCGACCACAGCGCCTCGGACATGTAATCCGGCCCGCCGTTTTGAAACTGCCAGACATGCACCATTTCGTGGGTCAGCACGTCCAGGCTGCGGACGTCCTTCATGTAGATGGTGTTGCCATGGACGAACGGTCGGTCGTTCACCCCGAACAGCCCGGATCGACCCTCGACGACCCGAACCTGGGATAGGTCCACGGATTCGCCGAACACCGAGCGCATGTGGTTGAGCTCGGCGTCGGTGAGGCCGCGGCCCTTGTTCTCGACCCCGATCGCGATCTGGGCGGCGGACAGCACGCTGCCCAACCCGAGCAGGGCGGCATCGACGGGGGTCTGGACGAAGGTCTGCACGAGACCGCGGCCGATCTGGGAGAATCCTTCTCCGAAGCGGCCCATGAGCACGCTCTGAAGGCCATCGCCGACGGTGGTGGCGCCCTCGACGAGGCTCTGCGCGACCCCCACGCCGGTGCGCCACAAACCCTGAAGGCCGCGGTCGGCGGCGGTGAAGAGTCGGTCGGTGATGTTGTCTCGTACCCACGCCCCGGCGCCGCCGAAAAGGTGGGTTGGAGCCTCGACGATGCCCTGCACCCCGCGGACGGCGCCATTCAGAATGCTCGAGCCGGCGTTGCCGACGCCGTTGAGCACCCCGCCGACCAGGCTTCCGGCGGCGGAGAAGATCCGGCCCTGGCGCAAGTCCTGCCAAGCCTCACCGACCCCGTTCGCGATCCCGCGGCCGAGGTTCACCACGCCCTCCACGACCCCGCGGCCCGCCGAGACCACCCCGTCCACGACGCTGCCCACCGCATTGCCGACCGCCGAGGCGGCGCGCTTTATCCCGTTCCACGCCTTCTTCAGGAAGAACTCGACCTCCACGGTCTTGCCGTCGACGGTGATGGTCCCGCGGTCGTTCTCGGCCCGGATCGACGCCTTTTGCGCTTCGCTCAGCTTCTCGCCGGCGACCAGCCGCCGGAACATCTCCCCCTCGTCGCCGGCGGTGTCCACGTCCTTCACGAAGGTGTCGATGTGGTGGCCGAGCTCCTCCATCAGCACGCTCTTCGCGAGCGCCGGGTCGGCGAGGGCCTGGCGGTTCAGGTACACAACGCCCTCGGCGTAGGCGCCCATCCCGCCTGGGGGAAAGCTCCCCGGATCGAGCACCTTGATCTCGGGCATCCACGAGTGGTCGCCCGAGAGCGTGCGCTGGCGGAGCGTCTCTGCGGCCGCCCGGTCGTGGTCCGGTCCGTAGACCTCCTTCATCAGCGCGTGAAATCCGTCTCGGTCCTTGGCGAGCTCGGTGAACGTGGCCCGGACCTGACGGTCGGCCTCGGCTGCGGCAGGATCCACTCGTTGGCGCGGCTCGCTTCGTTCGAAAGGAGGTCGGGGCGGCTCGGTGTAGAGGGTGTAGGGGCGCCGTGCGGTGCTGGTGATGGCCATGTTGCCAGCATCGGCAGCTCCGGGCTCCGGGTTGCGCCGAGTCTCGGGTGATTCTTTGGCGACAATTGCCCACCTCGAAGCGTCGCCTCGACCATGGACGCCGAGTCGTGGGTTTTCGGCCGGCACCGGGTGAGCGAGGCGGTCGATCGCGGGAAGGCTCAAGAGAGGCGATGGAGATGGGCGGCGGAGAGGCAGAAGCCGAGCCCGATGACGACGTAGGGGATCGCGGCGGAGAAGGCGGGCGGGGGCGGTCGCCCGAACACGCGGAGGAACATCGCTTCGGACCAGCCTCCTTGTTCGGGGTTGTCACCGTCCCACCAGACCCCCCGCCCGAGCCAGGACTCGAGGTTGGTGAGCACGCACACCCCTCGGTTCAGATGCCAGTGCACCACGGTGATCGGCCCGGCCAGCAGGTGGAGCCACAGCCAGGTTCGGTTCGGTACCAGGCCGCCGAAGGCGAAGTGCGGGATGCACAAGACGTGGGTGGCGGCCACCGCCCGGGCCGCCCAACGTCGCCACCACGCCCCTTCCACCGACCGACGACTACACTCCGTCCCTCCCTTCGCCAAGCCCGAGCCCGAGCCGGGCCCGAGCCGAGCCGGTTCGGCTCGTCGCCGATCCGCTTGCCGGGGGCCGCGGGAGGGGTGGCGCCGGCTCCACGTGGGTCGTACAACGGTGCGGGCCTGCGGGCGCGAGGACAGATGTTCGAGTTCGAGAAGGTGCAGGGCCTCGGCAACGACTTCGTGGTGCTCGACCGGCGGGCCGGGGGAGGAGCGCCGAGCCCCGAAGAGGCCCGGTGGTGGTGCGACCGCAGGCGGGGGGTGGGGGCCGACGGCGTCCTCACCCTCCTGGTCCCCCGAGGGACCGAGGCCGAGCTGGCGCTCGTCATTCACAACGCCGACGGATCGGTCCCCGAGATGTGCGGAAACGGGCTTCGCTGCGTGGTCGCGGTGGTTCGAGGGGGGGCGCCCAGGGTCCCGCTCCTCGTCGAGACGGGAGCGGGCCTTCGCTCCGGGTTCCTGCAGGCCGATGGCCAAGTCACGGTCACGCTGGGGCGGGGAGAGGTGCTGGGGCCGGTGGAGGTCGAGCTGGGCGGCCGGTCGGTCGTGGGGACAGCGGCCTCGCTCGGCAACCCCCACCTCGTCCTGTTCTTGCCCGAAGGGCTCGACCCGGAGGCGGCTGCGGCCGCGGAAGGAGCGCGGCTCGAGCGGCACCCCGCGTTCCCGGATCGGGTGAATGTCGGCTTCGCGGCGGTGGACTCCGACGGGATCTCGCTCGTGGTGCACGAGCGAGGGGCGGGGAGGACCGAAGCGTGCGGAACCGGCGCAGCGGCGGCGGCGCTCGTGGCCCGGGCCTCCGGGCGGTGGACGGCGCCGGGCCCGGTACCGGTGCGGCTGCCTGGAGGACAGCTCTCGCTCATGGTGCCGGTCGAGGGCACCGGAGAGATTCAGCTCACCGGGCCGGCGGTCCGGGTGTTCAAGGGCGCGGCCCGGTTCAACGGGTATAGTTCGGCGACTCCTTGGTGATGATCACGTCGTGCACGTGGGATTCGCGCAGGCCGGCGCCGCTGATGCGGACGAATTTCGCCTTCTGCCTCATCTCCGGCAGGGTTCCGGCGCCGATGTAACCCATGCCGGCCCGCAGTCCCCCCATGAGCTGCCACACGGTCTCCTCGAGCGGACCCTTGAACGGGACCCGGCCCTCGATGCCTTCGGGCACGAGCTTCGGGGCGTCGGTTCCGGCCTGGCCGTAGCGGTCGGCCGAGCCCTGCTGCATCGCACCGAGCGACCCCATCCCCCGGTAGGCCTTGAAGGCTCGACCCTCGTAGAGGACCACCTCGCCTGGCGACTCGGCCACGCCGGCGAGCAGGGAGCCGATCATGACCGCGTGGGCGCCAGCGGCGAGCGCCTTCACGACGTCGCCGGAGTATTTGATTCCGCCGTCGGCGACGATCGGCGCGCCGTACTCCCGGCTCGCCCGGGCGCAGTCCATGATCGCGGAGAGCTGGGCCACGCCGACCCCGGCCACGACCCGGGTCGTGCAGATCGATCCGGGGCCGATGCCCACCTTCACCGCGTCGGCGCCGGCGCCCATCAGGGCCGAGGCCCCGTCGTAGGTGGCGACGTTGCCGGCGAGGACCTGCATGTCGGGGTGGCGCTGCTTGGTCTCCCGGACTGCGTCGATGACGCCCTTCGTGTGGCCGTGGGCGGTGTCGATGACCAGCAGGTCGACCTCGGCCTCGACCAGGGCGTCGGTGCGGGCGATTCGGTCCGGACCCACCCCGATCGCGGCCCCGACGAGCAGCCGGCCGTGGGGGTCGGTCACGGCGTTCGGGTGGCGGGAGTGCTTCTCCACGTCCTTGAGCGTGATGAGCCCCACCAGCCGGCCGTCCCCGTCGACGATGGGGAGGACCTCCTTTCGGTGCTGGTGCATGATGCGACGGGCCTCTTCGGCGGTGGTGCCGGCGCCGATGGTGACGAGCTCGCGGCTCATCACCGAGGCGATGGGCGCGTTCGGGTCGGCGGCGGCGCGGATGTCTCGGCCGGTGAGGATGCCGACCAAGCGCTCGCCCTCGATGACCGGAAACGAGCTGAAGCCGCGCTCTTCGGCGAGCAGCATCGCGTCCGAGACCGGCTGGTTACCGCCGACGGTCACCGGATCGGGGATGATTCCGGCCTCGAAGCGCTTCACTTTTCGGACCTCGAGCGCCTGCTTGGCCATCGACATGCTCTTGTGGATGACCCCGAGCCCGCCGATCTGAGCCAGCGCGATCGCGAGCCGGGCCTCGGTGACGGTGTCCATCGCCGCCGAGAGCATCGGGATGCGAAGGGGCAGGCGGGCGCTCAGCCGGGTGCCGATGTCCACCTCCCTGGGGAGCACTTCGGAGTAGCCGGGCTCGATGAGAACGTCATCGAAGGCGAGGCTCTCGGGCATGTCGGCGACGCGGATCATGGCGCCCGGGAGGGTGGGGGCCGGTCGAGGGGTGGTCAACCGCGAACCGGGCTGAGCGCGAGGCACTGGCGCAAGCAGCGCGAACGGGGTATCCTCACCCGCGATTCCAATCTTGCCGCTCCGCCCGCGCCCGAGAGGGAGGCGGCGCCGGGCGGCCCAAACCCAGCACGAGCTCCCCCGTGAACCGAGCCGCCTCACCTTCCCCGCCCCCGACAGCACCAGCCGCGACGAGCGGCTGTCGGCGCGGCGCGGGGCCGAGGGCGGACGGCATCGAGGACGGAGCGCGCGGCGAACTCGGGCGGCGCGTGGCGCCCCGAGTCGCCTCCGGCCTGGCCAAGATCCGGGACGGATCCGCCTGGCCCCACTGGGCTCGTGCCCGGAGAACGACCTCAAATGACCATCCGGATGCTCATCAACGCGACTGCGCCCAACGAGCTGCGCATCGCGATCGTGGAGGATGGTGAGCTCAACGAGCTCGACATCGAAGCCTCCGAAACCAGTACCCTGAAGGGCAACGTCTACAAGGGCGTGGTCCACAACGTGGAAGGCTCGCTCGAGGCGGCCTTCATCGACATCGGCCGCCACAAGCAGGGCTTCTTGCCGTTCAGCGAGGTGTCTGCGTCGCAGTACTTTCGTCCGTGGACGGGCAAGGGCAAGCCGAAGATCACCGACGTGCTGAAGCGCGGGCAGGAGATCCTCGTGCAGGTCGCGAAGGACGCGATCGGAGAGAAGGGGGCGACGCTGACCACGTATCTCTCCCTGCCCGGCCGCTACACCGTGCTGATGCCGGGCAGCGACGCGAACGGCATCAGCCGAAAGATCGACGACGAGAAGGTTCGTAGGCGGATCCAGACCGTCGCCGAGAAGATCGTTCGCCCGGACGGCTGCGGCTTCATCGTTCGGACGGCGGGGCTGGGTCAGACCCGGCTCGCCCTGCAGCGGGACCTCGACAAGGTCGTCGCGCAGTGGGAAAAACTCGGGAAGGCGGCGAAGATCGCGCGGGCGCCGTCGATTCTCCACGCCGAACCAGATCTCATCGGGCGGACCTTGCGGGACTTCTTCGCGGAAGAGATCGATGAGGTCCTCATCGACTCGAAGGATGAGTACGAGGCCGCGGTCGAATACTTCAACGAGGTGATGCCGGGGTACACCGAGCGCTTGAAGTACTACCAAAACCCCATCCCGATATTCGCCTACTACCGGGTGGAGGAGCAGATCGAGGCCACCTTCGAGCGGCAGGTCAAGTTGCCGAGCGGGGGTTCGATCGTCATCGACGAGACCGAGGCGCTGGTGGCCATCGACGTGAACTCGGGCCGCATGACGTCCGAAGGCGACCACGAGCGCACGGTCTTCAAGACGAACTGCGAGGCGGCGGAGGAAGTCGCCCGCCAGCTGAAGCTCCGGGATCTCGGCGGGATCGTGGTCGTGGACTTCATCGACATGGAGGAGACGAAGCACAAGCGGCGGGTCGAGGAGGTGCTCGCCGAGGCCGCTGAAGAGGACAAGGCGCGGTACAAGATCTCCAAGATCAACTCGAAGGGTTTGTGCGTGCTGACCCGGCAGCGGATCCGGCAGGGCATGAGAAAGGCGTACCAGGTCCGGTGCCCGGTCTGCACCGGCACGGGCTGGGTTCGGACCCCCGAGAGCCACTCGCTGTCGCTGCTTCGCCGGGTCGAGGCCCGCGTGGCCCAAGGCGGGGTGGGGGAGGTTCGGGTGCTGACCCACCGCGAGACCGCGGAGTACCTCCTGAACCACAAGCGGGCCGAGCTCATCGATCTCGAGCGGACCCATCGGTGCCGGATCGTCGTGTCGGCCCGGGCGGAGATGGACCGCGGCAAGGATGACGTCGCGTTCCTCTCCAACAAGGAGGTCCTCGAGGAGATCACCGACCGGCTCCCGCCTCGGGAGGAGCGATCGGGGCACAAGCGGCGGCGAAAGAAGAAGGCAGAGGAGGTGCCGGCCGCGGCCGCGGCGGTGGAGTCCGAGTCGGAGAGCCGGGGCAAGCGTCGCCGCAAGCGCCGCCGGGGCCAGGTCGCGGGCGAGGCAGCCCCGGCGGCCGAGTCGGCTTCGCGCGTGGCCGAGCCGGGCGCCGTCGCTCCCGAGCCGGAGGTCGCGGCGTCGCCGAGCGCGGTGTTGCCGCTGAGCAAGCCGAGCACCGGAGAGGATGCGCCCCGCCCGGTGTCGCTCGCCCCCAAGGGAACGACGACGTTCACGGGCCGGCCCTCGCTCGAGCAGATCGAGCGGGCGAAGGCGATGCGAAGGGCGAAGGAGGCCCGTCGCCGGGGCGACGCTGCGACCGCGGACGCGATCCTCGCCGAGCTCGAGCGGACGGCGAATGGAGCGCCGGAGAAGGCGCGGTTCACGCCGCCCGGCGACGTCCGTGACGCCCCGGCGACGCGGCCGGCGCCGGACAGGGACGGCGCCATGGACCTCATGCACGCGCTGGCGGTCGCCGATGCGGTGCAGCGGTTCGCGGCGGGCGGGCTCGACGAGCAGTCGATCATCGACGCGGCGGGCACCGATGTCGAAGTGGACGACCGCGCGGCGGGGCTCGATCGGGTGGAGGCTTTGGAGGGATCTGCGGACGACGGCGAGGACCTCGGTCCGGCCGACGAGTCCGTCTCTTTGCAGAGCGACGCGGCGGCGGAGAGCGATGAGGCGAAGAGCGAGAGCGCGCGTCGCCGCCGTCGGCGCCGAGGCCGGCGAAGGAGGCGCGGCGAGCCGGCGGCGGAGCAGCGGGCCGAGGGGGTCGAATCGGGGACGGAGGAGGCCCCCGTCGCTGCTCCCCCGGAGGACGGAGCGGACGCGGCCGCCGCCGACGCGGCGCTCTCGACCGGAGAGGAGCCCGATCCCGACCACGGCGCTGGACCGGGCGAGGAGGCCCTCCCGGGGGGCGAAGGAGCCGAGGAGGCGCCGGCGGCCGAGGCGGGGACCCGCAGCGGATCGAAGAGGCGCCGGCGTCGAGGACGGAGCCGGGGCGGCGATGCGAGGCGAAACGGCGCCGAGCTGGACAACGGCGCGGAGCTGGACAACGGCGCGGAGCCGGAGCCGGAGCACGGCGCCGAGCTGGCGAGCACGGCCGAGGTCGAATCGGCAGCGACCGATGCGCCGGAGGGCGGGGAGGCAGAGAGCCTCGAAGCGCTCGCGGGACCGGGCGAGGGCGTGGACGGGGATGGGCCCGATGTCGAGGCGGCGAAGGAGGACGCGGCCGCGGCGCCCTTTGGCGGGGCAAAGACGCCCAGAGCGAATACTCGGCCCCGCCGCGGACGCAAGCGGTCGGCCGCAGCGCTCTCGGAGCCGGAGGAAGCGGCCCCGGAGGCGGCGGAAGCGGTCTCGGAGGCGGAGGAAGCGGTCTCGAAGGCGGAGGAAGCGGCCCCGGAGCCGGAGCAAGCGCTCTCGGAGGCGGAGCAAGCGGCCCCGGAGCCGGAGCAAGCGGCGCCGGCGGCCAAAGCCAAAAGAGCCAGTCGGGCTTCGAAAAAGGCCCCGGGAGGCCGACGGGCCCCGAAGAAGCAGGTCGCCGCTTCCGCTCCGCCACCGGAACCCGAAGAAGCCCCCGAGCCTCCGGAGCCGGACCCGGAGCAAGTCGAGGCCCGGCGGGCGCTGCTCAACCGGATCTTCTCGTCCCGCTGACGCCCGCCTCGATCTCTCGGTCCGGGCGCCCTCGTGTCGGTCTGCGCGATCGAAGCCGGTTTCGGGGCAGGCCGGGGATGGACGCTCGGACCCGATGGTGGTGACCTTCCCGGATGGGGCCGTGGGTGGTCGGTTTGGGGGTCCTCGCCGCACCGGCGGCGCCCATGGAGCCCGCGCCGGCGAAGCCGGTCGCGAGCGTCGCCGCGTCGGGCTCAGCCGAAGGGGAGCGGGCCGCTCTTCGGGTGGCGCTCGGCGGCGGGACGAGGGCCTACGTGGCCCACTCCGTCGTGAGCGGCGACGTGGTGACCGGCCTCAGCTACACGGTGGACCCGATCCTGCTCGGGTCGGCCCGCGCCGTCTTCGCGGTGCCCGGGGTGCCGCTCGGCCTCGAGGGCCGAATCGGGATGGCCCCGGTTCGGTTTCGGGTGGCGAGCGAGCCGACGCCCACCGAGCGAGGGGGGGCCGTGCTCGACGCCGCGGTCGGGGTGTGGGGCCGGCTCGAGCTTTTCGGACGGGACGGGGCCCCGAGGCTCGGATTGACCCCTCGAGCGACGGTCGAGCACCTGTCGGTCCAAGTGGACGACGACGGTGAGCGCAGCGTGCTCCTCTCCTGGGGCACCTGGGCGATCGGAGGCGGCCTGCGGCTGTCGATCGAATGGGATCGTTCGGTCGTCGAGGTCGAGGGCGATGTGAGCGGGGTGGTCCGCGTGGCCGAGTCGCCCACGGCCTCGGGCCGCGACCCGAGCGGCGTGCAGACTGGGCTGCGGCTGCGGGGGCGGACCTGGCCGTGGCGACACGTCGGGTTCGAGGTCTCTGCCGGGTACGGGATGTCGTCGGTGGCGATGGTGGGACCGGCGAGCCGCGCCCGATTCGCTGGAGATCCCGAGCTTCTGAACGCGAGCCTGCTCACCGAGCTGCTCGACCTGGGGCTCGCGGTGGTGGTCGCCCCATGAGAGGTGCCTGGGTCCTCTGTGGGCTGCTCCTCGGCTGCGGGAGCGACCCCGAGCCTCGGTTCAGGGACGGGGGCGGGTTCGTGTTCCCGGACGCCACGGCGGCCGACGGGGGGGTCGCGGTGGATCTCGGCGAAGACGCCGGCCGGGTCGCGTGCGCGCCTCCCTGCTCGGGCGGTCAGGTCTGCGCTTGCGTGGGAGGCGGTTGCGGGTGCCGCGCGCCGGCTCCGATCGGCGGCGATTGCGATCCCGAGGTCTCCGGCAGCTGCGCGGAGGGCTCTTGTCTCATCGTCAGGGAGAACGGGCGGGATCGGTTCTCGTGCGCGGACGGGCGTCCCGGCGGAGCCTGCTCGAAACGCGACGACCGGTGCGAGACGGCGCTCGGCTGCGTCTGCCTCACGCCGACCACCGGTCTCACCGACTGCCGGTGTCGCGACGACCTCCCCGCCGGCAACATCTTCTGCGACCCGCTCGTCCCCGAGACCTGCCCCGGCCACGAGTGCCGCCGGGCGAGCGGCCCGAACGGGGTGTTCTTCGTCTGCGCCGACGGCAGGGAAGGGGACGGCTGCGAGCCCCGGGTGCCGATCTGCTCCACCTCGCTCGGCTGCACCTGCCCGCTGATGAGCGGTCGCCGGGTGTGCAGCTGCGCCGAGCCTGGCTTCGAGGGGGACCCGTGCGAGGACGACGACGGCTGCTTCCCGCCGCTCTCCTGCCGGTCCGAGGCCGGTGACGCCGGGGTCTCTACCGTGTGCGGCCCGCCGGCTGGGCCCGACGCCGGGACTTCGGCCGGCTCGGGCGCGCCCTGTGGCCCCGAGCTGCCCCCCTGTCCCCAGGGGGAGCGGTGCGTTCCCGAGCGGGGAGTCTTCGTGTGCCGCCGAATCTGAGCGAGGAGGCGGTGGTGGTGATGGGCCGGACCCCGGTCCCCGGCCAGGTGAAGACGAGGCTCGGTCTGCCCGGCCCCGCGGCGGCGGCGCTGTACCGAGCGTTTCTGACCGACGTGTTCTCGGTGGTGGACGCGGCCGCTCGGCGCCGGCCGGCCTTGCTCGAGGGGTCCGGTCGCTGGTTTTCGTGCGCGCTCGGTCCAGCCGAGCCGCTTCGGGACGCCGAGCGGCTGACCCCGAACGGGTGGACGACCGTCGCCCAGGGGGACGGGGACCTCGGCGACCGGATGCGAGCGGCGTGGCGGGCGGCGGGGGCGCGCCGCGCGGTGGTGATCGGCTCCGACCTCCCCGCCCTGCCGCCGGAGCGACTGATCGAGGCGCTGTCGGCGCTCGAAGCCGACCCAGAGTCGGCCGTGTTCGTCCCCGTGCGCGACGGAGGCTACGGGCTCGTCGGTCTCACCCGGGACGTTCCGGAGCTGTTCTCCGGGATCCGCTGGTCGTCTTCGCAGGTCATGGCCGAAACCAGGGCGCGGGCGGCCGAGATCGGGTTGAGGGTACGGGAGCTGGCCCCGCACCGCGACGTCGATGACCCCGCCGATCTCGCCTGGCTCCGCGAGGTCGTCGCTCCGGGCTCGGCCACCGCGCGAGCTCTCGTCGGGCTGGGGCTTGACCGGCCGGCACCGCCTGGCTAGTGCGCTTCGAATGGCGAAGCAGGGCAGGGAACTCATCAAGCTCGAATCCACGGCCGGTACCGGCTACTTCTACGTCACCAGCAAGAACCGGCGGACGATGACGACCAAGCTGGAGCTGAAGAAGTACGATCCGAAGGTGCGCAAGCACGTGCTCTTCGTCGAGAAGAAGCTGAAGTGACCCCATGGCCACCGTACGGGTGAAACGGTCGCACGGGCTCGGGGCCGAGCGGGCGCGAGCGAGCCTCGATGGGTTTTCGGCCGACCTCGCCAAGCGGGGCGCGAAGCTGCGGTGGAACGGCCACCGAGCCGACATCTCCGGGCCGGGGGTGTCGGGGCACGTCCAGGTGGGCGAAACCGACGTGGAGGTGCTGGTGGAGCTCGGTCTGCTCGCCCGAGCGGCCGGGGTGAAGGCGGACAAGCTCGAGGTATCGATCGCCAAGCGGCTCGAAGCGGCGCTGGCCGGCGAGGGCTGAACCATTCCTGACTCGCGGCCTCCTGGCCGTCGGTGGCGGCGCCCCCTCGCCGGGCTCCCAAAGCCGGACGCGACGCCCCGCGTCTGGCTCTGCCCGCTGAACCTTTCATCGAGGGCCCTTCCACGATCGGACCCCGGGAGTGGCCCATGGCGCGACCGGACCCTGAGACTGCACCGGAACTGGTGCACCCTGCACATCCGGGGTCAGGGATTGGGCCGGTGGCGCATCCCGCGCAGATGGCATTCGGTTTGCTTGACTCCGAGGCAGCGCCTGGCCAGGAGGCCGAGCGAAAGGAGTCGGAGACATGAACTTCATCGGTGGTAGCCATTTTCTCAACGCGCTCGGCGTCAACCCCGGGCGGGTCCTCGCCCAGCTCGAGCAGATGGAGCAGGCCCAGGTTCGGGCGCTCCAGACCCTCGCGCTCGATTTCGGAGCCCAGGGCGCTTTTGGACCGGGGACGCTCGCCCAAATGCTCCAGATGGGGGGCATTCCGCCGGCGGCCCAAATGGGTCCGCCGCCCTGGGGCGCGTGCGCCTGCCCGTCGCGGTACGCGATGCCGCGCAGCTTCGACTTCGGGGCCGCGCCGGGGCAGCACCCGTTCAGCATGGAGGCGCTGTTTGCTCGCCACCAGGGGGCCATGTTCGAGCGCATGCTCATGCAGAACCCGTTCGCGCGGGCGCAGGCGGAGATGATGCTCGGGGGTCGAATCCTCCCCGACGGCCTCGCCGACGGTCGCATCACCATCCAGCCGTTCGCGCCCGGGTTCTTCCCGGCCGGCGGCGCCCACAACCTCGCCGCGGCGCACGCCATGAACGCGATGAACCAGATGCAGCAGGCTGCGTTCGCGGCCGGCTTTGGTCACGGCGCCGGGGGGTCGAACGGGTTCAACGAGATGATGCTCGGCAGCCTCGCGCAGCTCTTCCAGGCGATGATGGGCGGCCAGGGCGCCGGGGCGGGCCAAGGCGCTGGCGCGGGCCAAGGCGCCGGGGCCGGGCAAGGCGCGGGCCAGGGCCCGAGGGCGCCGGGCTTCGAGAACGGAAACAACCCGTTCTTGCCCCGTGGCCGCATCCCGGTGGCGCAGCCGCCCGGAGGGGGCGGTGGAGGCGGCCGGGTGGGAGTGCCCGAGGGCGACGTGGCCGCGGTGCTCTCCGATCCGAGCCTGACCGTCGAGGATCAGGTGGTCCTGATGCTCATGATGATCATGAAGCAGATGGATAAGCAGATCAAAGAGCAGGCCGAGTATGTGAACAAGATCCAGCAGCAGCAGGGCGAAGGGGGCGGCGGGGACGAGGCGCCGTCCATCGACGTCGAGACGATGAAGCTGAAGCGCATGATCGACAAGCGCAGCCAGATGTTCGACATGCTCCGGCAGATCATCGACAAGTACAACCAGACCGCGAAGGCGATGATCGACTCGATCGGTCGCTGACCCTTTGCTGGTCCTGCCGCGCCAGCGAGGGCGGGCGCGGCCTCCTTTCTTCTCTCAGACCCTCGCGCTGGCCGCTCCGTCACCGCGGGGCGAGCGCGCGGCCGGCCGAAAAGCGGGTCGGTTCCCTTCGCACCGCGGACACCGTCGCCTCGGCTTTCTCGGGGTCGTGCAGGGCTCGCTCGACGAGCCACTGCCGCAGCTTCTCGGCGGGCTCGGTTCGCCGAAGATCGACGACGGCCCGAGCGTGGCGCTCGGCCACCCTCGCCGCGAGCAGCAGCCGAGCCTCCGCGGTGCCGGTGGAGGAGCGGGCGAGAAGAAAGATCCGCTCGGTGACGAGCCGTTCCCGGCTCGCGGGGTCGAGCGGCACCGAAAGCCGGCGGTCTTCGCCGTCAGCGGCCGCCCGGGCGGCGATCACCGCCAAGGTCGCGAGCGCCTCATCGGCCCCCGCTGGCTCCATCGGAACAAGCGAGGCCGAGCCGGTGGCCGTCGCCGACGCCCAGATGAGGCGCTCCTGTGCCCGCTCGAGGCGTCCGTGCGCCCCGGCCGAGTTCAACCAGCGGTCGAGCCGAGCCACCTCGGGAGCGAGCCCGAGCCAAGGGCGCCGGGTCAGGGCGAGCGGCAGAGCGTGGCCGATGCGGCGCTCGATCCCAGCGGGGCCATCTGGCGCGACCTCGAGCGAGAGGACATAGAGCCGCTGGCGGTCGGCTTCGAAGCGGGCCGTGGCGGCCTCGATCGCGCCTCCCTCCACCGGCGGACGCCGCGGTGTTCGGGTCGGGGCCACGGCCAAGGCCTCGGCGTAGGCCGCGAAGGCGGCGTCGAGTTCTGGGTCCTCGGCGGCCGCGAACGCGGCGGCGTGCCGTGGGATGCGGGCGATGGCCCACCCCCGCTCGTCCTCGTCCGCGACCCAGATCTCGGTCGCCGCTTCGCGCCAGAACCGAGCCAGCGCCGCACTGGGTCCGCGCTCGAGCAGCGCCGCGCGAAGAGCGAGCGCCGCTTCGTCGAGCCGAAGGGCGCGCGCCGCCTCGAGCGGCTCGCCCTCCCAGCGGCCCCGGGCGTGAGGGAGCCAGTTCTTCACCCGGTCCGCCTCAGGGTCCCCGGCCGCCGCTCGCTCGGACAGACGCGCGATGAGCTCGCCGGCCCGTTTTCGTCCGGTCGGACCGACGCCCAGGTTCTCGGCGGGGGTCCCCGGGACCAGCCGGAGCGCGACCAGGTGGTCGAGCGCGGAGTCTGCGCTCGGCCTTGCCGGGGCTGGCGCAAGCAGGGGCTGGGCAGCGCAGGCGGCGAGGGCGAGGGTGAGCGGCCACGCCCTCGTCGCAACGGGCCCCAGGCTCTCGCGGCGGCGACGGTCTTGTTGCCGCCTCATGCCCAAGGGACCGGGGCCTCGGCGTCGAGCAGGGCCGCGGGCAGGTCGGGGTGGGGCTGGCGCACCAGCTCGAGCCGGAGCAGGCGACGGTCGAGCAGCGAGGGCAAGAAGTCGGGGAGGGCGTCCACCGCGTCGAGCGGCCCAGTCACGATGAAGACCCCCTTGCCGGTCAATCCGGACCCGAGGCGCAAACCGGTGAGCTGAAGACCTAGCTCCTTGAGGGCCCGGTCGGCGCCGTGGAGGGCGGCGGCCACGGTCGCGGTCTCGATCACGCCGAGCGCGTCCCGAACCGGGGTCGGGCCGGCGCGGCGAAGGGCAGCGGCGAGGCCCGGGTGCGGGTCGTACAGGACCACTTGGTCGACCAGGTCCTCTCCCGCCCCGTCCACTGCGGCGCCGAGCCCCTCCTCGACCTCCGCCTCGCCGCCGTGGACGAGCACGAGGTAGCGGCCAGGCGAGACCGTCCGAGCGGCGAGCACGGCGAGCGGGGCCCGCTTGAGCAGAGCATCGAGCGCGACCACGCCCCGGGCGACGGTCGCGGTCTCGAACGCTCCGAGGCTCGGGCCCACGAACCCGAGGCCCGTCACCATTGCTCGGTCTCCGGGGTGGGTCCGGCGCTCTGGGCGGCGATCAATCCCCGCAGCAGCTCCGCGTGGTCGTTCAACCAGGTCGGCTTGAGGGTGGGCGCGATGAGGGCGAGGCGGACGAGCTGGCGCCGGACCCGGCCTGGCTCGGCCGAAAATCCGGGCTGATCCACCAGGGCGAGCCGGAGCGCACCTCCTCCCTTCACCCCCACGATCGAGGTCACCCACGCCTCCCTGCCGAGGCCCAGGGTGAGGCGCTCGGCGCTCGTGATGGCGAGGCGGGCGGCGGTGGCGTTGCCAGCCCGGCTTCGGACCTCGCTGTCGAAGAGCCCGCGCAGCGTCACTTCGCTGGCCGCCGGCTCGCTCAGGATCTCGACCTCGAGCTCGATGCGGGCGGCGGTGGCGGTCCGGGCGAGCAATCGGAGCACGGGCTGGTAGCGCGGGGTGAACTCGTCGAGCCGCAGCATGCCGTCTCCGTCGAGATCGATCCGGTCCAGCGGCCGCGCGGGGGTCAGGCCCGGAGGCCCCCGGTTCGGGTGCTCCGGGTCGAACACCCACCACCGCTCGGCGATCGACGCCACCGGCAGCACCAGCCCGTAGCCGCGGTTCACATAGGTCCCCGACCGGTCGAAGGCGCCCCCGTACCGAGGCCCCACGCACCCGAGGGCGGCGAGCAGCGCGACGTTCGCGAGGCCCCTCATACGATGCGAAATGCGTCTACCAGAGTGCATCGACGCTCTCGGGTGAAGTGGCCGGCGTGGGTGAGACCTTCGCCGGTGGGGGAGGCGATGGTGAAGGAGGTGTAGCCCTCACCGCCGAGCCCCAGACCAGCGAAGGTGGGCGCGTTCTTGGTGAAGATCGAGGTGTTGATCGCCCGGGCCATGTCGTGGAGGCGGCCGACGTGGTTCGAGTACATCGCGGCGGTGTGCCCGAAGCCGTGCTCGACCCGCCGGGCCATCTGAATGGCGTCTTCGGCGCTGCGGGCGCGGGTGAAGCCGAGCACCGGCATCAGCAATTCGAGCTGCATGAACGGACCGGACTCCTCCTCTTCCACGATGATGATCTCCGCCGATCGGCGGACCCCGATCGCCTCCAGGATCTTGCTCGCGTCCTTGCCGACCCAGGCCCGGTTCGGTCCGGCCCCGTCGATCACCAGATCCCGGAGCCGGCGGGCCTCCGCCCCCCTGGCCTCGTAGGCCCCGTGTTCGGCCAGCAGGCGCTTCAACGCGTCCGCGACCTCGGCGACGGCGATGACCTCCTTTTCGGCGGTGCACACGATGCAGTTGTCGAGGCTGCCCCCGGCCACGATCCCCTTCGCCGCCCGGGTGAGGTCTGCGGTCTCGTCCACCACGACCGGGGGGTTTCCGGGGCCGGCCGCGATCGCGCGCTTGCCCGAGGCCATCGCCGCCTTCACGACGCCGGGCCCGCCGGTGACGACCAGGAGGCGCACGCCGGGGTGGTGCATCAGCGCCTGCGCCGACTCGATCGTGGGCGCCTCGACCGAGGCGATGCAGTCCTCCGGTCCCCCGGCCGCGTGCATCGCGCGGTTCAGCACGTCGATGAGGTGGCTCGAGACCTCGCGGGCGCCGGGGTGGACGTTGAAGACCACCGCGTTGCCGCCGGCGAGCATGCCGATCGCGTTGCAGATCACGGTCTCGGTCGGATTGGTCGTCGGGGTGATGGCGCCGATGACCCCGTACGGCGCCCGCTCGGTGAGCGTGAGGCCCCGGTCGCCCGACACGGCCACCGGGCGGAGGATCTCCATCCCCGGGGTCTTCTCGATGACGAGGCGGTTCTTCTTTCGCTTGTGGTGGGCCCGGCCAAGCCCGGTCTCCGCGACCGCCTGCTCGGAGATCCGGTCCACCTCGGCGGCGGCCGCTCGGCGGAGGTTTTCGAGCATCTTCGCCCGGACCTCGAGCGGGGTCCGCTCGAGCGCGGTGAACGCTCGGTGGGCCGCCGCGACCGCCGTGTCCACGTCCGGGTACACGCCGGCCCGCCGGGGCCGGGTGTGAAGCGCCGGCCCTCCCCCGTACCGGGGGGGCGGCGGGGCGCACAGTCCAGCCTCGGGAGGGCCCTCCACGGAGGCGACACCGCCTCGCACGCGGGCGAGCACTTCGGCCACGATCCGGGCCACCTCGGCGTCATCGAAGCTGGCCACCTACGCCTCTTCGGTCTTCCGGTAGCGGACCTCACCGCCCTCCGCGACTTCGTCCACGATCGCCATGACCACGTGGTCCACCGGGCGGTCTTTGGTCGCCGCGGTCTGGCGGGCCGACGACCCGGCGGCGTAGAGGACCAGCTCGCCGACCCCTGCGCCGACCGCGTCGGCGGCCACCACCGTCCCTGCGACCGGCTCTCCGGCCTCGTTGGCGTTTCGAAGGAGCAGGAATCGAAGCCCGTCGAGCTCCGGCTCCTTCTGGGTCGCCACCACCGTGCCGATCACCCGAGCGAGCAGCATCGGGTCTCAGCCTTCGGACGGCGCCGACGGCTTTCGTCCGAGCGGCAGCGCCGCTTCGAGGTTCGGGTGGGGGCGCGGGATGACGTGCACGCTGACCAGCTCGCCAACCCGCTCGGCGCCGCGGGCGCCGGCCTCGACGGCGGCCTTGACCGCAGCCACGTCGCCGCGGACGACCGCGGTCACGAAACCGCCCCCGTAGCCCTTCTCGTAGCCCACGAGCTCGACCTTCGCCGCCTTCACCGCCGCGTCGGCGGCCTCCACCATGCCAACGAAACCCTTGGTCTCGATGAGCCCCAGTGCGTCTGCCATGTCCACTCCTCGTGCCCGCCGGTCAGCGCCCGGAGAGCCCCTCGATCGCCGCGCTCGCCGCGGCAGCGGCGGAGTCCACCTCGGACTCCGACCCGCATAGGTAGAGGCGCCCGAAGGCGCCGACGGTCGTGACGTCCACCAGCCTCACGTTCGCCGCCTTCTCCGCCTCGTTCGCGGCGAAGGCCATGTAGGCTGCGGGCTCGGACTCCATGATGAACAGGGACTCGCCGGGAAGGACCATCGAGCCGAACCGGATCTTGTCCAGGATCATGGCGTGGTAGGGCTCGATGCTGCGAATCACCGTGTTCGAGACCACTTTGGGTCGATTCCGGTCGGTCGCCTCCATGCCGAGCTCGGCGAGGATGGCGTCTCCGGCGGCGAGCACCTGGCCCTTGTCTTCGTGGTGAAGCTCGAGCATCCCGAACGCTCGTTCGACCACGAGCGTGGCCGGCTGGACCGACGTCGCCTTCAAGGCCCGGTCGAGCAGGCGGTGGATCTGCATGCCCGGCGCGATCTCGAGGAACAAGGACGCCATTCCGGGAACCGGAAAGTACCCCCGACAGGTCGTGCACAGGTGGGACGTGAACTGGGGCTGGAGGCTGTCGAGGAATACGTACGCGCGAAGCGAGGTCCCGCCCGACATCGGCGGGTGCTTAGCCCGATTCGGAAGGGGGAGCGAGTCATATTTTCGCAGCTGACCGTCGCTTGGGCTCTGACCCCGAGATTTTCTGTCACGGCAGCCGATGGTCGTTCATACAACGAGCACAGGCGCGAAACGCCGGACGAAGAGCCCGCACCACGGGGAGGCCGCAAATCCGTGGGTCTTTGAACTTTTTCGCCGGTTTTCGCGTCCTCGACGTAGGAGGCGGAGGGCTCGCCACGGCAGCCCACGGGTCACACATGCTGGACGGTTACATCATCGACGCGATCAAACGAGAGGAGCGCGCGCGGCAGGCCCCCGACGGGGGTCGTCCCCGGCTGCATCTCCCCATCGGGCCCTTCGAGCCCCCCCGCGGGGAGCCGGCTCGCTCCGACCTCGATGAAGAGGACAACCGCGGTGTCGTCACCATCCCGCTCGGCTCCGGCGAGCCGCTCTGGGAGGACGCAGCCTGACTCACGGGCGGGAGGGGCCGACGCGGACCCGCTTCACCGCCCGTTTCCCCACCTCGATGAGGTAGTCCCCCGCCGGGACCGGTTCGTGCGGATCCTCCTTGCGGACGCCATCGACGCGGACGCCACCCTGCTGGACCTTGCGCTTGGCGTCGCCTTTGGACGCCGCGAGCCCGGCCTCGGCCAGGACGCCGGCGAGCAGGCCCTCGGACACTGCGGCGGTCTCGACGTCGCGGGGGGGGCGACCGGCGTCCCACCACGCGCGGACGTCGCGGGCCGCCGCCTCGGTGGCGAAGCGCGCCACCAGAGCCTCGGCGAGGTTCTTCTTGGCGGCGAGCGGGTCCGTCTCGACCTCGGGCGGGGTCGCTTCCAGAAGCAGGCCGTACCAATCGGCCATGAGCTCGTCGCTGATGCTCATCGTCTTGCCGAAGATCTCCTCGGGGGGCTCGGTGATGCCGACGTGGTTTCCCTTGGACTTCGACATCTTCTCCGCTCCGTCGAGCCCGACGAGCAGCGCGGTCGTCATGACCAGCTGGGGGCGCTGGCCGTAGGCCTGCATGACGTGGCGTCCGACGTTCAGGTTGAACAGCTGGTCCTGACCGCCGAGCTCGATGTCCGCCTCGAGGTGCACCGAATCGTAGGCCTGCATGAGCGGGTACAAGAACTCGTGCAGCGCGATTTGCGTCCCCGCGTCGAAGCGCTGGCGGAAGTCGCGGCGCTCGAGCATTCGGCCGACGTTGTAGGTCGCCGCGAGGCGGATGACGTCCGCGAAGCCCAGTCGGCTCAGCCACGAGCCGTTGTATTCGACCCTGGTCCGCTCTCGTTCGAGGATCCGGAACGCTTGCTCGGCGTAGGTTTGGGCATTGTGCTCGATTTGCGCCTCGTCGAGCGGCGGGCGGAGCGCGTTGCGCCCGGTCGGATCGCCGATGCGGGCGGTGTAGTCCCCGACGATGAACACCAGCTCGTGCCCGAACCGCTGAAACTGCGCCATCTTCTCGATGAGCACGGTGTGCCCGAGGTGCAGGTCCGGCGCGGTCGGGTCGAAGCCGACCTTCACCCGCAGCGGTCGCTGTTTCGCGTGGCTCTCGCGCACGCGGGCTTCGAAATCGTCACGGGGGTGCAGGTCCACGACCCCGCGGAGCAGCACGGGGAGCTGGACATCGGCCGGCGGGATGAGGACGGGCGCCGTCATGGGCGGGTCGATGCCTCGGGAAGCGCAGGATGGCCACGCCAAAAGTTGGGAAGAAAAGGTCCCCGCCTTGGCCGTGTGAAGGACTGCGGTCGGAACCTGCCTCAGCAGGTGGGTGACGTGTCCCAGCGCCCTGCCTCTGCCCAGCTTAGCGGCAGTTCGCGCGAGGCCAGGAGGTACGCCTCCCTAAATTCATCGCATCGGTTCACGAACTAAATGTGCAGCTCTCCATCACGAACCAGGCAGGGATGTCGAAGTTCGGTCGTCCCGCCGACCCTCCAGGTCGCGGGCGATGGCGTCGATCGAGGCGAGCATTCGAATCGAGCGCTCGCGCACGAGCCGCTTCAGGCGCTCGTTCTTCTCTCGCTCGGCAAACAGTTCCTCGGCCAGATTGAGCGCCGCGAGCAGCGCGATCTGGTCACTTTGGGCTCGCCTCGTTCCTTCACGGATCGAATCCACCCGGCGGTTCACGAAGTCCACCACTTCCCGCACCCGATGCTCTTCGGCATCGGACACGACGTTGAAACGAAGACCGCCGAGGTCCACGCTGATGGCCCGGCGCGATTTGTCGCCGTTGGTCGACCCCGGGGTACCCGACACCTCGTGACCTTAGGAGGAGGCAGTCGGTCCGTCAACGGCGACGCCTCGATGGTCCGTTGCGCTCGCAAACAGGGCGCGGACGAAGGTTTGCGGGTCGAAGTCCCGCAGGTCGTCGGCGCCTTCGCCCACCCCGACGAAGCGCACCGGGAGCCCGAGCTCGTCGGCGATGGCGACCACCACGCCGCCCTTCGCGGTGCCGTCGAGCTTCGTGAGGGCGAGGCTGTGGACGGTGACCACTTCGGAGAAGGTCTTGGCCTGAGAGATCCCGTTTTGGCCGGTGTTGGCGTCGAGCACGAGCAGCACTTCGTGCGGCGCACCGGGGAGGGCCTTGCCGAGCACCCGCTGCAGCCGGGCCAGCTCTTGCATCAGGTTGGCCTTGGTCTGAAGGCGCCCCGCCGTGTCGCACAGGAGGAGGTCGGCGCCGGCGGCGCGGGCCCGCTCGACCGCCGAGAACATCACCGAAGCTGGATCGGCCCCCTCCTCTCCCTTCACGACCTCCGCCCCGGCCCGCTCTCCCCAGACCTCGAGCTGCTCGACGGCCGCAGCTCGGAACGTGTCGCCGGCGGCGAGGACCACCTTCTTGCCTTCGGCGACGTAGCGGGCCGCGATCTTTCCGATGGTCGTCGTCTTGCCCACGCCGTTGACGCCGATGACCAGCACCACATACGGCGGGGTGCCGAGGTTCCAGGGGGCCAGCTTCGGCCCCAGTGACGCGCCGATCCGCTGCTCGAGGCCGGACTTCACCGCTTCCGGATCCCGGCGGGACGCCGGCTCGAGGCGGTCCGAGACCTCCGCGATGAGCCGACTGGAGGTGCGAATGCCGATGTCGGCGGAGACGAGCGCGGTCTCGAGCTCCTCGACGACCGACGGGTCGAGACCGCCTCGACCGAGGATGGCGTCGAGGCGGGCGAGAAGGCCGGTCCTGGTCTTGGTGAGACCCCGGTACAGCGCGTCGGCGTCCGACGGGCGGGAGACCGGCGCGGCAGGAGCCCCTGCCTCGGTCGGCGCCCCGACCGGCGCTGGCTGGGGACCGGATTTTCTCCGGGCGAGCGCGAAGCGAAACAGCAGCGCCGCCGTGAGCACGAGCAAAAGGCCGGTGAGGGCCGCGGCCATGGTCTCGACGTCGAGGCCCACCGTCGCCTCGAGCTTCTCGACGTCCACCCCGAGCCCGCCGAGGACCTCGCGAAGGTCGAGCCCGAGCCCCAGCAGCCACCCGCGAAAGTCCATGAAGGAGGCCCTAGAGCAGGGCCTTCATCGAAGCAACGGCGATTTCGCCCCTCACTCCGACAGAGCGAGGAGCCGCTCGGCGACCGCCTCGAGCGGGAGCAGCGCCTCCACCCCGCCGAGGGCGAAGGCGGACCCGGGCATCCCGAACACCACGCAAGTCGCCTCGTCCTGGCCGATGGTGCGGGCTCCGGCCTGTCGCAGGTCGGCCATGCCCCGGGCGCCATCCTTGCCCATGCCGGTGAGGATGGCGGCGACGACGTTCTCGCCGCCGGTTCGGGCGGCCGAGCGAAACAGGACGTCCACCGACGGGCGGTGCCGGGACACGAGCGGCCCGTCGCGGACCTCGGTCTCGTATCGAGCGCCGCTGCGCCTCAGCAGCAGGTGGCGATCCCCGGGCGCGATGAGCACCCGGCCCCGAAGCAGCGCGTCCCCGGTCTCGGCCTCCTTCACGTCGAGGGGGAGCAGGCCGTTGAGCCGCTCGGCGAACGCTCTCGTGAAGCCGGCGGGCATGTGCTGCACCACCGCGATCCCGGGGGCGTCTCGGGGCAGCCCCTGCAGCACCACCCGCAGCGCCTCCGTGCCCCCGGTCGATGCCCCGATCACGATGATCTTCTCGGTGGTGCGAAGCCGGGGGGCCGGCCCGGCCCGCCGAGGCGCGGCTGCAGCCGGCCGGGGTCGGGGGGTGGCCAAAGCGGCGCTCTTCACCACGTCGCACAGCCGCACGCGGGCCTCTTCGAAGAATCCCCGGGTGCCGAACTTCGGCTTCTCGATGACCTCCACCGCGCCGAGCTCGAGCGCGTCGAGCGAGGCCTGGGCGCCGTGGCCGACCAGGGTGGAGCAGATCACGACCGGGATCGGTCGCTGGGCCATGATCCGCTCGAGAAAGGTCAGCCCGTCCATCTTGGGCATCTCGATGTCGAGCAGCAGCACGTCGGGCATGCCGCCCTTCATCGCCTCGACGGCGGCGTAGGGGTCCGCGGCGACCGCGATGACCTCGATGTCGGGGTCAGTGGACAGCGCTGCAGGGAGCGCCGCCCGCACCAGCGCCGAGTCGTCCACGACCATCACTCGGATCGCCATCAGCGGGTCCTCCGATACATGGTGGGCCCGACGGCCTCGAGCGGAAACCCCCGAGCGACCGCGTGGTCGGTGTGACCCAGCGCCAAGAACCCTCCGGGGAGGAGCTGCTCCACCAACCGGGCCACCACCGCGTTTCGGGTCGACTCGTCGAAATAGATGAGGACGTTTCGGCAGAAGATGACGTCGAACCGGGGCTTCAGCCGCCAGCGCTCGTCCACCAAGTTCAGGCGGTGAAAGCTCACGAGAGCCCGGACCGAAGGCACGAGCTGCAGGTGGCCCTGGCGCGCGGGCTCGAATTCGGTGCTCAGGACGGCCGGAGGCAAGCCACAGAGCCGCTCCGCCGGGTAGATGCCCTCTTTGGCCCGGCGTAGCACCGACTCCGATAGATCGGTGGCGAGGATGCGAAACGGGCCCACGTCCCCCGCCGCCTGCGCTCGGCGAAGGCATAGGGCGAGGGTGTACGGCTCCTCGCCGGAGGAGCACGCCGCGCTCCACGCCCGAAACGGGGCCGAGCCCTTTCGTTCGGGCAGGATCTTCTCCTGCAGCAGCTCGAAGTGGTGGGTCTCACGAAAGAACGCCGTCGTGTGGGTGAACAGCGCGTCGAGCGCCCTGCGGCGCTCGGCTTCACCGGCCTCGTGGAGCAGGTGCCGAAAATAGCGGTCGAGATCGGCGTGCCCCGCCGCCCGGGCGAGGACGCCGAGCCGCGCCTCGAGCAGGGGCCGCTTCGCGTCGCTGAGCACGATCCCGGTCTCCCTTCTCACCCACGCCGAGAACGCAGGGAGGGAGGAAGCGGCGGCAGGCTCGATCATGCGCGGGCCGCAGAGGCCGGCGGCGTCGCTGCCGCCAGCCTGGGTTCGGCGAGGACCGCGTCCACATCCATGAGGAGGATGAAGCCGTGTTCGGCCCGGGCCAGCCCGGTCAAGTATTCCGGCCCGAGCGAGGTTCCGGCCGGAGGCGGGGCCAGGATCTCGTCCGCGCCGAGCGTCAGGACCTCCTCGACCGCGTCTGCGACCGCGCCGAGGATCATGCTGTCGGACCCGGGTTGCTGCACTTCTACGATGATCACACAGGTGTCGGCGGTGGCCGGCGTAGCCGAAAACCCGAGCTTCGCGTTCAAGTCCACCACCGGGACGACGTGGCCGCGGAGGTTCATGACCCCGCGCATGAACTCGGGGGTCCTTGGGACCCGGGTGATGCTCCGGTCGAGCTCGACGATCTCTCGCACCTTCAGGATCTCCACTCCGAAGGTCTCGTCATGGAGCCGAAAGGTCAGGAAAGTCCCGGGGGCGGCGCGGCTGGTGCTCATGTCTTCTCCGTCACACGCGATCGAACCATTGGTCGGCGTCGTCGTCCCGGTTGTCGAGCCGGATCGGCGGCGGCGTCTGGTCGGTGGTGGCTTTTGGCTGTTCGTACGCCTGTTGCGGCTCTTTCTGCCCGGGCGCCGCCGGTTCTGCCTCGTCGGCGAGCTCGGCCTGGGGGGTGGGTTTCGGCGGCGGCGCCGATTCGTCCACCCGAAAGAAGCTGATCGCGCCGAGCAGCGCTTGCGCCTCGCTCGACAGGCTTCCGGACGTGCTCGCCACCTCCCGAGCGCCGACCGCGTTCTGCTGGATGACTTGATCGAGCTGCTGCACGGCTTGGTTGATCTCGCGGATCCCTTGGTCCTGCTCGCGGCTCGCGGTGCTGATCTCGAGCACGAGCTCGGCGGTGCGCTGGATATCGGGGAGAATCTTCGCAAACAGCGCGCCGGCCCGGTTCGCGACCTCGACCGAAGTCTCGGATACATCCGAGATTTCGGCGGCGGAGCGCTGGCTGCGCTCGGCGAGCTTTCTGACCTCGGCCGCGACCACTGCGAAGCCCTTTCCGTGCTCGCCGGCGCGGGCGGCTTCGATGGCGGCGTTGAGCGCCAACATGTTGGTCTGCCGCGCGAGATCCTGGATGATCGCGACCTTGCCGGCGATGTCCTGCATCGCGCTCACCGTCTCGGCCAGAGTCTCGCCCCCGGTCTTCGCGTCTTCGGCGGTGCGCTGCGCGATGCGTTCGGTCTGCTCGGCGTTGTCCGCGTTCTGCCTGACGTTCGAGGCCATCATCTCGACCGAGGCGGAGATCTCTTGCACGTTCGTCGCCTGCAGCGCGGCTCCGTCGGACATCTGGGCCGCGTTGGCGCTGAGCTGTTCGCTGCCGGCCGCCATCTGGTGGGCGGCGTCGGCCACCCTGGCCACGACCTCCCGCAGGCGCTCCGCCATCGCCTCCATGCGCCCATGCAGGCTGTCCGGTTGGGCGTGGCGCGCGCTGTCCTTTCGATGGGCGAGGTCGCCCTCGCTCATTCGCTCCGCCAGCTGCTTCACCACCCGGATCTCACCTCCCAAGTTCCTCATCATCGACCGGGTGATGACGAACGCGACCAGGAAAGCGAGCAGGATGGCCCCGCCGCCGGCGGCGAGCGCCATGGTGCGGACCTGGGTTCGGGTGGCGGCCACCAGCGAGCGGGCCTCCTCGACCGAGGACGAGGCGGCGGACGTGATGCCGAGCAGGACCTCGCTCGCGTTCTTCACGAGCAGCTGCGATCGCCCCATCGACAGGGCTTTGGCCCGGGCGTGGTCGTCGGTGGCCTCGACCCACTCCTCGCCCCGGGACGCGCGGACGAGCTCGGTGATGGTCTCGAGGACGTCGAAGTAGTCCCCGATCGCGGCCCCGTACGTGGCGAGCGCAGCCTGGCCTTCTTCGTCCTCGGACAGCACCAGCTCGTTGATGGCCTCCACCACCGCGTAGCGGGCGGCGTCCACCGACTCGACCCGCTCGTCCACCGCGGCCGCGATCGGCTCGAGGATGAGGTCCTTTTGGGCCAGCAGCAGCTCGAGCTGCAGCCGCTCGAGCCTGGACACCCGGGTGGCACGGGCGTTTGCGGCCTCGGAGACCTCGAATGCGTGTCCGACCTCCTCGAGACCCTCGAGGCAGATGTAGGATGCTGCGCTCGCGGCGGCGACCACCGCCCCAAAGCCGAGCACGAGTTGGAACTTGACCCCCATGATGCGACCTCATGCGGCCGAACGGCCGCGCTCCTGGTGTTCGAGGGCGGTCGCGAGACCGGCCGGGTCGAGGATGAGCGCCACGTCGCCGTCTCCGAGGATCGTGGCCCCGGAGATGCCGACGAGCCCGCGATAGGCTCGGCCCAGGCTCTTGATGACCGTCTGCTGCTGCCCGATGACCTCGTCCACCACGAAGCCGTGTCGTCGGCCCTCCTGGTGGGTGATGATGAGTTTCTGGTGTTCGGCTGGCCCGGCTCGCTCCCCGAACCATGGGCCGAGGTTGAAATAGGGGACGACTTCGCCTCGGACTTCGAGGATCTCGCATCCGCCGTGGTGCGCCGCGCCGTCGAACTTCTTCCTGCCCGCGGCCGGCAGCGGCACGCACTCCTCGACCTGGCTCAGTGGCAGGACATAGCGCGAGCCTCCGACCCGGACGAGCAGGCCCTCGATGATGGCCAAGGTCAGCGGCAAGGAGATCTGCACCGTCGTCCCCTCCCCGAGGCGGGAGCGCACCGAGATCTCCCCCCGCAGCGCCTTCACCGCGCTCTTGACCGCATCCATGCCCACCCCCCGGCCGGACAGCTCGGACAGCTGGTCGGCGGTGGAGAAGCCCGGGGCGAAGATCAGCTCCTGCAGCTCTTCCTCGGTCAGCTCCGCCTTTTCGTCGATGATCCCCCGCTCGATCGCCTTCTTTCGGATCTTCTGGGCGTCGAGCCCTTTGCCGTCGTCGCGAACCTCGATCACCACCGTCGCGTCTCGGTGCCGAGCGCCGAGATACAAAGTCCCGGTTGGGTTCTTTCCCTGGTCGCGCCGGACATCCGGCGGCTCGAGCCCATGGTCGAGCGCGTTTCGAATGAGATGGACGAGCGGGTCGCCGAGCTTGTCGATGACCGTCTTGTCGAGCTCGGTCTCCTCGCCTTCGGTCTCGAGGCGGATCTGCTTGTCGAGCTGCTGCGCCACATCCCTCACGAGTCGCTTGTAGCGGGTGAAGGTCGCGCCAATGGGGAGCATGCGCAGACCCATCGCGCTGTCGCGGAGGCTCGCGCACATGCGCTCGAGGTCCTCGGCTACGGAGCCGAAGTCGGGGTCCCCCGACCGCTTCGCGAGGTCGGCGAGCCGGGCTTGCGCGATGACGAGCTCGCCTACGAGGTCGACCAGGACGTCGAGCTTGGCGGTCGAGACCTTCACCATGTCCTCCGCCGGAGCGGCGGCGGCGCGGGCCGCTGGCGGCGCCGCCTTCTTCGGGCTGGGGAGGTCGCCGTGCACCGGCGTATCGGTGAGCACCGCCGCGAGCGCGCCGATGTCACCCCGAGACAGCGGCTCGACGAGCTCGTCCGAAAGGGCGTCGATCGCGTCGTGCCTGACGTCGGTGCCGAGCGGCTCTACGAGCAGTTCCGCGCGATCGGAGAGGAAAAACAGCGCCTCCTCGATCGCGTCTCGGTCGTGCTCGCCGATGAACAGCGCCCGCCAGGACAGATGGAGGTGGCCCGGCTCGAGCTCGGCGAGCGGCGGGGCAGGCAGCGCGGCGCCGGTGATGAGCAGGCCGCCGAGACGCTCGAGCCCGCGCAGGGTGTCGAGCGGATCGAGCCCGTCCTCGAGCAGGTCTGGCTCCGGGGTGAGGCGGATGAGCCACCCCTTCGAGCCCCAGATCTCCCCGGTCGGGACCGGTTTCGGGGCGGGCTCGCCGCTCTTCGCCCGATTCTTCTTCGGGCCGCCCCCGCGAAGCCGCCCGAGCAGTTGGTCGGACGCCTCGGCCAGGGCCGGTCCGGCTTCCGGTCCGGCGGCGACGAGCTGCCCCAGGTGGTCGAGCGACTCCAGGGTCAAGGTCAGGAGGGCTGGGTCGAGCGGCCGCTGTCCGGAGCGGACTTCGTCAAACGCTGACTCGAGCCGGTGGGTGAACCGCTCGACCTCGGAGAAGCCGGCCATCGCCCCCGAGCCCTTCAGCGTGTGAAGGGCCCGAAATGCGCCGTCGATGAGCTCGCCGTTCGTTGGGTCCTCGTCGAGCCCGAGCAGGGCCTGCTCGAGCGCCTCGAGGACATCCTTGGCCTCCGTGACATAGGCTTGCTGCAGGGCGTCCATCACGCCTCCTCGTCGAAGAAGAAGAATTGAACCCGCTCACCGCTTTGGACCCAAGGTGCCTCGAGCAGCGACGCAAACCCGGATCGCTTCAACAGCTGCTCGAAGGCGAAGCCGTGGCGCTCGACGACGAACGATTGTCGTTCGGCGGCGGCGGTCGCTTCGGCGCTGAGCAGAAGTTGAAGGAGGGAGAGGTCGGCCTCGGTCAGCTCCCCGAGATCCACGGCGACCGGATGTCCAGAACCGAACGCTTCGAGCAGGCGCTCCTTGGTCTCGGACGCCGACGATACCGACGCCCGGCCCGCGATGTGGACGACGGCCTGGTCCTCTCGAATCTGCAGCGTGGTGGCCACGCAGTCCGAATCGTGAGCCCGGAGGAGAACTGGACCGGGGACCGGGTCTGCCCCGGTGCGACATCGACGGGCCGCCCCAAGCTGAGACGGTCCGAGCGAGAAAGCTCAGATTCGGGGCCGTGCGCTCGAGCGTCGCCGGCCAAGGGCCCACAACAGCAATGAAGCCCCCAACGGAGCCCCGCCGGCCGGCGCGGAGCGGCAGCCCCCGACCGCGGGTTCGTCAGCGGGGATCCAGGGCTGCTCCGGGTCCGGATCGGCAGCAGCGGCGGCGAATTCGGCTCCGCAACCCGGACCGACCCGGAGCGCGCCGGTCGTCGGGAAGCGATGGGTTCGGCCCCTGGCGTCGGTCAGCCGGAAGATGAGGTCGGAGCAGCGATCCGGGGCCGGTGCCGTGCCCGTCCACATCCGGTGTCCGGGGTTTCCCACCTCGGGAGCGAGCGGAACGATGGTCCCGCCGATCACCGCCTCGACCTTCGTCGCTGCCCGGCCGCCCGGGTCATGGGCGTGGGCGGCGAGCCGCAGGTTGGCACCGTCCGGAAACGGGGCTGCCCCGACCAGCGCGGGGACGGCGAGGTTTCGCCTGGTCCCGAAGTTCTGGACCCACCGCGGCCCGGCCGAGACCCCGGTGCCGAGCGCGTTCCAGCCCGGGTGGAGGAGGTTGGCGCGGTGCCCGTCGCTGTTCATCCACGCCTCGAGCACCCGGAACTCGTCCGCCTGCCGAATGGCGATGTTCTCGCCCACCGGACCGGAGAAGAACCGCTCGAGCCGGTCTTGAAACGACGTGCCGTCGCAGCTGGCGTGGGTGAAGCAGCCCGCGTTCGCCATGTCGTCGGCGTGAAACCGCGCCGCCGCAAACAGGTCGGCGTCGAGCGCGACCGGGGGCTGGGGCTCGGGGCCTGCGAGCGAAAGGTCCCACCCAGGGAACTGGTGCGGCGCGGCCCGAACCTGGTTGGTCAGCAGGTGCAGGCGCCGCTCCTGCATGCTGGGCCGGCCCTCGGCGTCGGACTCGCCGTAGGCGAGAGCCGATCCGGGCAGCAGCGATGCACACGCCGCCATCCATCGAAGCGAAGCTCCCATCGGGGTCAGGCTATACCATCCGACCGGCGGTCCGGGCGGGACAAAGGCGGTCACACCGCCCGCAGCTCGGTGCGCTCGGAGGCGGCCACGTCGACGGGCACGATCTTCGAGATCCCGGGGGTCTCCATCGTGACCCCGTACAGCCGGTCGGGAAGCTCCATGGTGCGCTTGTTGTGGGTGATGAGCACGAACTGCGAGATCGGCGACATCTCTCTCAGCATCTCGTTGTAGCGGCCGACGTTGGCCTCGTCGAGCGGAGCGTCGACCTCATCGAGCAGGCAGAACGGGGTCGGCTTGATGAGGAAGATGCCGAAGATGAGGGAGACCGCGGTCAGCGCCTTCTCCCCGCCCGACAGCAGGTTGACGCTCTGGAGCTTCTTGCCCGGCGGCTGGGCCATGATCTCGATGCCCGACTCGAGCGGGTTTTTCTCGTCCATCATCACGAGCGCGCACCGGCCGCCGGAGAAGAGCTTCGGAAACACTTGCTGGAACTTCTCGTTCACCAGGCGGAACGCTTCGACGTAGCGATCCCGGCTCGTGGTGTTGATCTTTCGGATGGCGGCGCGCAGGGCGTCGAGCGCCTGCTCCAGGTCTTGCTTCTGGGAGGAGAGGTGGTCGTGCCTCGCCCGGACCACCTCGAACTCTTCGAGCGCGGTGAGGTTTATCGCTCCGAACTCTGCGAGCTGCTTTTCGAGCTTCTTGGCCCGCCGTCGCTCGGCGTCGGTGGGAGGAGGCGAGAGGTGGTGGTCCACCAGGATTTCGGTGAGCTCGAGCCGGTGCCGTTCTCGAACCTGGGCCTCGAGGCTCTCGCAACCGAGCTCGAGCTCGCGCCGCTTCAGCTCCGCCTTGTTGAGCCGGGCCTTCACCCGCTCGAGCGCGTCTCGCCTGGTTCGGGCGTCCGACTCGCGGCCCCCGAGACCGCCTTTGTCTCGCTCGAGATCGGCCCGCTGGGCCTCCACCCGCGCCGTCGCTTCGGCCACCTCGACCTCGAGCTGCCCGATCGCGGCCCGCTCGCTGGTCAGGCGCTCGGCGAGGCTCGTCCGCTCCGCTTCGCTCTTGTCGAGCACCGAGAGCAGCCGCTCGAGCCGCCGGTCGATCTCCTCGAGGCGGCTCGTCACCCTGGCCAAACCCCGGCGGGATCCGTCCTGTCGCTCCTTGCGGGCGGCGACGCCCACCTTGAGGTGGGTGATCGCCTCGGAGAGCTCGCGGGCCTGCTGCTCGAGCGCCTCCAGGGCATCGGCGGCGTCGGCCACCCGGTGCTCGGCGTCGGCGTGGGCCAGCTCGATGCTCCGGATCGCCTCTTCCGTCGCGGTGGCCTCGGCGCGAAGGGCCTCGAGGTCGGCGGCGAGCCGCTCGGCGTCCGCTTCGCTGCGCTCCGCCGACGAGACCTCCTGCTGCGCCCGGTCCCGAAGCCCGGCGATGTCCCGCTCGAAGCTCACGATGGACAAGGCTCCAGCCTGGCCTTCGGCCGACATCGACTTCACGCGGGCGGCGAGACGCTCGATCTGCGCCCGAACGTCGCGCTTTTTGGCCTCCGCTTCTGCGATCCGGGCCTCGAGGCCTCGGACTTCGGTCTGAAGGGCCTCGATCTCCCGTTTTTGGGCGAGCAGTCCGGCCGAAACCCCGGCCGAGGAGCCGCCGGTGAACAACCCCATCGGATCGAGCACCTCCCCGGCGAGGGTGACGAGCGTCTTTCGGTGGCCGTTGTGAAGCCAGAGCGCGTGGGCCTTCTCTAGGTCCTCGACGACGACCACGTCGCCGAGCAGCGCCTCCGCCACCGGCTCGAAGCCGGGCCGGGCCCTCACGAGGTCCACCATCTTTCCGCAGACCCGAGGGTCGTCGAGGTCGGGCCAGTCGCCGTCCTCCTCCTCGATCCATCGCGGCATCGGCGCGTCGATCGCAGAGAGCGCCGGCCGCTCCGTGGCCATCGCCGGGACCGGGAGCGGGAACTCCGAAGCGCTGAGCTCGCCCCCGACCTCGGTGGGGATCTCCTTTGGGACCCCCCGGGGGGGTGCGGTGGAGACCGCGTCCCGAGCCTCGAGCCGGGGCGCCCACGGGGCGTGATCGAGGCGGAGGTCGAGCGGCACGAAGGTCGAGCGCCCGTGACCGCCGTCGCGAAGAAAGCGGACCGCGTCGAAGCCGTCCTGCTGCTCGGTCACCACCACCGACATCAGCCGCTCGCCGAGCACGGCCTCCACCGCCGTTTCGAACTTCGGGTCGGCGGCGAGGACGTCGGCGACGAGCCCGCGCAGGCCGGGCTGCTCGTGCTGCATCACCGCTCGGACCGCGTCGGAGCAGCCCTCGTAGTTGGCGCGGATCTGCTCGAGGGAGCGAAGACGGGACCGCCGGTCGGAGAGGCGCTCCCGGTGCCGGCCGATCTCGGCCTCCACCTCTTCTCCGTGGGTTCGCAGCTCGCCGAGCCGCCGCTCTTCGTGGCCGAGCTCCTCCTCGAGCGCGAGCTTCATCTGCCTGCGCTCCGATAGATCTCGCTCGAGCTTTCCCACCCTCTTTCGAGTCTCTTCGGCCCGGGTTCGAGCCGAACCTCCATCCTGGCGGGCCGCGGCCGCCCGACCCTCGAGGTCGTCGGCTCGGCGGGCGAGGCTCTCGATGGCGCTCCTTCGGCGGGCGAGCGCAGTGAGGCCCTCGACGAGCGACTGCTTCTCCCGCTCGAGCCCGGCGCGTGCCTCGGTGATGCGTTCGCCGAGCGCGTCGAGCGCGATCTCCCTGACTTCGAGCTGCCGCCCCTCCTCGCCGGCGTCCTCGACCAGCGAAGACACCGCCGCCTCGAGCTCGGCGCGCTCGGTCCGGGCGCTCGCCTGCTCTTCGAGCAGCGCCGCCCGCTCGGCCGAGGCCTCGACCATGCGCTCCTCGAGCTTCGCGTCCTCGCGGACCAGGAACTCGGCGCTCTGCCTGGCCCGGTCGAGGGCGCGGGACAGCTCGTTGAGGGAGGACTCCTCGGCCCGCACCGCCTCGTCCTTGGCGGCGAGCGAGGCCCGCTCGTCGATGAGCGCCGCCTCCTCCTCCTCGACCGCCGCTCGTTCGGCTTCGACCGCGGAGAACAGCTCGTCGTGGCGGCTTCGCTCGAAGCGGAGCAGCGCCTCGAGCTCGAGGTAGCGGTGGGCTGCGGCGTGCAGGTCGAGCCCCTTCAGCTCCGCCCGCATCGCCTTGTAGCGCTCGGATCTCTCCGCCTGCTTCTCGAGCGTGGCCCGGCGGGCCGACAGCTCCGAGACCAGGTCCCGCACCCTCAGCAGGTTCTGCTCGGTGGCGGCGATGCGCCGCTCCGCCTGCTTTCGCCGGGCCTTGTAGCGGCTGACGCCGGCCGCGTCCTCGATGAGCGCCCGCCGCTCCTCCGGCCGCGCGGTCACGATGAGGCCGATTCGACCCTGCTCGATGATCGCGTAGGCGTTCTTGCCGATACCTGTCCCCATGAACAGGTCCAGGATGTCGCGGAGGCGGCAGCCGACCCCGTTGATCGCGTACTCGGAGGTGCCGTCCCGGTAGAGGCGGCGGGTGACGCCGATCTCCTCGTAGCGGCTGTACTCGGGCGGGACGAGCAGCCCGTCGTTCTTGAACGCGATCGTCACCTCCGCCATCCCGGCCGGGCCCCGCGCTTCGCACCCGGCGAAGATCACGTCCTGCATGCCGAGACCGCGCAGGTGCTTGGCGGACTGCTCGCCCATCACCCAGCGAATCGCGTCCACGATGTTGGATTTGCCGCAGCCGTTCGGGCCGACCACGCCGGTGATGCCGTCGCCGAACTTCAGGACCGTTCGGTCGGCGAAGCTCTTGAACCCCTGGATTTCGAGCCGCCGGATCTTCATGCGCCGGCAATCCCCTACGCGGGCCCTCCGCCGATTGGCAACCCTTCTCCTGGGGGCTCCTCGAATCCGGACCCCCAAGATGTTGGGTAGGCAAGCTGCTCCGGGGCGAAGAGGGCGGCCAAGCGCCGAAGAAGAGCGCAGCGGCCGTGGGCCCCGCGCGCCGGTCGGCGCGGCCAGCCGGTCGCGGACTGGGGTCTGGCCGACGGCCGAAGCCGGAGCGCGAGAGGAGGAGCCGGAGCGCGAGAGGAGGACACCGGAGCCAGAAGGTCCGGAGCCAGAAGGTCCGGAGCCAGAAGGTCCGGAGCCAGA
>DAIQNR010000015.1:41936-80699 GCA_036788295.1 Myxococcota bacterium
CGGAGCCAGAAGGTCCGGAGCCAGAAGGTCCGGAGCCAGAAGGTCCGGAGCCAGAAGGTCCGGAGCCAGAGGACCGGCCGTAGCGAGAGGATGAGCCGGGTCAGAGACCGGGGCCCGATGGACGATGCGGCGGCCGGTGCGAACTCGAGCGATCCGGCGTTCTCAGGATGGATCCTGCGTTGGCGGGGCTCAGGCCCCGAACAGCTCACGGAAGCGGGGATGCGCCCTCAGCGGGTCGAACTTTCGATCCGCCTCCACCCACGCCCGGACGCGCTCGCCGTCCAGACCGAGGGCCCGGGCCAGCTCGTCGAGGGACTCCTCCGGTCGGCTCCACGCCGAGTACAGGGCGGCGAGGTGGTAGGCCACGAGCACCTCGTTCGGGTCGAGGCGGGCGGCCGATTGCAACGCCCGCTCCGCCTCGTCGTAAAAGCCCTGAAACACGAAGGCGATCCCGAGGTCGATCCACGCGTCGAGGTTCTCTTCCTCGGCCTTGGTCACCTCCCGAAGGTGGCGGATGGCCTCCGCGTACTCGCCGATGTCGATGAGCGACGCGGCGAGCTCCTGCTTGGCGCCGTGGTCGTCCGGGTCGAGCATCACCGCCGTTCGGAACGCGGCGATCGCCTTTTCGTGCTCGCCTTGGTCCACGAAGCACAGGCCGAGGTTCACGTGGGCGTCCGGGTACTCGTATTCGAGCTGGATGGCCTGCTGGTACTCGTCGATCGCCATGTCCTCGCCGTGCGCGGACAGAAAGCAGGCGAGGTTGTAGTGCGCGGCCGGGTTGTCGGGCTCGAGCCGCAGCGCCTCGAGGTAGGATTGGAGCGCGAGCAGGAATTTGCCCTGCTGCCCGTAGACCCGGGCCAGGTTGTCGTGGGCGTGGGCCGACTCCGGGTCGAGCTCGATCGCCCTTTGGAACGCCTTGACCGCCTCTTCGAGCCAGTTTCGATCGGCCGCCTCGATCCCGCGCGCGTTGTGGAGGTCCGACTCTTGCTGGCGGCGGATGCGGTCGCGGTCGTCGTCGGCCATGGCCCGGTCTCCGGCAGCGGGGGCCGGCATCCGACCCCGAAACCGCCGCTTACGCAGGGGGGGGACCGGGGTCAACGTGTTTACTCCCCTCGCCGGCGGGGCTACGTTCCGCCGCCATGCATCGCTGCCCGTGGCCCCTGGCCCTTCTCGTCGCGTGCGCCGCCTGCGGCGAGACCGAAATCCCGGACGAGCCGGTCCCCACCGCCGACGAGGCCCGCGCCTTCTTCGGCCTCACCGACGGCTCGTGCGCCCGCTATCGGTTCAGCATCGGCGGGATCCCATCGTTCGCGACGGTCGAGATCACCGGGCCGAACGAGATCTCCATCGCCGGTCGGTCGGTCTACAGCCGCGTGTTCCGTTTCGCCACCGGAGGGCTGCCCACGGAGTGGTTCGTGGAAGCGAGGGACGGGGGCGAGCTTCGGCTGCTTCGGCTCGACGACGACGCCGGCGGTCGGCGGAGCCGTCGCTACCCGAACGACGAAGCCCCGCTGCTCCTGAGCCTCGAGTACGGGGCGGACGGCGCGCCCACCGTGGCCGTCGGCGCTCGGTTCGAGGTGACGACGACGCCCGAGACCACCCGCGGCGACCCCGCCCCCGAGCGGCACCGGGTCATCGTTCAGCGTTCCGTAGACCTGCCCATTCCGGGAGGGGAGACCGCGGCCGGGCTCGAGCTGCTGTACGAAGTGACCGTGGGAGACGAGAGCGCGAGCCAGACCCTGTTCGGGCTCGTCCCCGGTCGAGGGGTGGCCCGGATCCAGGCTCCGGATGGCCGCACCTACCAAGCCTGCGACTGGCGGACGTGCTCGGCCGACGGGGTGTGCGAAGGCGCCGCCTCTTGCGGCGAGCTGAGCTGCAATTGAACCTTCGAGATCGACCATGAACCGACGTACCGCGCCGCTTCTCCTCCTCGCCCTTGCTTGCAAGAGCGGGCCGCCCGGTCCCCCGACTCCCATCGAGGCCCGGGTGACCCGAATTTTTCCCCGCACCACGTCGATGCAGGCATCGACGCTCGACGTGAAGGTCTCGGTCGAGAATCCCCGCGCGACCCCGGTCGGGCTCGCGTCGGTGCGGTACGCGCTCGAAACCGGTGACGTCGCCGGGACGATCGAAGGCTCGCTCGACCTCGAGGGCCAGCTCTTGGCCGAGCAGCGGGCGGAGGTCGGGTTCGTGGTCGATATCCCGCTCCCGACCGATACCGAGCGACTGACGGCGCTCATCGGGGCCGAGATGGTCCCCGCCGACCTCTCCGGTGAGATCCGCTTCGACGACGGCAGCGCCGCCCGCTTCGAGCGCAAGGCCAGCCTCGCCACCCCGCGGCTCCCTCGGTTCGAGGTGCTCGACGCCCAGGCCGCGCAGTACGACCGGGAGCGGCTGGATCTGACCATGTTCCTCCGCCTCACCAACGAGAACGCGTTCACCGTGGTGGTGCGAGCGGTGGACTACACGCTCGAGGTGGCTGGGCAGCAGATGAGGGCGGAGCAGGTGGGCGTCGGGGCGCGCATCACCGCCGGGTCCGCGGAGGAGTACGAGATTTCGCTGAGGCTGGAAGCGGGCTCGTCCAAGCAGCTCCCGGAGGTGCTGGCGTCGGGCATCGTGCCGTACCGCATCTTCGGGGAGGTCAAGCTCCCCCAGATCTCCGTGCCGTTCGAGCACACCTCCCAAGTGGACCTCGGGGCGGTGGATTGAGCGACCGGTCAGTCGTCCTTGCCGCTCGATTCGAGCACGTCGTTGACGGACGGGAACCGCGTGATCTCGGTCCGGGCGATGCGCCACGCCTGTTGCACGATCCACGACAGCGACCGGTCCTGCCGGTTGGCCTCGTCCTGGATCTCCTTCAGCATCTCCTCGGGAAAATACAACGATTGCTTTCGTTTGTCCGTGTTCGCCATGTCGAGCCCGATGTTCGCTTCGCCCGCAACCCGAGGTGCGATGCGAGCGCATGATGGGGCGGTCCAGAGGGGCTGTCAAGAAGGGTGGGAAGAGCGCCCACGATGGCGCTCAGCGGGGCCCGGTTTCGGGCTCGCGGTCCGAGCTGGGCTCTGGGCCGGGCTGCTCGCCGGCTGCGACGACGCGGCATTGACCCCGGTGGCGGTGGCGCTCGACGCCGAACCCGCGGTCCTCGATTTTGGCTCCGTGGCGCCGGCCGAGGAGGCGGTGCGCTCGGTGCGGCTCCGCAACGTGGGGACGGTGGGGGCCTGGGTCACCGCCTCGATCGAGCCGGGGCCGTTTGCGCCCGCGGGCGAGCCGGTGGACCTCGGCCCGGGGGTCTCGGTGGACTGGCCCGTCCGCTACCGGCCTTCCCGTCCCGGCGCGGAGGACCAGGGGGCGCTGTGGTTCGAGGCGGACGACGGCCACCGCCTCGAGGTGCCGGTCTTCGGGTCCGGCGGTGAGGGCGCGTTGGAGGTGAGACCGCAGCGGGTGGACTTCGGGGTGGTGTCGGAGGGGAGCCGCGCGCGGCGGGAGGTCGAGGTCCGAAACCTGCGTGGTCGGTCGGTCTCGCTGTCCGACCTGGTTTTCACCTCGACCTCGGTAGACCTCATGTTCGCGGCGCCAATCGATCCGATCGTCGTCCCCTCCGGCCAATCTCTCCTCCTCCCGTTTTCGTACGCGCCCGAAGACCTCGGGCCGGACCGAGGCCTGCTGTCCGTCCGGACCGACGATGCGGACCGGCCCCGAATCGAGATCGAGGTCGTCGGCCGAGCCAATCTGCGTCCTCGGGCTCAACTCGTCGGTTGCCGGGCCCAGCCTGGGCGAACCGGGTGCGAAGACGGCGGCCCCGAGGTGGGCGCGGGTCCGGGCCAGGTGGTCGCGCTCGACGCCCGAGGCAGCTTCGATCCGGAGGGCGCTCCGCTCGCCTTCTCGTGGTCGGTCCTCGAGCGGCCGGAAGGGAGCCGCGCCGAAGTCGCCCCCGAGCCGGGGGCAGCGGACCAGGCCGAGCTGGTGGTGGACCGGACCGGCCGCTTCCGGGTCCAGCTCGTCGCTCGCGACGAAAGAGGGCTCGAGAGCGAGCCGGCCGAGCTGCTCATCGTGCCTCGAGACATCGAGCTGGTCCTCACTTGGGACCTCGGCACCGACGTGGATCTGCACTTCGTGCGTCCGGGCGGCGAGGTGGGCGACTACGGCAGCGGCGCGCCCGGCCGCAGCCTCGGCAGCGACTGCTCCCCGTTCAACCGGGCCCCGAATTGGGGCGACCTCGGGACCGACCTCGACGATCCTCGGCTCGACCGGGACGCGGTGACCCAGCCCGGCCCGGAGGTCGCGACCCTCGACCGGCCCGAGCCCGGGGCCTACCTGGTCTACGCCCACTACTGCGACAGCCGAGACGTGCGGCTCCCCACTGCGGTCCGGCTCTCGCTGCGCTCGCGGGGGCTTCTGGTCGCCGAGCTGGGCCCGACCGAGCTTCGCCCGGGGGAGCTGTGGGCCGCGGCCGAGCTGAGGTGGACCGGCGCGAGCTTCGAGGTGACGCCGATGTCCACCCCGGTAGCGTTTCGCCCCGAGGTGTGTAGGCGATAGCGGGAATGAGCCGCGACGAGCTGGAAGACGCACGCGAAGCGCGCAGGGACGCGCCGCCAACCGTTCCCCATCCCGAACCCGAGCTCCGCGGGGAGCCGGGAGAATTCGGGCCCGACCGCCTCGCCTACCTCCGCTTTGCCCCCGATGGGCCGCCCCGCGGGATCGTGCACGTCGTGCACGGTCTGGCCGAGCACGGCGCGAGGTACGCCCGTTTCGCCCGGGCGCTGGTCGCCGAAGGCTGGGTCGCGTATGTCCCCGACCACCGGGGCCACGGTCGCACCGCCCGCTCGCCGGAGGATGTTGGGTTTTTTGCTCCCGAGCGCGGGTGGGATCGCGTAGTCGAGGACCTCGCCGCGTTCATCGAATTCGAGCGAAGTTCGCACCCGGGCCTGCCGCTGGCCGTCGTGGGCCACAGCATGGGTTCGCTCTTGGTCCAGGACTACCTCGGACGGTACGCCGGAATGGGTCTTGCCGCCGCGGTGCTGACCGGGACCTCGGGCCCGCCGCCGCCGATCGCGACCTTGGGGCGGCTGGTGGCGAGGGTGGAGCGGCTGCGCCAGGGGGCGCGCGGCCGAAGCAAACTCATCGATCGGCTCGCTTTCGGAGAGTACAACCGGGGGTTTGCGCCCACCCGAACCCCATTCGACTGGCTTTCGCGGGACCCAGCCGAGGTCGACGCCTACATCACGGACGACCGGTGCGGGTTCCTTTGCACCAACCAGCTGTGGGTGGACCTGCTCGACAATCTCCCCGGGCTGGCGAAGTCGGATCGGCTCGGCCGGTTTCGCCGGGAGCTCCCGCTGCTGCTCGCGTCCGGCGCCGAAGACCCGGTCGGTCTGAAGGGCAAAGGCGTCCGCGCTCTGGCCGATCGCTATGAGGCCGCGGGGCTCGACGTGACCGTGAAGCTCTATCCGGGGGCCAGGCACGAGATCTTGAACGAGACGAACAAAAAAGAGGTCACCGAGGACATCCTCGGCTTCCTCCGGCCCCCTCTCGACCGTGAGCCGGGGGCGAGCTGAGCCGGGGGCCAATGGCTTGGCGAGGCGAGCCGGGCGCCGCCGGCGGAGTGAAAAAGCGCGCTGGTTGGGTTCTTCCGAGCCACCCTGGGCTTCCCGCCCAATCGGTGAAGACCGCGAGGGCCTCTCACATGGCGGGACGCATCTCCGGGGCCTCGTCGGCCTCGCGAATGGACACCATGCGGCTCGTGTCCGGGTCCCAGAGGTCGAGGTCGAAGCATCGCCAGACGTCGGTGAGCGACAGCGACGTCGTGCCCGGGTTCTGCAGCTCGGGGAGCGCGTTCATGGTCTCCTCGAGCCGGTAGAAGGGGATGGAAGAGTTGAGGTGGTGGACGTGGTGAAATCCAATGTCACCGGTGAACCATCGCATCACCGGCCCGCCGGTCATCATGCTCGACGCGTGCAGCGCGGCGTCGGTGTACGACCAATCCCGCCGGTCGCGCATCACCGCGTCTGGGAAGTTGTGCTGGGCGTAGAACAGGTAGCTGCCCGCTGCGCATGAGAACATCTGCGGCAGCAGGAAGATGAGAAAGGCGGTCTCGAGACCAGCGATTCGGACGATGAGCGCCAAAGTCCCGAAGTGAACGAAGAGCGAGAGCGCCGCCGAGTGGTTTCGGCGGGGGTTCTTGAGCAGCGGCCGAATCACCATCCCGAGAAGGAACACGGTGAAGTATCCGAACATCATGTTCGTGGGCCCCCGGACCATCCGGTACAAGAACCGCTGCCATGGGGTGGCCCGACGCCACATCCGCACGGTCATCACCGGGAAGGAGCCGATCGACGCCCCGATGATCTTCGCGGTGTGGGCGTGGTGGTAGTTGTGCGAGTCCTTCCAGATCCGGTCGGGGACCAGGATGAGGAGACCGTAGAACTTCATCACCGCCTTGCCGATGCGGGACTTGCGGAAGATCGCCCCGTGCATGGCGTCGTGGTAGAAGATGAAGAGCCGGATCTGGGTCAGCCCGAGCACCACCGACGCGACGTAGCGAAGGCTGCCGGCGGCGGGCATGGCCGCGACCCAAATGCAAACCGCCGCCACGGCCACGGTCGTGGCGAACAGCCGCCAGGTCGTCGCCGGGTCCTCGGCGCTGTACGGCTTGCTGGCCCGGATCAGCTCCGGCCCGCTGCGCTGGGCCGGACCCTCGGGCTGGACGCCGGGTTCCTTCGCTTCGCTCATGCGCGCCCTACCTGACACCATTTTTGCGCCAAGGGAAGCGATGTGCGCGCGCTCTCGACGCGGCGCGCCGAGAACTCAACCCGTCCGACCGGTCGGTCGTCGCCGAATCCCCAGCCGGCGGAGCGCGGAGCGGGCGGCGAAGTAGCCAGCCATGCCGTGAACTCCGCCTCCGGGAGGGGTGGAGGCCGAGCAGAGAAAGTAGCGCGGGTTCGGGGTGCGGTAGGGGTCGAGCTGGACCACCGGTCGAAAGAAGAGCTGACGGAGGTCGCTGACGCCGCCGGTGATCGCGCCCCCGACCCAGTTCGGGTTGTCGCGCTCGAAGTCGAGGGCGGTCATGTGCCGGCGGGCGAGGATCCGGTCCTTGAAGCCGGGGGCGAAGCTTTCGATTCGCCGCTCGAGCAGCTCATGGTGGTCGCGGTCGTCCCCGGCCGGGACGTGCAGGTAGGCGTAGCCGGTGTGCTGGCCCTTCGGGGCCCGGGTGGGGTCGTGCTCGCTCTGCTGCACGAGCAGCACGAACGGGCGCTCGGAGACCTCCCCCCGCCCCATGGCGGCCTCGCTCGCCGCGACCTCCTCGAGCGGACCGCCGAGGTGAACGGTGGAGGCGGTGCGGATCTGCGGGTCCCGCCACGGGATCGGTCCGTCGAGCGCGAAGTCCATCTTGAACACCCCTGGGCCGTACCGGTAGCGACCGAGCCGCCTCCGAAACCGAGCCGGCAGCCCGTCGCCGGCGATGGAGCAGAGCTGCCGGGGGTCGGTGTCGAACAGCACCACCCGGCTCTCGGGCAGGTCCTGGACGCTCGAAACCGGGTGCTCGGTGTGGATCTCGCCCCCGAGCGACAGGAGCAGGCCTTTTAGGGCCCGGGCGATGGACGCGGAGCCCCCCTCCGCGACCGGCCACGCCACCACCTGGCCGGTCAGGGCGAACATCAGGCCCATCGCTGCGGTGAGCGGGGTCTCGAGGGGGAGGATCGCGTGGGCGGCGCAGCCGGCGAACAGGGCCCGAGCCCTCGGTCCGGAGAATCGGCTCTCGGCGAGCCCGCGGGCCGAGCGGATCGCGAGCCAACCGAAGCGGGCGAGCAAGAGCGGGCGCCGGGGCACGCGGAGGGGGCCGAGCGCGTCGCTCAGCAGCCCGTGGGGGTCCTCGAGCAGCGGGGCGAACATCCGCTTCCACGCCCGCTCGTCGGGGCCGAGCCCGGCCGCGGTCGCGTCGAGCGAAGGCAGGAGCATCACCGCCTCTTCGCCCTCGAGCGGGTGCGCGACCGATGCGGCGGGGTACCGCCAGCGCAGCCCGTGTCGTTCGAGCGGGAGCGTCCGTAGGTAGGGGGACAGCACGCCCATCGGGTGGGCGGCGGAGCCGAGGTCGTGCAGAAAACCGGGCAGGGTCACGGCGGCGGTCCGGGTCCCGCCTCCGATCTCCGCCTTGGCTTCGAGGACCCGGACCGACAGCCCGTGGCGGGCGAGCTCCACCGCGGCAGCGAGGCCGTTTGGCCCTGATCCAACCACGACCGCGTCGAGCACGCCCAGAGGCTCTCAGATCGCCGGGTCCAGTCGTAGCGGGACCCGACGTCGGTCGTACATCGGCTCCGGCGGCCACGGGTCGAGCCGAGCGAGCTCCTCGACCGGCAGCGTCCCTACGTCCAGGAGCCCGGTGTTGGCGTCTCGAATCCGGTAGGCCAGCGTGCGCCCGAACAAGGCCTGGGGCTCGATGAAGACGCAGCGCAGCTCCCCGGGCCCGAACTCGCACTGAGCCTGCACCGCGGCGAGCAGCTGCTCGTTGTGAAGGTGCCCGTCGCCAAAGTTGTAGCCGAGCACCATGCCGGCCACGATCTCACCGTCGAGGTAGGTGTAGCGTTCGAAGCGATCGACCGCGCGCGGCAACAGAACCTGCAGCGCTCGGCCATGCAGGTGCATCGCCCGAAACCCGAGCACCTTGCCGACGAGCCCCACCGCGGTGCTCTCGCCGTACAGCGGGGTGAGCTGGTCGAACACCCACGGGGAGCTCTTCTTCAGCCGATCGAGCTTCTTGTGGGCGCCCTCGGAGAACAGCCACACGCCGTAGGGCCAGTTGCCGGCGTAGTAGCGCATCGAGAGCAAGAAGGAGACCCGGTGCGGAAAGAGGTTCCCGGCGAGCGGGACGAGCCCGGCCATCGCGATGAGCAGCACGAGAAGCCAGGCCGACTCGATCGAGATCACCGAGACCTCGGCGTGGACCCCGAACAAGAAAAACGCCCCGTAGACCATCATGACGTTCCACTCGAGCGGGACCCCCATCGGGATCGAGCTCGTGATGAAGAAGTGGAGCACCAGCATCATCCCGAACCCGAGGACGGTGACGAGGCCGCCGCCGCCGAGCCCGAGGCAGATCGGCGTCGCCAGCTCGAGAAAGGTCCCGACGTGGGCGATCCGCACGCACAGCGGCGAGGGGGCGAGGTCCCGCGGTGGGTCTTGATAGATGCGCTCGATGAATCGAGGCATGCGGATGGGGTGGTTGCTCAGCATCACCGCGACGACGTAAGGGAAATGGCGGTTCAGCTTCGAGACCCCGGCCCAAAACCACAGCGCGAGCCACACCGCCTTGTTCCCCGCGATCCAGTCCGGTCCGGCGAGCAGGCAGGCGGCGGCCACCCCGTAGTGCTCGGCGCGGGCAGCGAGAAAGATCGTGCGGTCGAGCACGCCGAGCGCGGGGAGGAGCAGGACCACCGCCCACATCGCGAGCAGAGGCGGCTCCGGGGCGACGAGCGCGGCCAGGAGCGAACCGAGCAGCCCGCCGTACAGGGCGGCGTCGAGCCAGCCCCGGGTGGGGGCTCCGATGCCCGGCCAGCCCGGGAAGAGGGGGAGCTTCGTCGTCCCGGGGCGAAAGAAGTACAGGGCACCGCCGAACGGGGGCAGGTAGCGCCCGGTGAGCGGCCCGGAGCCGCAGCCGAGGCCCAAGACCTCGAACAGAAGGCTCCACAGGATCGCCTTTTGAAACGCGAACGGCTCGAGCCACCACCGGCCGAGATCGGACAGCCCGGCCACGTCCGGGTGAAAGCTGACGAAGAACACCCAGCCCGCCCCGTAGAGGAGGATCTTCAATCCGTAGGCGACGAACAGGAGCGCCGGCGCTCCGTAGCCATCCTTGGCCCACGCCTCGCAGACGAGGCGGAGCCTCGGCCCGAGCGGGAGCTTCGCCCACGCGAGCGGATCGTACGGAGGCGGGAGCGGCTCGAGCAGGCGCATGGGGACCGCCCCATGGTGACCGCGATGGGCTCACAAAAGAAGCGGGCTCAGAAATCGAGCGCGCCGGCGTCGGCCTCTTCGGCCCTCTCCATGATGAATTGGTACCGCGGCGCCGGATCCTTGCCCATCAGCGCCGCCATCACCGTCGCGCTCTCCGCGTCGAGCGTGACCCGCAGCGCTCTTCGGCTCTTCGGGTCGAGCGTCGTGCTCTTGAGCTGCTCGGCGTTCATCTCGCCGAGGCCCTTGAACCGCATGATGCTCGGCTTCAGGTTCTTCGGCAGGCGGCCGAGGATTCGGACCTTGTCCTGGTCGTCGAGCGCCCAGTGGACCTCTTTTCCGGCCTCGATTCGGTACAGCGGGGGCTGGGCCAGGTAGACGTGCCCGGCGTCCACGAGCTGGGGCATGTGCTTCATGAAGAACGTCAGCACCAGGGTCGCGATGTGGTGGCCGTCCGGGTCGGCGTCCATCAGCAGGAACACGCGCTCGTAGCGCAGCTTGCCGAGGTCGAGCTTCGGTCCGATCCCGCACCCGAGCGCGGACACGATGTTGCCGATCTCCTTGTTCTCGAGCACCTTCGACAAGCTCGCCTGCATCGTGTTCACGATCTTGCCCCGAAGCGGCAAGATGGCCTGCGTTTTTCGGTCCCGGCCCTGCTTCGCGGTGCCGCCGGCGGAGTCGCCTTCCACGATGAACAGCTCGGAGCTCGCTGGATCGGTGCTCGAGCAGTCGGCGAGCTTTCCGGGCAGGTTGAGCCGGTGGCTGACCGCGGACTTGCGCTGCACTTGGGCGGCGGCGGCCCGCGACGCCTCCCTGGCCCTCGCCGCGAGCTCGACCCGGTCGCAGATCGGCTCCGCGATGGTCGGGTTCTGCAGCAGCCACGTCTCGAGCGCCCCGAACACCGCCGCCTCCACCAGGGTCTGGGCCTCGGGGTTGTTGAGGCGGCCTTTGGTCTGGCCCTGAAACTGCGGCTCCCGGATGTACAGAGAGAGGATCGCGACGAGGCCCTCGCGAATGTCCTCGGCGCTGATCGCGAGCCCCTTCGGACCGCGGTTCTTCGCCTTCATGTAGGCCCTTACCGCCTTGACCACGCCCTGCTTCAGGCCGGCCTCGTGGGCGCCGCCGTCCGACGTCCGCACCCCGTTGGCGTAGGAGAGGAGGGTCTCGCCGTTGCCGTCGGTCCACGCCAGGATGAGCTCGATGCGAGGGTAGGTGGTCTGCGATAGATGAAACGGCTCGGCGTGGACCGGGACCTTCTTCGCCGAGCTGGCCACCACCGGGAGGAATTCCCTCAAGCCCCCAGGGTGGTGAAAGCAGCGGGTCTCGCCGGCGTAGGGGTCTTCGTAGTGAAGCGTCACCTCGGGGTGCAGGTACGCTTTCGCGTCGAGCAGATCCTTCACCCTGGTCGGGTCGAAGCGCTGCTCCACGCCGAAGATCTGAGGGTCCGGCCGAAAGTGGATCGTGGTCCCGTGCTTTCGCGTCGCCTCCTTCTTCTCGAGCTTCGAGACCGCGAGTCCCCGGGCGTAGCGCTGAGCGAATCGGTGGCCATCCCGCCGGATCTCGATGTTCAGCTCCTCGCTGAGCGCGTTGACCACCGATGAACCCACCCCGTGCAGACCGCCGGAGACTTCATAGGAATCGGCGTCGAACTTGCCGCCGGCGTGGAGCGTGGTGAGGATGATCTCCACCGCAGGCTTTCCATACTTTGGCATCACCTCGACCGGGATGCCTCGGCCGTCGTCTTCGATGCTGACCCCGCGGTAGTCCCCGTCGAGCACGATCTTGAGGGTCGTGGCGTGGCCGTTGATCGCCTCGTCGATCGAGTTGTCGAGGATCTCTCGGAGGAGGTGGTGGTAGCCGTGTCCGTCGGTGCCTCCGATGTACATGCCGGGGCGGACCCGGACCGGTTCGAGGCCCTCGAGGACCTTGATGTCCAGGGCCGAATAGGACTTCTTCTTCTTTTCGACCATCAATCCTCCCCCCCGAGGCTCGGGGGTGTCACCGGCAAGAACTCGGCCGACTCGAAAGAGGAGCGCTTCACCACCGGCTTGCCCCGGCCGCCCCGGGTCCCCGCGATCCCCTCTACGAACAGCTCGTGGCGCTTCCCGCGGTCGGTGAAGACCACCAGGGGGTTCGTGCGCGGCGAGGAGGTCAGCTGCGCGGCCAGGATCTCGGCCCCGGCGGCGAGTTTCATCAGGGTCGTGCCCTTTCCCGGCCCAGACAGGATCCCGAGCTCCTCGAGGTTGACCGACATCGCGTGGCCGTCGGTGGCCGCCGCGAGCACGAACCCGGGGGCCGGACCGCCAGGGGCGGCGTCCTGCACGAACACCCGCAGGACCGCATCCCCCTCGTTGAGGCGGCCAAACTTTCGGCCGTTCTTGTTGGAAGGCTCGCGGTGGGCCGAGAGCGGGAAGCGAAAGGCGAGGCCCCGCTTGGTGACCGCGACCCCGTACGGCGGCGGCGGCGCTTCGGCCGTGCCCTCCTGGGTGGGAAGCGGCGTGCGCCGGGGGTCGAAGCTCACCACTCCTACCACATGCTCTCCGTCGCCGAAATTGAACAGCTTCTGGATGGGGTCCCCGTAGCCGGTCGAAGGGGGGATGTCCGCGATCCGGCAGACATAGGCGTGACCCTTGGACGAGAAGAACGCGATCGTGCTCCGGGTGGACCCCGCCTCGCAGGCGAAGACCCGATCTCCTTGTTTGACCCTCGTGCTCGCGAGGTCCTTGACCGACTGCTGTCGCTTCACCCAACCCTGCTGGCTGACGATGACATAGGCGTCTTCAGCGACGATGAAGTCGGCCTCGGTGTACTCGGGGGTGGCTTCGGCCGCGTCGGCGACGATCCGGGTGCGGCGGCGGTCGCCGTGGCGCTTCGAGATCTCGGCGAGCTCCTCGTCGATGAGCTGCCACAACAGCGGCGGGCTCTCGAGCAGGTGGGCGAGTCGCGCCGCCTCCGCTCGCTTCGCCTCCGACTCCTCCTTCAAGACCAGGATCTCGAGCTTGGCCAGCCGGTACAGGCGCAGCTCCAGGATCGCGTCGGTCTGCTCGGCGTCGAGCCCGAAGCGGCTGATGATCTGGTTGGCGGCGTCTTTCTTTCCCTCGCTGGCCCGGATGAGCGCGATGATCTCGTCGAGCGCGTCGAAGACGGTGATGAACCCATCGAGGATGTGCAGGCGCCGCTCGAGCTCGGCGAGCTGGTGGGAGAGCCGGCGGGTCACCACCTCGAGCCGGAAATCGAGGAAGTGGCGCAGCATGCTCACCACGTCGAGGCGGCAGGGGGTGGGGACCTCCGGGTTGTCGGAAGGGACCAGGCAGGTCAGGTTGACGCTGAACGTGGTCTGAAACGGGGTGTGCTTGGCGAGGTAGGCCATCACCAAATCCGGGTTTTGGCCTCGCTTCAGCTCCAGCACCACCCGCACGTCGTCGGTGGATTCGTCCCGCACGTCGAGCAGGCCGGGGAGCTTCCTCCCCACGATGATCTCGCCGATCTTCTCGACCAGCCCGCTCTTTTCGACCCCATAGGGCACCGAGTCGATGACGACGCGCTCCGCGCTCCGGTCGGACTCGATGCGCCAAGTGCCCCGTAGCCGGAGGCTGCCCTGGCCGTGGGCGTAGACATCCCGGATCTCGGCCGAGCTGCTGATGAGCTCGCCTCCGGTGGGGAAGTCGGGCCCCTTCAGCTTCGTCATCACCCGGGAGAGCGGCGCATCCCGGTCCTGGATGAGCAGGCGGCAGGCGTCGAGGGTCTCCCGCAGGTTGTGGGGAGGGATGCTGGTCGCCATCCCGACGGCGATGCCCTGCGCCCCGTTGACGAGCAGGTTCGGGAACCGGGCGGGCAGGACCAGGGGCTCCTGGTTCTGGCCGTCGAACGTGGGCCGAAAGTCGACCGTGTCGTCGCCGATCTCGTCGAGCAGGGCCGGGGCGATGCGTCCGAGCCGAGCCTCGGTGTAGCGGTAGGCAGCCGGCGGGTCGCCGTCGAGCGACCCAAAGTTGCCCTGGCCGTCCACGAGCGGCGCCCGCATCACCCACGGCTGGGCGAGGCGCACCAATGCGTCGTACACGGCCCCGTCGCCGTGGGGGTGGAACTTGCCGATCACCTCGCCCACGATGCGGGCGCATTTGGCCGGCTTCGCGTCCGGACCGACCCGCAGCGCGTCGTGCATGACGAACAGGATCCGGCGCTGCACGGGCTTGAGCCCGTCGCGCACGTCGGGAAGGGCGCGGCTGGTGATGACGCTCAGCGCGTAGTTCATGTAGAGGCGCTGGGCCTCTTCGCTCAGCGGAGCCTCGACGATTGAGCTGGTCATGGGTTCAGTCATCGGCTCCGGCCTGCGCAGTCTGTAGCGGGCCCATCGAGCGGCGTCAACGCAGCCGCCAGCTTCCCTCGCCGGTCGGGGTCGGTCTACCTTCCCCGCCGGTGCGATCGGTCCGGACGTTCCGATGGTGGGCAGCGGCGCTCGCGCTGGGGGCCGAGCCGGCCGTGGCCCACGAGGTGGAGCTCGGCCTCACCGCGCTCGAGCGCCAGGCGGCCGCCGTCGGGGCCGCGCTCGAGCGGATGGAGAAGCCCGACCGGAGGACGCGGCGGATCCTGGGGGAGGCGGAGGTGGAGGCGGCGCTCGGCCGGACCGACCGGGCGCTCGCCCTGGTGCTCGGCCGGCTCGACGACCCCGATTTTCGGGCAGCGCCGGAGCGGGTGGGGGCGCTGCTGCTCGCGGCGGAGCTGCTCGAGCGAAAGGGGGACGAGGCTGGGGGGCGGCTGATGGCGAAGGCGGCGCTCGACGCGGCGACGCGGCCCGAGGACCGCGCAGAGGCGCTGCTGCGGTGGCTGCGGCAGTCTCGAGACCAGCCGGTCGCGGGCCGCCTCGCGGTGGCGCAGGTCTGGATCGCGGACGGCGGCTCGCCGGAAGCCGACCCGGCGCTCGCCTACGAGGTGGGGGCGCTGTTTCGGGTCGCGCAGGACCGGGCGTCGGCCCGCCGCTGGCTCGGCGCCATCCCCGCGACCACCGAGCACGGCGCCCGGGCCGCGTTTTTGGCCGGGGTGAGCTTCGTCGAGGACGGAAACCTCCGGGACGCCGAGCGGTGGTTCGCCGCGCTCATGGCCTGGTCGCTGCCGCCGCTGCCCGAGGATCACCCTCGGCTCGCGGTGGAGCGGGAGGTGCGAGCCCTCGCCGCGCTCGCCGCCGCTCGCCTCTCGTTCGAGCGGGGGGCGCTCGACGAGGCGGCGGCAGCGTACGAGCGGGTGCCCGCCGGATCCGGGCTGGAAGCGGAGGCGTGCTGGGAGCGCGCCTTTCTCGAGTCGGAGCGGGGTCGGCCCCGCGCGGCGCTCGATCAGGTCGCGTGCGTGCGGCAGCTGGGAGGACCCAAGCTGGCCCAGGGAGAGGCAGCGCTGCTCGAGGCGAGCCTGCTCGCCCACGCTGGGCGCTACGAAGCGTCGAGGCAGGCCTACCGCAGGCTGTTCTCGAACCTGTCCAGCGAAGCCTCGCTCGCACGGGAGGCGCTCGAGGGGCTGCCCGATCCCGCCCGCTTCCTGTTCCTCGGCATGGAGCGGACCGCGGTGGAGGAGGGGCCGGCGGCCACGCCCGGCCCGGCCACCCTGCTCGCTGGGGCGTGGACGCCGGCGGTGGACCTCGCCCATCGCGTCGTTCGCGGGACCGAGACGCAGCGGGCGGAGATCGAGCGGCTCGGAGCGGAGGTGGACCGGTTGACGCGGCTGCTCGACCGCCCTGAAGACCGCCTGGAGCTGCGTCGAAAGAGCCTCGAGCGGCTCGCGCGGGAGGTCGAGCACCTCGATGGCCACGCCCGCCGCTTGGCCGAGCGAAGTCCGGGCTCGACCCGTCTCGAAACGGTGCAGTCCGAGCTGAGGGACCATCGGCGGTCGATCGAAGGGCGGCGCCAGTCCCTCGCCGCCGAATCCGAGGCTCGGAGGGCGGCGAGCCGGACCGAGCTGGCCGCGCTGGCCGCTAGCGTGAATGGCCTGCGGGACGAAGCGCGCGCCCTCGCGTCGGCCTCCCCGCCCCCAGCCGACGTCGTCGCTCGCGCCGCCCTGGACCGGGTTCTGAGCGGGCTCGACGACGCCGCGATGCGGGCCGAGGTGGGCCTGCTCGACACCGCGTGGGTGGAAAAGCAGAGCCGCACCCGGGAAGTCGAGCGGTTGCTCGCCGAGCGAAAGGCGGCGGAGCAGCAAGCCGACGACGCGCTCGAGCAGGCAGAACAGTAGAACGGAGGGGACGGAGCATCGGCGTCGCCGCCGTCCCTCCTACGTACGTCCAGTGGGTCAGAACCCGAGGCGCGCCCAGATGTAGTCGCGGTTCATCCGGGCGATGTGGGCCACGGAGATGGACTTTGGACAGGCCGCTTCGCACTCGTTTTCGTTGGTGCAGTTGCCGAAGCCCTCGGCGTCCATCCGCTCGACCATCGCGAGCACGCGCTTCTTTCGCTCCACCTGCCCTTGCGGCAGGTGCCCGAGGTGCGAGACCTTGGCCGAGACGAAGAGCATGGCGGAGGCGTTCTTGCACGAAGCGACGCAGGCGCCGCAGCCGATGCACTGGGCCGCGTCCATCGCGGTCTCCGCGTTCTCCTTCGCCACCGGGATGGCGTTCCCGTCGGGGGCGCTGCCGGTGTTCACCGAGATGTAGCCGCCAGCGTGCTGGATGCGGTCGAAGGCGCCGCGGTCCACGACCAAGTCACGGATGATGGGGAAGGATTGGGCTCGAAACGGCTCGAGCGTCAGCGTATCTCCGTCCGTGAACTCCCGCATGTACACCTGGCAGGTGGCGACGGCGCCCTTCGGCCCGTGCGCCAAACCATTGATCATCATCCCACAGGTGCCGCAGATACCTTCGCGACAGTCGGAATCGAAGGCCACCGGCTCCTTGCCCTTGGCCTCGAGGATGTCGTTCACCTGATCGAGCATCTCGAGAAAGGAGCAGTCCCCGTTCACGTCCGGGGATTCGAGGGTTTCGAACCAGCCGTCGTGATGGGGTCCGGGCTGGCGCCATATACGGAGCGTAAACTTCATGGAAAAAGACCTTTCACTTGTAGCTGCGCTGGGTCAGCTTCACGTACTCGAATTCGAGCGGCTCCTTGTGGAGCACCGGCTTCTCCCCCACGCCCGAGAACTGCCAAGAGCCGACGAAGCTGAACTGCTCGTCGTCGCGCTTGGCCTCGCCTTCCGGCGTCTGGTGCTCGGTGCGGAAGTGTCCGCCGCACGACTCGTCGCGCATCAAGGCGTCTTCGGCCATGAGCTCGGCGAATTCGAGGAAATCGGCCACCCGTCCGGCCCGCTCGAGGGCCTGGTTGTAGGTCTCTCTCGTGCCGGTGACGTTGACGTCCCGCCAGAACTCCTCACGCAGGGTGCGAACGTCGTCGATGAGCTTCGTGAGGCCCTCCGCGTCCCGGGCCATGCCGCACTGGTCCCAAACCATCCGCCCGAGCTTTCGGTGGAAGTCGCTCGCGCACCGGGTGCCCTTGACCGCGAGCAGGCGGTCGAGCCTCTGGGTGACCTCCCGCTCGGCGTCGGCGAAGGCCGCGTGATCGGTGTCCGGGCGCGACGTCCCCTGCTGCTTCGCGAGGTACCCGCCGATCGTGTACGGGATGACGAAGTATCCGTCCGCCAGCCCCTGCATCAAGGCGGAGGCGCCGAGCCGGTTGGCGCCGTGGTCGGAGAAGTTCGCCTCCCCCAGCACGAACAAGCCGGGGACGTTGCTCATCAGGTTGTAGTCCACCCACAGGCCGCCCATCGTGTAGTGCGGGGCGGGGAAGATCCGCATCGGGACCTGGTAGGCGTCCTCGTCCGTGATCTCGTGGTAGATGTCGAAGAGGTTTCCGTACTTCGCCGCGATGACGTCTCGGCCGTCCCTCGCGATCGCGTCCCGAAAGTCGAGGTAGACCGCGGGCTTGCCCCCGACGCCGCGGCCCGCGTCGACCTGGTCCTTGGCGTTTCGGGAGGCCACGTCGCGGGGCACCAAGTTGCCGAACGAGGGGTACTTCTCCTCGAGGAAGTAGTAGCGATCCGACTCCGAGATCTCGTTGGGGTGCCGCATGTCCCCCGCTTTTCGAGGGACCCACACCCGGCCGTCGTTTCGGAGCGACTCGGACATCAGGGTCAGCTTGCCCTGGTATTCGCCGCTCACGGGGATGCAGGTGGGGTGAATCTGGGTGAAGCAGGGGTTAGCGAAGTACGCGCCCCGCTTGTAGGCCCGGTGGATGGCGGTGGCGTTGCATCCCATCGCGTTCGTCGAGAGATAGAACACGTTCGAGTAGCCGCCGGTGGCGATGCACACCGCGTGGGCGGAGAAGCGCTCGATCGTCCCGGTGCGCAGGTCGCGGGTGATGATGCCCTTCGCCTCGCCGTCCACGACCACGAGGTCGAGCATCTCGTGGTGGGTGTGCAGCTTCACCTTGCCCGTCGCCACCTGCCGGTTCATCGCCGCGTAGGCGCCGAGCAGCAGCTGTTGCCCGGTCTGCCCTCGGGCGTAGAAGGTCCTCGAGACTTGGGCGCCGCCGAAGGAGCGGTTGGACAGCACCCCCCCGTACTCGCGGGCGAACGGGACCCCGAGCGCGACGCAGTGGTCGATGATGTCCACGCTGCACTGCGCGAGCCGGTACACGTTCGCCTCGCGGCTACGGTAGTCCCCGCCCTTCACCGTGTCGTAGAACAGCCGATAGATGCTGTCGCCGTCGTTCTGGTAGTTCTTTGCGGCGTTGATCCCGCCCTGGGCGGCGATCGAGTGGGCGCGGCGAGGGCTGTCGTGAAAGCAGAAGGTGTGAACGTTGTATCCGAGCTCGGCGAGCGCCGCCGACGCCGACGCCCCAGCGAGGCCGGTCCCCACCACGATGATGTCGTACTTCCGCTTGTTGGCGGGGTTGACGAGCTTCATGTTGAACTTGTGCTCGTCCCACTTCTTTTCGATGGGGCCGGATGGAACCTGGGATTGCAGCGTCATGGTTGCTCCTAGTATGCGTTCGGGCGCTCGGGAAAGCTGGCTCGTGGTTTTCGCGCTCAGGGAAGGACCCGAGAGGGGAAGAGGGACTGCCGTCAGCCCGCGATCATCGCCCAGATCGGGAGAATGGCGAACCCGGCGGCGATGAGCCAGCCCGAGGCGACACCAGCGATCCGAAGCCGCGCCCGCCACGCGCTCTTGGCTACCCCGAGAGTTTGAAACGAGCTGCCGATCCCGTGGCTGAGGTGCATCCCGATGGCGACCATCGCGAGCACGTACCACGCGACCGTGAGGGGGTTTTTGAAACTGCGAATCACCAAGCCGTACAGCCCGTCCACACCGCCGTGGTCTCCGAACTTGAACGTGGCGACGTGGGTCACGACGAAGACGGCGATGAGAATGCCCCCGATGAACATCGATCGAGAGAAAACCGTAGCCTTGCCGTTGGTGGACTGCACCTCGTAGCGGTGCTGCCTCGCCTTTCGGTTCTCCATGGTCACTTTGATGCCGGAGTAGATGTGGAGACCCAAAAACGCGATGAGACCGATCTCCGCGATGTAGAGGGCCCCGCCGGTCCCCTCGAGAAACGCAGCGTAGGCGTTGAAGCTGTCGGGTCCCTTGAAGAGCAGGAAGTTGCCCACGAGGTGGCCGACGAGGAAAACGAGCCAGGCCAGGCCAGTGAGGGCCATGGCGGTCTTTTTGACGATGGAGGCTAGCGACATGCGAATCACCTGGTGCGGAGTCGAAAGGGACGTCTTCGCCCGCCACGGTTGTTTCGTCGCTCAGGTCCTGAGTCAAGCGGATTGCCCCGGACGTTTCGGCGCAATCTCGGTGCTTTACCGCATCCGCCCCCCAGGTCGGGTCCGCGGGCCGGGTCGACCTCGGGCGGCAGCGAAGTATCTTCGCGCTGGCCCCCGCGACCTCCGCCCGACTCGGCCGACCCGATTGTGACCGTGCCCGGGACGGTCCGGGGGTAGCATCGCGTGCATGGGCGAAGCGATCGAAGAAGGAGCGGACGTCGTGGCCCTGTCCCCATGGGATCGGGCAAGGCGCCGGGCTCGCGACGGAGAAGGCGCGTTTTCCCTGGCCCAGAGCGCGGACGCTCGCGGCCTCGTAGACAGCGAGGCGGCGATCCGCTCCGCCTCTGCGCTCGAGGCCTACTACGCCATCAAGCGGCGCGGGCTGGCCGACGCGACCCATGCGCTCGGGTTTTTGTCGAAGGAGCAGATCCAGACCGTGCTCGACCTCGAGGTCTGGGCCGCTGACACCCTGGACATCCCGGAGCTGCTGACGTGGCTCGAGGCGTTTCGGGAGGCGGGCCTCGACGCGCTGGCGCGGGCGGCGAAGGCCCTCGACCCCGAAGCGCTCGCGGCGCTGTTCCGACGCCGACTGCTCATCGCCCACAAGCCTTCCGACGACCGCTCCGACGAGGACCCGGTCCCGGCTTGGCTCACCAACCCGCCGCCCGACATCGAGCCGATCGTCGAGACGCCCGACGGCCGGTACCTCATCGCGGCCCGGGCCCGGGACGAGCGAACCGAGCTCGAGGACGACGACGAGGAGGAGGCGGAGGAGGAGAAGAAGCAGGTGCTGGCTTTGGTGGGCGAGCTGTACCTCGACGAGGATTGGGGGTTCGTCGCTCACATCCTGAGGGTAGCCATGGACGATCTGACCACGAACCTCGAGGAGGACGCGTTTCGGTGGCGGTCGGCCCGCATCGAGGACCTCGGTTTCGTGCCCTTCGAGCGAGCGGTCGCGGTCTACGCCCCCCTTGCGCCGGAAGCCCTCTTGGCGCCGGCGGCGCGCTACGGGGGTCTGGCCGAGCTCCGGCTGCCTCGCCTTCACGTCGAGGCGCTCGGCCGCGGACGGCTCGAGGCGGCGCTTCGGGGTCTCGATGCCAAGGCGCTCGGCCGGGTCGAGGGCGAGCTGCTCGCGGTGGCCAACGCGGTGCTCGGCGCCGACCGGATCGCGCCGGCCGACCTCGACGCGGTCGAGGCGACGCTCGAGCGGCTGAAGGCGACGGTCGAGCTCGCGCTCGCCTACGGGGTTCCGCCCGAGGACCGGGACGACGTGGCGACGGATCGGCTCGAGGCGCAGCATGCTCAGACCCTGTTTCGGGTCGGTTTCACCCTGACCGCGCAGCGGGCGGCTCGCGCTCGCGCGCTCTGTTCTCGGCTGCCCGAGCTCGGGCTGTCGGCGTGGACGGGCCCGGAGCGCTATGTGCTCGAGGGGCTCTCGTCCCCCCGGCCCCGGTTTCGGTCCCAGGCCGAGGACCGGCCGTTTTCGACCCCAGAGGACCTCGAGTGGGTCGATTCTGCGCTCGAGCGGATGGAGCGAGAGCTCGACGCTTTCGAGCGGGCCGGGCTCTTGGTCCGTGCCCCGGAAGAGGCCTGGCCCGAGGACCCGGTGGAGCACGATCTCGACCTTCGGCTCGGGACCGCGCTCGCGTCGGCGCTCGGCGACGGCCGGCTCGGGTTCGTCCCCTTGTCCGAAGAAGCGGTCCTGGCCCTGTTCGATCGGCTCGGGGTCGCTGCGGACCGCCGGCTCCCGGTGCCGGACGCGGTGAAGGCCCATCCGGAGCTGCTCCCTCGGGCGGAGCGGGTGCTCGCCGAGCTGTCGGCGTCGTGGTTTTCGCTCGTCGGGCGGGAGCGGGTGGATCTGCGCTTCGTCGAGGGGGTGCTCAGGGACCGCCGAGCACCGCCCGAGCGAAGCCGTCCGTGACGGCATCGAGCCCGACGGGGGCTCCGCCAACCGCGTCGAACTGCAGCCCGATCCGGGGGGCGCCGGCTTCGAACCGGAGCACGTCGAGCGCCAACCTGGCCCCAGCTCGGTCCTCGAAACCGGCCGGCGCCGGGGGCACGGTGAGGGTCCCCCCGGTCGGACCGTAGATGTCCCAAGCGCCGGTGGCGCTCTCGAAGCGGAGCCGGGCCGCGTCCCCGGTGGCCGGGATTTGCGCCGCTCGGGTGGCCTGATCCCAGGTCGCCCCGGTCGGCGCCGGCAGCCAGCCCGAAGACAGGTCCACCGTGGTTGGAAGCCGGCGACCCACGAACAGGCGGGCCGAGCCTGGACCGGGCAGCCCCGCCGCCGCGGCCCGGACGGCGGTCGCGAGCACCGCGTAGCGCCCGGCCTCGAGCCCGCCGTAGGGCGGGGCCATGCGGGTCAGGAACGTCTCCACCACCCCGCTGCCCATCTCTTCGCGCTCCCCGTCGATGCCGAGCGGCACGAAACCGACCCCGGGGAGCACCACCCCGGCGAGCACGATCAGGGTGTTGGCGTCGCCGCCGGCCACCGCCGGAAGCGGCCCCACCCGCAGCTCGTACCGCAAGCTCTGGGCCGCGCTCGGGGCGAGCCGCACGCTCGGGAGGCCATCCCAGTCCGGGCGCAGCTCGGTCCGGTTCCCGTTTCCGTTGAGGTCGTTGGCGTCGGGCACCCGCGGCACCGCGAGCAGCGTTCGGATCGGGAGCACCGCGTGGTCGAAACGCTGAAAGAACGGCAGCACCGCGGTGGCGATGTTTCCGAGGTCGCCGAGCCCGATGCCGGCGCCGGACAGGTCGACCCGTCCCCCGAACGCCCACACCGACCGCAGGCCGGGCTCGGCGCCGGCGTAGAACGTCGTCTTCAGAGGCAGATTGGTCCCGAACACCTCCACCGAGAGCGTGTTGTTGGCGGGCACCGGGACCGGGCCGACCATCGGCACCTGCACCTGGAACAGCTCCCCCCCAAAGAGGGTGGTCGGGTCGAATCCGAACAGCGGCGACGGGATCGACGTCCCGGCCACCCCGATCTCGAGCGCGCCCTGGGTGCTCGCCTGCGACAGGTCGATCGAGCCGGAGACGCCCGATGCTTCGTCGGGCAGCGACCGTGGGGCGAGCCCCACTCCGATGTCGATGGTCTCGACCGCGGTCAGGGTGACCCAGTCGTGGTCTTCGCTCGCCACGGTCAGCCGGGCCGGGCGGTCGACGAAGCCGGGGAAGCGGGCCTCGCCCCGAGCGTCGGTGATCTCCGTCTCGAGCCGGCGCTGATAGGAGAGCTCCACCGTTGCCCCCGGGATCGGCCGGCCGGTGCCCCGGTTCACGACCCGGACGACGGTGTCCGTCGGTGCCGGGCCGAGGTTCACGAGGTCCACCGGGTTCGACTCCACCCGGCCGAGCGACCCCTCGACCGCCGCCCGCACCACCGTCGCGCCCGCCCGGGTCCCTCCGGTGGCGATCCCGTTTGGGTCCATCGAGGCGACGACGGTGCTGCTCGAGGTCCAGTCGAAGCGGATCCCGGGGACGGCCCGCCCGGTCTGGTCGAGCGCGAGCGCGACGAAGCTGACCCTCCCCCCAGGTCGCACCGCTACCGCCGGGCCGAGAATCTGGATCTCGGTGACCGACCGGGCCGACGCCGGCGGCGCGCACACCCCGCCTTGGCACAGCTCGCCGGCCGGGCAGTCCTCGTCGCCCCGGCACACCGCGGGCACGCATCTTCCGCCCACGCAGTCGAAGCCGCTCGGACAGGACGCGTCGACGCAGCTGAGCGCGAACTGGCACTGTCCGGCGGGATCGCAGTATGCATTGCCGGGACAGTCGCGGTCCGTTCGGCACCCCTGGGCATCGACGCACTCGCCGATCGCCGGGTCGCAGGTGCGGCCGGGCGGGCAATCCTCGTTTCGGTCGCAGAGCTGAAACGCCTCGCATCGGCCTCGCCCGGTTGCGCCGTCCCGGCAACGCTGTCCCATCGGACAGTCTTCGTCCATCGCGCACTCGGACGGGCGGCACTGGTTGCCGCCGCAGAACTGGCCCGCGGGACATTGGCTCGAGGCGGTGCAGCGCTGCCTGCACTCGCCGGCGGAGGCGTCGCACACGAACAGGCCGGCGGGAGGGCCGCAGTCTGCGTTGCCGGCGCAGGGCGTCCTGCACAGGCCTCGGGAGCAGCGGCGGTCGCTCGGGCAGTCGGCGGAGCGGTTGCACGGGGTGCCGGGCTCGCAGCGGCCCATGGCGCAGATCTCCGCCGTCTCGCACGCCCAGTCGCTGGGGCAGGGTCCGCAAATCCCGTCCTCCTGGCACACGAGGCCGCCGGGGCACGACATGTCCGGGCCGCAGGCGACCGGCTCCGTGCACTGGCCTGCCTCGCAGCCGAGGCCTTCTGGACAGTCCTCCGGTCCGGTGCACGACCGGGGCACGCAGCGTCCCTGCTCGCAGCTTTCGGAGGCGGCGCAGTGCTCGTCCTCGAAGCAGGCTGCGCACGCGCCTTCGGGGCCGCATCGCTCCCCGGTCGGGCAATCGGCAGGACCTCGGCACCCAGCGTCGGCGCCGCCGGCGTCGCCGAGCGGGTCGGGGGCCGAATCGGAGCAGGCCAAGGAGAGGGCGAGCGCGAAGAACCGGAGGCGAGGGCCGAACACCGGCGCATTCGCCCCCTCGGCGCGCCCCCCGGTTATCGGTCGGTTGACGGACGCACGGCGGCCCGTGTCGTTGAGCCCATGGAATCGCTGAACGGAGCGCGCAGGGAGGCGCCCGTCCGCAGTTTGCGTCCGGCTCTGCCGGCGCGGGACCCGAGAGGACTCGCCGTCGTGGCGCTGCTCGCCACCGCCGGATGCTACCGCCACGCGGTGACCCCGTCGGACAGTCCGCCTCCGTCCGCGCTCGGGGAGCTGGTCTCGATCCCCGGGGGCAGCTTCACGATGGGGGACGTGAACGGTGACCCGTCCGAGTACCCGGAGCGCCCGGTTCGGATCGATGCGTTCTCCCTCGACCGGACCGAGGTCACGAACGCGGCCTATTCGGCCTGCGTCGGCGCTGGCCGCTGCGAGGCCTCCCCCTACCGGGAGGACCCGGTCCTCGGTCGGCCCGAGCATCCGGTGGTGGGCGTGTCGTGGTTCGACGCCGAGGCCTTCTGTCGGTTCGTCGGTCGCCGGCTCCCGACCGAGGCGGAGTGGGAGTACGCGGCCCGAGGGCCGGACCTTCGGCTGTGGCCGTGGGCCGGGGCCTTCGATCCTTCGAAGGCCAACACCCGTGAGAAGTCCTCGTTTCCTCGGACCGCCCCCGTCGGTCGCTTCGTGGACGGGGCGAGCCCGTTCGGCGTGCTCGACATGGCTGGAAACGCGGCGGAATGGACGGCCGACTTCTTCGACCCCACCTGGTACCGCACGCAGGGCGCCGCCGTGAACCCGACCGGCCCGAACGACGGCCGCGAGCGGGTGGTCCGCGGCGGCTCCTGGGCCGACGGCTCCCACCGGGTCCGGGTCGCCGCCCGGGTGGCGAAAGCCCCCACCGAAGTCGACGACGCGACGGGCTTTCGCTGCGCCCGATAGCCGAAAAGGGCCGGCGACGTCGCGTTCCGGGCTCGCCAAGCGATCGGCCCCCGGTCACGATGAGGGGATGGGGGTGCGAAATCGGCTCGCCGGGGTGCTGTCGGCCTGGGTGGACGGGGACGCGTGGAGCCGGGCCATCGACCGGGTCCAGACCACCCGGGGCCGGATCGCGGATCTGGAAGCGGCCGCGCTTCACTTCTGTCTTCTCCCCTCCCGAGAAGACCTTCGCGTGGTCCGCCGGCGGGTCCACCGGGTCCGCCGGGAGATGTCGGCGCTCGAAGCGGAGCTCGAGCGGCTCGAGGCGGCGGTCGAGGGGCGGCGATGACGCCCCGCGCGTGGCTGCTGTTGCTCGCCGCCTGTTCCGGACCTCCCGCGGAGCTGGTGACCGTGGAACCGACGAGGGTGGATTTCGGCCCGGTCGGCGTCGGCCTGTCCGCTCGGGCGGACCTGTTGGTTCTCGCGGTCGAGGACTTCTTGTTGAGAGCAGACGCCGACGAGGCGATCGCCGAGGCCTTCGACGTCCTCCCGCGACACGATCTCGTGCTCCGGGACGAGCCGACCCCGATGAGCCTGCGCTTTTCGCCGACCAGGGAAGGCCAGTGGTCGGGCGAGCTGCGGCTCGTGGACTTCTACGACCGGTCCCAGGTGCTCGCGGTCGTCCCGGTCACCGGAACCGGCCGACCGGGCGGGCTCCGAGCGACGCCCATTCCGCTCGATTTCGGCCGGGTGCGGGTCGGGGCGTCCAAACGCCTGTCGCTCGTCATCGAGAACCCCGAAGAGACCCCGAGCCAGCTCGCGGTCGTGGGTCCCGAGCTCGGGTCGAGCGACGCGTTCTCCTTCGAACTGCCCCAAATCGAGCCGCTCTTGCCCTCGGGGGGCCGCTTCGAGCTGCCGGTGTCCTTCGCGCCGACGGGCGAGGGGCGCTTCGAGGCGTCCTGGGGGTTTGGAACCGGGGCCCGCGCCCAGGCGACGTTGGCGGTCGCCCTGGTGGGCGACGGGGTCGCCGCCGGGTTCGCGGTGGAGCCCGAGTCCGTGGACTTCGGCTCGGTCGCGGTCTCGGGTTCGAGCACCCGGACGCTCCGAGTGCGCAGCATCACGGACCAGCCTCTGCGCATCGAGGCGCGCATCGCCGGCGCTTTGGACCTGCAGCTCGACCGGTACGAGCTGTCGCTCGCTCCCGGAGAGGAACAGGACCTGGAGCTGACCTTCTCCCCGAGCCGAGAGTCCGTGGTGCAGGCCTCCGTCGTCCTGGATGGAGGCAGCGAAGGCCAGCGGCAGGTCCTGGTCAGCGCCACCGCCCGGCCGGCGACGGTCGAGCGACCCTCCCTGCCTGAAGATCGGCTCGATTTTGGGCCCACGACCGTGGGCGCCGAGACCCGGCGCTTCGCCTGGGCCGAGCTGCCGGCCGGCGAGGAGCTGTCCATCCAAGGGGACAGCAGCTTCGCCGTACTGCCGTCCTCCTCGTCCCCGGGCCGGCGGCGGGTCGAGCTGCGATTTCGCCCGAGCCGGCTCGGAGCGATCGAGGCCACGCTCTTGGCCGGGACCGCCACCCGGGCGCTCGGCGGGCTCGGGGTGGCGCAAGCCGCTGCGGCCGTCGAGGCGTGGCCGCCGGTGCTCGAATTTGGGCCGGTCCCTCGGGGAACGACCGGGCTCCGTCGGTTCACCCTGCGGTCGGTGGGCAGCGCGCCGGTCGCGGAGCTCGCCGTCGAGGCCGACCCGCCGTTTTGGCTGCTCGGCCCGGCGCCCGCCCGGCTCGAAGCCCAGGACGAGGTCGACGTGTGGGTCGCTTTTCCCGGGGACGACCGGCCGAGCGGGCGGCGGCGCGGGGAGCTCAGGGTCTCGGCCGGCGCTCGGCTCTTCGCTTCGGTCTCGCTCGAAGCCGAGGTCCACCGCGCGGTCGAGCCGCCGCCCGCGCTCGAGGTGCGGCTCGCCTGGGCCGAGCCGACCAACCTCGACCTGCACCTGCTGAGGCCGGGCGGGCTCGCGTTCGAGCCTCCCGGGGACGCCTGCTTCTGCAATCCGCAACCGGATTGGGGCCTCGCCGGGGCGTCCGACGATGACCCGTGGCTCGACGCGGACCACCCCGTCGGTCCAGCCGAGGAGCGAATCCGGCTTCAGGGCGTCTCCGAGGTGTCGTACCGAATCGAGGTGGTGAACGGCGGGCCGCTGCCGGCCGATGCCGAAGTCGAGGTCCGAGCGAGCGGGGCTCGGCTCGGGGCGCTGCGGCGGCGCTTGCCCCCCGGGTCGCGATGGGCGGCGGGCACGGTGGAGCTCGCCGCCGCGCCGAGTTTTCGAGCGGAAAACGGTCCCCTGTTGGTCGAGAATCGGCGCTTCTGCGATTGATCGGGCGGCCGAGCGCGTTCCTTGGTTGCGCTTCGGGTCCGAGATCCGCATACCCGGGCGACGGGGCGCCGATGCGGTACGCAATCCTTTCCGACGTCCATGGCAACATCGAGGCGCTCGAGACCATTCTGGACCGGTTCTCCGAGCTCGGGTCCATCGACGCCTACTACTGCCTGGGCGACATCGTAGGCTATGGGGCCGAACCGGAGGCGTGCTGTACCCGTCTGCGGGAGCTGTGCGAAGTGACGCTGCTCGGCAACCACGACGCCGCCGTCGCCGGCCGAATGGACTACTCCTACTACTATCCGGCGGCCAGAGAGGCCCTCGACTGGTGCCGGGAGCGCTTGTCCGACGTGAACATGCGCTGGCTCGAGTCGCTGCCCTACACTCACCGGCTCGGGCCGGTGGAGCTGAGCCACGGCTCCCCGCTCGCGCCGGAGGAGTACGACTACATCTTCTCGCTCGAGCAGGCTCGGCAGGTTGCCTTGCACAAAGAGGACCTCGCCGAGGTGACGTTCATCGGGCACTCTCACCTCACCAAGGTGTTCGCGGTGACCCCGGACGAAGCCCTCGACGTGGTCGCGCCCCGCTTCACGCTCCGCGACGGGCTCAAGTACATCATCACCGTCGGGTCGGTGGGCCAGCCCCGGGACGGCGATCCGCGGGCCTGCGCCGGGCTCTACGACACGGAGACCCGCCGGTTCGAGTACGTTCGGGTCGAATACGACGTCGAATCCCAGCGCCAGAAGATCATCGACGCCGGGCTCGCCCACAGCTTCGGGACCCGGCTGCTGCTCGGGGTCTGACGTGGGCCGCGCGGTCCTCCTGCTCATCCCCGCGCTCGCCCACTGCGGCTCGACCTGCGGCGGGGCGCCGATCGTCGCCGTCGAGGTGCTGCCTCCGTCGTCGGTCGAGCTCGAGATCGACCTCGGCTCGGCCGAATCGTGGGTCCAGAGGGCGGCCGGTCGGCTCGACGGGTACGCGGTGCGGCCGGCTCAGCGGGGGGAGCCGGGCTGGCAGCTCACGGTCGCGTTTCGGCTCGCGGTGGAGCGATCGGACGAGACCGACCTCACCCTGGTGCGCCGGGCGCTCGGGGCCGAGGCCCGGCTCGAGCGGCTCGACCGACCGCCGACCGGGGAGGTGGGCGTGGTGCAGGCGGAAGCGCTCGAGACGAGGTCCGTGCCTCGGGGCAGCCCGGCCTCCACCCAGGTCGAGGCTCTGCTCGAGCGGCTGTTCGAGCGGCTCGCGACGGCGGTCGGTCTGGCCAGAGCTCCCCCGGACGCCTTGACCGCTGCGGTCGAGGATCCGGATCCCCACGTTCGGGCGGTGGCGGTGGGGCTGGTTCGGCAGCGGAGCCTGGCGGAGGCGGCGCCGGCGCTGGCTCGGCGGTTGGCCGACCCCGAGATCTCGACCCAGGACGTGCTTCGAATCGGGGGAGCGCTCGGCGACGTGGGCGGCCCGGCGTCGGTCGGGGCGGTGATCGACGCGGTCGGTGTCCACCCGGGGGCCACCATTCCTCTTTTGTTCGTGCTCGGGAAACTCGGAGGCCGGGAGGCCGCCGGGTACCTGTTCACGGTCGAGCGGGGCCACGCCCAGCCCGACGTGCGGTCGGCGGCCAGGGACGCGCTCGAGGATCTGCAGGCCAGGCAGCGACCGGTGCCGCCGCGGGATCGAGGATCTCCTCGGTGAGGCCCGCTCCCCTGCTCCTCGCCGCGTTCGCGTGCGCGACCGCGCCTCCCCCCGCGCCGACGGGACCCTCGCCCGCGGATTACGTCCCGCTCGAGGTCGGGTACCGCTGGACCTATGCGATGCGGTTTCCCGGTCAGACGGGGGAACGCACCGTCACCATCGTCGGGCAGGACGACGACGGCTTTTTCGTGGACGACGCCGGCGGCGCCTTCGCCCTGACCCCGGACGGCCTCCGGGACCGGGACCGATACTTGCTCATGGCCCCGCTCGTGGTGGGACGGTCCTGGCGATCGGTGGTCAGCGCGAGCGCGGTCGAGCGCTACGAGGTGAAGTCGGTGGGCGACGCTTGCGAGGTCCGGGCGGGCAAGTTCCCCGACTGCGTCGTGATCGAGTCCCGGCTTCGCCGGGACAGCGAGGTCAGCCTGCGGGTGCGGTTCACCTGGGCCCGGGGCGTGGGGCTGGTGAAGGTGGCGACCGTGGCCGAGATCTCGGGGCGCGGCGACGTGCCCCAGACCGAGCAGAGCCTCCTTCGCTACGAGCTCGTCGCCGGCGCGAGGCCCGCAGGCCCCGAGCCCGAGGCAGAGGAACCCCCGGATACTTGGGGGCGGTGAACCCAAACTTGCGGTACCATCGCGGGGTGGACACCGCGGGGATCCTGGTGATCGGAAACGAGGTCCTGAGTGGGAAGGTCGAGGAGGCCAACGCTCGGTTCCTCATCGGGGCGCTGCGATCGGCGGGGGTGCGGCTCGAGCGGGTGGTCTACGTCCGCGACGAGATCCCGGCGGTCGCGGCCGAGGTGGCGGACATGGCCCGCCGCTTCGATCACCTCTTCACCGCCGGCGGCGTGGGCGGCACCCACGACGACGTCACCATGCCGGCGGTGGCCGAGGCCCTCGGCGTGCCCCTCGAGACCCACCCGAAGCTCTTGTCCCTGCTCGAGGCCCACTACCGGGAGCGAATGACCCCCGCCCACCACCGCATCGCGAAGCTCCCGACCGGTGCGGAGCTCCTGGTTTCCGACGGCAGCCCGATCCCGGTGGTCCGAGTCCGGAACATCTTCGTGCTCCCCGGGGTGCCGCGGCTGCTCCGAGCGAAGTTCCCGGCCATCGAGCCCCATCTGCGGGGGCGCCCCGTGTACCTCGCGGAGCTGTTTTTGGCCGTGGAGGAGGAGGCGGTCGCCGAGCTGCTCGCCGCCGCCGACCAGATCCATCCTGCGGTCGAGGTCGGCAGCTACCCCCGGTTCGAGCTCGACCTCGATCACCGGGTGAAGATCACGGTCGAAGGCCCGAGGTCCGACTTCGTGGAGGAGGTGTTTCGGTACGTGCTCGACCGCCTGGGGTCGGACGAGCTGGTCCGAACCGAGCCGGTCCGCCTCGTCGGGGGTCGGGGTTGACCTCGCTCCTCCTGTCGCTGCTCGTCCTCGGCCAGCCGCCGGGCAAGGTGTTGCTCCTGCCGCTCGAGCATCGGTCGCTGCCCGCTCATGTGGTCGAATCGCTCGAGATCGGGCTTCGGACCGAGGCCGCGGCGGTGCTCGACGACCACGCGCTGCTGCCGCGGCCGGCGCTCGACCTCGGCGGGCTCACCATCGCCGCCGGCTGCGCGACGCTCGATGGGCCCTGCCTCGCTGGGCTCGCCGGGAGCCTCGAGGCCCGGGTGCTCGCCGTCCGGGTGGACGGCGAGGCGCTCGAGATCGTGGTCGCGGACCGGGAAGCCGCCATACCTTATGCGGCGACCGTGCATCCGGTGGACGAGGACAGCATCCCCGAGTTGCGCTGGCACCTCGCGCGGGCGCTCGGGGCGGCTCGCCCCCCGCCCCCCGCCGCGCTGTCGCTCTCCCCGCCTGCCCCTCCGGAGGCCGAGCTGTGGCTCGACGGCCGCCCGGTCCCGCCGGAGGCGCTCGAAGACGTGGGCGCGGGACCGCACGCGCTCGAGATCCGCCAACCCGGTTCGATCCCGGTCGTCTGGTCGGGCACCGCTCGCCGCGGCCGCACGGTCGTGGTCCCGAACCACCCGGTGCCCGTCGAGATCCGGGTCGAAGAGCCGCCGTCGCCCGAGCTCACCCACTTTTGGTGGCTCGGTGGGGCGGCGGCGCTCACCCTGGGCGTGGTGGTCCCGGTGCTGGGCCTCGAGGTCCAGGCCCAGGAGGCGGAGGTCGCTCGTCTCAACCTGTCCTGCACCCCTGGGACCGGGCCGCTCGCCCCGGCGTGCCAGGAGGGGTTCGACCGAGCCACCCGCACGAACGTCGCCCTCGGGGTGGGGCTGTCGCTGCTCGCCGCGGCCGGGATCGCGTTTTTCGCCGAAGGCGGTCCCAGCGCGGCGGGTCGGCTGTTCGCCGGGCCCTACGCCGGTCCTTCGGGGGGCGGGCTCGCGGTCGCGGGCACCTATTGACACCGGATTGACGACGCGGCCCGGCTCGGGCGCTACTCTCGGGACCATGCGCACCGCGCTCGCCGTTGCCGTTTGTGTCCTCGCCCAGCCGGCCTGGTCGGCCGAGCCGGCCCGGGTGCTCGTGAAGGATGTGGCCCCGGTCGGGGTGGAAGCCGGGGCAGCGGCGGCGATGTCGGGCGCGGTTTGCGACGCGGTCGCCCGGACCCGCGGGGTGTCGGCGCTGTGCGGAGAGGACCTGCGGGCGATGCTCGAGCTCGCCGCGCTCACCGCGGCGCTCGACGGGTGCGCTGAAGGCGACGCCTGCTTCGGCCCGGTCAGCAAGGCGATGTCGGCTCGGTACATGGTCTCGGGTCGGCTCGCGCGGCTCGAGTCGCTCTTTGTCCTCTCCCTGAGCCTGGTGGACGGGGAGGGGGGCGCGGTCGTCGGCCGAACGGAGATCGAGAGCACGTCGGTGGACCGGCTGCAGGCCGACGTCGGCGAGGCGGTCAGCGGGCTCTTTGCCCGGCTTCGCCGCTGACGGAGCGAGCAGGACGGCGGGACCGGGCCCGGTCACTCCGGGTCCCGGAAGTCACTCCGGGTCCCGGAAGTCATTCCGGGTCCCGGAAGAACGGCGGGTGCTCGCGCGCCGCCTTCGCCCCGGCCGGCGGAGGTCCAAACAACATCTCCGCGTTCGTGCGCACGATCCGGGTGAGGACCTCGGGCGGTAGCGCCAGCCCGAAGATGTCCCACCGCCCCTGGATCGGCACTGGGCTCGGCAGCACGTCGGCGGTCGTGAGCCACCGGTCGTGGGCCTCGTAGTAAGCGGGGGCGTCTTCGTCGGTGTCGGGCGTCGCCCCGGTGGATCCGAGCATGATCCCGCCCGGCCACAGGCCGAGGTCGGTCCCAAAGACGATGCGCCCGGCGTGGCGGCGAAACAGCGCCCCGAGCCGGGACGGGTCGTGCCGGCCGAGCTCGACGATGCGGGCGGCGAGGTCCACGTACAGGTTCGGATATCGGTCGAGCCACTCCGCCACCGCCCACGGATCTTCCGCGTGGTTCCCGAAATGCACCGAGACGAACACCGTCTCCGGATGGCGGGCGATCAGCCGCTCGTGCTCGCCGAGCAGCTCCGCGAACGAGGGGATCTCGGGATCGCCGTGGTAGCTCCACGACGGGTGCGCCGCGAGCTCCTCCCAGCGCTCGTTTTCGGGGCCCGGCGGCTCGAAGAACGCCTTCGGGTCGCCGGTGTGGATGACCACGGGCAGACCGAGGCGGCCGGCGGCCCGCCACACCGGGTCGAGCGCGGGGGCGTCCACCGGCCAGCGAGCGCCGCTGGGGCCGACCACGCCGAGCCCGAGCGCCTTTTCGATCTTGAGGGCCCGGGCCCCCTGCGCCGCCGCCGCCTCGAGCAGCGCGACCGCCGCCTCCGGGAACCGAGGGTGCCGGGCCGCCCGCCAGGGCAGATTCGCGGCGAGCACCACCCGGCCGCTCTCTCGGGCCGCCGTCCACTGCCGCTCGAAGACCCCGCCCGGCCACCCGCCGGATAGGTTCAACGCCCAGTCTACGCCGACCCGGTCAAAGAGCCGGACCGCTCGGTCGAGCTCGGAGGGCGCGATGTGGACGTGGGCGTCCACCCACCCCGGATCGGCAACCAAGAGCAGCGCGGCCCATGTCCACATGCCGCCACGGTAGCGCGGAGGGCGGTCTGCCGCACGGCGAGCCTTGATCCGGGGGGTACGCCGCGGGCAAGGAAGGCCCATGCTCGACGCGCTCGCCACCACCGACCCCGAGGTGCACGCCCTCATCGCCGCTGAGACCGCGCGCCAGGAGCACGGACTCGAGCTCATCGCCAGCGAGAATTTCGTGTCCGAGGCGGTCATGGAGGCTGTGGGCTCCCCGCTCACCAACAAGTACGCCGAAGGGCTCCCGGGCAAGCGCTACTACGGCGGCTGCGAAGAGGTGGACAAGGTCGAGGTCCTCGCCATCGAGCGCCTCAAGAAGCTGTTTGGGTGCGAGGCCGCGAACGTCCAGCCCCACTCTGGCGCGTCGGCCAACATGGCCGTGTTCTTCGCGACCCTCGAGCCCGGCGACTCTTTCGTCGCCATGAGCCTCAACGACGGCGGCCATTTGACCCACGGCGCCTCGGTCAACTTCTCCGGGCGCATCTATCGGCCGATCCCATACGGGGTTCATCCGGACACCCACCTCATCGACTACGATCAGGTGGAGGCGCTCCTGAAGGAGCACCGCCCGAAGCTGCTCATCGCCGGGGCCTCCGCGTACCCCCGGATCATCGACTTCGAGCGGCTGGGGGCCATGGCCCGGGCGGCGGGCGCGCGCCTGCTCACCGATGTCGCCCACATCGCCGGCCTCATCGCCGCCGGCGAGCACCCGTCCCCGGTGCCGCACGCCGACTACGTGACCACCACGACCCACAAGACGCTGCGCGGCCCCCGCGGCGGCGTGGTGATGATGAAGGAGGCCCACGCGAAGGCGTTGAACTCCCGGGTGTTCCCGGGCATGCAGGGCGGCCCGCTCATGCATGTCATCGCCGGCAAGGCGGTGGGTTTTCACGAAGCGCTTCAGCCTGGGTTCGTGACCTACCAGAAGCAGGTGAGGAGGAACGCGAAGGCGCTCGCCGAAGCGTTCCTCGAGCGGGGCTACACGCTCGTGTCCGGGGGAACGGACAACCACCTGGTGCTGCTCGACGTGAAGAAGTCGAAGGGCATGTCCGGCAAGGACGCCGAAGCGGTGCTCGGGCAGGCCGACATCACCGTGAACAAGAACATGATCCCTCAGGACACCGAGTCGCCGTTCGTCACCTCTGGCATTCGGCTCGGAACCCCGGCGGTGACGACCCGGGGCTTCGACGAGGCGGCGATGCGCAGCACCGCCGATCTCATCGACCGGGCCCTGTCGAGCGCCGGCGACGAGGCCGCGCTCCGCCAGGTGCGGGGCGAAGTCCGGGAGCTGGCTTCGAGCCATCCGCTGTACCCGGGCCGCGCCGCTTGAACCAAGCTCGAGGGGCCAAGCCTCTTCTTGGCTGGGTTCAAAGCCCGAGCCCCGACCGAAGGGCGACCACCAGCCCGTTCATGTCCTCTCTGGTCTCGAGCTGCCGAAGCCCCGCCATCCCGAGCAGGCTCGGCAGCACCGGGCCAAACGCCTCCCGCATGGCCTCGATCTCGAGGTCGAGCGTCTCGCAGGTGGTCTCCTCCGAATGGGATCGAGTCAGAGGCTCGCTGTCCATGCCTTCGAGAAAGTTCAGGTTCAACCGCACGATGCCGGCCATCTTCTCGTAGTTCAGGCGGTCCGGGGTGTCGCTCGGCATATGGTAGTGCTCCCAATGCCCGCAGCTCAAAAACAGATACGGGACACCGCGCTTGCGAAAGGCGCCGTGGTCGCTCATGTCCCCGACATAGGCGTTGAGCGTAGGCAGGACCCGAAGGTTCGGCGGAGGCGGGGCGTGGCAAAGGACCCGGCGTAGATCGGCGTGGCTCTCCGCTCCCATCACGAACACCAGGCTCTCGAGCCCAGGGAGCCCCGGGACGTCGTGGCCGACGAGATCGAGGATCACCACGCCGTGCATGCCCTCCGGCCTCATCTGGTGGGACGCGAAGTGGTTGCTTCCCATGCTCTCGGTCTGAAAGTACGGAGGCTCCTCCGAGTCGAACAGGGCCACCACCAGGTCGCGCTCGAAGCAGCGCTCCTTCGCCGCGACCTCCGCCACGGCGAGGGAGATCGCCACCGCGGCCGCGTTGTCATCCGCGCACGGCGCAGCGATGACGCTGTCGTAGTGGGCCCCGATGAGGAGCGGAGCCTTGCCTTCGCCCTTTCGGCCCGGGATCCGGCCGACGAGGTTCACGAAGCCGGTGCCCCCGGTCGAAAAGGGCATCGCGATCGAGTCCCCCCGGTAGGGCGCGCAGCCGATCTCCTTCAGCCTACGCAGCAGAGTGGCCTCCGCGTCGGCGTGGCCCTGGCTGCCGACGGTGCGGCCATCGGCAAAGCAGATGCTCTCGACGTCCCGACGAAGGCTTTCTGGTGAAAACACGGGCGGGGCGTAGCAAGACCTGAAACGCACGTCCAGACCGGGCCCGTCGGCGGTGCTTCCCGCCCCCCACCGGTCGTAGCGAAGCGAGGGCCGGTCCACAACTGCTTGCGTTTTTTGGGGTTTGGGGGATGCTTCGGGGGAGGGGTTCCCCATGAAGTGTCCCTACTGCGCCCACCCGGAGAACCGGGTCATCGACTCCCGCCTGTCGAAGGAGGGCGAGGCGATCCGGCGGCGCCGGGAGTGCGCGGCGTGCGGGCGCCGCTTCACGTCGTACGAGCGGGTGGAGGAGGTCCTGCCCGCGGTGGTGAAGAGCGACGGGCGCCGCGAGCCGTTCGACCGGGACAAGGTCATGGCCGGGCTCCGGCTCGCCGGGGAGAAGCGGCCGATCCCGGTGCTCTCCCTCGAGCGCCTGGTGGACGACATCGAAAAGCAGCTGCAGGAGACCGGGGAGAAGGAGGTCCCGTCGAGACTCATCGGCGAAGAGGTCTTGCTCCGCCTCGCCGAGCTCGACGACGTGGCCTACATTCGCTACGCCTCCGTGTTCCGAGACTTTGCAGACCTGGCTGAGTTTGCCGACGAACTGAACGCGCTGCTGTCCAAGCGCTCTCGCCGGCCGGCGATTCAGAGTGGCGGTCGAGGCTGAGCCTCCGCCGCCGGTTTTGGCGGCGGCGCTCGACGCGGCTCGACGGGGGAGGGCCCCCGGTCGGCCTCCGTCGGCGGCGGTGGTGCACGACGGGCCCCGCATCCTCGCCGCCGGCGGTCATCCTCCGCTCATCTTGGGCCCGGAGCTGTTCTTGCTCGAAGAGCCGGCGGAACCCACCCTCGTCCACCCGGTGGTTCGGGTGGCGCTGCTCGACCCGGCGCTCGGCGGGGCCGGGATCGCCCGGCTGAGGGCGGCTGGGGCCGAGGTCCAGGTCGGCGGGGGCGCCGAGGCGGCCGAGCGGATGCTCGGACCGTGGCGCCGGGCCAGGGCACAGGGCCGACCCGACGTGCTGCTGAAGCTCGCGACCAGCCTCGACGGCCGCATCGCGACCCGCACCGGGGAGAGCCAGTGGATCACCGGGGAGCAGGCCCGGGCCCGGGGCCGGGCGCTCCGGGGCGAGGTCGACGCGATCCTCGTCGGGGCGGGGACGGTGCGGGCGGACGACCCGTCGCTCACCGCGCGGACCCCCGGTTGCCCCGACCCGGTGCGGGTGGTGCTCGACGGCCGGGCCCGCGTCTCGCTGGACCGCCGCCTCGTAAAGACCGCGCACGAGGTCCCGACGGTGGTCTTCGCCGGTCCGGGCGCGCCCGAAGACGCCATCCGAAGGCTCGAGGCGGCCGGCGTCGACGTCGAGAGCGCTTCGGCGGACGGCGACGGGCGGCTCGACCTCGGCGAGGTGCTCGGCCGGCTGTTTTCCCGCGGCCTCCTCACCGTGCTCGTGGAGGGAGGCGCCCAGGTCGCCGGATCCTTTCTCGACGCTGGCCTCGTGGACAGGGTCGCCTGGTTCGTCGCGCCGATGCTCATCGGTGGAGTGGACGCCGCGCCGGCGCTCGCCGGCAGAGGCGCGGTTGCCCTCGCGGACGCGCTCGTCCTCCGGGACGTCGAAGTGGAGCGGCTCGGCCCGGACCTGCTGGTCACCGGTCGCGCTTGAACTCGAGGCTCGGAGGCAGAAGCCGAGCGCTGTCGGCCGAGCAACCGATGGAGGCGCTGCGGCGAGTCGGCCAACCTGCCGGGCAAGTGCCCATGTCCGTCCTTCATCGTGGTTCGACCTTCTTTCTGCTGGTGGGCGCATTTGCTGCCGGTTTTGGGTGCGGGGACTCTTCGCCGTCGTCTACGGGCCCTGGCGTGGACGTTGGGGCCGATGGGGGAGGCAATGAGGCGCCTCGCTTCGTGTCGGTTCCTCCGGATCGGGTGATGGCGGGCGCCATTCTTCGGTACGAAGCCCGCGCCGAAGATCCCGACGCGGACCCACTGCGGTTCTCGCTGCTCGAGGCTCCGGCCGGCGCGTCGCTCGAGGGCGCGACGCTCGTCTGGGAGGCGCCCGAAGTCCCTCCTCCATCCGCCGTCGGGTTTGGCATCGCGGTGGACGACGGTCGCGGCGGCCGGGACGAGCAGCGGTTTTCGGTCGAGGTGGTCGAAAACTCGATGCCGCCAGCCGGTCCTCCGCCCCTGCCCCGGGATCGCCCCACGACGATCGAAAATGGGTACCGTTTCCTGTTCGAGGGGCCCGAGGCGCCGCAGCGGGGGGTGGCGCCTGGCGTGATCGAGCCGGTCCGGATGGCGGTGCTGACCGGGACGGTCACGGTCCGCGGAGGCGGCGCGCTCGCGGCCGTCCGGGTGAGCATCGAAAACCAATCGGAGCTTGGTTACACCTACACCGACGAAGCAGGGAGATACTTCCTGGCCGTCAACGGCGGAGAGCGGACGGTGGTGCGCTTCGAGCACCCGAGCCACTTGCCCGCGCAGCGAGAGGTGCGTCCGTCGTGGCGGCGGCACCAGCGGGTGCCGCCGGTCGCGCTGGTGCCACAGAGGCCCGTGTCCGGGGCCGTTCAGCTCGACGGCCTGCGGAACCTGGCGTGGGTGGACGGTCCGATCGAAGAGGACGCGGATGGCTCTCGGCAGGCCCGCCTTGGCTTTCGTCCGGGCACGGCCGCCTTCGCGGTGGGCGAAGACGGGACGCGCACGCCGCTGCCGGCCCTCAGCCTCCGGCTGACCGAGTACACGGTCGGCCCCGACGGTGAGGTGGCGATGCCGGCCGAGCTCCCGCCGACCAGCGGGTACACCTACGCGATCGAAATCACTGCGGAGGAGGCAGGTCCTGCTCGCGAGGTCGTGCTCTCCGAGCCCGCACTGCTCTACGTCGACAACTTTCTCGGCTTCCCCGCCGGGATCGCCGTTCCGGTCGGCTTCTACGATTGGCGGGCCGCGAGGTGGCGCGCCGAACCGGACGGGGCGGTCATCGAGGTGGTCTCGGTCGAAGGGGGCGTGGCCGCGCTCGATACCGATGGCGACGGGTTGCCCGATGGGATGGAGCGCTACGCTGAGCTGCGGATCGGAGAAGACGAGCGGCGATCGATCGCCGGCCGGTACCAGGCCGGCGACCAATTTTGGCGAGTGGAGCTCGAACACTTCAGCACTTGGGACTGCAACTGGCC
>DAIQNR010000016.1:0-14073 GCA_036788295.1 Myxococcota bacterium
GGCCCCTCCAGGGAGCTTCATGACCGGATCGACATTCAAGCCAGGGTCATCTAGTTGGTCACCCCGAGGTGGAGGATGCGCGAGCCGCTTCGGCACACTGGGTTCGTGCTCTTGCCGATCACGACCCCGGTCGCCGGGCTGTGGTAGCTGCGCAGCAGCTGACCCCACGGGTCGTGGAGCCGGGCCACCAGCTGCCCGTCCGCCACCCGTTCCCCGACGGAAGGCAGCACATGTAACAGGCCGCCGGCGTCGGTGTACAGCCAGGCGCTCTGTCTGCACTCGAGGGCTTGCTTGGGGGTTCGCTCTTCGTCCTCGGGCAGCATGCCGAGCTGCTCGAGGGCATCTCGGATCCCGATCCGGGAGGTGCGCACGATTCCGCGCTCGATGACCTGGGGGTCGCCGATCTCGACCGTGATCGCGGGCGCGCCCCGGTCGGCCATCGCGCCCCGGAGCGTGCCGTCCCCGGCCGGGTTGTGGACGATCACCTCGGCCCCGATCGACCGGGCGAGCGCGGCCGAGGCCGGATCGTCGAGGTTGGCCCGAACGTACAGACAGTTCACCCGGCCAAAGGAGGCGGTGTGCAGGTCGATGAGCACGTCGGCGCGGTCGAGGATCCGCTCGAGCAGGCGGTGGGCGTAGATCTGGCTCTCCGAACCGAAGGGATGCCCAGGCATGATCCGGTTGAGGTCGGCGCCATCGGTGTATCCCCTTTGGTGACGCAGATATCCGGGCACGTTGGCGATGGTGACCCCGACGAGCGTTCCGGCCAGCTCCTCGGGCGCCACCCGAGCGAAGAGCCCATGGATCGTGGGGATCCCGTTCAGCTCGTTGCCGTGCAGGGCCGCCGTCAATCCCACCACCGGACCCGAGCGGTGGCCCACGAGCACGAGCGTAGGGGCGCGGATCGGCCGAGAGGCGGCGTCGTCCACCAAGTGGACCGCGAGCCGGTGGGTGCGGCCGGCTTCGAGCGCAGAGAGGTCCAGCCGGTCGACCAGGGTCGGCGCCTCCGCCGCGTGGACGGTCAGGATCGGTTGCATCGTCCCCATTCTACGGGAGCAGGCACGCATTGAAATAGAGGGTTTGGGCCCCGAGGTTGCCGTAAGGGGCGAGGCCGCATCGCATCGGCGCCGGGCAGTCGCCGTCGCGGCTGCACGCCCCGGTGCATACCCCGTACCGAGTGTCGCAGATGCCGTCCCGGCATTGGATGCTGCCCGTGCACGGGCTCCCGATCCGGCCCGGACCCAGGCTACCCGGCGTCGCCTGCACGCACGCCGTGACCAGGTTCACCTGCCACCGCTGACAGCTCACAAAGCCGGCGACGCACGCGGAGTAGTCCACGGGGGTGCAGACCTCGGCCGGACCGCAGTCGGCGCTCGAGCCGCACAACTCTCCGCAGAAGCCGGGCGCATAGCAGACGCCGCTGCGGCACTGGACGTCGAAGGAGCAGCGGCTGCCGCCGGGCAGGCTGCCCCCGACCCCGCCGCAGACGGCGGCGAATTGGTTTCGATCGACCTCCGACCAGCGGCAGGTGCCGCCGGGGCAGTCGCCGTCCCGGTCGCACAGCTCCACGCACTGCCGGGCGCCCGGGCAGTACCCGGAGCGGCAGTCCCCAGGGCCGGTGCAGGCGGCTCCGGCGTCGGCGGTGAAGGTCGCTCCGGTGAAGAAGCGAGCGTCGAGGCAGGCCTTGGCCCCCGCAAACCCAACGCAGGCGCTGCCCCGGGGGCAGTCGGCGCCGCCGGCGCAGCTGTCGGCGCAGACCGAGCCGATGCCGTCGCCAAAGTCGAAGCAGGTCCCGGATCCGCAGTCCGCGGTCCGCGTGCAGGGTGGGTTCGATATCGGCCCCGGGACCGGGCCTGGGCTCGGCCCCGGGGCGGGCTCGCACCGGCCGCCGGCGCCGCAAACCTGTCCTGATGGGCAGCTCGAAGCGGTGCAGCCGGGCACGCACCCGCCGCCCTCGCAGATCGACTGGGGCGGCCCGCAGTCGGCGTCATCGGTGCAGGCCGGGGCCACGCAGCGCCCGGTGCCCGGGTCGCAGGACCGATCGCTCGGACACCCCGTGGTCAGGCACCCGGGCCTGCAGCGCCCGGCGTCGCAGACGAGGTCGGGTGGTCCACAGTCGCGATCCACCGCGCAGGTCGCCGCTCCCGGGACGCAGCGGCCTTCGGAGCCGCAGATTTCGTCCTCGCCGCAGCGGATCGGGCTCTCGAGGCGGCCGCAGCCGGGCACGCAGCGGCCGGCTTCGCACACCCGCTCCGGGGCGCTGCAGCCGAGGTCGGAGGCGCACTCCGGGCCCGGAGGGTCTTCCGGGTCCGCCGGCTCCTCCTGCGCCGGGTCTTCGCAGATCCCGGACAGCCGGCCGCACCGCTGTGGGGGCGGGCAGTCCTCGTCTTCGGCGCAGGCGAGCGGGGCGAAGCGCACGCACAATCCGCTCGAGAGGTCGCAGGCCTCGCCGGCGCCGCAGGCGAGGTCGCTCGTGCAGCCGGCGGCCCTTCCGAGGCACCGGCCGCCTACGCACTGCTGTTCGAACCCGCAGTCCTGGTTGGTTCGGCACTCCCGGCCCGCCATCGGGTCGGCGCCGCAGCCGGCGAGCGCGGCGAGCCAGCCGAAAAGAAGGAGACCGCGACGCGCCATCGAGAGGAATTTCACCCCGTCGCCATGCCGTGCCCATCCGGCAGACGACTACCGACATTTGCCTACACGACGCCGGTCGGCCCGAAGCGCATCGAACTGGAACACTCGAGCTTCTTGCCCACCGAGGGCTGCCCCCTCGGGGCGGCTTGACCGAGGTACGGTCGAAACCTACGGTGCCGCCGGCCCATGCAGACCGCGCCTCTCTTCTGGTTGCCGGGGATCGCGCTCCTGCCGCTCCTTGGCGCGGTCACGCTCGGTCTGTTCGGAGGGCGGTGGCCCCGCCGGGCGGTGTCCGCGGTCGCGGTCGGGGCCGCGGCCGGCGCGTTTGTCCTCACCGTGCTCGCCACGGCGGCGTTCGTCCGAGCGGGGGTGCCGCTCGAGGCGGAGCCGTGGACGTGGATGGCCGCGGGTTCGGTCGACATCCCGCTCGGTTTTCGCTTCGACGCCCTCACCGCGAGCCTCCTGCTCGTGGTGACAGGGGTCGGCGCGCTCATCCACGTCTACTCCACCGAGTACATGGAAGACGACCCGGGCCACGCCCGGTACTTCGCGTACTTGAACCTGTTCGTCGGGGCGATGTCGGTGCTGGTCCTCGGCGCCTCGCTCCCAGTCACCTTCATCGGTTGGGAAGGGGTGGGCCTCGCCTCCTATCTCCTCATCGGCTTTTGGTTCACCGACACCGACAAGGCGATCGCCGGCAAGAAGGCTTTCATCGTCAACCGGGTGGGCGACGCCGGGTTCCTGCTCGGGACCTTCCTGTTCTTCGACCTCTTCGGCACCGTGGACTACCTCGAGCTGACCGGGGTCCTCCGTGATTATCAGGCGCCGGAGCTCGGCGGGCTGACCGCCGCGTGCCTGCTCGTCTTCCTCGGGGCCTGCGGGAAATCGGCGCAACTTCCCCTGCACATCTGGCTGCCCGACGCCATGGCCGGACCGACCCCGGTCTCGGCGCTGATACACGCCGCGACCATGGTGACTTCGGGCGTCTACCTCGTGGCCCGGCTCGGGCCCGCCTTCGACCTCGCGCCGGAGGCTGGCTACGTCGTGGCGGCGGTCGGGGGGACAACCGCGCTGTTCGCGGCCACCGTCGGGCTCGCGCAGCACGACATCAAGCGGGTGCTCGCGTATTCTACGGTCTCGCAGCTCGGATACATGTTCCTCGCGGCGGGGCTCGGGGCCTACGGGGTCGCGATGTTTCACGTCGTGACCCACGCCTTCTTCAAGGCGTGCCTCTTTTTGGGCGCGGGCGCGGTCATCCACGCGCTGCACGGCGAGCAGGACCTTCGCCGCATGGGTGACCTGCTGCGCCGGCTCCCCGTGGTGAGCGCGACCTTCGCGCTCGCGACGCTCGCCATCATCGGGGCGCCACTGTTCTCCGGGTTCTTCTCGAAGGACGCCATCTTGGCCCACGCGTTTCAGGCCGGGGTAGGTTGGTGGCTGCTCGGCCTCGGCGCGGCCGGGCTCACCGCCTTCTACATGACCCGGCTGTTCGCCCTCGCTTTCCTGGGTCCGTTTCGGTTCTGCGACCCCGACGGAACCCCTGGGTCGGTGCATCCCCCGGGTCTCTCCATGAAGGTCCCGCTGGTGGTGCTCGCGTTTCTCTCGGTCATCGGGGGGTGGATCTCCATTCCCCATCTCATCGCCGACGTGCTCCCCGGTCACCCGGCGGCAGAGTGGTTCGTGCACCGGCTCGAGCCGGTGACGGGGGGCAGAGCGCTGACTTTGTCCGCTGGGACGGAGCTGATGCTCACCGCCGCGGTGTCCGCCGTGTCCCTGGTGGCGGCCGGCTTCGCTTTCGCGCTGTACCGGCGCGGACCGTCGGAGATGCTGGCCCGGCTGACCGCCCGAGGGGTCGGGCGGCTCGCCCACACCCTGGTCTACGGCCGGTGGTTCGTCGATGAGCTCGTCCAGATCGCTTTGGTCGGGCCGCTCCGGGTGTTGTCGTCGCTGCTCGCGGTCGTGGTAGACCCTTGGATCATCGATCGGGCCGGCGTCCAGGGTCCGGGGTACCTGGCGCTGGGAGCGGGTCGAATCCTGTCCCGGCTCCAAACCGGCAACGTGCAGTCCTACGCGCTCGTGTTCGCGCTCGGGGTCGCGGTGGTGCTGCTGTGGGCCTCGGGCTGACGCTCTCGCTGGCCCTCGCCGCGGCGCCCCCGTTCGATCCCCGCATCGATCGGGCCCGGGAGCCGCCGCAGGGTTGGTCGCTCGGAGCTGGACTCGAACGGCAGGGAGAGACGTTCGGAGTCGCCATCGAGCTGCGCGGGCCGCGGTGGCTCGACGACCGCTTCGCTCTGTCCGCGGCCGGCGGTTTGGGTTGGCTCACCCGAGCGGGGCTTGGGCCGGAGCAGGCCGGGGCCTGGTCTCCGTTCTTTCACGGGCGCCTTCGGGCCGAGTTCGGTCTCTCGGTGGCGGACGGCCCCCACCGGCTCTTCATCGGGCTCGGGCCGAGCGCGGTCGTTCCGAGCTCCGACCGGTCGAGCGCCGGTTTTGCACCCGGCGTGCATGGCGGTCTCGGCGTCGAGCTGTTCTCGGGCGACCGCTTTCGTACGGGGCGGGTGGCGCTCGTCTTCGAGGTGGGCGCCGCTGCGCACCTCGCGAGGGAGGACAGCGGCCGAGGAGAGGTCGAGGCCGCGCCGCCGCTGGCCACCGGGCTCGCGCTCAGCGCCCAGGTTCGCTTCTACCCCCCCGGTTGATCGCCGGCGCCGGTGGGGCCACAACCGGCCGGTGGGCATCGCCGTACGCATGAACGGGGCCGCCGTGGATCCGAGCGCCGCCTCCGTCTCGATCTTCGACCGCGGTTTTCTGTACGGGGACTCGGTCTACGAGGTGCTCCGGACCTACGGAGGGGTGCCGTTTGCGCTCGATGCCCACCTCAGCCGGCTCCACCGCTCGGCCGAGCGCATCGGCATGGTGCTCCCGGTCCCCTTCTCCCGGCTCGCCGAAGAGGTCCACGCAGCCCACGAGGAGAGCGGCAACGAGGCTTCCTATCTGCGCGTCGTCGTCACCCGCGGACGGGGCCGGATCGGGCTCGACCCTGGCCTCGCGGACCAACCGGTGTGGCTCGTCCTCGCCCAGCCGGTCGAGCCGCCGCCTCCGGAGCTGTACGCCGGCGGGGCCGCGGTCGCGGTCGTCTCGGTGAAGAAGAACCACAAAGACGCCATCGACCCCGAGGCCAAGACCGGAAACTATCTCAACTCGGTGCTCGCGACCGCCGAAGCCCGCCGCCTCGGCGCCTACGAGGCGATCCTGCTCGACGGGGCCGGTCGGGTCACCGAAGGCGCATCTTCCAATGTCTTCGCCGTGGTCGGGGGGGTGCTTCTCACCCCACCGCTCGACGTGGGGATCCTCGGCGGCATCACCCGCAGGGCCTTGATCGGGCTCGCTCGGGCCGAGGGCCGCCGGGTCCTCGAGCTCCCGTTCACCGCCTCCCTGTTCCAAGAAGCCGACGAGGCGTGCATCACGTCGTCGATCCGAGAGATCGTCCCCGTCGTGCGGGTGGACGGGGCGCCGGTTGGTGACGGCCGTCCCGGGCCGGTCGTCGGTGCCCTTCGGGCCGCGTTCGGTCGCCTCACCGCCGGTCAGATCCCGCTAGCGTCCCTCGGTCTGGACCGATAGCGCGGCCCAGGCCGGCACGAGATCCTCCGGCCACGTCGGCTCCGCGGGCAGCCCGAGACCTCGGGCGAGCTGGCCCACGACCTCCTTCGGGGAGACGCCGGACCGTGCGAGCGCGGCGACCGAGGCGCTCCCGGACCGCTTCGCGAGCCGCCGCCCATCCGGTCCGCGCATCATCGGGACGTGCAGGCTTTCGAGCACGGGCGCCTCCGGGTCGAGCAGCTTGCGCAGGAGGAGTTGACGAGGGGTCGAGCGGGCGAGATCTTCGCCGCGGACCACGCAGGTGACGCCCTGGTGGAGGTCATCGACCACGACCGCGAGCTGGTAGGCCCACAGCCGGTCGGAGCGGCGGAGCACGAAGTCGCCCACCTCGGCGTGCACGTCCTGGTCGAGCGGACCGAGCCGTCGATCCTGGTGGGGCACCCGGTCCTCCGGCTCGGTGCGGAGGCGGATCGAGGCCCGGCGCTCGGGCCGGGTCGCGCCGTACCGGCACGTCCCAGGGTAACGAGGCTCCTCGTCGCCATGGGGGGCCGAGGCTTCGCGGATCTCACGGCGGGAGCAGGTGCAGGGGTACGTCCGGCCCAAGCGATCGAGCCGAAGGAGCGCGGCCTCGTAGGCCTCCTCGCGCTCGCTCTGGCGCAGGATCGGTCCGTCGAAGTCGAGGCCGAGCCACCCGAGGTCATGAAGCAGCGCCTCTTCTGAGCCCTCGACCACGCGGGGGCGGTCGATGTCTTCGATCCGCATCGCGATCCGGCCTCCGTGGGCTCGGGCGTCGAGCCAAGCCGCGATCGCGGTGCGGGCCACGCCGAGGTGCATGGGCCCGGTGGGGCTCGGGGCGAAGCGGCCGACGTAGGGGACGGACACCGGCTCAAGATCAACCACACTGGGTCGATGGTCACCCCTGAGGCCGCATGAATCCCATTTCGATCCTCGTCCTCACCGACGCCGGCGCGGCGGGCCGCGAGCTGCTCCTCCGCCGGGACCTCGACCTCGGCTGGGCCCTGACGGTGGAGGAGGCGCTCGCTGCCCTCGAGCGGCGCCGTCCTCGCGTCCTCGTCACGAGGGAGCACCTCGTCGCCGCGCTCTTCGAGCGGGGGCGCTCGCTCCTGTCGAGGGTCCCGGTGGTGGTGCTGCTCGAGCCAGACGGGTGGGATCGCCGGGGCGAGCTGTTCTCCTTGGGCGCGACCGCGCTCGCCTCGGCCGCGAGTCCAGCCCGCATCTTCGAGGCGATCGCTGAGCTGACCGGGATCGGGACCCGCTACGCGCCCCGGGCGCCGTACACCGAGGTGGTCGACGTCAGCTTTCTCGGCTCGAGGCTGTTCCTCGAAGCGGCGGAGCTCGGGCCCTCCGGGGTGTCGATCCGGGAGTTTCCTCCGGCCCAGCGGGGAGATCGGGTGGAGGTCGGGCTCATCATGCTCGAGCCGCCGCTCACCGTCTTTGGGATGGTGACCCGGTGCCAGGTCGGGCGCTCCGGCAGCTTCACCGAGGTGGCCTTCAACGCGCTCGACGACGGGGAGCGGGCCCAGCTCGAGCGGTTCGTCATCGAGGCTCGCCGGGCGAGCGCGCCGCTGCCCGAACCGGTTGGGCTCAGCGAGGACCTCGAAGCCGGGACCTACACCCTCGACCTGTTCGATTCGGTTCCCGGCGGGGAGGCCAAGGGATGGATCGAGCTGCTGCGGCGCCACCGCGGGGGGACGAGGCTGCCCCGGTGGCTGGGGCGGGTCGATCGCGAGCTCGCTCCGGTCGAGCGGCGGGTGGTGGCCGGGGTGAGCGCTCCCCCGTTTGCCCGCGCGACCCTCGAGACGCGGGTCGAGCTCGCCCATGCCCACGCCTTTGGTCTCGACGAGGCCCATCTATCCCAGCTCTGGCGCCGGGCGGTGGACCTGTGCCGGGCGCTCGCGGCCTGCGACTCGGAGGTCTCCGAGGAGCACCGAGCGCAGATCCCGGAGATTCGGGCCGGAATCCTGGCTCGGGTCTACGGCTGGACCGGCGAGCGAGAAGACGCCGACGAGGCCGCGGCGTAGGCTTCCCGTCGTCGGCCACGAGCCCAAGGATCGCCTCCGGGCGGGTTTGTCGCGCGGGTCTCGATGTGAGCCAAGCCGAATGAACCTCCTAGACGAGCCCTTGTAGATCTAGAGCTCACCGGGCCCAGGGCCGGGCCGCCGCCGCCGCGTCGTACAGCGGAGCGAGCGTAGACCATGCCTCTTCGGCTGGGCCGGCTCGGGCGGCATGAGCGGCCTCGATCAAGACATCGGTCAGGGCCCGGACGAGCGGTCGATGCTCGATGAGGTCGAGGCGCAGCGCCCGGCGCAGGCGCATGAGCCGCCGGGAGAACCGCTCCGGGTCCCCAGCGTCGAGGTCGGCTTTCGCTCGCTCGAGGGCCCGGAGCAGAAGATCCGGTGAACCCCCGGTCGAGAGCAGATGGTATTCGTAGAACTTTCCGACGTCCGCGCGCATGTCAGGGCTCCTCCACCAGCACGTCGAGCAACGCGCCTCTATCGAACACGTTCCATCCTGCTGCACCCGGACGGAGGCTCTCGAGAACCAACCGCCGATCGAGGGCAGGACCGAGCTGGGCGAGCAGCACGGAGGCTCGCCCCTCGACCACCGAAGCGAACCGCTCGAGCCGCTCGGTGGCGTCCCGCACGGTGCCGAGCGGGCCCTCGAGAAAGAGCGCATAGAGCTCGTAGTCGCGGCTCTGGACCGTGTCCGCGAGCCAGCCCTCGAGCGAAGCGAGCCGCTCGCCTCGCTCGTGGCTCAAGCTCAGGGCCTGCACGGTCGTGCTGCCGACCTCCGGCTCGGCGGATCGGGGCACACGGTCCAAGGTGAGCGCCAGGCCCACCCCGAGGTCCACCTCCACCCCCCGCGACCCAGAGAGGTTGGCGCCGCGCTCGGCGAGGCAGGACCCGTCGGCGCCGAGCAGCCTGACCCGAACGTCCGAGCCGTCGGTGGCGAGATACGTGAGCTCGACCTGGTACCGGCCAAGAGGCAAGAGCGGCCCGTCCGGCTCGACCTCGGCCCCCGCCAGCACCCGGCCACCCGGGCCCACCGAGGCGAAGCGGCCGTCCACCGTCTCGAACAGCGCGAGCGAGCCTGGTCCCCGGGCTCGAAGGTTCGGCAGGTGCAGGTCGAGCGGGCCCTCTCGGTCGCCGGGGAGCGAGAAGCGGATCTTGGTCCCATCGATCGGGGGGAAGGACCGGCCGAGCGGGGCCGAGGCCAGCCGATCCACCTTTTCGGCCAGCAGGTGGATCTTGGCCCACTCGGTCTCCCGGTCTTCGATGGGGACCGTCCCCTCGCCCACCGCTTCGGCGATGCGCTGCATCTCGAGCAGGTTCTCGCCGATCCGCCCCACCGCCGAGCCGGCGGCGTCGGCGACCGCGGCCGCTTCCTCGACCGTCTCCACGGCCTGCAGGAAGCGGGCCGTCTCGGCCGGGCCGCCGAAGGGGCGAGGGGGGACGGGATGGGCCTGCAGCACGAGTTCGAAGAAGGCACGAACCGGACCAGATCGGAGCCGACTCGGGATCGGCCGACGGCTGGCTCGAATCAGATCGCGTCCGAGCGGCGGTTTGCGCGCAGGGGGTTCGGGCGCGCCGGCGTTTGCGCGTCCGTTCTGGCTCGATCTCCCGAGTCCGGCTCCCTCGCTCGGCCTCGAATTTCTGAGGGGCGGACTCGGAACATCGGACAGGTCGGTCCCGGACGGGCCCCGATCGCGTTCGGTGCCTCAACGGCCCGCGGCGTGCTAAGGGATGCACGAATGAGACGATTCGCCGCGCTGCTCCTCCTTCCCGCCTTCGTTCCTCGCCCAGCCGAGGCCTGCGGCGGGCTGTTCTGCGAGCCGAACGCGCCCGTGGTGCAGACCGGGGAGCAGATCCTGTTTTCGGTGGATCGGGCCGCCGGGACGGTCGATGCGATCATCAACATCCAATACGCGGGCCCGGCGGAGGACTTCGCGTGGGTGCTCCCCCTGCAGTCGGCGCCGATCGGCATCGAGGTCGGGCCGCAGAGCGCCTTTCAGGTCATCGACCAAATCACCGCCCCCCGCTTCGACCTCCGCTTCGAGACCGACGGCGTCTGCCGCGGCGGAGGCTTCCGAGATTCGGATGATGCCGCGTTCGCCGGCGCCCCCGAGTCCGACCGCTCCGGCGTGGTCGTGCTCGCTCGAAAAGAAGTGGGGCCCTACGACAGCGTGGTCATCCAAGGCGAAGACCCGGAAGCGATGCGCCGGTGGCTCGTGGACAACGGCTACGGCGTGACCGACGAGATGATGCGCATGGTCGTCCCCTACGTGCAGAAGGGCGACGCGCTGTTGTCCCTCAAGCTCAGGAAGGACAACGAGGTCGGAGACATCCAGCCCCTTCACGTCACGATGAGAGGGGACGAGGTCTGCGTGCCCATCCGGCTCACCGCGATCGCCGCGGTCGACGACATGGACATCACCGTCACCGTTCTTTCCGACGAGGGAAGGGCGGTCCCGGAGAACTTCTTCGAGGTCGAGCTCAACCTGGCCCGCATCGATTGGCTCCGCCGGGGCGCGAACTACCGAGAGATCGTGGCCGAGGCCGCCGACGAGGGCCAGGGCCACGCGTTCACCACCGAATTCGCGGGGAGCGCCCGTGCGTTCGACGAGCGCATCTTCCCCGCCCGCGGCTACGACCGGGCCGGGATCGAGCGGGCGGCGAGCTTCTCGCGGCTGCTCGACGCGCTCTCCGGCCAGGGGCTCATCCAGAAGCCAGGGCTCGGGCCCATCCTTCGTCGCGCCGCCCAGGGCGAGCTCGCCGCGCGCCTCGACGCCGACGCCGAGCAGTTCGACCGGTGCGTCGCCTGCTTCTTCGGGACCGACGGACAGGTGGACAGCCGGTCGTTCGCGGCGGAGCTGTGGGACCGCATCGTCGAGCCGGAGCAGCGCACCCAGGCCCTCTTCGACGGCAAGAGCTACGCAACCCGGCTTTACACCCTGATGTCCCCCGATGAGATGACCATCGACCCCGAGTTCGCGTTTCGCGCCGACCTTCCCGACGTCAGCAACCAGCATGTCGCCACCCTGGTGTCCGAGTGCGGCTTCGGCGGGGGCGTGGTGCGCGAGTACATCCGAATCCAGGAGACCGGACAGCGGGTCCCGGTGGATCTCGACCCGGTGACGCGGGCGAGCATGCCGGCGGCGGCCCGGGTGCGGCAGCTCGCGCAGGATCTCGAAGTGCAGGACAACCGGCCTCTCATCGAGCGGACCCTGTCCGGAGTCACCGCGGGCGGCTGCGCTGGTCTTCCCGGGCGTGGTGAAGCCGGCCTGCTCCTCTTCCTGCTCTGCGCTGGCTTCGCGTTTCGCCGCCGGTGAGGGCTCTCATCCTCCTGCTCGCCTTGCCGGCGAGCGGCTGCCTCGCGGCCAACGCCTTTCACCACGGGCGAACCCTGCCCCCGGGCGCCTTCGAGGTGCTCGGCGGGCCGAGCGGCTACGCCGTCGAGGACAGGGACGGGTCGGGGACGGGCTTTGGTGGGTCGGCCGGGGTCCGGGTCGGCGTGGTGGAGGGGTTCGACATGGGCGCCCAGGTGTCGGTCGCCCAGGTCCGGGTCGACGCCAAGGTCCGGCTCGTGGACCATGAGCACCTGGCCGTCGCCGTGGCCCCCGCGCTCTTCGTGGGCTCTCTGTCGGTCGATGGAGCCTCGTCGGGGACGTCGCTCGTCGGGGCCGACCTGTCCGCCATCGCGAGCTGGACCCCGATCCCGGCGCTCGCCATCACGGTCTTCGCTGGACCGGGGGTTGGCGTGCTGCTGGAGAGGGATTCCACCTCCGGCTGGCTCGCTCGCCAAGGGGCCGGGATCCGGTGGTGGCTCTCGCCCGCCTTCGCGCTGCACCCGGAGGTCGTCACCGTGGTCGATGCGGGCCGGGACTTCGCGTTCCTCGAGGCGGTTTATGGGCTCGGCTTCGTGTACGCGCCCGGCCGCGCCCGTCGGGTTCGCTGAGCGGGTCCAAACCAGGCTGGCGATTTTCGAAACTTTCCGCTTCAAGCCGCTATCTGTTCGTGTTAGCTGGCCAGCTTGATGGAAACCATCGAGACCGGTGTGGCCCCGATCAAGGCCTGGACCGAAGGCCTCGACATCGACCCGGGCGCGCGCCGCCAGCTTCAGCACGTCGCCGGGCTGCCGTTCATCTTTCGGCACGTGGCGGTGATGCCCGACGTGCACGTCGGCATCGGGGCCACGGTGGGCAGCGTCATCCCGACCGAGCGGGCGATCATCCCCGCCGCCGTCGGCGTGGACCTCGGCTGCGGGATGATGGCGGCTCGGACCAGCCTCGCCGCGAAGGATCTGCCGGAGAGCCTCCGGGAGACGAGGCTCGCCATCGAGGCCGCGGTTCCCCACGGCCGGACCAGCCACGGGGGCCGCGGCGACAAGGGAGCGTTCGGTCAGACCCCGCGGCGGGTCGAGCGGGCGTACAAGGCGCTGCTCCCCCGCTTTTCGCGCATCGTCGACAAGCACCGGCGGGTGGAGGGGAACCGAGACGCGCTTCAGCTCGGGACCCTGGGTTCGGGCAACCACTTCATCGAGGTCTGCCTCGACGAGGCCGATCGGGTGTGGGTGATGCTTCACTCCGGGTCCCGCGGGGTGGGCAACCGGATCGGCCGGTATTTCATCGAGCTGGCCAGGCAGGACATGCGGCGGCACCGAGTGAACCTCCCCGACCGGGACCTCGCCTACCTCGAAGAGGGAACCGAGCACTTCGCCGATTACATCGAGGCGGTGGGATGGGCCCAGGACTACGCCCGGGTGAACCGGGAGCTGATGATGGAGGCGACGCTCGAGGCCCTGCAAAGGACGCTGCCGCCGTTTTCTCTCGAAGCGAAGGCGGTCAACTGCCACCACAACTACGTCGAGCGGGAGCGGCACTTCGGCCGAGAGATTTGGGTCACGCGAAAGGGCGCGGTCCGGGCCGGCGACGGCGAGCTCGGCATCATCCCCGGGAGCATGGGCGCGAAGTCCTACATCGTGCGGGGAAAAGGCAACCCAGAGAGCTTCTCTTCGTGCAGCCACGGGGCCGGGCGGGTGCTCTCCCGGACGGAGGCCAAGAAGCGGTTCACCGTCGAGCAGCACGCGGAGGCGACGCGGGGCGTCGAGTGCAGAAAGGACGAGGGGGTGCTCGACGAGACGCCCATGGCCTACAAGGACATCGACGCGGTCATGGCGGCCCAGGCCGATTTGGTGGAGATCGTCCATACCCTTCGCCAGGTCGTGTGCGTGAAGGGTTGAGCGAATGTACGAGCCCATCGAGGTGGACGGCAGCCGAGGCGAGGGCGGAGGACAGATCGTGCGCACCAGCGCCGCGCTCTGTGCCCTCACCGGGCGCCCGCTCCGGCTCATCCGAATTCGCGCCGGGCGGACCCAGCCCGGCCTCATGGCCCAGCATCTCACCGCGCTGAAGGCGGTCGCCACCTTGTGCGGGGCCGAGGCCGAAGGTCTCGAGCTCGGGTCCTCCCGGGTGCAACTCGTCCCGGGCGCGCTTCGGGCCGGCCGCTTCTCCTTTCGGGTCTCGACCGCGGGCAGCGCCGGTTTGGTGCTGCAAGCCATCTTGCCGCTTCTCCTCGAGGCGCCGGGCGACTGCGAGGTGGAGATCGAGGGAGGCACCCACGTTCGCCACGCGCCTCCGTTCGATCACACCGAAGTCGCGCTCGGCTCCGCGCTCCGGGCGATGGGCGCGAAGGTGGAATTCGAGCTCGATCGGGCCGGGTTCTATCCGAAGGGAGGAGGCCGGATGCGAATTCGGACCTCGCCCTGGCGCTCGGTCTCGCCGCGGCCGGTCTCGGTCTCGCCGCGGCCGGTCTCGGTCTCGCCGCGGCC
>DAIQNR010000016.1:14173-80159 GCA_036788295.1 Myxococcota bacterium
TCTCGCCGCGGCCGGTCTCGGTCTCGCCGCGGCCGGTCTCGGTCTCGCCGCGGCCGGTCTCGCTCTCGCCGCGGCGGCTCGTGCGGGTCGGGCCGCTCGGCGCCGAGCGGTCCGTTCGGGTCTACGGGTCGGGGCTCGCCGATCACGTGTTCGACCGGGCGCGGCGCCAGATCGCAGGGCGGCGGTTCGCGGAGGAGGCGGCCGCCCCCGGGGTCGGGGTCGGGTTCGCGGTCGCGTTCAGGGTCGGCGATGAGGTCGTCACTGGGCTCGGGGAGCGAGGGGTGCCGGTCGAGCAGGTCGTGGACCTCGCCGGGCGGGAGGCCGACCGGCTCGTTCGAAGCGGCGCCTCGGTCGGGCCCCATCTTGCCGACCAGCTGCTCGTGCTGCTCGCCCGAGGGGCCGGCGGAGTGTTCGTGACCCCGGAGCTGACAAGCCACTTCGAGACCCAGGTCGGGACCCTCCACCAGTTCTTTGGCCCGCTGGTCAGCACCGAGCCGGTGCAGAACGGATTTCGGGTCGAAGTCCAACCGGCGGCGTGACCCTCGCCAGGGCTCAAATGTTCGGCGGATACTTCTGGAGCTTTCGCTGCAGGGATCGACGGTGGAGCTTCAGCCGGCGCGCTGCCTCCGAGATGTTCCCGTTGCAGTCGGAGAGCACCCGGTTGATGTGCTCCCACTCGGCCCGGGCAAGCGACGGAACGTGGTGCTCGGACACGGGGGCTTCGAGCGGAGGGGCGTCGCCCCGCCGAAACGCGGCGATGATGTCGTCGGCGTCGGCGGGCTTCGGGAGGTAGTAGGTGGCGCCGAGCCGGACCGCGTCCACGGCGGTGGCGATGCTGCCGTAGCCGGTGAGCACGACGATGCGGGTGTGCGGGTCCACCTCCTTCAGGCTCTTGACCAGCTCGAGGCCGGATTTCCCCGGCATGCGCAGGTCGACCACCGCCATCTCCGGCGAATCGGCCCGGGCCGAGGCCATGGCTTCTTCGTAGCTCGCTGCCGTCCGGACCTCGAAGCCCCGGTCTCGGAACGCGCGAGCGAGGCGTTCGCGGAGGATCTCGTCGTCATCGACGATGAGCATCGAGGGGGGGTGCTCGGTCAGGTGCTGGCTCACGAGGGGATCTTTCACGAAAACCGCTCATCGACCAAGGGGTGGTCGATGCGCGGCTCCTGCGGCACGAGCAGCGGCTCCGGATCCGATTCGAGTGGCAGCAGCACGCGGGCGATTGTGCCCTCCCCCGGCTGCGAGGAGAGCTCGAGCCGACCTCCGGACCGCTCGAGCACCGCCCTCGCGAGAAACAGGCCGAGGCCCATGCCCGCCCCCGGCTGCTTCGTGGTGAAAAACGGATCCCCGGCTCGGGACAGGACATCCCGAGGCATCCCCGCGCCCCGGTCTTCGACCTCGATCCGCCACGCGAGCCCGTCGTCGGCGGTCCGGGCCCGCAGCTGCACCGGCCCCGAAGAGGCCTGAAGCGCGTTCTTCACCAGCGAGCGCAGGGCTTGGCTCACCGCCCGGGCGGGCAGAAATCCGCTGGACGCGGTTACGGCGTCGTCGATGTGCAGGTGGACCCGATCCGGCTCGGGCAGCCCCTCCACGGTCAGGGCGAGCAGCCGCTCGATGGTCACCGGCTGCGCCCGCTCGCCGGAGGCGTCACCGGCGTCGGCGGCCATCTGGCTCAGGATCGTCCGGCACCGCTGGACCTGCTCGCGGATGAGGCGCGCGTCCTCCACCGCGTGCTCCGGCGCCTTCTCCTTCACCAGCAGGTGCTCGAGCTCCTTGGCCACCACCGCGATGGTCGACAGCGGCGTGGACAGCTCGTGGGCGGCGCCGGCGGAGAGCGTGGCGAGGGAGGCCAGCTTTTCGCTGCGCGCGCTCAGCTCTCGGGCTCGGCTCAGCTCCGCCTCCCGGCGGTTCAGCGCTCCGGTGACCCGCTGCACGAAGTACACGATGAACACCGAGGCGACGAGAAAGCTGGCCCATGTCCCGCCGAGATGGCCATGGACTCCGAGCGCCTCCGGCCCGGCCGGGGGGAGCGGGCGATGACCGAAGAACAAGGCGCCGAGGCAGCCGAGCGCGAGGCCGACGAGACCCCAGGTCTGAAGCGGCGGCAGCACCACCGCGGCGAGCGCGATGTGAACGACGTATAGGGAGGAAAATGGGTTCTCGGAGCCCCCGGTGAAATAGAGCAGCCCGGTCAGCAGCAGCACGTCGAGCGCGATGAGCGCCGGCACCGCCTCGGCTGGGATCTCCGCCCCCCGTCGCTCCCAAGCGACCCCCGCCAGGTTGACCGCCACCGAGAAGCCGACGAGCGCGGCCAGCGGGACCATGGGGAGCTCCACCCCGCCGATCTCATGGGCGAGCAGGATCACCAGCACCTGTCCGAGAACCGCCCCCCAGCGCAGTCGGAGGAGCCAAAAGAAGTTGATGGCGTGGCGAGCGCTCATGGCTGGGATCAAGGCGCCTCGGGCAGGGCCAGCTCGGCGAGCAGGTTGAGGGCTCGGTCGATCTCCGATGCGCTGGTGTAGGGGGCCGGGCCGAGCCGGAGCAGCTCGCCCCTGGCGTCGGTGTGCACCCCGCGCGATCTGAGGGCTCGAGCGAGGTCGCGGGCCCGGCGGTGGCGGAGCGCAACGAACGGTCCGCGGGTGTCCGGATCGGTCGGGGTGGCGACCGCAAAGCCCCGCTCGTCGAGCGCGAGGTCCTCAAAGCGGTCGAGGATCCGGCCCGTGCGCAGCACCGAGGCCTCCCTCAGCACCTCCGGGGTCAGCCCCATTCGGTCCATCCACCTCAAGACGTGCACCGCTCGATAGATCGGGGTCGGGTCGAAGGTCGCGCCGAAGAACCGGCTCCCGCCCGGGCCGTAGCCCACCTTTCCCCCGGGGGCTTCGAGGCTCGAGAAGTCCGCCATCCACCCGGTGTGGCGGGGCCGAAACCGCTCCGCCCGCTCCGGCAAGAGGAGAAAGCAGTTGCCCTCTCCGGTCTGGGCATACTTGTAGCCGCCGCCGACGACGAAGACGTCTCCGGCCCAGCGATCCGCCTCGAGCGGCATCGCGCCGTAGGCGTGGTAGGTATCGATGAGCAAGGGGATGCCGCGGGCCGCTGCCCCATCCGCGATCCGGTCGATTCCGCGGACGATCCGCCCGGTGGTGAAGAAGACCAGAGAGAGCGCAGCGAGGTCGTAGGGCTGCTCGTCGAGCGCGGCGAGGAAGCGGTCCTCGAACCCATCGGCGGGCTCGATCGCGACCGTTTGGACCTCGAGCCCATCCTCGGCGCTGCGGTGGAGCTGCCGGGACAGCGAGTGGAACTCGGCGTCGGTGGTGAGCACCCGGGCTCTTGGCGGCAGGCAGGACAGCAGGCGGTACACCAGCTCGTGGGTGTTGACGCCCACGGCGAGGTCCTCGGGGCGGCTCGTGCCCAAGCGCTCGCCGGTCCGGGTCTGGAACTCGGGCACGATCTCCCCGAAAACCCGGTCCCACTTCCCGTCCACCAGCCGGGCGGCGTCGTCCCAGGCTTCGAGCTGGCCCTCACGGGCCACGTCCGGCCAGGCCTGGTGGGAGTGGGCGGTCAATAGAACCTCGTTCTCCCGGTGGCGCAGGAAGTGATGGTAGTGGGGGCGCAGCTTGATCGCGAGCCGGTCGATGTCCGCCGCCGACATTGAAAACCCCTAACCGACCGCAGCCGAATGGCAAACGCGAAACGGCAAATGAACGCGGCGCCGCGCTTTCCTTGCGAAGCGACACCGGGGCTGTCAGTCGGCCTCCATGCTCGACCTTCGCGTGTTGAAGCGCCTCCTCGACCAGCACGGCGCCGCGCTCGACCACCCGGTCAAGAACTTCGAGATCGGGGGGAAAACCTTCGACTTCGGCCAGCACCGGTACCTGACCGGGGTCATCAACCTCAGCCCGGACAGCTGGTACCGAGAGTCGGTGTGCCTCGACGCGGCGTCCGCGATCGCCCGGGGCAAGCAGCTCTCGGCCGAGGGGGCCCACCTCGTGGACATCGGCGCGGAGTCGTCGCTGCCCGACGCCGAGCGGGTCGGCGTCCGAGGCCAGCTCGACCGGCTGCTGCCGGTGGTCGAGGGCCTGCTCGAGGCGGGGATCCTGGTGTCGGTCGAGAGCTACCACCCCGAGGTGCTCGACGCGTGCGGCCGAGCGGGGGCGCAGGTGTTCAACGTCACCGGTATGCGGGAGGCCGACGCGATCTTCGAGGTGGCGGCCCGCCATGACGCCGCGCTCGTCCTGTGCCACGTTCAGGGGGACAACGTTCGGCAGGTGGGTTCGCTCGAGCAGATCGGGGACATCGTGCCTCGGTTCATCGAATACTTCTCTTCGCTCATCCGGCGGATGGAGGCAAAGGGCGTGACCCGGGCCTTCGTGGATCCGGGGCTCGGCTTCTACTACAAGAACCTCGAAGATGGCCAGACTCGGGTTCGCCACCAGCTCGACGTTTTCCTCGAGACCTTCCGCCTCGCCGAGCTCGGCTACCCGAGCTTCAACATCGTGCCGCATGCCCCCCACATCTTCGGTGAGTCGGAGCGCCGCTCGGCCGAGCCGTTCTTCGCGGTGCTCGCGCTGTTGTGCGGGACCCACATGGTCCGAACCCACGAGATCCCTCGCCTCGCCCGGGTGCTGCGCGCGCTCGAGCTGTACCCATCGCCATGAGCCCGCTCGCCTTCGTCACCGCCGGCGCCGGAGGGCTCGGCGCCGCGATCGTGGGCCACCTCGCCGATCGGGGGTTTCGGGTGCTCGCCACCTACCACCGGTCGAGCGAGGCCGCGGCCCATCTCGAGGCCCGGTTCCCCGAACAGGTGGCGTTCATCGGCGCCGATCTATCCAGCGCCGAACAGAGAGCGGAGGTCGCGGCCCGGGTGGTGGCGGCGGGAGGCCTTCGCGTGCTCGTCAACAACCTCGGAGTCTACCCGGAAGAGTGGATCGAAGACATCGACGCCGAGCGCTTCGAGGAGATCTTTCGCCTCAATTGCACGGTGCCCTATGATCTCATTCGCCGGCTCGCCCCCCATCTGCCTCCGGGAGGGCGCATCGTGAACCTCGGCGACTCGGGGGCGGACCGCATCGAGGCCCGGGCCCAGGCCACCCCGTACCACATCGGCAAGTTGGGGCTGCACGTGCTCACCCGAACCTTCGCTCAGCGGCTCGGCCCGGCGAAAGTAACGGTGAACATGATCTCCCCAGGGTTTCTCGTGAACTCGGTGGGGAGCCCCATCGAGGCGATCCCGCTCGGGGCGCCGACCCAGTTCGAAGACATCCTCGGCGGGCTCGATTATTTGCTGTCGCCGGCCGCAGGGCAGGTCAGCGGAGCGAACCTGCTCGTGAACGGAGCCTGGAACCTGGGGTGAAGGTCAAGGTTCGGTGAGGATGGCCCGGGCGCAGCGGAGGCCGTCGATCGCGGCCGACATGATGCCGCCGGCGTAGCCCGGCCCCTCGCCGGCGACGTGCAGACCGGGGAACCCGGGGACCTCCCAGCGCTCGTCCCTCGGGATGCGCACCGGCGAGCTGGTCCTCGATTCGACCGCGATGAGGTTTGCGTCGTCCGACGCGTACCCGGGGAGGCTCCCGTCGAACCGAGGAAGAGCCTCCACCAAGGAGCGGTGCACGAAGCCGGGCAGGACGTCCCGAAGGTCGCAGGCGGTCAATCCAGGGCGAAAATGGGTGTCCGCGAGCCCGCGGGGCGAGCGGCCGGCGACGAGGTCCGAGGCCCGCATCGCCGGCGCCCGGTAGGACTTGCCTCCAGCGACGAAAGCGGTTCGCTCGAGCGCCCGCTGAAACTCCACCCCGGCGAGCGGACCCTCCCCGTAGCCCTCTTTGGCGAGATCATCGAGCCCAACGTGGGCGACGAGGCCGGAGTTCGCAAACGGGGTGGACCGCCGGGCCGAAGACATCCCATTGACCACCAGCATCTCGGGCTCGGTGGACGTGGGGACGATCATGCCGCCCGGACACATGCAGAACGACCAGACCCCTCGGTCTTCGGCGGTCGCGGTGGCGAGCCGGTAGTCGGCGGGGGGCAGCGTCGCCGGTCGCTCCTCGGCCCGCAAGTGGTACTGCGCCCGGTCGATCAGGGGCTGGGGGTGCTCGGCCCGGACCCCAACTGCGAACGGTTTGGCGGAGAGGGGGACGCCTTGGGCCAAGAGGGCCTCGAAGGTGTCGCGGGCGGAGTGGCCGAACGCGAGCACCACCGCGCCGGCGTCGAGCTGGGCTCCGCTCGCGAGCTCGACCCCGACCACGCGGCCGGCGCGACGGAGGATGCCCACGACGCGGGTCTGAAACCGGACGTCGACCCCGTGGCGCTCGAGCTCGGAGCGGATCCCTTTCAGCATGCGAAACAAGAGGTTCGTGCCGATGTGAGGCTTCGCGTCCACGGTGATCCGGTCCGGAGCCCCGCAGGCCACCATGCGGCGCAGCACCTCCGGGATCAGCTCGTCGTTGCGCCGGGTGTACAGTTTGCCATCGCTGTAGGTGCCGGCGCCGCCTTCGCCGAAGCAGAGGTTCGACTCCGGATCGAGCTCTCCGCGCCCCCGGAACCGGCCGAAGTCGCGGGCTCGGGTCTCCACCGGCTTGCCTCGCTCGACGAGCACGACCTTCGCGCCCTGCTCGGCGAGGTGCCATGCGGCAAACAGCCCGGCCGGGCCGGCGCCGACCACGACGACGGTCCCGAGGTTCGAGCGCGCCCGCGGGCTGTCGAGCCGGGCCGGGGCCGGCGGCTCGGCCAGCCGAACCCCGCGGGGGGGGCGACGCGACAGCAGCGCATCGACGGTGAGGCACCACGTGGGGGCGGGGCGTCGAGCCCGGGCATCGAGCGCCCGGCGGACCACCGCGACCGCTTTCACCCCCTCCGGGGGGAGGCGGAGCCGGCGAGCGACCGCGGTGCGGAGGGCGGCCTCGTCGAGCGCCTCGTCGTGCCGTCGCTCGATGTCCACCCGCGTGCGCACCCGAGCAACCCTATCCGGAGCGCCGCGAGCGGGCGAGGCGAAACCGCTGCGAACCACGGTGCGCACCGCGCGTTCCGGTTCGCGGCGGAGCCCCGCGAAGAGGGTTGAACCCGGCGTCGATCCGGGGGGACGGCGAGGCCGGCACGCAGTTTGATAGACTGGAGAGCATGAACGGCACGACGTCCCCAAACACCCCCGTCGCCGGGACGGCCTCCTCGACGGGCCAGGACCCCCGGTCGGCCCATGTCCTGGCCAAGACCTTGTTTCGAGACTTGAAGACGGCCGGCCTGCCCCGCGCCACGATCCTGGAGGTCGCATCGGAGCTCACCGGGCTCGCCCATCGCGACCCGGACGGCCCAACGCGTTGAGCGAAGGCGCCGAGGGCGCGGGAGGTCGCCGGCCGTTGTGCGGGGGGGCGTTCCGTGGGAGCTTCGGGACTCGCATGCGGAGCTTGGAAGGGCAGGGCGCGGTCAGCACCGGCCCGATGGTGCCGGTGATGGCCACCAACGACGAGGGCCGGTCTCGGTCGGCCCTCGCGCTGCTCGAGGCCCACGGGATCCCGGCGCTGCTCGACGCCGACTTGAACGGAGAGTTCCTCGGCTTTCACGAGCCGGTGCCCGACGGCTGGGTGCAGGTGTTCGTGCCGTCGGATATGCGGCCCCGCGCCGCCGAACTGCTCCGCGCCCAGGAGCTGCCCGCGGAGAACCAGAGGCGGCCCCGCCCGAGCCCCGTCTTCGAGCCTCCCCGGCCGGGGGCCCGGCCCCAGAGGCGCCCCCACCCCGGTCCACCGGCGTCGCCTCGGGGTCCGGACCGGTCGAGCGACAACCTGGAGGCTCTGGTGCGGGGGTCGCTGCGGGCGGAGCCGGGCCTGCCCCCAGGGTTTCCGATCGAGGAACCGACCGAGGCGGAGGAGGTCTCGCTCCCAGAGCCGAGCCCTCTTCCTGGTCGTCTGGCGCTCGCCCTGGCCGCCATCTCTGCTGGCGCCGCCCTCCAGCACGGGTTGACGTTGTGGCAGGGTTGGGGCGCGGTCGCGTCGGCGCTCGCCGCCCGGTCCCCGTTCTACGAAGAGGTCTTCCGCCTCGTCACGGCGAGCTTCCTGCACGGCGGAGTGGCCCACGCCGCTTCGAACGCCGCCTTCGGCCTCGTGTTCGGGGTCGTGCTCATGGGTACCCACCGGGTGGGAGCGACCGCGCTCACCTGGCTGCTGGCGTCAGCGATGGGTCTCGCCGCCGAGGTGAGCCTCAGCTCTGGAGCGCTGGTCCTCGGGGCCAGCGCCGGAAACTATGGGCTGGTGGGCCTGTGGGCCCGGGGGCAGCTCGAGCGGGCGCGGCTGTCCCTTCTGCCCCGCCGCGAGCGGCTGAAGACCTTTGGGGTGATCCTGCTGCTCCTCCCCGGGGCCTTGACCCCGGTTTCGTCGTCGGGGTCGAGGGTGGCGGTGCTCGCCCACGTCGCCGGCTTTCTCGGCGGCTTTCTGGCCGGCGCGGTGTTTCACCGCCGCCTCCTGCCCCGGGCGTTTTCTCGCATCGACGCCCGCAGCCGGGTCGCCGGACTGCTCGCGGTGTCGCTGGCCGGGGCCGGGTGGATGCTGGGGCTCGGGTCGCTGTTCGGGGGGTGACGTTCGGCGGCGTAGAGCCGGCTGGGGTTGACCGAGATCCTCGGGTGCCTAAAGCTCTCTCCCATGGGGCTCTGGGACCGCATCACCTCTCAATTCATCGAGATCATCGAGTGGCTCGAGGACGACAAGGACACCATCGCCTGGCGGTTTCCGGTCCGGGGCCAAGAGATCAAGAACGGCGCTCGTCTGGTGGTCCGAGAGGGTCAGACCGCGTGCTTCGTCAACGAAGGAAAGCTTGCCGACGTCTTCGGGCCGGGGACCTACACCCTCAGCACCCAGAACCTGCCCATCCTCGCGACGCTCAAGGGATGGAAGTTCGGCTTCAACTCACCGTTCAAGGCCGAGGTCTACTTCGTTCACTCCACCCAGTTCACCGATCTGAAGTGGGGGACGCAAAACCCGATCATGCTCCGGGACCCTGAGTTCGGGCCGATCCGGCTCCGCGCGTTCGGGGTGTTCACCATGCGGGTCGCTGATTCGGCGCGGTTCCTCCGGGAGGTCGTGGGCACCGACGGGAACTACCAGATGGACGAGCTCATCGGGCAGCTCCGACGGACGCTCGTGGCTCGGTTCACCGAGGCGCTCGGAAAGGCCGGAATCCCCGCCCTCGACCTCGCAGGCAACTATGAGGTCCTGTCCCAGAAGGTTCGGGGCTTCATCCAGCAGGATTTTGCCGATCTCGGGGTCGAGATCCCGAAGTTCTTGGTCGAGAACGTCTCTTTGCCGCCCAACGTCGAGAAGATGCTCGATACCCGAAGCGAGATGGCGATGCTGGGGAACATGCAGCAGTACGCGGCCTACCAGATGGCCAACGCCATTCCCGACGCCGCGAAGACCCAGAACAGCATGGCCGGCGCGGGGATGGGGCTCGCAGCGGGCATGGGTTTTGGGCACCAGATGGCGGGCATGATGGGCGGCCAGCCTGGCTACGGGCAGCCGCCAGCCATGGGGGTGGGCGTCGGCATGCCGGGCGGGTCGGGCGCGATGGCCGGAGCGGTGGTCCCGGCTGCGCCCCCGGCGGGCCCGAGCATGGTCGAGCGGCTTCAGAAGCTCGATGCGCTCCGCTCGGCCGGCGTGCTCACCGAGGATGAATATTCGAAGAAGCGGGCCGAGATCCTCGCCGAAATCTGAGGTTCGCAGCGCCTCGCGGGCTCGGCTGCGAGCCGCCTAGGCAGCGCGCCCTCAGGTGTGCTGCACTTCGGCGTGGTCCACCCACGCGGCGAGCGTCGCCACTCGCTTGTCATCAGGAGCGAGCACCATGGCCCGGTCCACGATGGACCGAAGGATAGGCAGCTTCCCGTCCGCGCGATAGCTCGGGTTGTAGTAGAGCGCGCGGGCGAGGCCGATGAGATAGACGTGTTCCTCGGCGCAGAGGGCCACGGCGTCTCGAAACGCCTCTTCGGCGGAGGCGAAGTTGCCCTTTCCGAGCAAGCCCACGCCGCGCTGGAAATGCTCCCTCGACAAGCCCCGCTCCGGGGTGTCGAGGAACCCTCCCTCCGGACCGCGGGGGGCAGGCTTTGCGTACACGAGCGGCCTTGGCACCACCCCCTCGCCGGGGTTCGGGACCGGCATCGCCGGGATGTCCTGGTCGAGCGGCGGAGGCGCCGACCCGGCGCCGTTTGGGGAAGGAAGGACCGGCGGAGCGACCTGCAGGGCCGGGGGCGGGCTCGGCGGCAGCGACGGCCTTGGCGCGGGCGGCGGCGCCAGCGGAGCGGCGGGAGGCGGTGGCCCCGGTGGCTCGATCCGAGTCCGCTCCGCATCGCCGGGCAGAGGCGAAAGATGCGATGGGCGCGACGAGGCCAACCCGGGGCGGGGCAGCTGCGACTCGAGCTTCTGCCTCGTCTCCCGCTCTTCCCTGATCCGGGCCTCGAATTCCCGCGCGGTCGGTTCGAACGGCTCCACTTCCCCGCACACAGCGAGGATGGCGACGAGTCGGCGGGCCTCGCTGAGAGGGAGCCCGGCGCCCTCCGACGCGTCGTCGAGGTTGTAGGCGCGGCTCTCGAAGGCCAGGAAGTCGAGGTCGGCGGGAGCGAGCGGAAAGTCCCGCTGCAGCTCCGACGGTTGCCGGTGAAGCCGAAAGTAACCACCGAGGCGTTCGCCCAGGATCGCGTCGATCACCGCGTCCTCGGCGTGGGACCTCAGACCGAGCGCGATGACGTGGCCGACCTCGAGCCGAAACGGGCGCTCGACCACGGGTCGCGGGCCGGTCGTCGTCCAGAACCGTCCCTCCCGGCGAGCGAAGCACTCCACCAGCGCCTCGCGGGCGGAGGTGGCCAGCTCGACGCCGAGCTGGTGGTCGTCGAGAAAGCCGAGGGCCACGATCGCGTCGCCGAGGGGGGCGCCGGTCTCGACCACCCGCTTGGCCGCGTCCGCGTACTGCGCCTCGCTGAGGCGGCCCCGCCCCACCAGCGCCCGTCCGAGCGGATCGCCGGGGCGGTTCGATCCGAGGTGGACCGGCTGGCCTTCGTCGAAGGCGACCTTGCTCTGCTCGTCTCCGTGCTCGATGATCAGCGCGCCGGTCAGACGATTCGACCACGCCGCGTGCAGAGCGCGGGCGAAGGCGGCCGGCTCGAGGGGGACCGGGTCGCGGGGCGCCGGCTCGGCGGTTCGGGGGGCCAAAGGAGGGGCGCTGGTCTTCATGGGGTCCGACTCGGTGGGCACGGCTTCCAGGGGCGGAGCGTCGTCTGGCAGGGGCTCGTCGAGGAGCTCGGGGAGGTCCGGGAGCTCGGGTTCGGCCGCTTCGAGGGCGTCGAGCTCCTCCGCGATGCCGCCGAACGCGTCCTCGTCGGTCAGAGCGCCGAGCGCCCGGTGGGTGTCGGTCATTGGACCCTCCGCCTCCGCCAGCATGCGGGACGCGCTCTGAAAGATCGCTTGGGTGTAGAACGGGTCGGGGAGCAGGTGGATGAAGTTCGCCACCACCCGCGGCTCCCCTCCGAGGACGAGCGTCGGCGGCAGGTCGAGCTCCGGGTCGAGCCGACCCAGCCGGTCGATCGCGTCCTCACCGCCGAGGTCCCGCGACAGGACCAGAACCGACGGTAGAGACCGCCGCAGACGGACCTCGAGGTCGTCTAGGGAGGGCAGGATCTCGACCTCGCAATCGTCCCGCTCCATGAGGAACCGGACCTTTTTGGCGAGGACGGGGTCCTGCGCCGCGACCACAATGCGCTTCATCGGCTCGACCGCGACGGAACTTGCGACAAACCGAACCGGCCTTCAAGCTCCCAGACCTCTTCCTCGCGTTCGCGCCCTCCGCACGACGCTTTGCCCCGCCGGCCGCCTCGGCTACCGTGCGCGCGTGTTCGGCACACTCGAGGACCGCTTCACCGAGATCTTGAAGAAGGTCCGGGGCCACGGCACGATCACCGAGGACAACGTGAAGGACGCCCTTCGCGAGGTCCGGCTGTCGCTGCTCGAAGCCGACGTGCACTTCGCCGTGGTGAAGCGCTTCGTGGGCAACGTGCGCGACCGCGCGCTCGGCCGGGAGGTGAGCGCGTCCTTGAGCCCGGGCCAGGAGTTCGTGCGGATCGTCGCCGACGAGCTGACCCAGGTGATGGGCGGGACCGCCGCCGTGCTCGACCTGGCCAAGAAGCCGCCGCTGACCATTCTGCTCATGGGACTGCAGGGGTCGGGAAAGACGACCAGCGCGGCGAAGCTCGCCCGATGGCTGCGCGAGAAGGGCAAACGCCCCCTGCTCGTCCCCGCCGACCTGGCCCGGCCAGCCGCGATCGCCCAGCTGAAGACCCTGGGCAAGCAGATCGGCGCCGACGTTTTCGACACCCAGCCGAACACGCCCGTCCTCGACGTCGTGAAGATGGCGCTCGAGTTCGCCAGCCGGCGGGGGCACGACGCGATCGTGTTCGACACCGCGGGGCGGCTCGCGGTGGACGCGGAGCTCATGGAGGAGCTGCGCGAGGTTCGGGCCGCGGTCCAGCCCGACCACAACCTGCTCGTCGTGGACGCGATGACCGGGCAGGACGCCGTGAACGTCGCCACCCAGTTTCGGGATCAGGTGGGCATCGACGGCATCGTGATGACGAAGCTCGACGGCGACGCCCGCGGCGGCGCCGCGCTGTCGGTGCGGGAAGTCACAGGCGCCCCTATCTATTTCGCGGGCACCGGCGAGAAGACCGACGGCCTCGAGGTCTTTCACCCCGACCGCATCGCGCAGCGCATCCTCGGGATGGGGGACGTCATGTCCCTCATCGAGCGGACCCAGAAGACCTACGACGAAAAACAGGCCAAGACGCTCGCCCGGAAGATGCGCCGGGATGAGTTCACGCTCGAGGATTTTCGCGATCAGCTCCGGATGGTTCGGCAGATGGGGGACATGAAGGAGCTGATGGGGATGATCCCCGGGGTGTCGCAGGCGCTCAAGAAGATGGGCGGCCAAGGCCCCGACCCGGAGCGGGAGATGAAGCGAGTCGAGGCGATGATCAGCTCCATGACGCCGAAAGAGCGGGCCCGGCCGGAGATCCTCGACGGGTCTCGTCGAAAGCGGGTCGCGCTCGGCTCGGGCACGACCGTCAACGACGTGAACGCTTTTCTGAAGCGGTTCAAGGAGACCCAGAAGGTCATGAAGAAGATGATGAAGGGAGGTCCGGCGGCGATGCGAGGGATGATGCGTCAGATGCAGTCGATGGGCGGGTCGGGCATGCCCGGGATGGGGGCGCCGCCCGGTCTCGGTGGCCGGCGCCGGCGGTGAACAGCATGACCAAGCAGAGGATCGCGGTCCTGATGGGCGGGCCCAGCTCGGAGCATGACATCTCCCTCGTCAGCGGCGCGCAGGTGGCGGAGGCGCTCGCGTCCCGGTGGGATGTGGTCCAGGTGCGGATCGACCGCGACCGCGGCTGGTGCTTCGGCGAGACGAAGATGTCGGTCGGGGCGGCGCTCGATCGCCTCGGTGACGTCGCCGATGTGGTGTTTCCGGCGCTCCACGGTCAGTTCGGGGAGGACGGCACCGTGCAGGCCCTGCTCGAGGCCAAGGGCCTGCCGTACGTGGGCAGCCGGGTCGCGGCGAGCGCGCTCGCGATGGACAAGGCGCGAACGAAGCACATCTATCTGTCGGCCGGGCTGCCGACCCCGGCCTTCGCGGCGCTGTCGCCTGGGGACGAGTCCAGGATCGCCGATGAGGTTCGTCTGACCTTCCCTTGCGTGGTCAAGCCGGCCAGCGCCGGCTCTTCGGTGGGGGTGAGTTTTCCGTCCGACCCGGCCGAAGCCGAAGGCTGCGTGCGCGCCCACCTGGCCGCTGGGGTGAGCGTGGTCGTCGAGTCCGCGGTCCGGGGGCGGGAGTTCACGTGCGGCGTGCTCGAGACCGACACCGGTCCGACCGCGCTGCCCGTCACCGAGATCATCCCGGAGGCCGGCCACGCCTTCTTCGACTACGAAGCCAAATACACCCCGGGCGCGAGCCGGGAGGTGGTCCCGGCGGAGGTCTCTTCCGCGCTGGCCGAGCAGATCGCCCAGCTCGCGCTGTCCGCCCACCGGGCGCTCGGTTGTCGCGACCTCTCTCGGTCCGACGTGATGCTCGACGGAGGAAAGCCGCTCTTGCTCGAGACGAACACGCTCCCCGGGTTCACCCCGATCTCGTTGTTTCCGCAGGCGGCCGTGGCGGCGGGGTGGACCTTTGTCGGCCTCGTGGATCACTTGGCCCACCGGGCGCTCGCCCGAGGTCCATGAGTCGGCCCGAGCTGTCTCGGGTGCTCGGACCGGTGACCACCGTGCTCGTCGGGCTCGGGGTCGCCATCGGGTCGGGCATCCTTCGCACGCCGCCCCTGGTTGCGCAGGAGCTCGGCCACGCCCCGCTGGTGCTGCTCGCCTGGGGGCTCGGCGGGCTCGCCTTGTTCGCGAGCAGCCTGGTCATGGCCGAGCTGGCCACCCGCATTCCCCGATCCGGCGGAGAGTACGCGTGGCTGAGGGAAGCGTTCGGTCCGTTCGCGGCGTACTTCTTCGGCTGGGGTTACACCCTGTTCATGGTCGCCGGCGGCGCCGCCACCACCGCCGCCGCTTTCGGCGACGCCGCCCGGGAGCTCCTCGGGGGAGACAGCCGAATGTTCGCCGCCGCCGCCATCGCCGTGGTCGCCGCGGCCAACATGGTCGGGCTTCGGACCGGCGCTGCGCTTCAGAACCTGCTGACGGTGGTGAAGCTCGGCATCGTGCTCGCGATCGCCGCCGTCGCGGCCGGCCTCGGGCCGGCGCCGGAGCCGGTGGAGCCCCGCGCGCTGCCCGGGGCCGGGGCGTGGGTGGCCGCGCTGCCCGCGGTCATCTGGGCGTACGCGGGCAGCACCGACGCGGTGAAGCTGTCGGGCGAGGTGAAGGATCCCTCGCGCCGCCTCCCTGCTTCGCTCTTTCTCGCCATCGCGGTGCTCACCGCGGTCTACGTCGTGGTGAACGGGGCGTTCTTGTACGGGCTCGGGGTGGAGGGGCTCGCCGGCTCGACCCTGCCCGCGGCGGAAGTTGCCCGGCGCGCGTTTGGACGAACCGGGGAGACGTATTTCGCCGCCGCCTCGGCGGTCGTGTTTCTCGGGGGGCTCTCGAGCACGCTGCTCGCGACGGTGCGGGTGGCCTGGGCGCTCGGCCAGGACGGCCGGGGGCTCGGCCTGCTCGGACGGATGAACCAGGGACAGGCGCCCGTGTACGCGATCGGCTTCGTCGCCGCGGTGGCCATCCTGTTCGCGCTCAATCGGGACTTCGAGGAGATCCTAGGCATCTATTTTTTCGCGGGCGCGATCCTGTTTGGCCTCGTGTACGCGAGCCTGCTCGTGTTTCGCCGCCGAGACCAGGGCGCGATGCCGCCGGGCGTGTTCCGGTGTCCGGGGGCGCCGGTGATCGTGGCCGCGCTCTTGCTCGTGCAGGGGGCGATGGCGGTGCTGATCGCGACCGAGAGCCCCGGCGACGCGCTCGCCACCGTGTTGGTGCTCGCCGCGGTCGCGGCGGCCTACCGGCTGTCGGCCCGGTTCAGCGCTTGATGTTGAGGGTCTCGATCATCATCTCATCGGAGGTGGTGATCACCCGCGTGGTGGCCTGGTAGGCCCGCTGGTCGGTGATCAGGCGGACGAATTCGGTCGAGATGTCGGTGTTGGACTGCTCGAGCGCCTGCGCCACGAGCTGGCCCCGCCCCCCGGCGTTCGCGAATCCGATGAACGCCTCGCCCGAGTCCCTGGTCTCGAGGAACAGGGTGCCGCCGACCCGCTCGAGCTCCTCCTGGGCCCGGAAATCGGCGAGCGCGACCCGTCCGGCCACGCGGGCGTGCCCGTTCGAATACACCGCGGTGATCGTGCCCTCCGGGTCGATGCGCAGGTCGGCGAAGTTGCCGGCGGTGTAGCCGTTCGACTGCTGCAGGTTCACCGCGGAGGGGGTCCCCGTCAGCGTGGACCCGTCGAAGTCGAACTCCACCGTCTGCTGGTCGGCACCGCGGAACTCGACCGCGTTCGGGGTCTGGGTGAACTGGGTGACTTGGCCATCGGCGTCGAAGTCGAGCTGCCCAGAGGTGAACACCACCGGGCCGGTCCCGGCTGGGTTGCTCAGGCGGTCGGAGTCCACCACGGCGTGGAACTCGAACGTCCGTTCGCCGGTCCGGGTGAAGTACACGGTGACCGGGTGGGCTTTGCCCAGGGAGTCGTACACCGTCATCCCGGTGCTGAAGAACTCCCCCTCCACCGGGTTCGCCGGGTCGAAGGGGGCGGTGAGCACCGGCAGGCCCTGGATGTCTGGGTGCTCGCCCGCGGTGTACGCGCTGAAATTCACCTCGACGCGGACCCGGTCGGTCGCCCGCGGGGAGAGGCTCGGCGGAGCCCCCCGCAGGTCGCCCAGCGTCGTCCCCACCCGCCCGTCTTCGCCAGCGGAGTAGCCCTGCAGCCGCAGCCCCTGAGGGTTCACGAGGTAGCCCTCCTGGTCCACGGAGAAGTTTCCTGCCCTAGTGAAGAACTGTCCATCGCGGCCGTTGTGGTTGCCCCGCACGACGAAGAAGCCGCGGCCGGAGATCGCCATGTCGGTCGCCGAGGAGGTCCCCACCACCGAACCCTGCTGAAACATCTTCTGGATGGTGGAGATGCGGGTGCCCGGACCCACCTGGCCCACTCCGACGATCGAGCGGGTGAGCATGTCTTCGAACTGGGCCCGAGACCCGCGAAACCCAACGGTGTTGACGTTGGCGATGTTATCGCCGGTGACGGAGAGGGACGTGGCGGTGGCCTTCAGACCGGAGAGGCCGGCCCACATGGCGGAGTTGAGGCTCATGGTTTCGTATCCTGCCTTCTGCTCTCGCGAGCGTTGGGTTTGCCTCGCCGTCATCGGCGGGCGGGGTTCGTGGGATGATCAGGGGTAGACGGCGATGACGTCCGCGGGCGAGAGCCGACGGTTCTCGAGCATCAGCTCGGGGTAGCCTCGCTCATAGGTGATCCCCGTGACTCGGCCGGAGCTGAACGTCTCGCTCCCGACCGCCGTGCCTCCGTCCGAGGCGTTCACCTCGAACCGGTAGCGGCCGGGCGCAAGCGTGATCGGGCCGTCCGGACCCTCCACCTCGCCGGTCCATGGGTGGCGGTTGAGCCCCCCCTGCCTCGACGCGCGGCGAATCTCACCGAGCGGGGTGCCCGACTCATCGGTGACGACGATCGTCAAGTCGGTGGCCGTCCCGTCGAGCCGGTAGCTGAGCTCGGTCGAGCCTTCGCTCGACAGCTCCACCGAGTCTCCTGGGTAGCTGACCTGCTGGCCGAGCATGCCGAGGGTCTGCTGGGACAAGAGCGCGGCCTGCCCCGCGTTCACCGCGTCGAGTCCCTGGTTCACCGCGCTCAGCTGCTCGAGGCCGGCGAACTCGGCCAACTGGGTGACGAATTCGGTCCCCTCGAGCGGCTTCAGGGGGTTCTGGTTTTGGATCTGGGCCACGAGCAGCTCGAGGAACTGCGTCGAGCTCACCAGCTTCCCGGGGGCCTGGGCCGCGCCGTTTTGCGCCTCGGTCCCGAGGCCTCCGATGGTGTTCAGGTTCATTCGATGTCTCCCTCTGCGTGCATGTCGCCCCGGTCCGGGTCGATTCCGATGACGAGTTCGATGATGGCGATGGGAAGGTCTTTGAGCGCGAGCTCGAGCTCCCGGCGGCCTCGCTCGAGCTCCTGGCGCAAGCGGGGATCGGCCACGAGCAGCGCGAGCTCATGGGTTCCGTCCCCCCGCGGAGAGATCCGGAGGCGAAGCCCGGACTCGTCGAGCGGGATGCTCAGATGCACCGGTGCGCCCGGGGCGCGGTTTTCGCTCACCGCCCGGGCCCGCTCCACGGCGAGGGCCTGCGCGTAGCGGGCCCGGGCCACGACCTCGGGCTCCGAACCCGAGCTCGAGGGGGAGATGGGCGCGCCATGCATCCCGGCGGAGCTCTCCGAGCCAAACGACGGCAAGCCCGTCGGCCCGAAGGTCCGCCCTCCCTTCCCTCCGAAGAGGCCTGTGCCGAGCTTGGCCCCGCCATGAGCGCCGAAGCCCCCAAACGGGAGCCCAAGGAGCCCCTTCACCCCTTTCGCGTTGGGTTCGAGCGGCTCGGGCTCGGCGAGGACTTCGGGGGGTGGCTCGAAGTCCGCAGGCTCGCCGTCGCTCAGGAGGCGCGCCTCGAGCCGCAGATCGTCGAGGCTGCGCTGCCGCAGGATCCGCTCGGTCTGTACCACCGCCCGGGCGGCGTCCTCGTCCTCGGCCATGAGCCGGGCGGCGAGCAGCGACCGCAGATCCTCGTCGGCGGACGAGGGCTCTCGGGCCAACCCCTCGCCGGCCGACACTTTGTCAGCGATGAAATCGCCAGGAAGGTTTTCGCCGGTAGAGACTTCACCCCCCGAACCCTCGGCCGAGACGTTCGCGAGCGGGGAGGCGCCAAGACCAAGTCGGGATCCCTCCTGACTTCTCGAGGAGAGCTGAAGGATGGCTCGGGCGATCGCCAGCGCCGCGTCCCCCTCTCCCTCTTTGAGGACAGCGGGGACCTCATGGCCGGTCGATGCCTCCGCCGGTGCGTCGAGGCTCGGCGCCGCCTCCTCGGCGGGGTCACCCCCCGCACCCGAGGTCATCGGGTCATGAGTTCCAGGTTTCGAGGGGCTGTCCTTTGGCCGAAACGCCGCTTTGCTCGACGGCTCGCTCGCCGTTTCGGCCTCGAGCCTCGGACCCGCCGTCGATGGCTTTCCTTCCGGACGCCTCTCGGGGGTCGTCGTGAACAGGCCATCGAGGAGAGCGGCGAAGTTCGAGCCTCCCTCGAGGCCTGCGTCGAAGCTTGGCCCGACGCGCGTCTCGAGCTTCGGCTCGAGGCGGGAAAGCGTCGAGGACTCAGCGGGGGCGCTGGGATGGAGCTTTGGGGTCAACACTCTCCAGATACTTTCGGCCGATCTCAGCCGCTTTCGAGGCGGGAAGTTCGGCCATGACGGCGGCGGCCTGCCTAGATTTCATTCCCCGAACGATCTGCGCCGCGGTCTCGAGCTCGAGCGCGGAGAGGTACGGCGCAGCGCGCTCCGGAGGCATCTTCGAGGTGAGTTCGGTGAGCTCGGCGAGCCGGGCCCGCTTTGCCGCTTCGGCCGCGTCGATCTCTCCTCGCTCGATCTTGCGCTTCTTCTCGATGAACGCCTCGAGCTGGGCGATCTTCGCTTCGAGGCGCTTCTTCGCCGCGTCGAGGTCCTTTCTCTCCTCGTCGAGCTCGGCCTCCTTCGCCTCGAGCCGCCGGCTCTTCTCGAGCAGCAGGACGCCGGCGCTCGGCGGGGGCAGATCCTCTGCGGTCGCGCGCAGCTCGGAAGGATCGACCGCGTCCTCCGAAGGGGCGTTCTGCTTTCGCTGGGGCTGGCCGAGCGCGGGGAGGGAGATGAGGCCGGCGAGCGCGACGGACAAGCCGTAGACCGGCCGACGCCCCAGCCTCGATCGGCCGCTTCTCGCCGGTCGTACGACCGGGTGCATATCAAACATGGGTTTTCGCATGGCTCTGAACTCCCAGGAGCGTCTCGAGCCCCCCGAGGGTGGAGGCGACGGTTCGGCGCTCGGTCCGACTCTGCTTGAAGAACTCGGCGAGGCGAGGGAACAGCTGGATCACCCGGTCCACCGCCGGGTCCGAGCCGGCCCGGTAGGCTCCGACCTGGATGAGATCTCGGATCTCCTCGTAGCCGGCGAAGACCTCGCGCACCCGGCTCGCGATGCGGCCGTGGCGCTCGTCCACGAGCTCGGAGGCGAGCCGGGACAGGCTGCCTGAGACATCGACGGCCGGGTAGCGGCCGGCCTCCGCGATCCTTCGAGACAGCACGACATGTCCATCGAGGATGGCCCGGGCCGCGTCGGCGATCGGCTCGGTGAGGTCGTCTCCATCGACGAGGACGGTGTAAAACGCGGTGAGGCTGCCCGAGCTGTCCGAGTTGCCTGCCCGCTCGAGCAGCTTCGGCATCAGCGAGAACACGGAAGGCGGATAGCCCCGGGTCGTCGGCGGCTCCCCCGCGGCGAGCCCGATCTCCCTGATGGCGTGGGCGAGCCGGGTGAGCGAGTCCATCACCAACAGGGTGTTCTTGCCCTTGTCCCGAAAGTATTCGGCGAGCGTGGTCGCCAGGAACGCAGCCCTGATGCGGAGGATCGGGGCGACGTCTCCGGTCGCCACGACGAGCACCGACCGCTCGAGCCCTTCCGGGCCGAGCTCGTTTTCGATGAAGCTGCGGACCTCTCGCCCTCGCTCCCCGACGAGGGCGATGACGTTGACGTCCGCCTCGCAGAACCGGGCGAGCATGCCCATCAGGGTCGATTTTCCCACCCCCGCCCCGGCGAAGAGCCCGACCCGCTGGCCCTGACCGAACGTGGTCATGGCGTCGAGCACGGAGATCCCGGTGAACAAGGGGCGCTCGATCGACCGGCGCACGAGAGGGTTCGGGGGCGGCCGATAGAGCGGAGCCCGGTGCCGGGCCACGATCGGGGGGCCCTCGTCCATGGGCCGGCCCAGCGCGTCCACGATGCGGCCGAGGTAGGCGTCGGAGAGGTCCTGCTGGTCGGTGCGGCCCTCGGGCACCACCGGGTCACCGGGCCCCACCCCCCGCGGTTCACCGAAAGGGGCCAAGATCGTCTCTCGCTCCCGAAACCCGACCACCTCGGCGAGCAGGTCTTCCTTTTGGGACCGGCTGACGATGCGATAGATCGCGCCGGTCTGGGCCTTGGGGAGGATCGCCTCGAGCGTCGCCCCCGAGACGTGGGTGAGGCGGCCTCCGGCGAGCAGATCTTCCCCGTCGAGGGCGCGGCGGCAGGCCGAGAAGTCGAGCGTCATGGCTCGGCTCCCGGGGCTTTGTCGAAGCCGAGCTCCTCGAGGAGGCGGGACTCGACCCGCCGAAGCCGGGTGAGGACCCGGGCGTCGAGCGTGCTCGAGCCGCGGTAGACGAGCAGATCCCCGGGCTGGAGGGTCTCGTCGCCTTCGATGTCGATCCCGTCCACCTCGAGCTGAGCGGCCACCGCCTGAAGGTCGGCGCCGAGCCGCGCCGCCAGCTCGGGGGATGCGACGAGCTTGACCGGTCCGTCTCCGTCGAGCTTTCCCACGCTGGCGGCGAGCGTCTTGGCCAGGGCCGCCGGGTCGGTGGACAAACAGACCCGGGTGAGGCGCTCCGCGATCATGAGCCCGAGCCGAAGCGCATCCCTCGTCGCCGCCTCCTCGGCTCGGTCGAGGGCGAGGTTCAGGGCGGAGAGCGCCCCCTCCATGCGCTCCATGAGCTGCGCTCGCTCCGCGGCGTGCTCCCGCCTGGCCTCCTCGAGTCCGGCCTCGCGGCCCTGCCGCTCGGAGCGAGCGACCTCCACCTCGAGCCGCCGCTCGAGCTCCGCTTTTCCCTCCGTCACCGCGCGCCGCGCGGTCTCGGTCTCCGCCGGCTCCGCCGCGTCCGACAGGCTCGGGAACTGGTAGCTCCGGTAGGCCTGCTTCTTCGCGAGCGTCGAAGAGAACACCGCCCGGGGCCGATTCTCGACCCGGTCTTCGGTGACGAAGACCTGGTAGGCGTCAAACGAAGGCATCTTCTACTCCTTTGCTGACCTCGATCTCGCCGCTCTCGATGAGCACCAGCGCGATCTTCACCACGTCGGCCTGCGCCTTCTCGACTTCGCTGAGGCGGACCGGACCACGGTTGTCGATGTCTTCCACGATCATCTCCACCGCCCGCTTCGAGAGGTTGTTGAAGAAGTGCTGCTTGAGATCCTCGTCCACCGCCTTCAACGACAGGACCAAGGTCTCCCGCTCGACTTCCTGCAGCAGCCGCTGGATGCCGCGGCCGTTGACGCTCAGCAGGTCGTCGAAGACGAACATCAAGCTGCGGACCTCTTCGGCGAGCTTCTCGTCCGCCTCTTCGAGATCCTTCATCAGCGCCTGCTCGCGGCTCTTCTCGAGCTGGTTCATGATCTCGGCGACCAAGTTCACCCCGCCGACCTTGCGAGACAGACCCTTGCCCATCATCTGGATCTCGGAGATGAGCGCCTCCTCGACCAGCTCGACCACGTCCGGGCTCACGGTGTCGAGGGTGGCCAAGCGGCGCAGGACGTCGCCCTGCGTTCCCTCGGGGAGCAGCTGCAAGACTTCGGCGCCGCGCTCGGGAGGCAGGTGGGCCAGGATGAGCGCGGTGGTCTGCGGGTGCTCCTTCTTGATGAGGTTCGAGATGGTCTGCGAGTCCACGTCGGACAGCGTGTCGGACAGCCCGCTGTCGTCGTCGAGGAACTCCTTGGCCTTCTGCATGCCGAGGTTCTTCGCGGCCATCATGGTCACGAACTCCGAGCCTCCCTTGAGCTCGGAGTTCCCATTTCGCATCTCGTTCAGAAACTCCGAGAGCACCTTGTCCACTTGGTGCTTCTCGAGCGTCGCGATCTCCTTGGCGGCGTTGGAGAGCAACTTGATCTCCCGCCTGGATAGGGACTTGAAGGCCTCGGCCGCCGCGTCCTCGTTCATGTGGAGGAAGACGATGGCCGCCTTCTCTGCCCCCGTCACTGAGTTTTTCGACATCGCATGTACCTCGGGGTGGCCGGTCCCCCGGCGCGGCCCGCTTCCTGAACCATCGAGGCGCTCAGCCCCTTCCAAGCGTGGGGCGTAGCCAGCCCTTCATGATCTCGACCGTCGCAGCGACGTTTTTCGCCGTGAGTTCCCGCACCTCTTGCCGGAGGCGGGTGGAATTCGGAATGGTGTCGTCGGCCTCGCTCTGCTGCTTGACGAGGAGCTGGTCCTTTTCCTCGAGCTGCCGCGCGAACTCAGCGAGCGCAGCCTCCCGGCGCCGGCGCTCGGTGACCCACAAGGAGGCCGCCACCAGAGCGAGACCGACGAAGAGGGTGACGAGCACCCACAACCAGGTCGCGACCTTCGACTCGATGTACTTCACGTCTTCGCCGCCGACGGTGTCGGGCCGGACGAAGGGCACGAAGCTGATCTCGATCTGGTCTCCGCGGTCGGCGTCGAATCCTACCGCGTTTTTCACCAGGGCGGCGATGAGCTCCGGGCTCGGGCCACTGGGCCGGGCGTTTGCCGGGGCGACCTCGCCCCCGGCCGGCACCTCGATTCCCTCTTCGGCCGGCGGCTCGGGCAGCGGGTCCAAAGAGGTGCTGTCCACCAGGACCGCGACCGAGAGCTTTCGGATCTCGCCGCTCGGCTTCACGATCTGCCGCACCGTCCGGGGCACCGCGAACTCTTTGGTGTCGATCTTTCGGTTCGAGTTCGACTTGCTCCCCCTGAACCCTTGATCGCCCTCGGCGGGGATCTGGGGGAGGTTCATCTGGATGCCCGCGATCGCGGCCGGCTGGCTGCGCTCGCTCTCGGTCTGTTCGGTGGTCTTTCGCTCGGTCCGAAGCGCGGTGTTGTCGGCGTCGTACTGCTCGAGGGTCTCCTCGGTCCGGCTCAGATCCATGTCCACCGCGACCTTCGCCATGACGTGGCCGGGGCCTACCGTCTTCTCGAGCAGCTCCACGATGTCCTTTTCGAGCCCTCGCTCCCGGTCTTGCCTCAGCTCGAGCTCGCGGCGTCCGCCGCCGGAGCCGTCGTCGGGGGCGCGGATGAGCGTCCCGTTTCCATCCATGATAGCGATGCGCTCGGCGGACAGACCGGGCACAGAGCTCGACACGAGGTGGGCGATTCCAGCGGCGACCTTGTCGCTCAGGCTCCGGCCCCGTTGCAGGCTGACATAGACCGATGCGCTCGCTTCCCCCCCGTCCCGCTCGAGAAGGCTTCGGGTGGGCAGAGCCAGGTGGACCCGGGCGGAGCGGACCTGGGGCAGCTCGCTGACCGTCCGCGACAGCTCCCCCTGAAGGGCGCGCTGGTACATGACCTTTCGCTCGAACTCGGTCAGCGTGATCGAGCTGTCGTCGAAGATGTCCCAGCCGGTCACCTGCCCGGTCGGCAATCCCTCCGTGCTCAGCTCGAGCCGGAGCTTGCGCATCTCGTCTTCTGGGAGCGAGACCGCGATCGTCGTCCCGTTGTCGGTCAGCTCGTGAGGGATGCGCCGCGACTCGAGCTCGCGCGCGAGCGCCGAGGCATCGGTCGTGCTCATGCCCACGAAGAGGGGCACGGGCTGGTCGAATCCCGAGCGGCTCAGCAGGTAGCCGACCGAGGCCAGCGCGGTGAGCCCGCCGACGACGACGCCCGCCCGGGCGATCGGGGCGGCCTCCTGCCACCACCGCTTGATGATTTCCAACAGATTCATGTCGAGGGCCTCCGAGCGCGCTCGCCGGGCAGGGAGGGTCCACCTCTCCGCCCTTCAATCCGCAGCAGGTCGGACCCAGCCAACCGCTGCCCGAAAAAGAAGCTCCACCTGGTCCTTCCCCAAAGATGGACCCGAGGAGGCCCATCTGGGGATCGTCTCATACCTGTAGGTTCATCATCTCCCGGTAGGCTTCGACGACCTTGTTCCTGGTCTGCGCGACGAAGCGGAGGCTCAGGTCAGCCTTCGTGAGGGCCAGCATCGCGGTGTGGGGGCTGCCCCGACCGATCAGGGCGTCGGCGGAAGCCTGCTCCGATTCGGCGAAGGCCTCCCGAACGCCCCGAAGGGCGTCGGCGAAAACGTCGTTGAACGAGCCTCGCTCCGCGGCCTCGCCCTTCTGCGGAGCCTGAACCTCGACGCGGGGGCCGGGGCGGGCGTGCTCGAGCACGAGCGGTCGCATGGTTTCCATCATCAGAAGCTCCTCCCTAGGGTGAGCGCGCGGGTGGTCATCTCCCGGAGCGAGTTGAACACGCTCAGGTTGGCCTGGTAGCTGCGCATCACGGTCACCATGTTGACCATCTCTTCGACGGCGTTGATGTTCGGCATCGCGACGAACCCATTGGGGTCGGCGTCAGGGTGGGTTGGGTCGAAGACCATGCGGGGGGGGGAGGGGTCGGCGACGACCTCCTCCACCCGGACGGTGCGGGTGGGCTCCATCAGCTCGTCGTGGAGCACCTCCCCGAACCGGCCCCGGGCCACCTCGGTCGCGAGCGCGACGTCCCGCCGCCGGTAGGGCCCGCCCTCGGGGGTTCGGGTGGTCTCCGCGTTGGCGAGGTTCGACGAGACCACGTCGAGCCGGCTGCGCTGCGCGGACAGGGCGTCGCCGTTGAGGCGAAGCGCGTGAAACACCGAGATGGTCATCAGCGGCCTCCCTCATCGATCGAGTAGCGGAGCATGTTGAAGTTTCGAGCGGTGACCTCCGAGCCGAGCTCGTAGAACATGCGGTTGCCGGTCAAGGCCACAGCCTCCTTCTCGATGTCCACTTGGTTGCCGTCGAGGCCAGGCTCGACCCCCTCCCGAACCTGCGCCTCCGGGAGCCCCGGGTGCGGACCGAAGGCGCCCGGGTCGGACAGCTCGGCCAGCAGATACTCGGAGAAGTCGACGTCCCGAGGCTGGTAGTCCGGGGTGTCGGCGTTGGCGACATTGCCGGCGAGCACGGTGTGGCGCCGGTAGGACATGTCGAGGGCTCGCTCCAGCCAAGGAAGCATCTTTTCACTGGGGAAAAACATTTGTCTGTACTCCTTCGGTCGGCTGGCGAACGGCCAGCAGATGAAAATAGCCAGCTCGCTGGCTCAGCGCGGGGTCGAGATCGAGCTTCGCCTCGGACTTCACCACGATGACCCGTGGGATCCGGTCGTGGCGCAAGCGTCCGTGCAGCCGGTTGAGGTCGAGCAGCTCGAGCAGGCTCGCGAGGGCCCGCTGAGGCTCTTTCGGCCACCGCGCGACATCGAACAGCGCCCAAGTCCCGAGCGCCTCCTCCGGCGACCCGTCCTTGCCGACGGCGGCGAGCAGCCGACCGGCCGACTCGAGGTCTGGGCACCGGTGGAGCGGGAGCATCGACCGACGGCCGAGCTGGTGAATTCTCTCCACGAGCCACCCCTGGTGCTCTTCTGGGGCCTCCACCAGCACCGGTGAGTCCGACAGCGCCACGCAGCGCAAGGCGGGATCGAGGCGCTCTGGCCCTCCGTCCGGGGAGAAGCGGATCTTGGCTCCGTTGAGGGTGACGGCGAGAGGGTTTTGGTCGTTGGTCATGGCGTGTCCCCGCCGACCCCGAGCGCTTCGAGGCGGCCATAGAGCTGTCGAGAAGGATCTTCGCTGTCCGCGCCGGGCCACGCCCTGCGCCGTGCGAGCGCGGAGGCGAGCCGGCCCGAGATTTGGTCCTCCCCAACCCTCGGCACGAGCGCCTTCGCGAGCCCGGGGAGGGGACCCGTCGGCCCAGACCGGGCGAGCTCGGAGAGGCTCGTGATCACCGGGGCGAGCAGGGCCTCCGGGGGGAGGGTCTCCGCTTCGGCCGCGGCGGTGAGCGCGTTGGCCGCCTCGAGCGGGCGCCCGAGCGACAGGAGCACCTTGGCCTCGTCGAGCGCGATCTCGGCCGCCCGGTCGCCGGCGCCGCTGCCCTGCCTCGCGGCGACGAGGTGCGAAAGCGCCCTTTGGGGCCGCTTCATCGCCGCCTCGTAGCGGCCCCACAACCATCGGCGCTCGACCCGCTCCCTCCCCGCTGGGAAGCGCCCGTCGAGGTGGCGAAGCACGAGATCGGTGCGAAAGCTATCGTTTGCGGCGAGGAGGGCTTCGCCGAGCCGCACCGTCGCTTCCTCCCGAAAGGGGAGGCCGGGGTGGTCGGTGAGCAGGCGGATGAGCTCCTCCGCGCCTCGCATCGAGGCCCCGACTTGGTGGTAGGCCTCGGCGATCCGCAGCCTGGTTCGAGGGTCGAAGCCGAGCACTCGGGGCTCGAGCCGGGCCTCGAACAACAGGACGAGTCCAGCCGGGTCCCGCTCCCGCTCGAGCCGCGCGAGAGCTTCCCTCGCCACCCGGTCCAGCAGCTCGGCGGCGGGGCGCACCACGGCGAAGTCCCAGCCCTCGGCCCGCTCGGCGGCGAACGCGGCGTCGAGCGCGCCGGCGTGGTCACCGCGCTCGAGCGCGGTGACCGCTTGGGCGAACTCGGCCTCGAGCCTGACCGCCGGGCAGCGTGAGAACTCGGCCTGCGACTTCAAGAAGCGAGAGACTTCGCCTGGGTTCTCTTCGAGCGCGAGCACCCGGCGCAGGTGGACGTGGTCGTCGATGCAGTGCCGCCCGGCGACCCGGGCCATCTCCCATCCCTTCAGCGCGCTCTTCGTTCGGCCCGACCGCGCTTCGAGGTCGGCGAGGCGCAAGAGGCCCAAGGCCCGGTCCTCCGGGTCGCGGGCGCGGGCGAGCCGCTCGAACGCTCGGCGGGCGAGCGACGCTTCGCCCCGGGCGAGCGCCGCTTCGCCGCCCACCGTCCAGAGGGTCCCGGGAAAGTCGGTGACCGCCCCCAGCCGCCGCTGCGCCATTTCGACGTGAGAGAGCGCGCCGAGCAGGTCGTCGCCGGCCAGGGCGTTCATCGCCCGCCCGAGCGAGGCCTGGTAGATGATCCAAGGGTCGAAACCTTCGGCCACGAGCTGGGCGTAGAGCGTCTCGGCCTCGCTCCGCTCTCCGCGAGCCGCGAAGTGGTTCGCGAGCGCCATCGCCCTCGCGACCGCGTCCGTCTCTCGGTACCGACTCGCGTCGGCGAGGATCGCCCGCGCCTCGGGGTGGTATTCCAGACGGGTCAAGATCTCGGCGGCGACCAGGCTGACTTGGGCGTACGCCTCCGGATACAGCGGCCATTTGCGGGTTTGGCCGGAGAATGTGTACGCCCAGCGCTCGAACGGGGAGAGGTTTGCCCCCTGCGCGAGCGCCCCTGCCGCCAGCTCCGCGACGCAATACGTCCGGCACATCGGCTCGGTCACGAGGTCGAGCCAGCGGTCGAGCTCGGCCGTCGACGTGAAGTGGGCGTGCCGGCGCAGCGCCGCGCTCGCATCGCGGTTGCCGGTGCACGGGTGCTCGACCGGGGCAACCGGGAGCAGGATCGGCCACGGCGGGGCCTGCACGATGCCCGCGACCCGCCCCACCAACTCGGAGAGCGGAGGAGACGGGGGGCGGGGCAGGGGGATGAGTTCGATGGCGAACGCGGTGGGCCGGCGGAGCCGGCGGAGCTTCAGGGTCACCGCCGCCGTGCTGAGCCGCACGAGCAAAGAGGTCTCATCGCCCTGCCGGCGCAGATGCTCGACGCCAGTGACATAAGGCCCGCGCTGCTCGGCGAGCGTCGCCCGCATCCCTGGGGGAGGGTTCTTCGCGGTCAGCCGAAACGCGCGGTCGCCGGTCCGGTGATCGAGCTCGAGCCGGGTCGTCGCCGGCGCCCGCAGGATGAGGACCTGGTCCGGAAGAGGAGGCTCGGCGGCCGCGGCGGGATGGTACCCGGCGAGGAGAAGCAGAGGAACGACGAGGGCGCGCGCCGAGAGCACGGGCTATACCTAATCAAGACCCGTGCCATCGCTCCTTGCCCAAAACTCGTAGCCAGAAGTGTCGGGATCTCGGCCGCACCGTCGGGACCCCGTCGGCGTCAAAGCAGCCCGAGATCTTCGTACCGGCGCCGCTTCTCGATGAGGGTGGTGCGCTTCATGCCGAGCAGCCGGGCGGCGCGGGTCACGTTGTCGTGGGTCCTCTCGAGGGCCCGGCGAATGATGCCCGATTCGTAGCTGCGGACGGCGTGCGCGAGCCCCTGGTCCTGCAGGTCGTCCATTTCGGGACCGGGTTCCTCGAGGAGCTCGGAGGTCATCTCCACCCGCGGGGCTCGGGTCTCGGTCTGGGCCGCGCCCACCGCCCTCTGGATGCGGTCCGGAAGATGACAGAGCGTGACCTCCTCGCCGGCTTCGAGCATGACGGAGAGGCGGTGGACCAGATTCTCGAGCTCACGCACGTTGCCCGGCCAGTCGTAGCGGCACAGCGCCTCGACCACCGGGGGGTGAAAGATCGGGGCTCGGCCGTTCTGCTCGGCCGCCGAACGACGAAAGTGCTCGAGCAGCAGAGGGATGTCTTCGAGCCGCTCCCGAAGCGGCGGGATCGTCAGCTTCACCACCTCCAAGCGGAAGTAGAGGTCGGGACGAAAGTTCCCCGAGCGGGCCTCTCGCTCGAGCTCGCGGTTGGTGGCGGCCACGAACCGGACATCCGCCCGTCGGGGCGTCGAAGAGCCGACAGGGGTAAAGGTTCGCTCCTGCAAGAGCTGAAGGAGCTTCGCCTGAAGGTCCAAGGGGAGCTCGCCGATCTCATCGAGAAACAGAGTGCCCCCGCTCGCCTTCTCGACCTTGCCCGCTTGCCCCACCGCGCCGGTGAAGGCCCCCTTGACGTGTCCAAAGAGCTCGTTCTCCATCAGATCCTTGGCGATCGCGGCGCAGTTCACCTCCACGAACGGGCCTCGGTTCCTCCGCGACAGCCGCCAGATCTCCCGAGCGACCGCGCTCTTGCCGGTGCCGGTCTCGCCCTCCACGAGCACGATCGCGTCGGTCGAGGCGATCTTTTGCAGGAGCAGCGCGAACGGGGTGAGCCAGCGCTCGGAGCCGATGAGACCGGTCCTCGGCGCCTCACCGCGGAGAATGGGAACGCGCAGCGGGCGGCGGGCCCTGCGGCACGCGGTCGTGATCGCCGCCTCGAGCTCTCCGGTCCCGATCGGCTTCTCGAGAAAATCCACGGCGCCGATCTTCATCGCGTCCACCGCGACTCCGACGCTGCCGTGGGCGGTGAGAATCAGGAAGGGAGGGGCGCTCTGTAGGCTCGACGCGTAGCGCAGCACGTCGAGACCGTCCACCTCGGGCATGAGCAGGTCGCACACGACGACATCGAAGCTGTCCTCGTTGAGCAGCGCGATGCCCTGCCTGCCTCCGTCGGCCGACCGAACCGCATAGCCCTGCCTGGTCAAGGTGCGGACCAGGAAGTTGCGTGCGGTGTCATCGTCGTCGATCACCAGGATTCGGTTCTGCAGGGTGGGTAAGGTCGTCATGTAGCTCCCCGTCGGCGGCCGTCCGGCCCCCGACACGTCAACACGTCAACATCCCCCGAGCGAGAGGGGCGGCCATTGCGGCCCTGCCCCTGATCCCGTCGCGCTCGCTTTGCCGGCAGCGACAGGGCGAAGGCGAATCCTTCGGGCGGGCGTCGGGGGGCTGACAACGCCACGGTCCCGACAGTCGGACGACCGACGGCCCCCGCCGAGATTCCGCCCCGACCGTCTCGCCCCGGCGGCCCGCACGCTGGCACGGGAGCTGCTTAGGCTTCTCACGACGGCGGCGCCTCCTGCGCCCCGATGGATGTCCACCAAGGAGCTTCGATAGATGGTTGAGAACAAAGAGAAGGAACCAAAGAGTGGAGGAAAAGGTCTCATGATCGCTCTGGCGGTCACGAACCTGCTGTCCCTCGGTGCGCTCGGGTGGTTCGTCCTCGTCCGGGGCGGGGACGACGCAGCGGCGCAGACCCCGCTGCAGCCAGCGGAGCAGCCGGGGCAGCCGGTCCCGGCAGGGCCCACCGTGGCGCTCGGCAACTTCAGCATCACGCTCGCCGACCCGGGACAGAATCGGTACCTGAAGGCGGTCCTCAAGGCGAGGGTCAACGGGCCGGAGGTCTCCACCGAGCTGCAGGACCGCGAGCCGGAGATCCGCGATCGGGTCATCGACTATCTGTCGAGCCTCACCGTGAAGGAGACGCAGGGGGCGGCGGCAAAGCAGACGATTCGCGCGAACCTCGAGAAGCGGATCAACAACATCCTCCGGACCGGCGAGGTGGAGAGCATCTTCCTCACCGAGTTCGTGACGCAGTGAAAGCAGGGCTCTTCCAGTGGAAGCGGTACTCTCCCAAAGCGAGGTCAACGCCCTCATCAACGCGGTCGCCCAAGGCGGCGTGGACGAGAGCGACGGGGCGGGCTCGGACGACGCGCGGGGCTACGATCTCACCAGCAACGACCGGATCGTCCGGGGCCGGATGCCGACCCTCGACATCCTCAACCAGCGGCTCGCCCGCTTGATGAGGATCTCGTTCTTCAACATGTTCCGGCGCAGTGTGGACGTCCACCACGACTCCACGCAGCTGATGAAATACAGCGAGTTCATCTCGTCGGTGTCGGTGCCCGCCTGCCTGAACGTGTTCCGGATGCCGCCCCTTCGCAATACTTGCCTCGTCGCGGTGGATTCGGGGCTCATGTTCGGTCTCGTGGACTATGTCTTCGGGGGTTCGGGGACCTGGTACCGGGTCGAGGGCCGGGACTACAGCAGCATCGAGCTCAGGCTCATCCAGCAAGTGGTGTCGATGGTGCTGTCGGACCTGGGCAGCGCCTGGGAGCCGGTGATCGAGGTGACCCCGGAGTACATTCGGACCGAAGTGAACCCGCAGTTCGCCGCGATCGCGGCTCCGACCGACGTGACCGTGAACATCACGTTCGAGGTCGAGCTCGAGGCGACCACCAAAGGACAGATCTCGCTTCTCATCCCTTACGGGGTGATCGAGCCCATCCGTCCCTTGTTGTCGTCGGCGCTTCAGACCGAGAGAAACCAGGAGGACAACCACTGGCGCACCGCGATTCGCTCCGTGATCCCCTCGATCGAGGTCGATATGCGGGTGGAGATCGGGCAGGCCCTCGTCACCGTGGAGGAGCTTCTGTCGCTCGAAGTCGGAGACACGGTTCGGCTCGACGTCGATGCGGGAGCGCCGCTCCCGGTCCACGTCGAGGGTATTGCCAAGACGGCGGGGCACCCGGTGGTCAGCCGCGGCTGCCTCGCCATTCAGCTCAGCCAGCCGCTCGGGCCGTTTCGGCCCCTGCGACGGCCGGGAAGGGATGAAAGATGACGGAGATCGAGACGCACGCCTCCGACGACGACGGGCTCGAGCCCGCGGGGAGAGAGACCTCCGCGAGCGCCCGGCGCAGTGACCTCGAGCTCGAGAACCTCGAGCGGATCATGGACATTCCGCTCGTGGTCTCGGTGGAGCTCGGGCGAACCAACATCCAGATCGGGGACCTGCTGCAGCTCGCGCAGGGCAGCATCGTAGAACTCACCAAGCTCGCCGGCGAGCCGCTCGACGTGCTCGTCCACGGGAAGCTGGTGGCCCGAGGGGAGGCGGTCGTCATCAACGACCAGTTCGGGGTCCGCCTCACCGACATCGTGAGCCAGACCGAGCGCATCGAGTCGCTCAAGGGAGCCTGACATGTACGAGCCACAGAAGAAGACACCCACGAGCTCCGCCGCGGCCCCCGCGAGGACGGCGGGGCGATGGGTCTGGGCCCGGTGGGGCCTCACCGTGGTCGCGCTGCTCGTCTCGGTGGCGGGGGGCGCGACGTGGGTCGAGGCGTCCGGGGCGAGCGCTCGGCCTGGGCTGTCCGCCCTCGTGGACGAGAAGGCGAGGTCCCCCGCCCCGGAGGTCATGGCGAGCCCCGCCCATCGGGCCGAGCAGCAGGGCACCGGCCCGGTGACCGCCGCACTCCAAATCGCGCTCTTCGCTCTGCTCATCGGCGGGCTCATCTTCGGCGCGGCGTTCGCGGTGAAGCGGGCTCGTGAGGCCCGGATGGGTCAGGATCTCTCGGCCCACCTCGCGGTTCGGGAGTCGATCTGGGTGGGCCGGGGACAGCGCATCCTGGTGCTCGGGTTCGAGAACCAACGGGTCCTGGTGGGGGTGAGCCAAGGCGGCATGCATAGCCTCGGGGTCTTCGGGGACGGCAAGAACTCGCCCCTCGAGGCCGGTCCGATCGAGCGGGAGGCCGAGCGCCGAAAGCGGCCGTCCCGAGACTTCTCGGAGCTCGTTCAGCGCGAGCTGGCCGTCGTGACCCCGGGGCCGAACGACCGTCGCCAGCGCATGCTCAGCGAGCTCGACGCGCTTTGACCCCCTCCCGGGGAAGGAGAGACCCATGGACATCGCAGCCTCCGAGATCGGGGCGACGCCGCTGCGTCTGCTCGTCTTCTTGACCGTCCTGACATTCCTCCCCGGGATCGTGATCTCGATGACCGCGTTCTTGCGGATCATCTTGGTGCTGGGGTTCACGAGGCAGGCGATGGGCCTCCCCCAGATGCCCCCAAACCAAGTGCTCATCGGCCTGTCGCTGTTTCTCACGTACTTCGTGATGGCTCCGGCGATCGATGAGATTTGGGAGAAGGCGGCCGCGCCTTACCTGAGCGGCGAGATCGAGGAGATCGAGGCGCTCGAGCGGGGGATCGCTCCGCTGAAGCGCTTCATGCTCGACCAGACGAGAGAGGAGGAGATCATCTTGATGGGGAACCTCGCCAAGGAGAGCTTCTCGACGAGGGAGGAGGTCCCGCTGCGGGTGCTCGTGCCCGCTTTCGTACTCAGCGAGCTGAGGATCTCGTTTTCCATCGGGTTTCTCTTGTTCATCCCGTTTCTCGTGATCGATCTATCCATCGCCGCGCTCCTGAACGCGCTCGGCATGATCATGCTCCCGCCGACGGTGGTCGCCCTGCCGTTCAAGATCATGATCTTCGTGCTCGGCAACGGGTGGGCGCTCGTGGTCGGGACGATGGTTCGGTCGTTCGGAGGTCCATCGTGACCCCGGAGCTCGCCGCGGACGTCCTGGGGTACGCGCTGACCAGCGGCGCCATCGTTATGGCCCCGATCCTGCTCACCGGCCTGACGGTGGGCATCTCGGTGGGCGCGATTCAGGCGGCGACGCAGGTCAACGAACCGACCTTGACCTTCGTCCCCAAGGTCATCTCGGTGGGTCTCGTGGCCGGATTTCTCCTTCCATGGGGGACCCGGCGCTTCATCATGATCCTCGAGATGGTCCTCGCGACCGTCGGAAACCTGGGGGCACCGTGAGCCCCGAGCTGAGCCTGTCCTCCTTGCTCGCGTTCATCCGTCTCAGCGCCTTCTTCACCTCGGCGCCGTTTCCCGGCCCGCTGGCGGCCGGACGGGCTCGGTTCGTCATCGCGGCGGCGCTCGCGTTCGGGTTCGCCGGGGACTTTCCTGGGCCGCCCCCCGCGTCGCTCGCCGGGGCGGTCATCCTGGAGGCCCTGCTCGGGCTGACCATGGGGTTTCTGTTGAGCCTCGTTCTGCACGCGTTCGGTTACGCCGGAGAGACGGTCTCTCAGCAGATGGGCTTGCGGATGCCCGGATTCGCAAACCCCCTCGACCCCAACCTCTCCTTGCTCGGCTCGGCGCTCATCATCATCGCTCTATGCCTGTTTGCCATGGGCCCGGGGCCGCTGCGGCTCGCCGCCTTTCTCCACCGCATGTTCGAGATCATCCCGCCCGGGTCCTTGACCGAGTTTCCGAAGGACTCGCGCCTGGTTCTCGCCGCCGGGGCCGAGCTGTTCGACGGGACACTGAGGGTAGGAGCGCCGCTCATCGCCGCCGTGTTCGCGGCGCAGCTCGTGCTGGCGGTGCTCGCTCGCTCGGTTCCGACGCTCAATCTTTTCATCGAAGGGCCTGCGCTCACCACCAGCGCCGGGGTCGTGGGAATCATCGCTACGCTCAATACCTTTGCACCCATGTTCGACCGCCTGTTCAACCGACGGCTCGAGCAGATCGGGTCCTGGTTCTCTTGATCCGAGGTAGGTATGAGCGAGTCCGAGTCCACCGACAAGACCGAACAACCTACCCCGAGGAAGCGGGAGAAGGCGAGGAAAGAGGGCCAGACCGCGAGCTCGCAGGAGGTTGGGGTCGCGGTCGCGGTGATCGTGCTCGTCATCGGCCTGCTGTGGGTGTTGCCGGTCACCACCGCGACCTTCCTGAGGACCGCCGCCGGCATGCTCGATCGGCCGACTTTTGGGTCTCTCACCGTCCCCGAAGCCACCGAGGCGGTGATCGCCGGACTGCTCGCCTCGGCGGCGCTGGTCCTGCCGGTGGCATTCATCATGATGGTGCTCGGGACGCTGCTGAGCATCGCGCAGGTTGGAATCCACCTGAACTTCGAGAACGCCGGGCTCAAGTGGTCGCGGCTGAACCCGCAGAACTGGCTCAAGAAGGTCTTCTCGGTCGAGCTTCCGGTCAACCTCGCGAAGTCCCTCCTGAAGGGTCTTGGAGTGGTCGCGGTCGCGGTGCTCGGGGTGCATGACCTCCCCGAGCGGCTGTGGCGCCTGTCGGGGGTGCCGGCCGGCGTGCTCGCCAAAGAGCTGGGCGGGGTCGCCTTCGCGGTGGCCTCCCGGGTGGCGACGCTGCTCGTGCTCCTCGCGATCTTCGACGTCCTTTGGTCTCGGCACCGGCACGAGCAGAAGCTCCGCATGAGCAGGCAGGAGCTGAAGGACGAGATGAAGGACAGCGAAGGCAACCCCCAGGTGCGGGCGGTGATGCGGCGGCGGATGGGGGACATCGGCCGAAAACGGCTGCGGACCGTGCTCGCCGATGCGACGGTCGTCACCACCAATCCCACCCACTATGCGGTGGCCCTTCGCTATTGGCGGGGAAAAGACAGCTGCCCGGTCGTGGTGGCGAAGGGGATCGACTTTCGCGCGGCGCGCATCCGCGCGCTCGCGGCGGAGCTCGGCATCCCGGTCATCGAGGACAAACCGCTCGCCCGTACGCTCTACGCGCTCGTCCCCGAAGGCCGCGGCGTTCCAGAAGACCTCTACCGCAGCGTCGCTCGGCTCTTGGCGGTCGTCTACCGGCGCCGAGGCGCCATCTCTCGAGGTGAACCATGAATACGCAGAGTCTCCTCTCCCTACCGGGCAGAGCGTTCAGCGCGGAAGTCGTCGTCGGGGTCGTGTTCCTCGGCGTGGTCTCGCTGCTCATCGTCCCCGTCCCTGGAGTGGCGCTCGACATGCTGCTCGCGGTGAGCATCGGCTTCTCCGCCATCGTCTTTCTGACCGCGCTGTTTTCGGAGCGGCCGACCGACTTCAGCGTCTTTCCTACGCTGCTGCTCATCAGCACCCTGCTGCGGCTCGCTCTGAACATCGCGTCCACCCGGCTCATCCTTCTCAATGGCCACCAGGGCCCGGACGCCGCCGGGGAGGTGATCCAGGCGTTCGCGACCCTGGTCGTCGGAGGCAACCTAGGGGTGGGGCTCATCGTGTTCTTGGCCCTGGTCCTCATCAACTTCGTCGTCATCACCAAAGGGGCCGGGCGCATCGCGGAGGTGGCGGCCCGGTTCACGCTCGACGCCATGCCCGGACGACAGATGGCCATCGACGCCGAGCTGAACGCGGGCGCGATCAGCGAAGAGCAGGCCCGGGCCCGGCGCACCGAGATCGAGAGCCAGGCGAACTTCTACGGGGCCATGGATGGCGCGAGCAAGTTCGTCCGCGGAGACGCCATCGCGGGCCTCATCATCACCGCGGTGAACCTCGTGGGCGGGGTCGCCATCGGCATGATGCAGCAGAACCTCTCCTTCTCGGCCGCGGTCGGAACCTATCCGGTCCTCACCGTGGGCGACGGCCTCGTCTCCCAGATGCCCGCGCTCGTGGTCTCGACCTCTGCTGGTCTTGCCATCTCCCGGGCGTCCGGGCGGCAAGCTTTCGGCCAGCAGGTCGTCACCCAGATGCTGGGCATGCGCAACGTGCTCGTCATCGCCGGTGGGTTTCTGATGTTCATCGGTCTTCTGCCCGGGCTCCCGTTCTTCCCGTTCGCCCTGATGGCCTCGGCTCTCGGGTTGATGGTGATGAGGCAGAACCGCGACGCGAACGCGGTCGCCAGGCAGGCCGAGAAGGACAAGGAGGAGAGCGACCAGCCGACGGAGCCGTCGATGGCGGAGATTCTCCGGGTGGACCCCCTGACCTTGGAGGTGGGGTACGGACTGCTGTCCCTCGTGGATGCTTCGCGGGGCGGGGACATCCCCGACCGAGTGAAGAAGCTGCGGCGGCAGCTCGCGCAGGAGCTGGGGCTCATCGTCCCGCCGGTGCGGGTGGTGGACAACCTCCAGCTCGAGCCCGGTCAGTACGCGATTCGGTTGTACGGGGTCGAGGTCGCCCGCGCGAAGGTGGTGGCGGACCGCTTCATGGCGATCGACTCCGCCGGCATCCAGTCGTTCCCGGGAGGGATCGAGACCAAGGAGCCGGTCTTTGGTCTTCGCGCGTTCTGGATTCGCGGCGCGGACCGCCAGCTCGCCGAGTCCAGAGGCCTGACCGTCGTCGATCCATCGACGGTGCTGACGACCCACCTCGCCGAGGTCCTGCGCCGAAACGCCGATCAGCTGCTCGGGCGAGACCAGACGAGCGAGCTCGTCGATTTCGCCCGGGCCGAGCACCCGAAGCTCGTCTCGGAGCTCATCCCGGAGCCCTTGTCGCTCGGGGAGCTCGTGGGGGTGCTGCAGACGCTGCTCGCGGAGCGGGTGTCGATCCGCAACCTTCGGGGGATCCTGGAGGCGGTGGCGGGCGCCATCCCCCAAGGCAAGGATCCGCGCCGGCTGGCCGAGGCCGCCCGGGCGGGGCTCTGGAGGGAGATCTCCGGCGGCGTCGCCGACGACGACGGGGTGATCCACGCGATTCTCCTCGACCGCGAGCTCGAGCTGACCTTGCGGGGGTCCTTGGCCCCCGGCGGGGTGCTCGCGCCCGAACCACACATTTACCAGGCCGTGGTCGAGCAGACCGCGGCGCTCGCACGGCAGGCGTCGGAAGATCGTCACCCGCCGTGCGTGCTCGTAGCCGATGACCTGCGTCGGCCGCTTCGTGAGCTGGTCGGGAGTCAACTTCCCGACGTTCCGGTCCTCGCCATCCGCGAGCTCGACCGGCAAGCGGAGCTGCGGGTCGTGGGTACGGTCTCTGCAAACAACTCGAGGTGAGCCGTCATGCAGGTCCAGATTGTCAGAGCTTCGACACGGCACCGAGCCCTCGCGGAGGCGCGCCGTTTGATGGGTCCCGACCCGCTCGTTCTGTCGGTTCGCCGCAGACCGGGGAGCCGGGGCGAGGATGAGTGGGAAGCGCTCGTGGCCCGGGACACCCCCGAGCCGGTCGCTGCCCGCCGTGGGGAGGCGGAGGCCCCGCCCTGGGAAGAGCTCGAGCGGCTGCGTGCCGATCTCGCCGAGCTGAAGGAGAGTATCCGAATGGGGCGAACGCCCAACGCGCAGCTGCTCACGCTCGCCCACCGCCTCGGACACATCGAGGCGGAGCTGCTCGCCAGCGTGCTGAAGGGACAGGAACTTCCAACTCGGTGGGCGCCGCTCGTCCAGCGGCTCGAGGCGGCCGGCTACCCTACCACCGATGCGCTCCGGGTGGTGCAGCGGCTCGACCGGACGACAGGGGCCGAGCCGGAGCCGGATTGGCGGGCCCACGAGGCGAGGGTGAGAGAAGCCCTGGCCGAGGATCTCTCGGTGGCGCCGGCCGAAGAGCGGCTCGAGCCCGGGCTCGTGGTGTTCACGGGGGGCGCTGGCGTGGGAAAGACCACGCTCGCGGCCAAGCTCGCCGCCGATCTCTGCCTGGGCGGAGCGCAGAGCCCGGTGCTCGGGGTGATGAAGCCAAAGAGAGGGGTGGGTCTCGAGACGGTCCGGCGGTGCGCGACGGCGCTCGGCATCGAGTTCGTCGAGGTCCGAAGCACCGAGCAGCTCGAGGAGCTCGAGCAGCGCGCGGCCGACGGACCGGTCATCTTGGATTCCACCGCGGTGAACCCCCTCGACGTCCACGCCCTCGATGAGATGGGGCGGTGGTTGAGGGCGGCTCCGAGCGCCGAGGTCCACATCGTGGTCTCGGCCCGGTACGCCGACGAGGAGCTGTCTCGGGCGATCGACGCCGCGGCCTTCGCGCCGAAGCGCCGCTTGTGCGCGACCCACCTCGACGAGGCCCCCTACCTGGGCCGGGTCATGGCGGCGGCGGCGCGCAGCCGGGTCCCCATCGGGTACCTGTCGCTCGGACCTCGGATCCCGGATGACCTCTCTCGGCCGGGGGTCGAGTCACTCATCGACTCGGTTTTGAAGACCGAGGGATCGAGGTTGTCGTCATGAGTTTCACGATGGAACGCCGCGCGGCTGCCCGTCTCGTTTCGAGTCCAGTCCAGCAGCGCCCGCGGGTTATGACCATCGCCAGCGGAAAGGGTGGGGTGGGAAAGACGCAGATCGCGGTCAACCTCGCTGCCGCGCTGGCGCGGCTCGGACGGAAGGTCTTGCTCATCGATGCCGACTTGGGGCTCGCGAACGTGAACGTGCTGCTCGGGATGAGCCCGGACTTCAGCGCGGCCCACCTGCTCGACGGCAGCCGGGGCTTCGATGAGGTCGTGGTGAGCTACCGGGGCATGTTCGACCTGCTTCCGGCCGGCAGCGCGCTCGCTCACCTCGCCGAGCTCGAACAGCTGCAGCAGGTGAGATGGCTCGAGCGGCTCGAGATCGCCCGGAGGCCGTACGACGACGTTGTCGTCGATGCGTCCGCCGGCATCGGGGCCAACGTGCGCCTGTGTTTGTCGATCGCCGACGAGTCGCTGGTGGTCATGAACCCGGAGACCACCTCTCTCACCGACGCTTACGCGCTGGTGAAGGTGGCGAGAAAGGCTGGGTGCACCGGTCCGTTCAGCGTGGTGGTCAACCGAGTCCGGGTCGCCGAGCAGGCCCGTGAGATGTTTCGGTGCCTGGAGACCGCGGCTCGATCGTTTCTCGGGGTGGATCTCGAGTACGTGGGCTACGTCTACGCCGATCGCGCGGTCGAGCGGGCCACGGTGGAGCAGGTCCCGTTCGTCGAGTCCTTCCCCGGATCGCCGGCCGGCAAATGTCTGACCGCGCTGGCGGGGAGGCTCGATGGCCGCCGGAGCTCGAGCTTCGACGCAGCGAACCGGCGTTCTCGGCCGCAAGCGGCGTCCCCGAGCGAACCGGCCCTTTCGGACATCGAGTCGGACCCACCGGTCGTCCCTGCGTCGCAGCGAGGCCCGGTCGAGGCCGAGGATGACCTGTTTTCGAGCCCCGTCCTTCGGACGGCGGGCCGCGCGACCGAGCACTGAGGAGCCAGCGGATGCACCAGCTACTGAAGGCCTACACCAAGATGACCCCTCGTCACGCCCACACCGAGCACGACGAGGCGGTTCGCAAATACGCGCCGACGGTCTACCGCGTGGTTCGGCAGGTCGCCGAGCGCATGCCCGCCTCCGTGGACCGCGAGTACCTATTCTCGGCGGGCATGGTCGGGCTGCTCGACGCGCTCGGTAAGTTCGACCCGGACAAGGGCATCGCGTTCGAAGCGTACGCTCGCATTCGGATCAAGGGCGCGGTGCTCGACGAGCTGCGAAGCCTCGATCACCTCACCCGGTCGATGCGGCGAAAGTCGCGCACCGTCGTCGATTCCCGGTCCGAGCTCGAGAAGGTGGAGGGGGAGCCGGTCGGGGACGACGCGGTCGCGGCGACGCTCGGCGTGAGCATCGAAGAGGTCCAGGTGAGCCGCAACCGAAAGGCGCCACCGGAGGTGGTCGATCCGTCCACCATCGACTCCCTGGCCGTCTCCGCGCTGTGGCAGCAGCCCTCGAGCGCCGTGGACTCGATGGAGTGGGAGGAGCACGTGCGGCTGCTGTCGAGGGCGCTCGCGGAGCTGCCGGAGCGAAACCGATTGGTGATCGGGCTCTACTACGAGGCCGAGCTCACCCTGCAGGAGATCGGCGAGGTCCTCGGGGTGACCCAGTCCCGGATCAGCCAGATCCTTCGAAAGACGGTCGAGCTGCTCCGGGAGCGTTTGGTGAGCGGAGCGGCTTGATTTTCCGTCGAGCAGACCGAATCGCACGGTGAAGGGCCGAGGTTCTCGCCTCCCCCACTTTGGAGAACATCATGGCGGACAAGAACATCAAAATCCTCTCGGTGGACGACTTCTCCACCATGCGTCGCATCGTGAAGAACCTGCTGAAGCAGATCGGGTACCACGACGTGGACGAGGCGGAAAACGGCGAGGTCGCGCTCGAGCTCCTCCGGGACCGACACTACGATCTCATCATCAGCGACTGGAACATGCCGGTGAAGTCGGGCATCGAGCTCCTCCGCGAGGTTCGCGCCGACCCCCGCCTCGCCAACACTCCGTTTCTCATGGTGACCGCCGAAGCGGAAAAGGACAACGTGCTCGAGGCGATGCAGGCCGGGGTGAACAACTACATCCTGAAGCCGTTCACCGCCAAGATCCTGGAAGACAAGCTGAAGGGCATCTTCGGCTGAGCCGGCCATGTCGATGGACGGCCCACCCGTACAGACCCTCTCCGCACGCTTCGAGAGCATGCAGCGGGAGCTGCAGGACCTACTCAGGTATGTCAAGCGGACCCGAGCGACCTTGGGGGAGGTCGCAAAGGAGCTCCCAGACGCCAGCGTCGCCATCGGCGCCGTGGAACAGGCTACCGCCAAAGCAGCCCACAACCTCCTGGGAATGGTCGAACAGGCGATGGAGGCCGACGAGCGCCTGATCGCCGGCCTCGAGCGGCTCGAGCAGGGGAGCGAGCCGATGAGGGAGGCCGTGGCCCCGCTTCGGGAAGAAGTCAGCGGGCAGATCGCCTTGATGGGCGAGATGATGATGGAGCTCTCTTTTCAAGATCTCACCGGCCAGAGCCTCACCCGGATCGCGAAGGGCCTCGAGGTGGTCGAGGCCCGCATCGCCCGCATTCTCGACCCCAGCCTGCCGGCGGCGGACGTCGGTCCGGGCGAGCCCAAAGTGGGTTCCATGTCCGGTCTGCGGCGTCTGCAGGAGTCGCAGGGGGGTGAAGACCGGCAAAACTGGGTTGACGAGCTGCTCGGCCGCTGACCTAGACGAGTTGCTCTGCTCGACCGAGCGCCCCCCTTTGCTCGACCGAGGTCCTGCCTCTCGGCCCGAGCGCCCGCCACCCCCTCGACCGAGGTCCTGCCTCTCGGCCCGACCCTCGGGTCCGTCCAACCATCGGCGTCTCGGCTCGAGGGAGGCGGCTTTCGCTGCTCTCTCGAAGCCTCGTCGCTTGGCGCACGGTCGCTTCCGTCTCAGCGAGGCCCCCCTTGGGCCCTCGGAGGGCGTCGGCCCTGCCATCGGCGCTGCGCGAGCTCGTCGAGGTCTAGGCGCTCCCTGCGCTCGAACGCCTTCTGCATGCTGGCCCGGCGCTGCTCGACGAGCGTCTTGACCGCCCGCTCCCGCACCGCTGCCGCGCGAAGCCGCTCCTCGACCGGATTCGTGATCTCTTGGTCGAAGCGGCGAAGCCGCCCCCCCAGCTCGGTCAACTCCTGGGTGATGCGCTCCGTGGCCACCCGCGAGACGAGGTAGAGGTCTCGGTCGAGCCGGCCGTAGTCGTCGATCACGGGGTTCTTCAGCGCAGTGTCGCGGCAGGCGTCGAGCCGTTCGAGAGCGGTGGTGAAGCGGTCTCTTCGCACGGCGACCTCGGTGAGGTCGGCTTCGGCGTACCGCCTCTCTCGTGAGAGCGCGTCGAGGGCCCGTTCGAGACGGGGAGTTCGGGTCACGCCCACCTGATCGGACGCTCGGACCGGCTCATGAGCGGCAAGCCGCTTGATGTCTCGGTAGGACCGCCGATGGGGTGTCTCGGAAGGAGACGGATCACAATGGGACACGGGATCCATATGGCAGCGGCGGGCGCAGTCGCGCGTCGCACCCAGCTCGACATCACCGCCAACAACCTCGCGAACGCCACCACCACCGGATACCGGGCTCAGCGGGTCAACTTTCAGGAGGTGCTCTTCAGCGAGGCCGCTCCAAACCGCCACTTGGTCGCGGTCGGACGCCCCATGGTCAGCTGGGAGCGGGGGGCGGTGGAGCAGACCGGCCGTCCCCTCGACCTGGCGCTCTCCGAGGAGGGCTTCTTCGTCGCCGAGGGGATCGGGGGCCGGGTGCTGCTGCGGAGCGTCTCGGTCCAGCTCGACCCGAACGGCGTGCTGAAGGACACCGCGGGCCGAACCCTCCGCCTCGCTGGCGGTGACGCTGCGCTCGACCCGAACGCGGCGATCGAGGTCACGGACCGAGGCCAGGTTCGGCAAGACGGCCGAGAGGTGGCGCGGCTCCTGATGGTCAACGTCCCCGACCAGCGCGGCCTGTCCCCGGTGGGGCTCGGTGGCTACGTCACCACGCTCGAGTCCGGGGCGGCCTTTCCCATCTCGGCCGAGGTCGTGACCGGCGCCCTCGAGAAGAGCAACGTCAACCCGGTCACCGACATGGTGCGAATGCTTCAGCTCGAGCGGGACTTTCAGTCTCTGACTCGGGTCATCCACGCGTACCGCGAGGCGGACGAAGGCGTCATCGACGCTTCGCAGCGCTGAGTTTCAGGAACCATCAGACAAGGAGACACGACATGACCCGAGCGCTCTACTCCGCCGCCACCGGCATGCACGCCCAGCAGCTCAAGATCGACGTCATCGCGAACAACCTCGCGAACGTCAACACCGACGGCTTCAAGCAGAGCCGTCCCGAATTCCAGGACCTCATCTACCAGAACATGAAGCTGGCCGGTGCGGCGTCCTCGCTGAACACCGTGGCCCCGATCGGCCTTCAGGTCGGCCTCGGGGTTCGCCCATCGGCGACGGTGCGAAACTTCGAGCAGGGGCAGCTCAAGCAGACCGGCAACCCGCTCGACATCGCGATCTCCGAAGAGGGCCTCCTGTCGGTGCGCCTGCCCACCGGGGAGATCGCCTACACCCGCAGCGGAGCGCTGAAGATCGACGACCGGGGCCAGCTCACCACGTCGCAAGGCTACCTGCTCGAGCCCCCGATCACGCTGCCCCCGGACACGAACCCCGACCGCCTCACCATCACGGCCGACGGGACGGTCACCGCCCGCTCCGCTCACGACCAGCGGGAGATCGACCTGGGCCGGCTCCGCATGGTGCGGCTGCTCAACCAGGGCAGCCTCGAGGCGCTCGGCAACAACCTGTACCGGCTCACCGGCGACCCCCGCGCCCTCATCGAGGGCTACCCGACGGAAGAGGGCTTCGGCTCGATCCAGCAGGGCTATCTCGAGTCCTCGAACGTGAAGGTCGTCGAGGAGATGATCGCCATGATCACCGGCCAGCGCGCCTACGAGGCGAACTCCCGAGTCATTCAGACCGCGGACCGGATGCTCGAAGAAGCCAACCGGCTGAGGTGAACCATGCGGCGCATCATCCCATCACTCGTCGGCTGCTTGCTTCTGCATTTTGGCCAGCCAAAGGCGGCGCTCGCCGCGGACGGCCGGTTCGGGACCCCGCAGGAGGCGGTCGAGCGCGTCGCCGCGGAGGTGATCGGGGACGCGCTGCCGATCTCTTTGCCGAAGGGCGCGTTCGAGGGGCTGCCTCCCCCAGGGCCCCAAATATCCTTCCGGGCGATCGCGCTCGCCGTGGACGAGGCCCACTTTCGGCTGTCGGTGCGGGTCGAAGCCCACGGCGCGCGCGCGGTGCTCGCCCGCCGGGACTACACCTTCCCGTGGACGATCTCGGAGCCGATCGTGGTGCCGAAGCGCGTGATTCGGGCGGGCAGTCTCATCGTGGACGAGGACCTCGAGGTACGGACGGTCGACCTCGACGGAAGTCACGACGAGCTGGTCGTCTCGCTCGATGGACTCGTGGGACGAGTGGCCCGCCGGACCCTGCTCCCCGGGCGGCCGGTCGCCGCCCGGTCGCTCGAGCTGCCCGCGGTGATCCGCCGAGGCTCGCCGGTGACCGTCTCGGTGTACCTGGGGCGGATGGAGGTATCCATGGAGGGCGAGGCGATGTCCGATGGGGCCGTCGGTGACGACATTCGGGTGCTGAACCCCACATCGAAGCGGGTTCTCTTTGGCCGGGTCACCGGCCACGGACATGTGGAGGTGGGCCGATGAGGTCCGTAGTCGTGCCGTGTGGTCTGCTCCTCGCCGGGTGCGGCGTTGGGCACGTCAAGGATTACACTCCCAAGCAGCGGGCGTACGAGCCCCCGGCGCCGTGCCTCGCGGACGGCGCTCCGCTCGAGCCCGGTCAGCTGTGGTCTCCGCGGGCGAAGAACCTCTTTCGAGACATTCGAGCCTACCAGGTCTGCGACATCCTCCGCGTGGATATCGTGGAGCGGTCGAGCGCGACCAACAACGCCCAGACCAGGGTGGACAGCGATGGGAGCCTCACGTTCGGCGCCGACGTGTTGAATCAGTTGAAGGTCCGGGGCCCGATGGGCGCAGACCCGTCGCGACTGCTCGACATCACGAACCGCCTCCGCTCCGACCGGGCCGGCAACACGCGCCGCGGCGGTGACGTCAGCTTCTCGATCTCGGCGACGGTCAAGCAGGTGTTGGGCAACGGCAACCTGTTCGTGGAAGGCGAGACCGTCGTGCTCGTCAACAGCGAAGAGAACCATTTCTATGTCAGCGGGGTGGCCCGGCCCGAGGACGTGCTCGCCGACAACTCGATCCGGTCGAGCCGCCTCGCCGACGCCCACATCGAATTCACCGGCCGGGGCGTGATCGCCGAGAGCCAGGAGCCGGGCTGGCTGGCCCGCATCTGGAACTGGGTCTTGAACCCGCTGTGAGCGGGCATCAGAAAGGGATACCAAGATGCTAGCCGCCTTCCATCCTGCCGCGCTCAAAAGAGCGGTCGCGCTGTCGTCGCTCACCCTCGCCATCTTCGTGCCGGCTCGGCCGGCCCACGCCGTTCGCATCAAGGATCTCGTCGAGGTCCGAGGGGTACGAACCAACGCGTTGACCGGCTACGGCCTCGTCGTCGGGCTCCCTGGGACCGGCGACAGCCGACGAACCATCTTCACCAACCAGTCGCTCGCGGCGATGCTCCAGCGGATGGGGGTCAACGTGGATCCCACCCGGATCGACGTCACCAACACCGCGGCGGTGATGGTCACCGCCGAGCTCCCCGCCTTTGCCGCGGTGGGCGACAAGGTCGATGTCCTCGTCAGCGCCATCGGCGACTCTCGGAGCCTCGCGAGCGGCACCTTGATCCTCACCGAGCTGAAGGGCCCCGACGGGAAGGTCTATGCCCTGTCCCAAGGCCCGCTCACCGTGGGGGGCTTCGGGGTGTCTTCGGCCCTCGTGGACATTCGACGAAACAACCCCACCTCGGCCCACATCCCGGGAGGAGCGAAGGTCGAGCAGCCGCTGCCGAGCAGCTTCGTCACCGACAACGCGGTGGTCCTCATCCTCAACGAAGCCGACTTCACCACCGCGGGGCGCATCGTCGCCGCGGTCAACGGGGCCATGCAGGGGGAGCTGGCCAAGGCGGTCAACCCCGGACAGGTGCAGGTCCAGATCCCGGCGCCCTACCAGGCGAGCCCGGTCGCGTTCATCTCCGAGCTCGAGGGGATCGATGTCATCGCCGACCGCAAGGCCCGGGTCGTCATCAGCGAGCGGACGGGGACGGTGGTGGTGGGCGGCAACGTCACCCTCTCGCCGGCGGCGGTGGCCCACGGAAACCTCAACATCGCCGTCATCACCCAGTTTGGGGTGTCGCAGCCGCCGCCGCTGTCCACCGCCGGCCAAACGGTCATCGTACCGAACGTCGGGGTGACCGTTCAGGAGGACGAGAGCGAGGTCGTGGCCGTGCCGGCGACGACCACGGTGGACGAGATGGTGCGGGCGCTCAACGCGCTCGGGGCGACCCCCCGGGATCTCATGGCGATCTTCCAGGCGCTTCATCGCGCCGGCGCGCTGAACGCCGAGCTGGAGGTCATGTGAGCGTCATCGGGCCGATCGCGCCGCCCCGCGCCTCCTCTGGGGGCGACCTTCGCGACGCCGCTCGACAGCTCGAGGCGGTGTTCGTGGGCATGATGTTCGAGGAGATGGCCAAAGGCATCGACGGGGAGGACGGGCTCTTTCCGAAGTCTCCGGGCTCGGAGATGTACGAGCAGTGGTTTCGCTCCGCGGTCGCGACCGAGTTCTCGCGAAGCGGCGGGCTCGGACTCGGCGACCTGCTCGCCGAGCGCTTTGGCGCAGCGAAGCTCCCCGAGTCCTTGGCCCCACCCCCGAACCCCGCGGGGAAGACGGCGTCCAGCTCGGACCACCGCCGACCTCCGCCGGTCGTTGGTCCGGTCACCTCGAGCTTTGGCCCCCGCGTCCACCCCGTGACCGGTCACCCTGGCCACCACAACGGGGTGGACATCGGCGCGCCGGTCGGGACCCCGGTCCGCGTCCCCTTCGCTGGCCGGGTCATCGAGGCTGGAGAGGACGACAAGCTCGGGCGCTTCGTGAAGGTCGAGCATCGGGGCGGCTACCGCTCGCTGTATGCCCACCTCGACGCCCACGGGGTCGTCGCCGGCCAAGAGATCGACACCGGGGCCTCGATCGGGACGAGCGGGGCCACCGGTCGCGTCACCGGCCCCCACCTTCATTTTGCTGTGTACCGGGACGGAGCGCCGGTCGACCCGGCCCGCTTCGTCCGCCTCGCCCCCTGACCGCCCTCCCGCGCCTCGCGGCGCCGCCTCTGCCCGTCACCAGCCTGACGTCCAGGCCGACGAAATTCCGGCAGTGACCCAAAATGTGACGGCCGGCCGTCAAGGTTTCGACGGAGCGACCGAACGAAGAGGATCGAGATGCTGCACGACATCACCCATCCCCAGCTTCATGCCGCCCTCCGGGTCGACCGTGGGATCGATGCCCGCGCTCCGGACGAGGCTCAGCCCTCGAACGCCCCGAAGTCCCCCCAAGACCGCCCCAAGGCGCCCGAGCGGCGGCCGGCCCGCGGCCCTGGAGCACGCAGCTCGGATGCGGAGGCGGTCCAGTTTCGGCGGGAGGACACGTCCCTCTCCCAGCTCTACCGGGCCACGCGCGCGGCGGAGGAGGGGTCTCGCAAGGAGAAAGTACAAGCTCTTCGTCAAGCGGTTCAAAATGGGACATACCGTCCGAACTTGGTGAGTGTCGCGGAGAGAATGCTCTCCCATGGTGAGTTCGACCCATTCTGAGAGGACGGACAGGACGTGACCCAAGCACCCGGATTTCCAACCTTTGTCTCCCGCTGCCTCGATTCGGTCGAGGAGGAGCGGGAGCTGCTCGTTAGGCTCGCGACGGCGGCCCGTAGCTCCCGTGCGGTCCCCGCCGGGCGCGCCGGCCAGCCCGAGCTCGAACGTCTGCTCGATGAGCAGGCAGAACTTTGCATCGCGCTCGAGCGGTGCCGGATGGCCCGGGGAGGCTGGCTCGCCGAGGCCGGACACGCGGCACGCGACTTGCTAATGGTGTTGCTCGGGCAGAGCCCCAGGGAGGGACATTCGGAGCTGGTGGAGCGATTCAAACGCCACGCCGACGCGGCGGAAGCGGCCCAGAGGGAGATCGACGTGAATCGAGAGTTCTTCGGGGTCGCGCTCGCGTCCCTCGAAGAGGTGGTCGAGGCGGTCGCAGGGGTTGGACGGGCGGAAGTTTATGATGAACGAGGCAGCAGCGCGAGCGATGCGCGAGCCATTTGTTTGTCCACGGTGACCTGAAGGAGTTTCGATCATGGCGCATCTTTTTGACATCTTGCACCTCGGGTCATCGGGGGCCCGGGCGGCGCAGTTCGGGGTCCGGACGGCCGGCCACAACATCGCGAATGTCAGCACTCCCGGCTTTCATCGCCGCGTCGTGGCGCAGGAGCAGGTTGGCCTGCCCCGCGTCGCCGTCCCCAAGGTGGGCGACGGGGTGAGGATCATCGGCGCCCATCGGGTGGTGAACCACGTGCTCGACCGCAGCGCGAGGAACGCCGACGCGAGGGCGGCCGCCTCCGAGGCCCGAGCGAACGTGCTCGGCCGGGCCAACGTCGTGTTCGGGGACATCTTGGGCGAGGGGCTCTCCCCGGCGCTCGACCGGCTGCTCGCGAGCTTCGAGGAGCTCGCCGCGGCCCCGCAGGACCGGGTTGTGCGCAGGGATCTGCTCGCCGCCGCCGAGCGCTTCGCCACCGAGTCGCGGCGCTACGGGCAGCAGATCACCGCGATCCGCGCGGACGTCGATACCCAGCTCGCCACCGAGGTGGATCAGGTCAACGGCTTGGTCCGGGCGGTGGCCGAGGTGAACCGCCTCATCGGACAGACGGCGGCCCCGAGCCCCGACCTTCTCGACCGGCGGGACCGCCTGCTCGAGGAGCTGGCCGAGCGGGTGGACATTCGCACCACCGGCCGCGACGACGGCACGCTCGACGTGCACCTGGCCGAGGGGGGCTTCACCCTGGTGGCCGGACGGTACGCGGCCGAGCTAACCGTCGCCCCCGACCCCGCGGGGGCGAGGCTGCTCGGCCTCGGTTTCGCTGGCGCCCAGCGCGATCTCACCGGGACGGTGAGTGGGGGAAAGATCGGGGGGCTGCTCGCCGCTCGCGACCAGGACCTCGCCCCGACGCTCGCCGGGCTCGATCGGTTCGTCTTCGAGCTGGTGCAGGGAATAAACCAAATCCATGGCGCGGGCTTTGGGCTCGACGGCCAGACCGGGCGCCCGCTGTTTCGGCCGCTGGCCGGGGCGGACGGAGCGGCGAGCCGGCTCGAGCTCGACCCGACGGTCGCGAGCAACCCGGCGTTGGTGGCCGCGGCCGAGACCCGCGCGCTCGCGGAGGGCGGAAACGGGGTCGCGCTCGCGCTCGCCGCGTTCCGCCACAGCCGCGTGGTGCAGGGCATGGAGCCGGTCGAGGGCCTGCAGAGCCTGCTGCAGGGGTTTGGAGACGGGGTCTACCGCGCGGAAATCGCGGCGGTGTCGAACTCCGACGCCTCGTCGCGGCTTCGGGAACTTCAGCAGTCCGTCTCGGGGGTCTCCCTCGACGAAGAGATGACCGAAGTCATCCGGTACCGTCAGGCCTACGCGGCGGCGGTCCAGGTGATGCAGACCGCCGACCAGCTCCTTCAGGAGCTGATGTCCCTGCGGCGGTGAACGAGGAGCGTAGATGAGAATTTCAACGTCCATGCAATTCAGCCTGGCGCACGGCACCATCGGGAACCGCCGCGCCGAGCTGATGCGCGCGCAGGAGAGCCTCGCCACCGGGCGAAAGGTGAACTCCTTTGGCCAGGATCCGGCGGGGGCACGCCGCATCCTGCGGGAGGAGTCTCGGCTCCGGGAGGTATCTGCCCATCGCCGGACCTCTCTCGAGGCCGATCTCACCCTCCGTCTCACCGAGGCGACGCTGGCCGACGCCACCGACGCCTTGCAGCGGGCGCTCGAGGTCTCGGTCCGCATGGCGAACGACACGTTCAGCCCCAAGGATCGGGAGGTCTCGGCGGCCGAGATCCGAGAGATTCGGCAGCGCCTCGTCGAGCTCGCGAACACCGAGCGCAACGGCCGCTTCCTGTTCTCTGGGCTCGGAAACGAGCCCCGGCCGTTCTCGGACGACGGGAGCTTCCGGGGTGACTTCGGTCAGCTCGAGGTCCCGGTGGGCCGCGGCGCCGTGCTCGGCGCGACCCTTCCCGGCGGCGAGCCCTTCCTCGACCTGGTCGGCGGCGGGCCGTCCACCTTCGAGGTGCTCGAGCGGCTCGAGGACGCGCTGAGGTCGGACGATGGGGACGAGATCCGCGCCGGCGTAGACCGGGTGCAGGTCGCCATCGAGCGGACGGTCGCGTCGAGGCAAGAAATCGGGCACCGCTTCGAGCGGCTCGAGAACGTGATCTCCGCCCTCGACCGGGTGGAACTGACCGCGAGCGCCACGCTCGCCCAGGAGAAGGACACCGACTTCTCGAAGGCCGTGCTCGAGCTGCAAGAGTCTGAGGCAGGCATGCGCTCCGCACTTCTCATCACCGCTCGTCTCAACGAGCTCAACCTGACGAACTACCTGGGATGATCAAATGAACCAAAACCACAACACCAACACGATCAAGGTCCACTCGGCGCGTTTCGGCGAGGTCGAGATCGACGAGCAGCAGGTCATCAGCTTCCCTTCGGGCATCGCCGGCTTCGACATGCTGAAGAACTGGTGCCTCCTGCATCTGGACGAGGCGCCGGACTACAACTGGCTGCAGTCGCTCGAGGAGCCGGGGATCTCTCTGTTGCTCGCGGACCCCGACCAGCTGTTCGACGGCTACGTCGCCGACGTGCGCGAGGAACAGGTCGGGGATCTCGAGCTGCCCTCGGAGGGGACCGCGGTCCCGTCTTTGGTGATGCGCGTCGTCCTCAAGTGGGACGAGGACAAGCACGCCTTCTTCGCGAACCTGCGGGCTCCCATCATCTTCAACCTCGACAACCGCAGGGCGGTGCAGATCATCCTGCAGAAGGCCGAGTACTCGATGTTCGAGGAGATCAAGACCAAGAACGACACCCGAAGCTCTGCTGGCGAGACCATGACGACGACGGCCGGTGGAGAGGGGCATGTCGAGGCCCGCATCTAATCGGACATGGTGTGTTCGTTGGGATGAGCTGTCGAACGCCCTCGCTCGAGAACTGTCAGCCGCCGACTGCGACGTCGCGCGGGTGACCGAGCTGGTGCAGGAGCGCCGACGGCTGACCACGGCGCATCCCGTGCTCGCTCCCGGTGACCGGCCGGTTCCCGAGGACGAGCAGCGGCGCTGGCTCGAGGCGTCGCTCGCCCGGGAGGGCGAGCTCGCCCGGCTCGCGGAGGAGGTTCGGGAGCGGGTAGGCCGCTCGCTCTCCTCCCTCGACGCGGGCCGGGCGGTTCGCCGCTGCTTCGAGACCGAGGGCGGTCCGGAGCCTCGTGTCTTCAGCACCCGGGTCTGAGGCCTCGGGCCGGGACGTCGAGCCCCGCCCACCTCCTTCACGAGACCCTGCGCCCAAGGCGGTCGCCGGTCGGAGCGGCCCTTCGGGGCCGCCTCCGCCCGAGGCGATCAAATGGCGACGTTTCGGTTCAAGTCGCGGCCCGAGGGGCCGAACCTTCTTGGCGACGGAAGGCCGGGGCATGAAGCCCCGGCCACTTCTCACGGAAGAGGAGCGCGCGAGCGTCAGGATTCGCTCGCGCCGAAGGTTCCAAGGAGGAACTTGATATGCTGACCATCTCGACCAACGTCCCCTCCCTCAACGCCCAGCGGCAGCTGGCCAAGAACTCGGGGGCTCTCAGCAAGAGCTTCCAGCGCCTCTCGAGCGGGATGCGCATCAACACCGCGGCCGACGACGCCGCCGGGCTCGCGATCAGCAACCGCATGACCGCGCAGATCCGTGGCCTCAACCAGGCCGCGCGCAACGCGAGCGACGGCATCTCGCTCGCCCAGACCGCCGAGGGCGCGCTGGCCGAGACCACTTCGATGCTCCAGCGCATCCGTGAGCTCGCGGTGCAGTCGGCCAACGACACCTACACCGCCACCGACCGGGCCGCCATCCAGGCCGAGGTGGACCAGCTGCTGGCGGAGGTGGACCGGATCGCGACCCAGACCGAGTTCAACGGTCGGCGCCTGCTCGACGGCTCGTTCAACGACCTGCGCCTGCACGTCGGCGCCTACGCCGGCCAGAACATCGCCTACTCCATCGCCTCCGCCCGCGTGTTCTCGCTCGGCGCGGTGGCGGAGCGCACCGGGGCGGAGGTCACCGCGGTCGCCCTCGGCGAGGGCACGCTCACCCTGAACGGGGTGGCGGTCCGGGGTTCGATCGCCCAGGACGACCATCTGTCGAACGTCGGCAACGTGGCCGCCTCGGCGGTGTCGAAGGCGGCGGCGATCAACGCGGGCACCGCCGCCCACGGGGTGGTTGCTTCGGTCAACGCGAACACGTTCGCGGTAGGCGCCGTCACCGGCGGCGCGGTCGCCGACGGGGATCTGCAGGTCAACGGGGTGAGCGTCGGCGCGCTGACGGTCGTCGCCGGCGACGCCGACTTCGCCCTGCGCAACGCGATCAACGCCATCTCCTCCCGGACCGGGGTCTTCGCCTCCGTGGACGCGGGCGCGCTGGTCCTGACCGCCGGCGACGGCCGCAACGTGTCGGTGGACTTCGCCGGCGGTGGGGCAGCGGCGCTCGGCGGCGCGGCCGGCGGGGTGAGCTATGCGCAGGTCACGTTGCAGGCCGACGAGAGCTTCACCATCGCTGGGGCGGGAGCGGCGACGCTCGGCCACGCCGAGGAGTCGGTCGCGGTCAACACCGCGGTCAACGCGAGCACGGTGAGCCTGACCAGCCAGGCCGGGGCCAACGAGGCCATCTCACTGCTCGATACCGCCATCCGGCAGGTCTCGAGCCAGCAAGCGGGCCTCGGGGCGATGCTCTCCCGCTTGACCGCGGCGACCTCGAACCTCTCCGCGGCCTCCGAGAACATCTCGGCGGCCCGGGGACGGATCCAGGACGCGGACTTCGCGGCGGAGACGGCCATCTTCTCGAAGAACCAGATCCTGCAGCAGGCTTCGACGGCGATGCTCGCCCAGGCGAACGTCTCGACCCAGATCGCGCTGCAGCTCATCGGCGGCTGATTCGAGGAAAGCTCGGGGATCCGCCTCAAGGGTCCCCGGCTCCCACCGATAGAGGGGGTGGCCCCCGGAAGGCGAGCCCGCGTCAGCGCGCGCCTTTCGGGGGCCAACATTCTTCGGGGCGGCCATGGGTCGGACCCGAGAGGAGAATCGCCCCATGGTCAGCGTCGGTGGACTCGCCTCCGGACTCGATACCAGCGGTATCATCAACCAACTCATCGATCTCGAGCGACGGCCCATCCGAAAGCTCGAGGTCGACATCGCCCAGCTCCAGCAGGTGCAGGCGACCTTCACCGGCTTCGCCTCCCGGTTTTCGACCCTCCGCGAGGCGGCCCGGGGTCTCAGCCTCAGCCAGCTCGAGACGCCCAGGGTCGTCGGCGGCGACGGCGAAGCGGTCACCATCACCGCCCGCTCGAACGCGGCGGTCGGGAGGCACGAAATCTCGGTCGCGCGGCTCGCCACCGCCAGTCGCGTCGCCTCCCAGGGCTTCGCCGACGCCGACGCCACCCCGATCGCCGCCGCCCCCGGCACGTTCACCGCCCGCGTCGGCAACGCCGGGGCCCAGATCAGCATCGCGGTGACCACCAGCACGACGCTGCTCGACCTCGCGAACGCCATCAACGCCGCCGGCGGGGACATCCGCGCCAGCATCATCGATGACGGGACCAACCGTCTGTCCACGAGGCTTGTGCTGGGATCGACCCGGACCGGCCGGGGCCAGGACATCCAGATCCTGTCCAACCCCACGCTCATCGAGCTCGAGGACCCGGTGATCGAGGCCGCTTCGGCCGACGCCTCCAACGCTGGAACCTATTCGGGGACCGCGACCTCTTCCGGAACCTTCACCGGGTCGCAGGGCAAGACCTTCATGATGGAGATCGTGGGGGCGGGCGCGGTCGGCGCCGCGACCTATCGGGTCTCCGTCGATGGCGGGATTACCTGGGATGACAATGGGGGGGCCGGCTTCGTGACTTCCGACCTCGCCTCGGCCATCGGTGGGAACACGGAGGGGGTCGATATCGCGTTCTCTACCGGTGGAACCCTCTCGGCCGGGGATCGATTCTTCGTGGATGTCTCGACCCCCGTTCTCTCGGAAGCGAGCGACGCGGTCTTCAGCCTCGATGGCATCACCCAGACCCGCAGCAGCAACACCGTGACCGGGGCGCTCGCGGGCGTGACCTTCGAGCTCGGGGCGCCGACCGCTGCCCCGGTGCGCTTCTCGGTCGAGCAGGACGACGAGGCGGTGGTGACCGCGGTGCAGGGCCTGGTGGATGCGTACAACGGCCTGTTCAACGACGTCCGGGGCAAGCAGAGCTTCGACCCCGAGACCCTCGAGGCGGGGCTGCTGCTCGGCGACCGCACCGCCAACGCGATCCTCTCCTCGCTCCGATCCGCGCTGTCGCGGACGACGAGGGTCGGCGATGGGCGGTTCGGCGCGCTCGCCGAGATCGGGGTGCGCAGCTCCCGGACCGGCGGCCTGTCGTTCGACGCGGCCGAGCTGCGGGCGGCGCTCGCTACCGACCGGCGCGGCGTGCTGTCCGTGCTCGCCTCCACCGAGGCGACCTCGAACGCGCAGCTCGGGGTCGTGAACCGCCCGACCGGCAGCGCCCGGGGCAACTTCGGGGTTCTGCTCACCGCGGCGCCCGAGCGGGCCCGGGTCGTCGCCGCCGAGGCGCAAGGCGACGGTCTCGGCGGCAACGAGGTCCTCTCCTTCTCGTTCAGCCGCAACTTCGGGGCCTCGGCGCCGACGACCTCGGGGTTCGGGGTGACGCTGCTGTCTGGGGATACCCAGGCCGCAGTCCTGGACCGGCTGAACTCGGCGTTCGCAACCCAGGGTGCGCCGCTGCGGGCGTTCTCCGACGCCGGCGTGCTGACCATCGAGAGCACCGAGTTCGGCGCCGACATGTGGTTCTCCGTGGTCTCGGACACGGCCACCGGGGCCGGGACGTCCCGGCTCGGCACCGCGGTGCGCGAGGACTCCGGCGCCGACATCGCCGGCACGATCGGGGGGCAGGCCGCGACCGGCATCGGCAATCGGCTCACCGTCGGCGGCGACGGGTCGCTCGCCGGACTGGCTGTGGACTACACCGGCACCGCGACCGGGCTCATCGGGGACGTCACGCTCGGGCTGGGAGCAGGCTCGGTGTTTCTCGACGTGGCAAACTCGCTGTCGTCGGGGACCGGGTCCGTGGTTGGCGCCCGAACGTCGTCCATCCAGGACCAAATCGACCAATTGCAGCGTCGAATTGCGACGCGAGAAGCGCAGGTGGCTCGAATCAGGGCACGGCTCGAAGAACAGTTCGCTGCCCTCGAGGTTCAGCTCTCGGGTCTGCAGTCTCAGTCCGATTTCCTCAGCAACCAGCTAGCACAACTCTCGCAGTCCGGGCCGAACAACTCGTCCCGCCGCTAGCTATGGATGCTCCCCATGAAGCCGAATCCCAGCCGAACCTACGCCAGCAACAAGTTCGAGGGCATGTCCCCGGAGAGGATCGTCCTCGCTCTGTATGATGGCGCGATCCAGTCCATGGAGCGAGCCCGGCTCGCGGTGGACGAGGACGACCAAAAGACGCTGGGCGAGCAGCTCGGCCGGGCGATGGCGATCCTCGGGGAGCTGCAGGCCTCTTTGGACAAGGACAAGGGGGGCGAGATCGGCGAGCGCCTCGATGGGCTCTACGGCTACGTCATTCGGACGCTGCTCGACGCCAACGTGAACAAGGATGGCCCGCGCATCGCCGAGTGCCGGGGCCACATCGAGACCATCCGGGAGGGCTGGGCCGAGCTGGTGGAGCAGCTCGCCGAGGCCCGCTCGGCCGGGGCGGCGCCGATGCCGGCCCGCGGGTACGTCTGAGCCGCGGCGCCTCAGGTGCTCCGCCGGGGTGACACGGTGAGGTTCGCGAGCAAGAGGCCCGCGACCAGCGTGACCCCGACCACCACCACGGTGAAGGCCGCGTCCAGCCCGGCCAGCGTGTCGTCGCGGAGCAGCGAGGCCAGCGAGCGCACCCCGAGGCTGCCCGGGACGACGAGCAGCAGCCCGGGGAGGATCCCGATCACCGCCGGCCTCAGAAAGAGGCGGGCGCCGATGTTGCCCACCAGCCCGACCCCGTAGGCGCCGACCAGCCCACCAAAGTCCGGCCCGAGCCAAGCCGTCCCGAGGCGGCCCCCGAGCACCGCGACCGCGGCCGACAGGCACACCCACGGCAGGTGGTTCGGCCGGGCCTCGAACAGGACCTGCAAGGACAGGGACGCGCCGGCGACCGCGACCGCGAGGCTTCCCGGCGGCAGGGGCGGGCCGGCCGGGGACGCGGTGCTCCACACCTCCGGTGCGACCTGGCTCGCGAGCCCGATGCCCACCACGATCTGGAGGAACACGAGAAGAGCCCCGGTGAGCCGCGCGGTGCCGGACACGAGGTTCTGGGTGGCGAGCTCGGACAGGGCCGTCGTGAACGCGAGCCCGGGGACGAGCAGGATCACCCCGCTGAGCGCGACCAGCGACGGGCGCACCGAAGGCGAGAGCTGGGCGGCGAGCGCGGCGACGGTGAACGCGGACAGGATGGCCTTCACCCCCGCGAGCCGGGCCCACCAGCGAAACGGCCCCTCCGCCAGCGCGGCGACCAGCGCGCCGGCGGCCGCCGCCATCAGCGCCTCGATCACCACCGCGCCAAAGAAGCAGCCCGCGGCGCCGGAGAGCAGGCCCGCGCAGAAGATTCTGACCTCAGGGCGGTACAGCGGGGGTCGGCGCTCGATCTCCTCGATGCGGCGGATCCCCTCGGCGACCCGGATGTGGCCGCGGGCAACGCGGTCGGCGAGGCGGTCGAGATCGGCGAGGCGCCCGAGGTCGGAGCCCTCCACCGGCTCCACCCGAAGCAGGGTGGTGCGCTCGGCCTCCGGAGGCCCAAAGCGCACGAGCAGCATGGTTGGGGTGGAAAAGAAGCAGGCCTCGATCCCGAGCCGCGCGCACAGCCCGGCCATGGTGTCCTCGAGCCGGTGGGCAGGGAGGCCGCGGCGGTGAAGGGCGGTACCGAGGTCGAGCACGAAGCGGGCCGCGGACCGCTCGAAGCCGGTCACCCTTCGCCTTCGCTTTCGACCCGCCGGGCGTTGCGCTGCAGCGCGGGCGCGCCGGTCCGAGCGAGCGCGGTGCCTGCGATCTTCGCGCCGAGCTCGGCTTCTCGGAGCCCATCGAGCCACAGAGCGGGGTCGGGGGAGGCGAGCGGGTCTCGCGGTGCGGTCTGGGTCACCTCCGAGACCAGGGCGAACTTGTTCCAGGGGCAGACCTCCTGGCAGATGTCGCAACCGGCGACCCAGCCCGAGAGCGGCGGGGCCTCCGCCGGCCATTCCCCCGGCACCTCCAGCGTCCAGTGGGCGATGCAGCGGTTCGCGTCGAGCAGCCCGGGCTCGGGAAAGGCCCCGGTCGGGCAGGCGTCGAGGCAGGCGGTGCAGCTGCCGCAGCGGTCGGGCAGAGGGTCGCCGGGGACGAGCTCGCAGTCCGTGAGCAGGGTCGCGAGGAAGGTGTAGGTCCCGAGTTTCGGATGGATCGCCATGGTGGACTTTCCCAGCCAAGCGATCCCGGCCCGGGCCGCCCACGCCCGCTCCAGGACCGGGGAGGTATCGACTGTGGGGTAAATCCGAGAACCTGGAGCCAGCTCGAGCAGCGTGCGTCGCAGCCGCCGGACCCGCTTGCGAACCCACTTGTGGTAATCACCGCCCTGCGCGTAGCGCGCGACTTTCAGCGGTCCATCGGTCCGCGCCTCCGGTCGAAAGTAGCTCACGGCGAGCGCCACCACCGAGCGGGCCCCGGCGAGGTTGGCGTGGATGTCCGCCCTCCGGTCAGCGGTGGTCTGCATGTACCCGAGCTGGCCGTGGTATCCGGCGGCGAGCCAATCGCGCAGTCGGGCCTCCGCTTCGGCTTCGACCGGTGGAACCGAGGCCACGCCGAACGCGTGAAAGCCGAGCTCGAACGCCCGTGCCCGGAGCTTCTCGGTGCGGGCCGAGGCGAGGTCGGCGGACGCTGCCACCGGCGCAGTCCTACCCCGAGCCAGGGTCGATCGGAAGCCTATGACGCAGCTCGTCAAGGTTCTCGGCGATTCGGTGGTGGTTTGACACAACCCACGTTTCCGAATAGCCGCATCGCATGCGTCTTTCGCGTCCCCTCCCTCTGACCTTAGCCCTCGCTGGCCTGGTCGCCGGCTGCGCGTCAGCCGGCAGAACCGCGGCGTGGGAGCGCCCCGCTGCCGACGCAGAGGCGGCGGCCGAGGCGGGCGCCGATACCGATGGCCTCGTCGCGGAGGCGGAGGCCCACTGGGCGTCCCGCGACGAAAAGGGCCGGCTCGAGCAGGCGATCGCCACCTGGGAGAAGGTCGTGGCGGCCGACCCGAAGAACGCGGACGCCTTGGTGAAGCTCGCCCGCGCCCACTACTTTCTCGCCGATGGATTTCTCGCGCTCGAAGAGGACAGCGCGGCCGAGTTCGAGGTCTACAAGAAGGGGGTGGACTACGGAGAGCGCGCCCTCCTGCTGCTCGAGCCCGGATTCGAAGCGGACATGCGCGCGAAGCGCTCGTTCGAGGAGGCGATCCAGAAGATCGGGGTAGATGGCATCTCCGCCGCCTATTGGTATTGCACGACCCTGGGCCGGTTCGCCTCGAAGCAGGGGCTCAGTGAGCGCCTCTACTACAAGGACAAGCTCAAGACCGCGATGGAGCGAATCCTCGAGCTCGACAAGACCTTCTTCTACGGCGCCGCGGATCGCTACTTCGGGGCGTTTTATTCCCTGCTGCCGGGCATCGCCGGCAAGGACACGAAGAAGTCGGCGGCCCACTTCGAAAAGTCGGTCGAGATCGCGCCCGAGTACCTCTCGACGAAGGTGGTGAAGGCGCAGTTCCTAGCCAAGGAGCTCGACGACGAAGAGATGTACCGCAGCCTCCTCGAGGAGGTGCTCGCCGCCCCCGATGGCGACAACCCGGACATCGCCCCGGAGAACCGAGCGGCGAAGCGGACCGCACAAAAGATGTTGGCCGAGATCGACCAGGTTTTTTGATTCGCTCGGCCCAGCCGCCCGTCCCTCTCGGGTCGGCCCGGTACCGATTGCCCGTCGCGGTCCGGACTTGCCCGGTCCGCCGACCCCACACCCATCGAGGAGGAGCTCCCATGTCGTTTCGTTTCGCCCTGTCCGCCTTCGTCGCTGCATCCCTGAGCGCTACCGCAGCATTGGCCGACGAGCCCCTCGTGGTGAAGGTCGGCACCGTCGCTCCGGACGGGACCCCGTGGTCCGAACTCATCAAGAAGATGAAGCGGGACTTCGGGAAGGCCTTCGCCGAGAGCGACCAGAAACTGAAGTTCAAGTCCTATCTCGGGGGTCGCCTCGGCGGCGAGAAGGAGATGGTCCGCGAGACCAGGGAGGGCCGCCTCCAGATGTACGGCGGCTCGGTGTCGTCTCTGGCCACGGTGATCCCGGAGCTGTACATCCTCGAGAGCCCGTTTCTGTTCGATTCGGACGAAGAAGCGGACTTCGTTCTCGAGCGGGTACGCCCCGAGGTGGAGCGCCTGCTCGAGCAGCGCGGCTTCATCTTCTACCAGTGGGCGGAGAACGGCTGGCAGGGCCTCGCCATGAAGGGCCCGTGCCTGAAGGAGATTGGGGACCTGTCGGGCAAGAAGGTGCGCAGCCAGGAGGCGGCGGTGCACCTCGAGACCTTCAAGGCACTCGGGGCGAACCCGGTGGAGATGGCCGTGCCGGAGGTCCTGCCCGCGCTGAAGCAAGGGGTCGTGGACGGCTTCTCGAACACCCCTCTGTTTGCGTTCGCGACGTCTTGGTACCAGGGGGTCGAGAGCTTCACCGTGACCGACCACATCTACCAACCGGGGGTGATCGTGTACTCGAAGAAGTGGTTCGATGGCCTCCCGAAGCCAACCCAGGAGAAGCTCCTCATCAACGCCCGCGAGTACGAGAAGTTCGGCCGAACCGGGGTGAGGGCGATTCGCGACGGCCTCCTGAAGAACTTCGAGCGAGAGAAGATCGAGGTGTGCACGATCTCTTCGGCGCTGAAGGCCGAGATGAAGAAGAAGACCGCGCCCGTATACGCCCGGTACCGGGACAAGCCCAGCCGTGCGGGCAAACCGCTCGCGCAGGCGCTCGTCGCCGCCAAGAAGGCCTGGGACGCCCGCTGACCGGACAGAGGGGGGAGGCACGGATGCTCAGTACGCACACCGCGGGGACTCCCGGCGTCGAGCCGGGTCGGCCGAAGTGGATCTTCACCGTGCTCCGGCCGCTGGGGGGTCTCGCCGTCCTCCTGTCGCTCGGACTCATCATCTACCCGGGCGTCGGGTTCAGCTATCTGTTCGCGCTGCTCGTCGGAGGCTCCGCGCTGTGGCGTGCGCTCGGACGGGGCGGCCCCCGAGCCTACCTTCTCTCCTTGGACCGGCTCGTGTTCTCCGGCGAGCAGCTGTTGGTGGCGACGTCGCTCGCAGTGATGGCCGGGGTGGTCTTTCTCGACGTGGTTTGGCGGACCGCGCGCAGCATGGAGTTCGACACCGCGGTCGGCTTCGCCGTCGGCGCGTTCGCGCTGGTGCTCGTGGCCGCGTTCACCGCTCGGGCCCCCGGGGCGTCGATCGGGTTTCGGCTCGGGGCGGGGCTGCTCGCCTACGGGGCGATCCTGGGCGGGGTGTGGCTCGTCGCGCAGGCGGACAACGGGTTTGGGTGGTCTCAGCGGCTCGCTTTGGTGCTCGTCATATGGGTGGGGCTCATCGGCGGATCGATGGCGACCCGCTCCGGCCGACACATCGCCGTGGACGCCGTGAAGCGCATCGTGCCCGAGCGCTTCGCTCGGCCCCTCGAGCTCGTCTCGGGCGCGGTGACGGTCGTGGTGTGCGGTTTTCTCGCCGCGGTCGGCGCCATGTACTGCCGAAACAGCGTCAACGACTGGCTCGATGCCGACCGGCAGGCGTTCATCTTCGACTCCCTTCCCATCCCCTATTGGGTGGCGAGCCTCGCCATGCCGATCGGGTTTGGGCTGATGGCGGCCCGATTCCTCGCCCTGACCATCGCTGGCGCCCCGGCCTCGTCTGGTCCGGACAGCCACGGCGTGGAACTGCGGGAGGCGAAGCGATGAGCGCGTCGGTGTTCTCCGGCCTCCTGGTCGTTCTGCTCGGCGGGGGAGGGGCGCTCGCGTTTTCGAAGAGCCGGGTGGCCGCGGCCGTCTTCGCCGCGTTCGTGGTGACCCTGTACCTCGTGCTTCCTGCCTCCGCCTTCGCGGTGCTCGGCTCGATCCTGGGGCTCATCATCCTCGGTACCCCGCTGTTCGTGACCTTGGCGGTGATCACGGTCGTCTGCCTGTACTTTCTGAGCTCCGACTACCAATCCATCGAAAACTACCAGCTCATCGCGGAGAAGATCTTCGGCCTCACCGACAAGAGCGTGCTGCTCGCCATCCCGTTTTTCGTCGTCGCCGGCTCGGTGATGACGGGTGGGGGGATCGCGCGGAAGATCGTCGATTTTGCCGACGCGCTCATCGGATGGTTGCCCGGCGGGCTCGGGGCGGCCGCGGTGCTGTCTTGCATGTTCTTCGCCGCGATCTCCGGTTCCTCGCCGGTGACGGTGATCGCGATCGGGACGATCATGATGCCCGCCTTGGTGCAGAAGGGCTACCCGGAGAACTTCTCCATGGGGCTCGTGACCTCGGCTGGCTCGCTCGGCATCCTGATCCCTCCGTCGATCCCGATGATCGTCTACGCGATCGTGGTCGGCGGCAGCATGCAGGTGGACGTCGCCGACCTCTTCATCGCCGGCATCGGCCCCGGCCTCGTCATCGGTGGGATCCTGATCGGCTATTCGATCTTCGTGGGCATCAGGAGGCCCGATTTTTCGTGGTCGGAGTTGAGCCCGCCTCGGATGGGCCTCGTGGCTCGGCGGTTCCTCGATGGCTTCTGGGCCCTCTTGCTCCCAGTGATCGTGCTCGGAGGAATCTATCCCGTCTTCGGGCCCAGCGGCCTGTTCACGCCCACCGAGGCCGCGGCGGTGGCGGTCGTCTACGCCTTCGCCGTGGAGATGTTCATCCACCGGGAGCTGTCGTGGTCGCAGGTGCCGAAGATCTTGTGGGAGTCGGCGGTGTTGATGGGCTCCCTGCTCGGGATCCTGGTCATCAGCTTCGCCTTCAACCACTTCTTGGTCGAGGAGCAGGTGGTGGACATGGCGGCGGAATACATGACGCAGCTCGACCTCGGCTATCTCGGCTTTCTCGTTCTGCTCAACCTGTTCCTCCTCGCGATCGGCTGCTTGATGGACATCTTGTCCGCGATCTTGATCGTCGCTCCGCTGGTGGCGCCGATCGCGGCGCAGTTCGGGATCGACCCGATCCACCTCGGGATCATCTTCGTGGTGAACCTCGAGATCGGCTACCTGACCCCGCCGATCGGGATGAACCTCTTCGTCTCCTCGACCCTGTTCGACCGGCCGGTGGGGCGGGTGATCCGGGCGGTGACGCCGTTCACCGCGCTCATGCTGTGCGGGCTGATGCTCATCACCTGGTACGAGCCGATCGCCGGAGGACTCCCGCGGCTGATGTCGGGGGGCAGCTGGGCCACGCCGGCAAAGGTGGTGGCGCTGCCCTCGGACGACGACGACGACGACGACGACGACGACGCGGCCCCGTCCGGGATCGAGGCGCTCATGAAGGAGGCCGGCGTCACGGCGGATCAAGAAAAGGAAGCCGAGCCCACCTCGATCGAGGCGCTGATGAAGAAGGCGGGGGTCACCGCGGACCAGGACGCCGAGGAGGACGAGGCCGACGAGGACGCGGCCGACGACGCTCAGGGGGAGGATCGAGCCGAAGGCGATTGATCCGACGCGAAGAAGGGACGGGGTGCAGCGACCTCGATCCGAGGCGCTGTCCCTGCTACGTCCCTTGGCTCCCATGGACGACGAGCTCGTGGCCCGGATCGAGGCTCGCCTCGCCTCGCCGAGACTCACCCCCATGCTTCGGCAGTACCTCGGGGTGAAGGCCGAGCATCCGGAGGCGGTGGTTCTGTTTCGGATGGGGGACTTCTTCGAGGCGTTCTTCGAGGACGCCGAGGAGTGCGCTCGCCGTCTCGACATCACGTTGACCCACCGTTCGAAGGAGAAGGACGTCCCGATGGCGGGCGTTCCCCACCACGCGCTCGACGGGCACCTCGCCCGGCTCATCGAGCAGGGCAAGACGGTGGTGCTGGTCGATCAGGTCGAGGACCCGAAGCTGGCCAAGGGTCTCGTTCGTCGCGAGGTCACCAGGGTGGTGACCCCGGGGACCTTTCTCGATCCGGCGGCGCCATCGCGGCTGCCTCGGTATTTGGGCTCCCTGGAGCTGTCCCCTCGGTCGAAAACGGATCGGTGGGCGCTCGCGGCGCTCGACGTGGGCACCGGGGAGCTCCGAGCGACGTTCGGACAAAGCGCGGAGCTGCTCGTCGATGAGGTCGGGCGGCTCTCGGCCAAGGAGGTGCTGTGGTCGGATCGAGCGGAGTCGGACCCTCTGCTCGAGACGCTCGAGGCGGAGTTTCCTGGCGTCGTCTTCACCCGGCTCGATGGCAGGGTCCACGATCCCGAGGCCAGCCTCGCCACCGTCGAGCGGGTGCTCGGGGCCGAGGAGCGCGCGGCGGCGGAGGCCCTGCTGCCGAAGGCGGCGCTCGTGGCCGCTGGCCGGGCCCTCGCCTACGCCGCGGACACCCAGGCCCGGGACGCGCCGGACCGGCGGGGCCAGCCCGGCCTCGGTCACGTGGGTCGCATCAGACCCTATGTCCCGGGCGACGCCCTGGTGCTCGACCGGGAAGCCCGGGCCCATCTCGAGCTGTTTCGGACCACCACCGGCGAGCACCGGGGATGCCTGCTGTGGGCGGTGGACCGGACCGTCACCCCGATGGGAGCTCGGCGACTCGCGAGCTGGCTCAGCCACCCGCCGCGGGACCGAAAGGTGGCGCACGCGCGGCACGACGCGGTAGAGGCGCTCGTCTCGGCCCCTGGGTCGCTCGACCGGATCCGCGACGGTCTCGGTCGGGTGGGGGACGTGGAGCGGCTGCTCGGGCGGCTGATGCTCGGGCGGGCGCTGCCCCGGGACCTGCTTCAGCTCGCCGCCTCGCTCGCCGAGGTCCCAGGGCTCGTCGCTGCCGTCGCCGACGCGGTCGGAGACGAGCTCGGGGCGGGGAGCGGGCGGCTCGCGGAGCTCGCCGAGCTCGATCCCTGCGCCGAGCTTCGGGATCGGCTGCTCGACGCGCTCGACCCGGACGCCTCGAACGACCTCACGACCGGCCGGGTGTTTCGTCCCGGCTTCGACGCCGAGCTCGACCACTGCGCTCTTCTCGCCGACGACGGGGCGTCGGCGGTGGCGGCTCTCGAGGCGAGGGAGCGGAAGGCCACCGGGATCGGTTCGCTCAAGGTGCGGTCGAACCGGGTCTTCGGCTATTTCATCGAGGTCACGAAGGCGAACCTGTCCCTCGTGCCTGACCGGTACCTGCGCAAGCAGACGATGGTGGGGGCCGAACGGTTCGTGACCGACGAGCTCGCGACGCTCGAGGAGGATCTGCGATCGGCGGAGGCTCGCCGGCTCGAGCGGACGGAGGCCCTGTTCCTCGCCGTCCTCGAGGCCGCGACCAAGGAGTCGAGCCGGATGCGTCGGCTGGCGGAGGGGCTCTCTGACCTCGACGCGCTCGCGGGCTTCGCCCGGCTCGCCGCCGAGCAGGACTTTTGCCGGCCCGAGCTGTCGAGCGGGGCCGAAATCGCGATCGAAGGGGGGCGCCATCCGGTCCTCGAGCAGATGTCCGGGGCGCTCGAGGAGCGGTTCGTTCCCAACGACGTCCATCTGTCTTCCGACGAGCGTTTGATGATCGTGACCGGCCCCAACATGGCTGGGAAATCCACGATCATGCGCCAGACCGCGCTCATCGCGCTGCTCGCCTACGCCGGGAGCTTCGTCCCGGCCCGCTCGGCCCGCATCGGCCGGGTGGACCGGATCCACACCAGGGTCGGGGCCAGCGACGACCTCTCGCGCGGGCGCTCGACCTTCATGGTCGAGATGGCCGAGACCGCCCGCATCCTCCGCTCGGCGACCGAGCACGACCTCGTGATCCTCGACGAGATCGGGCGGGGCACCAGCACCTTCGACGGGCTGTCCATCGCTTGGGCGGTGGCCGAGCACCTGCACGACGTCGTCCGGGCCCGGGTGATGTTCGCGACCCACTACCACGAGATGACGGAGCTCGCGCGGGAGCGTCCCGGCGCCTTCAACCGGCACGTCGCGGTGCGGGAGCACCGAGATCGCATCGTCTTCCTGCGCACCCTGGAGCCGGGTGGGACCCAGCGCAGCTACGGGGTGCAGGTGGCGAGGCTCGCCGGCTTGCCTCCGCCGGTGGTGGCGAGGGCGAAGTCGCTGCTCGACCGGCTCGAGCGGCAGGGCCGGGGCCTCGCCAGCCCGGTGGGGCAGCTTCCGCTGTTCGAGGTCGCGCCTGAGCCAGACCCGGTCCTCACCGCGGTCGCGGACCGGCTCTCGGCGGTCGATGTGGACGAGCTGACCCCCAGGCAGGCGCTCGACCTGGTGGCGGAGCTGAAGTCGCTGCTGCCTTGATGGGCCGCTTTCCCCGCCCGGTCGGGTGCGCTACACCCGGCCCCCATGGAATCGCCGTCGAAGGGTCCGCCCAAGGAGGTTCCGCGGGTGCTCGTGGTGGACGACGAGCCCGAGATCCTCGAGCTCGTCGTTCCGGCGCTTCGGGCCCGCGGGTACGAGGTGTTCGAGGCCGAGGACGGGGACCAGGCCATCGAGACCATCCTCGTGGAGCGCCCCCACGTCGTGGTGCTCGACGTCATGATGCCGGGGCTCAGCGGGTGGGACGTCTGCCGCTACGTCCGGCAGAGGCCGGAGCTCGACCGGGTGCGCATCGTGATGGCCACGGGCATCGGCGAGCTCACCAACGCGGCGACCGGCCCGCTGTACGGAGCCGACGTCGCGCTCGACAAGCCGTTCCGCCTCGACACCCTGCTTCGGGAGGTCGCGGCGCTCCTCCCGTGACGGCGCCCGCTTTTTTGCGGACGGCGGCCGTCGTCGCCATGCTCGCCGGGTGACGCGGTCGGCTCGGTGCGTTCGGCTCCCGGCCTCGAGCCGGCTTTGGC
>DAIQNR010000017.1:0-24324 GCA_036788295.1 Myxococcota bacterium
CTCCGCCCGGGACTGGGCCTCCTCCGCCCGGGACTGGGCCTCCTCCGCTCGGGACTCGGCCTCCTCCGCTCGGGACTCGGCCTCCTTCGCGCGGGCTCGCTCGGCCTCGGCGCGGGCGAGCGCCTCGTCGAGCGGGGGCCGATGCTCGCCCTTGTAGAAGATTTGGACCTTCCGCCCCGGACGCCAGGCCGCGCGCGGGAGCACCCGGAGCTCGAGCCCCGGGACGCTGTGGCACTCGACCGAGCCTCCCGGCCCCACGTCGAGCTCCTGGTAGCGACCCCCTTCGAGCCGGTAGAGCCGAAGCGCCCGCGCGTCCTCCAGCTCGGGGAAAAAGAGCGCGAACTCCGGCACCTCGTTGTACTCGTTCATCGCGAGCTGAAACCGGGTGTCCTTGACCTCGAGCCGCCGGTCCTTCGTGCTCACCACTTCCGCCACCCAAGGGGCCTCGTCGGCCGTCACCCGGTCCACGTCGGCCCCCGGGACGAGCAACGCGAGGTCGGGGTAGGACACGCGCTGCGTGTCGTCCTCCACGTCGAGGTACCAGACGGGGTTGTCGGAGAGAAACGGCCGACCGAGCTCCTCGGAGAGGGCGCGAAGCACGCTCCCCAGCTCGATCACCATCGCCATGTGGGCGGGGCTCTGGGCCACCTCGAGCTCCTTGTCGTAGTAGGGGATCCCGTCCACCGGATCGTGCCGCCTCGGCTCGAGGCGCCGCCGCGGCGCAGGGTGTTCAGCGGGAGCGGTCACCGGAGCAGGCTCGCCCAGTTCATCCCGCGATCGCAATCGCCCCGTGCCTTGCTGCTGCAACGACCTCAGCGCTTCGGGCTCGGCAGCTCCTGGACCGGCGGTCTTCGCCCCTAAGGGCCTGGGTGCCCCGAGCTCCAGCGCGTCGGTCGCAACGAGGACCGCTCAGCTTGCGGGCGCCGCGAGCACCGGCTCCATCCAGACCGACGTGTCGTGAAACGCCGCCCCGCCGGCGGGGGCCACGAAGTCCGCGCTGGTGAGCACGTTGATGCCCACGCCGCCCTCGAAGTGCTCGCTCGGCCACAAGCTCTCGACCACGAGCACCCCGGGCCGCACCCGCGAACCCACCTCGGCGTGAAGCACGACTTCGCCTCGGTCGTTGCCGAGCACCACCTTCGCGCCGCCCTGGATCCCGAGCCGGGCCGCGTCCTGTGCGCTCACGAGCACGGTGGGCCGGCCTTGCTTCGCGAGGCTCGTCGGCATCTCCGTGAACGTGGAGTTGAGGAAATGGCGGGCCGGGCCGGGTACGAGCCGAAACGGGTGCTTCTCGTCGGTGTTCGCCCAGTGGTCGGGCAGCTCGGGCAGCCCTCCCCCGCCGAGCGCCTCCCAGTCCGGCCGAAACCGAAACCGCCCGTCCGGCGTCGGGAAGCGCTCCCGCAGGTTCACCTGCGTCGGCTCGGCGGCGACGTCGAGCCAGCGCATGGCATGCAGAGTCTCGGCGTCCGGGTAGCCGGACGCGACGAGCGTCCGATCGGCCAGGGTCCACGCGTCGAGCGTGAAGCCTTCGTGCTCGGCGCCGAGCCGATGGGCAAGCGCAGACAGGACGTCATGGTTCGACCGCGACTGTCCGTGCGGCGGCAAGACCGGTTTTGCGACCTGCAGAAAGGTATGGCCGTAGGATGTGTAGACGTCCGCGTGCTCGAGAAAGGTCGTCGCCGGCAGGACCACGTCGGCGTAGCGCGCGGTCTCGGTGAGAAACTGCTCGTGCACGCACAGAAACAGATCTTCCCTCGAGAGCCCGGCGAGCACCCGGCCCTGCTCCGGCGCGACCACCGCCGGGTTCGAGTTCTGGACGATCATCGCCCGCACCGGGGGCCCGTCCCCGAGCGCGTCCGGGTCGCCGCCGAGCACCCGGCCGATTTGGGACATGTCGAGGGTTCGGGCCGCGGTCTTTCGATCCGACCCGGTGATGAGGCGGTTGTCGATGTGAAACACCCCGCCCGAAGAGGCGAGAAACCCACCTCCGCGCGCCCTCCACGCTCCGGTGACGGCCGGCAGGCAGCTGACCGCGTGCACCCGCGAGGCCCCGTTTCGAGACCGGCTGAACCCATAGCCGACCCGGATGAAGCTCTTTTGGGTCGAGCCGTAGAGCCGGGCGAAGCTTCGGATCTCGTCGGCCGACAGCCCCGTGATCGGGGCCGCCCACTCCGGGGTCCGGGCCCGAAGGTGGGCCTCGATGTCCGGGTCGAAGTCGGTGCTGGCGAAGAGAAAGGCTCGGTCGGCGAGGTCTTCTTCGAGCAAGACCTGCATGGTCGCGCAGGCGAGCGCGCCGTCGGTCCCGGGCCGAGGGGCGAGGTGCAGGTCCGCTTTCTCCGCGGTCGCGCTCCGGTGGGGATCGATGACGACGAGCTTCGCCCCCTGGCGCTGGGCCTTCGCGATGAAGGACATGACGTTCACCTGGGTGTAGACCGGGTTCATCCCCCACACCACGATGAGCTCGGACTCCGGCATCTCTCGGGCGTCGGTGCCGAACGCGCCCCCCACCCCGGCGATCATGCCCGCCTTGCCGATGGTGGAGCAGATGGTTTGAAGAAGCTGTGAGTAACCCAGGCAGCGGGTGAACCGAAGGATGCCATCCCGCTGCACGAGGCCCATCGTGCCCGCGTAGTGGTAGGGCCAGACCGCCTCCGGCCCGCTCTGTTCCGTGACCGCCGAAAACGCCGACGCGACCCGGTCGAGCGCTTCGTCCCAGGTCGCGGGGCGAAACTCGCCCGCCCCTTTTTTTCCGGTTCGAATGAGCGGGGTCGTCAGCCGCTCGGGGTGGTGGACCCTCTCTTCGTAGCGGCCGACCTTCGCGCAGATGACCCCATCGGTGTAGGGCATCTCTTTTGCGCCGCGCACCCGCCTGACCTTCCCGGCCGGGTCGAGCTCGACCTCGAGCGCGCAGGCGCCGGGGCAGTCGTGGGGGCAGACCGATCGGACGACCGTCACCCGCTCATGCCGCCACCTCGAGAGGTGGATGGCAAGCCGCCGGGGTCCCCGCCGAGGGCTTCGAGCAGGTCGGTCGCCACCGACAAGAGCGCCGCCCGGGCCCTTGGGGTGGACAGGCCGGCGACCACCGCCGGCCACAGCGCGTCGAGCCAGGCGTCGTAGTCCGGTCGAAAGAAGGCGCTGCCGTCCGCGGCCTCTTCCCGGGGTCCGTTGGCCCCCTCGGCATCGGTCCGCGGCCACACGACCTGGTGGGCGGACAGCAGGTCGCGGATCGAGCCGCCCTCGGCCCGTTCGAGCAGCGCTCGGTGGACCGCGAGCACCTCGGCCTTCAGCTCGGCGCGGGCTTCGGGCTTTTGGAGCACGGCCTCGAGCACCGCGCGCAGGTCGGCCCGGGCCGCCTCGTCGAGCGGGGCGAGGTACTGCTGCAGGCTCCGATCGAGCGCGTGACCGAGCAGGCTCCTGCGGGCCTCGTCCGATCCCTCCCGATCCATCCCCGTCTTGACGAAGTGGGCGGCGCCGTCGAGCAAACGGCGCGTCCCCGCCTGCACGAAGCGGCGAATCTCTGGCTCGAGCCGGCGCTGCAGCTCGTCCCGCATCCGCCCACCGACGCCGCCCGCCGCCTCCTGCAGCCGGCCGGCGAGGCCGCGCAGCGGGGCAGGAGCGAGGCCCTGGACGACGGCGGGGATGCGCTCCGAGAAGTCGCGCAGGGCCTCGACCAGGGTCTCGGCGAACAACGCCTCCGTCGCCCGCTGGGAGAACGCGACATCCACCCACTCCGGATCGAGCGGCCAGCGCAAGACCAGCGCCTCGATCCGGGCCCGGGAGGCGGGGTCGAGGTGCCGCCCCACGGGCAAGGGGTCGGCGCCGAGCCGCTCGGTCACCGGCTCGACCATGAGCCGGTTGGCCATTTTGGCCAGCGCTTCGGCGCGACTGCCGTCGAGCAGGGCGTCGAGGCTCCGGGCGAAGACCGGCTCGGGCAAGAGCTCGGCCAGGGGGCCGTCGAGCGCACCCTCCACGAGGCCTTCGAGCAGGCGCCGGGCGTCGGCCCGACCGGCCTCCGACGTGAGCCGGCCCTCGAGCCATCCGGCGAGCGCGGCGGCGTCCATGGCTCGTTGATACCCCGAAGCGGCGAACCCTGTCATGGCCCACGGCGCCCCGGGCGGCGTTCAAATCCGCACCACCTCTGCTACCCTCGGGCTGCCCGATGACCGCCCCGACCCTCACCGGCTCCCTCACCGCGGTGTTCCTGCTCGTTGGCGCGTCATGCCGCCCCCCTCCGGTGGAGTCGGCGCGGCTCGATCAGCGCTTTGGCGCCCCGGCGCCGGACGCCTCCGTCCTGGTGACCAGGGCCAAGGTGTGGACCGAGACCGCGCCGGGCAGATGGAAGCGGCGACCGCCGCCCCGGTTCCATGGCCGGGTCCGGGTCGAGCACGACGGGCCCGAGCGCGGTCCAGGGCGGGTGCCCTACCGGGTGGTGATCGAGGCCCCGAGCGACGGGAAGTGGAAGGTGGTCGCCCGCTGCGACCCTGAGCTCTTCGAGGGCGCCGCCCGCTGCCGGGTGGAGTTCAAGCACCCCCGAAACGGCACCTTCCCGGTGGATCTGTCCTTCTTCGGCGACGGACGGGTGGAAGGTAGCGCCGAGGGAATGGATGTCCGGGTCGATACCGCCGATCCGTGACTTCGATGCGATCGCTCGGGTGGTATCCCCGATCGATGCCTTCCCTCAACGGTCGGGCAGCGTGCTCTTGACCGCGAGCTCGGCCAGCTGCTCGTTGTCCACCGGCGTCGGGCATCCGCTCATCAGATCGGTGCCGCGCTGCGTCTTCGGGAAGGGGATGACGTCGCGGAGCGAGCGAGCGCCAGTGGCGAGCATCACCAGGCGGTCGAGGCCGGCCGCGATCCCGGCGTGGGGCGGCGCTCCGAACGCGAGCGCGTCGAGCAGAAAGCCGAACTTCTCCCGCTGGGCCTCCGGCTCGATGCCGAGCGCGGCGAACACCTTGGCCTGCACCGCCGGGTCGTGGATTCGGACCGATCCGCCGGCCACCTCGTTGCCGTTGAGGACCAGGTCGTAGGCCCGCGCCCGGCACGCCGCCGGGTCCGTGACCAGGCGATCCAAGTCCTCGGCCCGGGGCGAGGTGAACGGGTGGTGGGCGGCGACGAAGCGCCCGGTCGCCTCGTCCTGCTCGAACAGCGGAAACTCGACCACCCACAGCACCGCCCACACCCCCTCCGGGATGAGGTCGAGCTTTCGGCCGAGCGACAGCCGCAGCTGGTTGAGCACGGTGTGGACCCTCCGCGCCGGGCCGAACTGAAACAGGAGCAGGTCGCCGGGACCAGCTTGGGTGGCTTCGTTGATCGCGAGCCGCAAGTCGTCGCTGATGGACTTTGCGAACGGGGATTGGGTCCAAGTCCCATGCTCGGCCACCTTCGCCCGGCCGAGGCCGGCGGCGCCGAGGCCGCGGGCCTCCTGCTCGAGCCCATCGAGGTCCTTGCGGCTTAGGTTGTGCTCCGCGGGGACCCGCATCGCCTTCACGATGCCGCCGGAGGAGACCGCGGCGGTGAAGGGCTCGAGGCCGCCGAGATCCCGCACGATCTCGGTGAGCACGACGTGCTCGAGCCCGAAGCGAAGGTCCGGCTTGTCCGAGCCGAAGCGGGCCATGGCCTCGTCGTAGCCCATCTCGGGGAAAACATCGGGCAGCTGCACCCCGAGGCCCTCGAGCCACATCGCCCGCAGGACCGCCTCCATGGTCTTCTTCACCTCTCGCTCGTCGCCGAAGGAGAGTTCCACGTCGATCTGGGTGAACTCAGGCTGGCGGTCCTGCCGGAGGTCCTCGTCGCGAAAGCACTTCGCGACCTGAAAGTATCGGTCGTAGCCGGCGATCATGAACAGCTGCTTGAACAGCTGCGGGCTCTCGGCGAGCGCATAGAAGCTCCCTGGGTTCTGCCGCGACGGCACGAGGAAGTTGCGGGCTCCCCCGGGGGTGTACTTCACCATGTACGGGGTCTCGAGCTCCAAGAACCCCCGGTCGGCGAGCGTGCGCCGGGCGACCTGGGCGAGCTTCGAGCGCATGACGAGGTTCTTCTGCAGCGCCGGGCGGCGCAGGTCGAGGTACCGGTGGACGAGGCGCTTGTCCTCGGCGGTCTCGACGTCGTCGGTGATCTCGAACGGAGGGGTCTCGGCGGTGGAGAACACCTCGATGTGGTGGGCGACGACCTCGATGGCGCCGGTGCCGAGCTTCGGGTTCACCTTGTCCCCCCGGGAGCGGACCCGGCCCACGACCCCGATGACCCACTCGGACCGGCACCGGTCGGCGACCGCGTGGACCGGGACCGAGTCGGCCTGGTCGAACACGACCTGCACGAGCCCGGTCCGGTCCCGAAGGTCGATGAAGACGGCGCCGCCGTGGTCCCGGTGGTTCGCCACCCAGCCCATGAGCACGACCTCCTGTCCGAGATCCTCGGCCCGGAGCGCTCCGCACATGTGGGTCCGGGGCCGCTCGGCGATCAGCCGGGGTCCATCCGTCCGCAGGCTCGTCTCGACCATGACCGGCAGGCGGTAGCCCGCATGGGCCTTCGGGTCAACGCGCCGCCGCGCGGCCGAGCCGCCCCCCCGATGGGTCGCCACCTCCGCGCGCCGCCGCCTCGTTTCCTCCGGTCGCCGCCGTCGATGCACCGAGCCGGCTCGGCTTCTTCGGGGGACCGCGGTAGCCTTCGCCGGTGGGACCGGCGGTCTTCTCGGTTTTCACGAAGGACGGGCGGCTCGCCGCCACCGTGCTCGCCGCCCCCGGCCGGTTTCGGTTCGCTCGGGCCCCGGACGAGGCCGAGCCGCTCCCGGTGCCGTTTGCGACGGTGGCCTGCTGCCTGCCCGAGGCGGAGCCGGTGCTGCTGTCGGCGCTCCGGGGGGCGTCCGACCTCGACGGCTACTGGGCCGCGCTCTCCCGCCGCCGGTTCCGGGTGATCCCGGGGCTGCCCCGCCCGGCGGCGATCGCTCGACTGTGACCCCATGCGGCGACCCAAACCGCCCGTGGTAGGCTCACCGCGTCGTGGCCCAGACGCTCAACCCGCAGCTCGATGTCGTCTTCAAGCTGCTGTTCGCCGCGAAGAAGAACCGCGCGCTGCTCGTCGCCCTCCTGAACGATGTACTTCAGCCACCGACGCCGATCGTCAGCGCCTCCGTCCTCGATCCGGAGATCGAAAAGGAGATCGTGGAGGACCGGGGGCTCCTGCTCGACATCACGGCGGTTCACGACGACGGGACCCGAACGGACATCGAGATGCAGGCGAAGAACCGCGGCGCCACCGAGCGACGCGCGCTGTACCACTGGGCTCGGCTCTACCGAGACGGGCTTCAGCGCGGAGGCGACTTCGAGAGCCTCACCCCCTGCCGGGTCATCTTTTTCCTCTCCTTCACCTTGTTCAAGAATCGCAACCGGCTCCATTCGACGTTCCGGGTGCTCGAGGCTCACGAGCTCGTCGTCCTGAGCGACGACCTCGAACTCCACTTCGTGGAGCTGACCAAGCTGGCGAAGAATCCCATCGACGCCGACGACGACGCGGCCGACTGGGCCCGTTTTTTGGCCGCAAAGAGCGACCAAGAGAGAAGGGAACTATCCATGGCGAACGAAGACATCCGAAGAGCCAACGAGGCCCTCGAAGTCCTTAGCCAGGACCCGAAGGCCCAGGACATCGCCCGCCGGCGAGAGGATCAGCTCCGGCTCCAACGCATGGAGATGGCCGCCCTCGAGAAGCGCTACATGGAGAAGGGCATGAGGAAGGGAATCAAGGAGGGCGTGAAGAAGGGCGTGAAGAAGGGCATGAGGAAGGGAATCGAGGAGGGCGTGAAGGAGGGGCAGATCGGGGAGCTCCTCGAGACCCTCCGCCAGCTGTGCGAGGTCTTCGAGATCGAGCTTGGCCCCCCGCGGGAGGCCAACGTCGCGACGATGGGGGTCGAGGATCTGCGGGCGCTGAAGCAGCACCTCCTCACCCACCGCTGTTGGCCCGAGCCCTGAATCCTGGCCGGGCCTCTTCCGCGAAGCCAGAGCGCCCCCATGACCCGGCCCCAGCGGGCCGGACCCCCATGACCCGGCCCCCGCATGACCCGAACCGGGTCTTCGGCCACACTGCCGCTCGTGAACCCTCTCAGCGTGCTCGGCCGGGGCAAGGCCGGTCGCTCCCTCGCGGCCGCGCTCGGCGCCCCGAACCTCCCCCATGACGCCGAGCCCGATGGCTTCGTGCTGCTCGCGGTGCCCGACCACGCGGTGGCCGAGGTCGGCGCCCGCTTCGTCGGCCGGTGCGCCCACCTCTCGGGCAGCCTTCACCTCGACGAGATCCCGGCGGCCCACCCGCTGACGAGCTTCGACGGGCGGCCCGGGGACTACCGCGGGGTGCCGCTCGCGATCACCGGCCCGGTCCCGGCCCCGATCCGAAGCGCGCTCGAGAGCCTGGGATTTGTCGGCTTCTCCCTCCCGGCCGAGCAGAAGCCGCTGTACCACGCCGCGGCGGTGCTGACGTCGGGCCACGCGGCCACGCTCTGGCTCGGGGCGACGGCGCTGCTCGAGGCGGCCGGGGTCGAGCTTCCCGGCGAAGGGCTGCTGCCGCTCGCCCGGGCCACCATCGAGAACATCGCGAGGGACGGGGCCGCCGGGCGCACCGGCCCGTTCGTGCGCGGCGACGAGGCCACCATCGAGAGGGACGCGAGCGCCCTGCCCGAGCCGTGGCGGACCCTGTTTCTGTCCCTCGGGCGGGCCCCGCTGCCGAGACGTCCTGAGACCTGAAGACCCGGACCGGGATCAGAACGCCTGGCAGCTGCCGGCGTCGAGGCACGCGAGCAGCTCCGCGAAGCGGTCGCTCTCGCCCATGCCGGGGAGCTGCTCGAGCCGCTCGGCCCCGGCGACCTCGGTCAGCCCGAGGCCAAACAGCGGCAACTCGTGCTTCGTCGCCACCAGCGCGCCGGTGTCGAGCTCGATCCAGCGCTCCCAGCTCGCCTCGACCCCGCCCACCGGGATGTTCGAGGTCCACATCTGCCAGGCAACCGGCCGGTCATCGGGGTCGAGCCACCACAGGTACGCGTCCCCCGGGGTCCGGCCGCCGCTCGTGTAGCGGACGATCAAGCCCCGCCGGCCGTCCTTCTCGGGCACGACGAGCCGCTCGGTGCCCGGATCGAACGCTTTGGCGACCGGGTTCAGCCAAAACGCGTCGTTGGTCCACTTCGCGTGGGCGTCGTCGAGGGCTTCGCGGGCCTCGTCCCCATCGAGCCGGACCTTGCCCCGAAACGCGATCCCCACCCGGCGGTCCACCGCCAGCTGCGCCCGCCGGTCCCCGGACACCACCTCCGAGAACCCTCGGCGGCGATCCCACACGTGGCGGTTCTTGCCCGCGAACACGAAGCGGACCGCCCCGGTGTTCGACCACGCCTCGGTGCGAACCGCCGCCATCATCGCCCGGGCCCGAGCGTCGGCCTGAGGCCCGGGCGTTCCCACCGGGGGCGCCCCCCGGCACGCGAGCAGGCCGGCCAGGGCCGCCATCCCCCACCGGTAACGCCTCGTATCCACCCGGGCACCGTACCAGGCCGACTCGAATCGGCGAACCGATCGCCCCCGCTTCGAGTTGACCCCGGCGCGGTCCCGGGGGAAGGCCCGGCCATGCGGTCCGCTCCTGCCCTCCTGCTCGCGCTCGTCGGCTGCTCGGCCGATTCGGTCCTGCCGGTGCGGCCGGCGGCCCCGGCGCGGTCCGACGAAGGCATGTGGACGTTCGACAACTTCCCGGCGGATCGGGTCCGGGCCTCGTTCGGCTCCGCCCCCGACGCGGCGTGGCTCGAGCGGGTCCGCCTGCACTCGGTGCGGCTCGGCAACGGCTGCTCGGGCTCGCTCGTGTCGAAGCACGGGCTGGTGCTCACGAACCACCACTGCGTGGCCGGCTGCGTAGAGCAGCTCTCGACCCCGGAGCAGGACCTCCTGGCCGGCGGCTTCTCCCCCAAGAGCCGCGAGGAGGAGCGGCGCTGCCCCGCGTTCGAGGTGAACGTGCTCGACCGCATCACCGACGTGACCGCAGAGGTGAAGGGCAAGACCGACGGAAAGACCGGCCAGGCGTTTCAGGACGCGAAGAAGGCGGTGATCGGGTCGCTCGAGAAGGACTGCGCCGGAGGCGACGACGCTCGCCGCTGCGACGTCGTCGATCTCTATCGAGGCGGGCGATACCACCTGTACGCCTACCGGAGGTACCAGGACGTGCGCCTCGCGTTTGCCCCCGAGATGCAGGTCGCGTTCTTCGGCGGGGACCCGGACAACTTCAACTTCCCCCGCTACAACCTCGATTTCGCGTTCCTCCGGGTCTACCAGGACGGCGCTCCGCTCCCCGTGGACAACCCCCTGAAGTGGCGGGACGACGGTCCCGACGACGGCGAGCTGGTCTACGTGAGCGGCCACCCCGGATCGACCCGCCGGCTCATGACCGTGGCCCAGCTCACCTACGAGCGGGACTTCGCCCTGCCCGAGACCTTGATGATGCTCGGCGAGCTGCGGGGGCGGCTGTCCCGCATGAGCGAAGAGAGCGAAGAATCGGCCCGGATCGCGAAGGGTCTGCGCTTTGGGATCGAAAACGCCTACAAGGCCTACCGGGGCCGCCGGGAGGCCCTCGTCGACCCGAGCTTCTTCGCGGCGAAGGTCGAAGCCGAAGACGCGCTCCGGTGGCGAATCGAGAAGGACCCGGCGCTCGCCGCCGACGCGAAGTCGGCCTACGGCGAGATCGAAGCCGCGGTGGCCTCGCTCCGGGATTCGCGGTTCGAGATTCGGCACGTCGAGGCCGAGCGGGGCTACAGCTCCTCCTTGTTTCGCCACGCCCGGACACTCGCCCGGTGGGCGGCCGAGCGAAAAAAGCCGAGCGCCGAGCGGCTCCCCGAGTTCTCCGACGCGCGCCTGCCCCAGCTGAAGGCCCAGCTCGGCTCCACCGCCCCCATCTATCCCGAGCTCGAGATCGAGGTGCTCGCTTTTGGGCTCGAGACCGCGCAGCGGGAGCTGGGCCCAGGCCACCCGTTCGTGAAGCAGGCGCTCGGCGACGAGAGCCCCCGGGCGGTGGCCAAGGCGCTGGTGTCCGGGACCGCGCTCTTCGACCCGATGGTTCGGCTCGGGTTGTTCGAGGGCGAGGCCAGCGCGATCGACGGCGACCCGGACCCGATGCTCGCGTTCGCCCGGCGGATCGACCCGCTCGCCCGGGCGGCGAGGGACAAACGAGAAAACGAGATCGAAGCGGCCATCTCCGGGGCCGGGCAGCGCATCGCGCAGGCGCGCTTCGCCCTGTACGGAACGGAGGTCTACCCCGACGCCACCTTCAGCCTTCGGCTGTCCTTCGGGCGGGTCAAAGGCTTCCCCCACTTGGGCGAAGACGTCCCCCCGTTCACCGATTTCGGAGGCATGTTCCGCCGCGCGACCGGGGCGCCGCCGTTTCGCCTCCCCGAGTCGGTGCTCGCCGCGAAAGATCGGCTCGACCCGAAGCAGCGGCTCAACTTCGTGACGACCAACGACATCATCGGGGGCAACTCCGGCTCTCCTGCGCTCGACGCCGAGGCCCGGGTGGTGGGTTTGGTCTTCGACGGCAACATCCACTCGCTCGGCGGAGACTACGGCTACGACGGCCGGGCCAACCGAGCGGTCAGCGTGCACGCGGGCGCGATCACCGCCGCGCTCGACGCGGTCTGGGGCCAGGCCGCCCTGCTCGCCGAGCTCGATCGCGAACCCTGACCGGTCCTCGCCTCGGCCCGCCCCGCGGTGGCCGCCGATGGTCGGTCGTGTTAGGCACCGCCGCGGCGACGAGCCCGGCCACGGAGCAACCATGAACGTCCCCATGTCACCGTCTTCGACCGAATCCCTGCGCGGCGTGCCCGAATCCTTCCGGGGGAGGAGCAAACCGATGGACCGGCTCGCCGTGTTCCGGCTCATGGCCGAAGCCCGCGCGCTCGAAGAGCGCCTGGTGAAGATCTCGAAGACGGAGCACGGGTACTTCTGGATCGGCGGCCCCGGAGAAGAGGCGTTCAACATCCCGCTCGGGCTGCTCGTGCACCGGGGAGAGGGGGTCGCCCACGATTACCTCCACCTGCACTACCGCAGCAGCGCGATCCTGCTCGCGATGGGCATGGAGCCGATCGACGCCATCCGGCAGATGTGCGCGCGGGCGACCGACCCCTTCACCGGCGGCCGAAACTTCGTCAACCACTTCGCCCACCGGCCATGGAACGTCGTGCCCGGCACCTCCACCATCGGCACCCAATACGCGGTGGCGCCGGGCACCGCGCTCGCCCAGAGGCGGCATGGGGGCGGGGGCATCACGATCGTGAACGGCGGGGACGCGGGGACCGCGGAGGGCGACTTCGCGACCTGCCTGAACTGGGCGAGCCGCCCCGGTCGCGAGCTGCCGATTCTCATCATCGTGGTGAACAACCGGTACGGCATCTCGACCCCGTTCGAGGAGGTGCACGGCGACCGGGTCATCATCCGCCGGTGCGAGCCGTTCGGGATCCGGTGGGATGTCGTGGACGGAAACGACCCGGAGGCATCGTGGCGGCTCTTGTCGGACGCGATGGCCTACGTCAGGGAGACCCGGCGGCCGTTCGGCATCGAGGCGTACGCTTCCCGCCTGCACGGCCACTCGTCTTCTTCCGGCGGAGCGAGGGTGGACGATGAGCCCGACTGCCTCGAGATGTTCGAGCGCCGGCTCATCGAGGACCGGGTTGTCAGCGCGGACGAGGCCAAGAACATCAGGGAAGCCTACGCCCGATCCTGCCTCGAGGCGTTTCAGAAGGTGGTCGAAGAGCCCATCCCCGATGGGTCGAGCATTCACGATCACGTCTTTGCCTGAGGAGACCCATGGCCAACATCGCGCAAGCCATCCGCCTCGCCCTTCACGTCGGCGAGACCCGGCTCGGGGTCACCGACATCTTCGGCGAAGACGTGGGTCCCCCGCTCGGCGGGGTGTTCACAGTGACCCAAGGTCTGAAGACGGCCTGGAACTCCCCGCTCGACGAGCGGGGCATCATCGGCACCGCCATGGGCCTCGCGCTCGCCGGGCAGCGCTGCGTGGCCGAGATCCAGTTTTGTGACTACATCTACAACACGATCGATCTGCTGAAGCTCATCGGCAACTGTCGGTGGTCGTGCGCGGGGCAATACAACCTCCCGCTCGTGGTGATGACCCCGGTTGGTTCCGGCATCCACGGCTCCCTGTACCACTCCCACTCCTTCGATGCGGTCATGACCCACTTGCCCGGGTGGAAGATCGTCCTGCCCTCGACCCCGCTCGACTGCTACGGGCTCATGCTCTCCGCCATCGAGGACCCAAACCCGGTCATGTTCCTCTACCCGAAGGCGCTGATTCGCACCCAAGGGGCCCAGAAGATCCCGGGCGAACCGGACAACCCTCGGGAGCTGAGCCGCATGATCGACGCCCCGCTCGGCGACCGAAGCGGCTGGCAGCCCAGGTGGCCGGAGCTGCCCGAGTTCCGGGTGCCGATCGGCAAGGCCCGAACCCTCCGCGCCGGCAACGACGTGACCGTCGTGACCTACGGGCGGATGGCGCCGGTGAGCCTCGCCGCCGCCGAGCGCCTCGCCGGCGAGGGCATCTCCGCCGAAGTCATCGACCTCAGATCTCTTCATCCTTACGACTGGCCGGCGGTCCGGGAGTCGGTGACGAAGACCCGGCGGTTCCTGCAGGTCAACGAGGACACGGAGATCACGAACTTTGGCGAGCATCTGGCCCGCCGCGTGACCGAAGAGCTGTTCTACGAGCTCGAGGCGCCCCCCCGGGTCCTCGCCGGCGTCGCCGTCCCCGGGGTCGGCCTCGCCTGGCCGCTCGAGCAGGCCTCGATCCCGCAAGAGGACGACGTCGCCGCCGCGATCCGCGGCCTCGCCCGGACCTGCGCCTGACCCGCTGAATTCGCCGGGCCTTTTGCCATCGACGGCCGGGGGGCCGCTCCTCGTTGACTCGGGGGACGCTCCGAAACCGGATCGACCCATGAGCCGCGCGCTGTGGATCCAGGGGCTGCTCGCCGCGGCGCTGCTCGGGGCAACCGGGCTGATCGCCAGCTACTCCCTGCGGCAGGAGGTCCTGCGGGTGGGGCTGTCCTTGCCCCCGTACCGGGCGAAGGTGGGCGAGGTGCTCCGGACCCGAGTGCGCACCAGGGACGGGATCGAGCTCGAGACCCGGGTCCACCTCCCTGCCGGCGAAGGGCCGTGGCCGGTGGTGCTGCTGCGCAACCCGTACGACCTGCTCGACGCGTTCGCGCTGCTGTGCGAGGCCTTCGCCCGCTACGGCTACGCCTGCGTGCATCAGGACGTGCGGGGGCGCATGGGTTCCGGGGGCGAGTGGTCGCCGCTTCTGCACGAGCGGGGGGACGGGCTCGATACCTTCGATTGGCTGAGGCAGCAGCGGTTTCAGGACGGCCGGTGGGCGCTGTTTGGGATGTCCTACTTGGCGGGGGTCCACTGGACGGTCGCCGACGCCCTGCCCGAGGAGGTCAAGACGTTGGTGTCGATGGTGTTTGGGGTCGACACCTACCGGGTCATGTACGAGGGCGGCGTCTTTCGCCCCGACGTCTTCAGCGCCTGGGCGTCGCTGATGCCCGGAGAAGACCTCGAGCTGCTCAACGGCTGGGCCTACCGCCGGCTGCTCTTGCACCGGCCGGCGCGGGAGGCCGACGAGGCCCACCTCGGACGCGCCCTGCCCTGGTACCGCCGCTGGCTCGACGCCCCGTGGCCGAGCGATCCCATCTGGACCGAGCCCCCGTTCACCGAGTTCTACGCCTCCCCCACCCGGATTTCGGTCCCGGTGCTGATGCTGGGCGGCTACTTCGACCCGTTCTTCGATGCCCAGGTCCGCGACTTCGAGCGGCTCTATACGAGGGCGGACAGCCGCCTCGTGCTCGGCCCGTGGGACCACCTTCAGCAGGACGCGGCCGACGTGCCCCTGCCCGGTTCGCTCGGGCATGGCGCCCAGGCCAAGCTGGTGCTCGCGTGGATCGACCACCACCTTCGGGGCGGACCGGCGCCGGGTCCGACCGGCGTCGTGGACAGCTACGACATCGGCGCCCACGGGTGGCGGCGCCGGATCGAGTTTCCGCCGGCGCCCGACCACCGGCTCCGCCTGCACCTCACCGGTCTGCCCGCGTCGAGCCGGTGCCCGGGCGGCCAGCTCACCTCGAGAGCCGCCTTTCGGCCCGAGTCGCCGGCCCGCTTTCGGTACGACCCCGACGCTCCGATCCCCTCCCACGGCGGCGCGTCGGCGCTCGCGTTCGCGTTCGTCACGTTCCCGAGCGTGAAGCCGGGCGCGCTCGCCCAGCCCGACCGGTGCGACCGGGACGACCTGCTCCGGTTCACGTCGGAGCCGCTCGACGCGCCGCTGTCGGTCGTCGGCCGGCCCGAGGCCCGGCTCCGGGTGAGCAGCTCGGCCGAAGACACCGCGTTCGGCTTCGCCCTGCGGGTGCAGCTGCCCCGGTCCGACCGCTGGATCCTGGTCCGCGAGAGCTACCAGGTCCTGTCCTTTCCGAGCGGAGTCCCCGGCCCCCGGGGAGAGGTGGTCCCGCTCGACATCGACGCGTGGCCCATCGAGTGGACGCTGCCCGCAGGCGCCCGGTTGTCGGTCGAGGTCCGGTCCTCGAGCTTTCCCGCCTACTCCGCTCACCCCAATCGGCGCGGTGCCTGGGCCGCCGTTCGCTCGGCGACGACCGCCGAGCAGCGGCTCCATCCTGGGTCCTACCTCGAGCTGCCGATCCGGGATCCCGAAGCGGTGCTTTCCGCCGAAGACTTGGCTAGAGTCGGGCCCAACATGGCGTGCACGTTCGACATCCAGCTGCCGCTCGGCGCCCCCGAAGTGGTCGCGAGGGCAAGGAAGATGGTGGAAGACGCGGGTGGGTCGCTGACCGGCGACGACAACCAGGGCAGCTACAAGCTCAAGCTGCCCGTCGGGTCGGTGGAGGGCAGCTACACCGTGGCCGGCACCGCGCTTCGCTTCGAGATCACGAAGAAGCCGATGCTCGTCCCGTGCAGCGCGATCGAAGGCTTTCTTCGCGACCGCTTGAAGTAGCCGCGGGCGCCCCCGCCTCCCGGCGGCGAGGGATTCGCTCTCCTGGGGCGCCCGAGCCCCGCTTGCGCTTGGGGAGGCCGAGCCCGCTCTGCTACTCGCCACCCATGGACAGCCGCACCGTGCTTCTCACCGGCGCCACCGGATTCGTCGGAGGTGCCCTGAGGCCGCGGCTCGAGGCGCTCGGGCTGCGGGTGCGGCTCGCGAGCCGACGTCCGCCCAAGGGGCCGGGCTGGGTGGAGTTCGACCTCGACCGGCCCGAAACCCTGCCCGCGGCCCTGCACGGATGCCAGATCGCCTTTCATCTCGTCCATGGAATGGGCGATGGCCCCGGCTACGCCGAGCGGGAAGCGCGCGGGGCCCGCGCCTTCCGAGAAGCGGCCGCCCACGCTGGCGTCGAGCGCATCGTGTACCTCGGCGGGGTCGAGCCGGCCGGGATCCCCTCCCCCCACCTGGCGAGCCGTATCGAGACCGGCCGGATCCTCCGCGGCGGGCCGGTGCCGACGGTGGAGCTCCGAGCGGCGATGGTCGCCGGCCCCGGCAGCACCAGCTGGCAGATCGTTCGGGACCTCGCCGCTCGCCTGCCCGCGATGCTGCTGCCGGCCTGGCTGCGGTTCTCTTCGTGGCCGGTGTACGTGGACGACATCTGCGCCGCGCTCATCCGGGCCATGGATCTGCCGCTCCCGGGCGGTTCGGCCTGGTTCGACGCCCCCGGGCCCGAGCGGGTCAGCCACGCCGAGCTCATCCGCCGGGTCGCCGCCCACATGCATCGAAAGCCGCGGACCCTATCCCTGCCGGTGCTCTCCCCGAGGCTCTCCGCGTACTGGATCGCGTTCGTGACCAGGGCCGACCTCCCGGTGGCCCTCGAGCTGGTCAAGGGGCTAGGCGCCGACCTCGATCCCACCGGCCCCCTGATCTGGGAAGAGATGCCGGTTTTCGCCCGCACCGGGCTCGACGAGACCATCGATCGCTGCCTCGCCGCCGACGTGGGCGGAATCGCCGCGCCCCAGGACCTGTGGCGCTTCGTGGAGCGGCGGCTTCGCCGAGAAGTCAGCGGCGCCGGGCCTTCTTCGGCCAGTCGGTGACGGTGAGCTCGACCCGGGCGCTCACCCGCTCGGCGGCGGTGGCGACGATGGTCGTCTTGCCGATGGACCGCCCCTCGACCTCGCCGTCCACGGCGACGGTGGCCGCCCAGGTCGTGCTCTCCCACGCGACGCGCGCGTCGGGGAGCGGCCGCCCTCGGTCGTCGGTCACCTTGGCCTCGAACTTGATGAACTCGCCCAGGGGCAGGGGCGGGGGCGACTGCGGGCTCACGGTGATGCCGCCCACGATCTGGACCTCCACCGGGGCCCGGGCCTCGATCTCGCCCAGCGTCGCCACCACGGCGGTGGTGCCGCTCGAGAGCGCGGTGAGCAGACCGGCTTGGCTGACGGAGGCCACCGTCGGGTCGTCGGTGGACCACTCGACTTCGGCGACCTTCAGGAATCGGTCCCGGTTGTCGTAGGCGATGGCCCGCAGCGACACCGTCCTGCCTTTTTCGGTGAAGCGGTCGATGGGTCGCGGGGGCCGAGTGGCCGACGGGCGGTCGCCAGGGAGGCGGATCTCGATGCGGGCCGGCTGCTCCGAGCAGGCGGCGAGCGAGAGAAGACCGGCGACGGCGAGCGAGCAGCGCATGCCCGGAGCCTAGTGCAGAAATGGGGCGCGAGGGCTCGACCTCGTGCCGGACCCGGCGCCAGCGCCGGCTCGTCGGGGCGCAGCGGTGGAGCCAAGGTGCAGGTCCTCTAGCGAAGCCCCCTCGGACGGCGCTACAACCGACCCCTGATGGGCGTTCGGTGCATACCTCTCCTCCCCTTCGCGCTGCTAGCCGCCGGCTGCGTGCAGACCAGCCGCACGGCGGAGGCGGCGGTCCTTCGGTGCGACGACCTAGGAGGCCTCATCGCCGCCTACCAAACCGCCCACTACAGCGTCCGGAAGGTGACGCCAGAGGTCGAGAAGCGAGCGGCGCAGCAGTTCGTACGCAGCCTCGATCCCTCGCGCACCCTGCTGCTCGACGGAGAGGTGAAGCAGCTCGAGGCTCAGGTGACCAAAGGCTTCGAGCGCCTACGCCGGGGCGAGTGCGGCCCGCTCGAAGACGCATTCACGCTCGTCCGCGAGCGAGCGGCCCGGGACACCGAGATCGCAAGGGCGACGGTGAAGGGCAAGTTCGAGGTGGACCGGTCGGTGGAGCTGGTCCTCGACCCCACCGAGCGCGGCCACCCGAAGACCATCGAGGATCGGGAGAAGCTCATTCGAGACTTCGTGCATTTTCAGATGGCGAACTATCTCGAGCGAAAGATCGAGCTGCCGAAGGCGAAGAAGCAGCTCGTCCACCGCTACGAGCTCACCGAGAAGCGACTCGAGGAGCGAGCGAAGGAGTCGCGGGTCCCGGAGATGTTCGCGGAGGCCTTCGCGCGCTCGCTCGACCCCCACACCGCGTTCATGTCCCACGACACGCTGATGGATTTTCAGATCCACATGAAGCTGTCGCTCGAGGGCATCGGCGCCGCCCTGCGCAGCGAGGATGGCTTCACCTACATCGAGTCGCTCATCCCCGGGGGCGGGGCCGAAAAGAGCGGCAAGCTCCGCCCGAAGGACAAGATCATCGCCGTCACGCAGAGCGACGAAGAGCCGGTCTCGACCATCGACATGTCGATTCGGGACGTCGTGAAGCTCATCCGGGGCAAGAAGGGGACGTCGGTCACCCTATCCATCCTTCGGGACGGGACCGAGACCCGAACCTTCGACGTGACCATCGTTCGGGACAAGATCGACGTCGCCCAGCAGGCAGCGAGCCTGCGCTTCGAGGAGCGCGAGGAGGGTGAGTCGAAGCGAAAGGTCGCGGTGCTCGAGCTGCCGTCTTTCTATGGAGGGACGAAGGACGACGATGGCCGGTCCTCCTACGAAGACGTCAAGCGCCTCCTCGGCGAAGCAAAGGAGGCAAAAGCCGACGCCCTGGTGCTCGACCTGTCGAAGAACGGCGGCGGCTACCTCGAAGACGCGGTCCGGATCTCGGGGCTGTTCCTCCGAGAGGGCGCGATCGTGGCCACGAAGGACACCGGCGGCGAAGTGTCGGTCCTCCGGGACGACGACGCTTCCACGTCCTGGGCCGGCCCGCTGGTCGTCGTCGTGTCTCCGGTGAGCGCCTCCGCGAGCGAGATCCTGGCTGGCGCGCTGAAGGCGTACCGACGGGCGGTGGTGGTCGGCGCGGGGCAGGCCTCGTTCGGCAAAGGCAGCGTTCAGACGCTGAGGCCTCTGCCCCGAAACCTCGGGGCGATGAAGGTGACCACCGGGATGTATTTCCTCCCGAGCGGTGACTCCACCCAGCAAAAGGGCGTAGCGGCCGACATCACCGTGCCCTCGCTGCTGTCCGCGGTGGAGATGGGCGAAAAGGACCTCGACTACAGCCTCCCCACCCAATCGACCCGGCCGTTCAAGTCCGGCGACGTCAACGACGAGGGGGAGGCGCGGTGGGCGCCCGTCAGCGCCATCACCCTGAACCGCCTCTCCGAGCGCTCGACCGAGCGGGTGAAGAAGACCCCGCTCTTTCGCGAAGTCGAAGCCGAGCTCGCGAAGGCCGCCGACCGAAAGAAGCGGATCAAGCTCTCGGAGTTCGGGGAGGGAAAAGAAGACGCGGCTGAAGAGGGCGACGAGCTCACTCGGTTCGAGCGGCTCAACGCCGCGTTCATCGCCGAGGCGGTGGACATCGCGCTCGACCTCGCCAAAGCGCTGGCCAGCGCGACGCTGGGCGCCCGAACCCCCGGCTGAGCCCCCCCGCCGGCGAGGTCCGGATGCCCCGATCCCGCCGCTTTTTCGCTGCCGAGCGAGCAGGTGCGCGCGGCCCCCGCTCGGCGGCCCCGATTGCGCTATCGTGCCCGGGTGGCGGCGGCGCGGTTCGGCGACTACGAGGTCCTCGAGCGCATCGGCGAGGGCGGAATGTGCCAGGTTTTCCGGGCTCGCCGCGAAGACCTCGCCGACGACTGCGCGCTGAAGGTCCTGAAGGACGACGCCAGAAAGGACCCGCGAATCTGCGACCTGTTTCTCACCGAGGCCGACCTGTCGCTCATGCTCCGGCACCCGAACCTGGTTCGGACCTACGACGCCGGAGAGATCGGGGGCAGGGCCTACATCGCGATGGAGCTGCTCGACGGGGGCACGCTCGATCGACTCGCCCGCCGGCTCGCCGACGAGGGGGGCCGCCTGCCCGACGACCTGGCCCTGTTCGTGGTGCGAGAGCTGCTCGCCGGACTCGAAGCCCTGCATGGCGCCAAAGCCCCGAGCGGCCGGCCGCTCGGAGTGGTCCACCGCGACGTGACCCCCCACAACGTCTTTTTGGGCCGAGACGGTCGGGTCGTGCTCGGAGACTACGGGGTTGTCCACATCGAAGCCCACGGCGCGAGCGTGGGCGGACCGGCCCCGGGAAAGCTGGCCTATCTGGCCCCGGAGGCGCTCGGCCCCGACGGCGTCGACCAGCGCGCGGACGTCTACGCGGTGGGCGTCCTGCTGTACGAGCTGCTGCTCGGGGGCCGGCCGTTCGACGCCCCGGACGACGCAACGACGCTCGACCTCATCACCGAGGCGAGGCCGACCCGTCCCCGCCGGGTCCGCCCCGACCTTCCCGCCGGCCTCGAGGCGGTCATGGAGTCGGCGCTCCACCGGCGCCCGGCCGCCAGGCCGAGGAGCGCCGGCGCCTTTCGGGAGGAGCTCGCCCCATACGTGGACCCGGTCCTCGGCCACGGACGCTTGCTCGGCGCGCTCGTCCGCAGCCTGCTTGGCGCCTCATCGGCGGGTTGAGCGCGGCTCACCGACCGGACTTGGCCGTCGCCCACGCCGCCAGCGCGATCCACACTTCTTCGGGGGCGGACCACGAGGATCGGGCCTCGGGCGGGGAGGCCGCGCCCACCAGCGCCCGGTCGGACCTCCGCACGACGTACCAGAACGGAGCGCCGGCCGGCCCCTCCCGAGGAACGTATCCGTCCGCGAAGCGGGCCCCGAGGCCAGCGAGCAGGCTGTCGATGCCGCGGCGCTCGGCCACCGCGAGGTCGGCGGTGGCGGCGGTCAGCTCGTAGTTCGGGGTCTCGAGCACCTCGGGCGTGAGCGCCTCGATGTGGGCCCGCCACTTTGGAAACTGCCCGACGAGCTCCGTGCGCCGTCCGAGCTCGAAGTCCGCCAGCGAAAACCCCGGGCTCATGGTGGTCCCCATCAGCGCGTACCGGCCACCGGCCGCGAGCTTCGACCCCTGCCAAGTCCCCGCTGGGACCACCCGCTGCACCGCCTGGCCGCCCAGGATGTCGCCGCCGAGCACGCAGGCACCCTGGGGAGACCCATCCGGAGACAACAGCAGCAGCTCGACCGGGTCGCCGGCATAAAAATGATAGATCTCGTCCGTCCGAAGCCGGTGCATCAGCGAGCGACAGGTCTCGGTGAGCAGGTAGAAGATCGCCGTCCCCGCCGAGCGAGACTCGCCTTCGTACCGGCCGGGCAACCCATGGAGGGGGTCGGCGCTGCGCCAGGTCTCAAGATGGTACCCGCCCTCGAACCCGAGCGGGACGAGACCGAGGCGCTCGATGAGCTCCTCCGCCTCGCCCATCACCCGGCCGCTCGGCGGACGTAGGACAGGAGGGTCCGCACCCCGAACCCGGTGCCGCCCTTGGGAACGTACCCGCTTGCCTTCATCGCGAAGACCGGGCCGGCCACGTCGAGATGGGCCCAGGGCATCTCGTCGTCGACGAAGCGAGAGAGGAACAGCGCGGCGGTGATCGCCCCGCCGTAGCGGTCGCCGATGTTCTTGATGTCGGCGACGTCGCTCTCGAGCTGCTCTTCGAGCTGGCGCTCGAGCGGGAGGCGCCAGAACTTCTCTCCGCTCTCGCCCCACGCCGCGGCGAGCCGGCCATGCAGGTCTTCGTCGCGAACGAAGGCCCCCGCGGTCAGCGGTCCGAGCGCCACGAGGCAGGCTCCGGTGAGGGTGGCGAGATCCACGATCTCGGACGGCTTGAGGTCCTGGGCGTAGGCGAGCGCGTCGGCCAGCACGAGCCGACCCTCGGCGTCGGTGTTCAGGACCTCCACCGAGACGCCCTTCTTACCGGTGATGATGTCCCCCGGCCGGATCGCGGCCCCGTCGGGCATGTTCTCGGCAGCGGCCACGATCCCGTGCACGACGCAACCGGGTTTGCTCATGGCGATCGCCTCCATCGCTCCGAGCACCGCCGCCGCGCCGCCCATGTCGATCTTCATCGTGGTCATGGCGTCGGCCGGCTTCAGCGACAGCCCGCCGGCGTCGAACGTGATCCCCTTGCCCACGAGCGCGATCACCCGATCCGACGTCTTGTCGGCCGGGGCTGGGGTGTAGGTGAGATGGATGAGCCGCGGCTCGTGCGCGGAGCCCTTCCCCACCCCGAGCAGCAGATTCATGTTCTGCTTCTCCATGTCTCGAGGGAGCAGGATCTTGTAGGCGAGGTCGTGGCGCTTCGCCATGCGCTTGGCCCGGTCGGCCAGCTCGGCCGGGAACAGCTGGTTCGGGGGGGCGTTCGTGAGGTCCCGGGCGAACCGGACCCCGGCGGCCACCGCCTCGGCCAATCGCAGCGCCCCCCTCAGGTCGGCCCCCTTCAACCCGTGCACATCCTCCGCCACGAACGCGATCCGCACCTCCTCGACCGAGGGTTTTCTCCCCTTGTCCGCCAGGTGCTCGGTGTACCGGTAGCTGCCGAGCAGCGCGCCCTCCGCCAGCCCCTGCACCACCCTCGGCGCCAGCTCGGTGGCGCCTTCGGGCAGACCGAGCTGAAGAGCGACGGCCCGCGCCCCAACCTTCTGCCCGACCTGGATCGCCTCGCCCCCGAACCGGCGGGCGATCTCGGGCGAGAAGTCCTTCCTAGCCCCGTAGCCGAACACCAGGATCCGGCGGGCGGTGCTCCCGGCGGGGAGATGGAGGACGAGCTTTTGGCCTGGTTTCCCCTGGAAGTCTTCTTCCCGGCAGGCGTTGTCGAGCGCGCCGTCGAGCCACTGGTTGAGGGCCGAGAACGCGAGACCTCGGTCGGGCTCGTCGGCGAACACGCCGAGCGCGATGAGCTCCACCGGCGCCTCCCTGAGGTCGTCGGTGTACAGGGTCACCTTCATGAAGGCTGCTTATCGGCGTTCGGGCCTCCCCCGCAAGCTGCGGAGGGTTCTCGGCGCCGAAGCCGGCTGCTAGCCTCCGGCCGCAGTGGGCGCCGACCGACGAGCGACGGGATTTGGGGGCCGCCCGCTCTCCCGCCAGTCCAAGCGGTCCGGACTGTCCAAGCGGTCCCACCATTTCGAGCGCTTGGGGCGATGGGCCTCGGCGGGCGCCGTGGTCTCGCTGCTCGCCGCCGCCGCCGCCGCCGCCGAGCCCGAGCCGCTGTCGGCCGAGGCGCTCGCGGTGGTCGAGGCGCGGATCGCCCCGGTTGCGCCGGCCACCGAGCGCCTGTCCATCGGGGTCGGGGGGACCCGGCTGCTCGAGCGCAAGTTCTCGATCCCAAGGGCCCGAATCACCAGGCCCGCGGCGAGCTACGAGGTGGTCTTCACCGACATCGGGCTGTCGCCCGGCCTCTTCCTGCACGATCGCGCCGACCGCTTCAGCCTGGTTCGGTCCGGTCCGAGCTTCGAGCTGACGGTCGTCTACGCGGTCGCGGCCGAACCGGACGCGCGCCGGGGCGGCCCGCTCGGAGCGAGGCTGGTCCTCCGCGAGCGGGTGGGGCTCGGCAACGAGGTGGTGAGCGAGCGAATCGCCCACCGCGTGACCGTCGTCCCGCCGCGCCCGAGCCCAAAAGAGCTCGCCGCTGATTTTTTCGGATACCGTCACCACCTGTCCCGAGCCCGCGCCGCGCTCGGCAAGCTCGAGCAGGCGGGGTTGCGGGGGCTGTCCCTTCAAGACCGAGGCCCCGTACTGTCCACCGAACGCCTGAATCCATCCGGTCTCGCGCTGCTCGCCGCCTTCGAGCAGGATCGGCGCCGGGCGTGGGCGGCCCACCGCCACTTGGTGGCGGCGGCGCGATCCGGTGACCCGAGGACCGAGTCCCTGGCCAAAACCCTGCTCGACCACATCGCGAAGCCGAGGACCGAGTGGCGCTCGTTGCCCGACCTCGAGCTGACCGATCGACCCGCTTCGGCCTCTTCTGCCCCGGCGGACAAAACGAGCGCTCCGGCGTCGAAGAGCGGCGATGGCGGGTTTCTTGCCCCCGTGTCCGAGTTTCGCGCCGGCTCCGCCGGCTCGGAGCCTCCGGAGCCCGAGCGGAAGCCCGAGCCCGAGCCGGA
>DAIQNR010000017.1:24424-79639 GCA_036788295.1 Myxococcota bacterium
GAGCCGGAACCCGAGCCCGCACCGGCCGTCGACGAGGAGGAGGCGTGGTGGAACGCCCAGCTCGCCTCGATCTCTACCGGCCTCGTCGAAATCGAGCGGGACGGTGGCGACCGGGCCCTCCTCGGACGGAGGTTCTACCTGCCCAACTATTCTCGGAGCCTGCTGCTCGACGACCCGAACATCGCCCACGGCGTCGCCGTGCGGGCCAGCCTAGCCCAGGTGACCCAGCCCGAGGCGGCGACCACCGTGGCCCTGTTCTATTTCGCCCAGGTCGGGCTCACCAAAGACCTCGGGCTCGAGCTGACCATGCCCACCCAGCTGCTCGACACCGAGCTCGGAGCGGAGCGGCAGACCTTGTACCTGCCAGGAAACCCGCTGATCGCCGCCAAGTACCGGTTTCATCTCCCCCAGATCTCAGGGCGAAAACCGGCGCTGACCGTGCGGGCCCGGTGGGGCATCGCCGCGTTTCGAAAGCACTCCGTGCCCGCCTCGACCTACTTCGCCGAGGACTTCAGCTTCGAGCCGAACGTGGTGGACACATTCGCGTTTCTGCTCGAACGCAGCCACGTGGGCCTCGGAGCGAGCTTCGCCTGGCAGGTCGAGGGGGTGCACCTCGCCGCGCAGCTCACCGGGGACGGAGTCTTTCCCACCCCCCTCGCCCGGGATGCCCCCACCCTGCTCGCGATCGGCTACGGAGCCTCGGTAGGCGCCTCGCCGTTTGGCGACGTGCTCACCGGCTACCTCGAGGGGCGAGCGGTGAGTCTCCTCGGGGGCCCGCTGCGCACCGAAGCGATGGCCTACGCCGGGCTTCGGAGCCGCCTGTTCGATGGGTTCGAGCCGGCGGTCTGGGTGGGCGTCCCAGTCGGGTCGGTGGCGGCGACGAGCAGTCCCCAGGTGGGGATCGAGCTCCGCTTCGGTCAGGACGTGCGTTCGGTGGTCCAGGTGGGCGGAAAACGCCTCGCCGCGGAGGCAAGATGAAGGTTTTTTGGACTCTCGCCATCGGCTTGGCCGCCCTGAATGCGGGCTGCGCGCCCCCCACCTGCACGGTCGACGGGCGCTTTCCCGATGATCCCATCTCGGCCATCGAGTGCCCGAGCGAGCAGGTCTGCTACCGCGGCGAGTGCGTGGGCCGGTGCACGGCGGGCAGGGAGAGGGTGACCGCGTGCACGAGCGACGAAGGCTGCGAGGGATCTCGCCCTCGCTGCGTGGACGGGTTCTGCTCGGCCTGCCCGGTCGAGACTCGATGCATCGCGGTGCTCGACATCTGCGCCGAGGTGGCCCAAGTCCCCCGGCCCCCCGAGCCCGATCGACCCGAACCAGGCCGACCGCTGCCGCCGGAGCCCACGGTGGAGGGGACGCTATCGCCAGGGGCGCAGCGGGAGGAGCCGGTCGATGCCGATCCCGTCCGCCGGCCGGTGACCCACACTCTGTTCCTCGAGCTCGCCGAGACCACCGTGCTCGCCGGGCCGGGCCGAAGCGGCAGCCTCGCCGCGATCCGCGCCTACGACGTGCGGGGCAACCCAGCCGGGGTGGCATGGCGCCTCGACCGGGGCGCGCCCCGGGTCGAAGAGAACCTCCGCGATGCTCGGGGGTGCGACCTCAATCGGCTCCTGGTCCCCACTTCGACCCCCACCGCGGTCGATTTCGGGGAGGTGGTCCTCAACGACGCCGACGACTCGGGGGCGCTGCGGGACCTCGGGTCGTTCCGAGGTCTCTGGAATGCCGCCGAGCGCCGCTACGAACTCGTGCCTTTTCCGCTGCCCGAACCGCTGCTGCGATTCTCGGACCGGTCGGAGGCGCGGAACACCTTTCTGCAGCTCAGCGGCCGGGGCCGAAGCGGGCTCACCAGCGGAGCGTGGCCAAACGGCGCTTCCCCCGCTCTTCATGTCCCGTTTCTGCTCCGGCTCGAAGACTCGACCCGAACCCTGCTCTCCCAGGTCGTCGCCCTCGGACCGAGCCCGGATCGAGATTTGGTGCTCCCCTGGGTCCGCATCGGCGACGGCGTGATCGCGACCGAGCAGGTGGTGGTCCGGATCCCCGGTCGGCGGCACGAGATCATCTGCCGGCAGGCGGAGGGCCCGGGCACCCCTGGGGTCATCACCGTGCAGGCCGGCTTGCTCGAGGCTCTGAGGATCTTCGAGGAAGCCGAGCCGGGGGCGGCCTACCCGCTGTTCATCGAGCGAGTGGGCTCGGTGCAGCTGCGGGTGGACCCGGATCCCAACTCGGAGAACCGACACTTCGTGGCCGCGCAGGTTCGGCACGGGTTTCAGGGGCTCATCACGTTCTGAGCCCGGCGTGGGTTGCCTCCCAGAGGGCCTCTCGAGCGGGCGCGCCCCCAGCCTCATCGGGACCGGGGAGCGGCCAGCGACCGAGCGAACTCGAGCGCCTCGTCCCTGGTCTTGATCCGGCCCTCGAGCGCGGCGTCCTCCACCGCGCCGAGCACCTCCTTGAACTGTGGGCCAGCGGGGATCCCGAGCGGCACGAGGTCGCCACCGCGAAGGCGGGCCGCCGAAGAGACCGGGTTTTGGCGGAGCCAGGCGGTGGCCCGGTCCCACCGCGCCCGGCGCGCCCGGTCCGAGCACGCGAGGTAGGCGGCCACCGACCGAGCAGACCCATGCTCCACCCAGCGAAGCTGCGGCGCGCCCACTTCTTCGCCATCAAACCGTGGCGCCGCCGCGTGCAGGTCGGCGACCGCGCGGAGCAGGCGCCGACTCAGGCGGCGCTCGCGAAGGGCCGGCTCCGCGGGGTCGTGGGCCGCAAAGCACAAGCCGTAGCCCACCGCGAGCTGCTCCTCCCGCTCGAGCCCGCCCGCGGCGCCGGGAAAGAGGTCGAGCTGATCCGAAAGGCCTGCAGGCCGCGGGTAGGGGACGCACGCCTCCACCAAGCCGGACACCTCGAGCAGGCGCATCGCTTCGCCCGGACGGGGGCCGAGCAGCATGGCCTCGAGCTCGGCGGTGATGCGCTCCGGGCTGACCACGGGCAGGTTCGGGGCTTCGGCGAGCACCGCGAACCAGGTGGCGGACTCCACCTCGAAGCCGAGCCGAGCCGCGAACCTCACCACCCGCAGCAAGCGCAGCCGGTCCTCCCGAAACCGGGCCGCCGGCGGCCCCACCGCCCGCACCAGCCCAGCCTCGAGGTCACGGACCCCTCCTACGTGGTCCACGACCTCCCCGGTCTCGGGGTCCATCAGGAGCGCGTTGATGGTGAGATCCCGCCGGGCCACGTCTTCGGCGGCGGTGCGGGCGTAGTGCACCCGCTCGGGGCGCCGCCCGTCCAAGTACTCGCCGTCGGCGCGAAAGGTCGCCACCTCGTAGCTCGACCCATCGAGCCGCACCTGCACCACCCCGAACGCGGCGCCGATGGCCAGGCTGTGGGGAAACAGTCGCTGGACCTCCTCGGGGACCGCGCTCGTCGCGATGTCCCAGTCCTTCGGAGCCGACCCGAGCAGCAGATCCCGAACGCAGCCCCCGGCCAGCCACGCCTCGTACCCGGCTTCGCGCAGGCGGCACGCGACGCGGGCGGCGCCCTCGTCGATCGCGCTCTTCATCGGCCGTAGGCCACCGCCACCGAGCTCGGCTGGTAGCGCTGCCGGCCTCGGACCGGTGGTCGCCCGTCGGCGCCCGACGACAAGCGGAAGGTGTCCTCGGGGTCGGCCGGATACAGCTGGCTGCTGCCTTCGAGCCGGTCCACGAAGCTGTCCACCACGGTCAGCCCAGCGGTCGCCGTCGAGCTCCCGGTCGATACCGCCACCGCTCGGCGGCCGGTCCCGTCGGTGGCGAGGCCCGCCGGAGCCTCGAGGGTCTCCACCGCGAGCTCGACCGGCAGCCCGGTCTCGCTCGGGACATGAAACGAGAGGATGCGGCCGATGCGCTCGGAGCGGTCGAGGCCGAGCACCGCGCGCAGGCTCTCGCTGTAGACCGTGAGGTCCACCGGCGCCGCGAAGCTCCCCCCGACGAAGGCCTGGGCCCGCCTGGTCGCGAGATCGAAGGCCGCCACCTGTCCGGTCGATCGGGAGCTGACGTAGGCGATTCGGCCCAGCCCGTCGGCGGCAACGCCGCCGGGATCGGGCAGGACATTCACCGCCGAGACCTCCCGCCGCACGAGGTCGATGAGCAGCAGGCCGGGGGCGACATCGACCGCCACCAGCGCCCGCAGCCCCTCTCCGCCGAGCGCCGAGTCGAGCACCCGGCCCCCCACCGGCGGCCCGATCCGCTCTGCGGTCCCCGCGCTGAAGTCTACGAGGCTCACCTGACCGCCTCCTACCGCCACCGCCCCCAGCGGCCCGGCGAGGACGACGTCGTGGGCAGCGGGCAGCTCGATCGGTGCCCCGAGCCCGTGGTCCTCGAGCGAGATCTCGGCGACGGAGCTCCGGGCTCCGTCCCGCCAAATCACGACCATCGACGCCCCCCCACGGGGGCGGATCGCGCGGGCGATCGGGTCGTTCCCAGGGAGCCGAATCCGGTCCACCAGCTCCCGGCGGGCCAGATCGATGGCGTAGATCCAGCGGGCGGGCTGGGCCTGGCCCCGGTTCGGGCGGTGGGTGACGTAGGCGAGGTTTCGACGGAGCGCGACGGAGACCGGGCCCTCGGCGGGGACGGTGCCCCGGCCGTAGGCGACCACCGCCCCCGCCGCGTCGAAGCCCTCGACCTCGACGTCGATCCGCTCGCCGAGGAAACCGGACACCGCCACCGGGCGCCCTGCCTCCGCGATCGACAGATCGACGATCGCTTCGTCGAGCGGATCCTCCCCGAACACCCGCACCCGGAGCCCGGTGAGCCCCACCTCGGGCGCAAGGGGGTCGAGCCGCGGCGCCTGGCTCCAGGTGAGCTGCACATCGAAACTGCGACCGTCCTCCCCGCAGCCGAGCGCCGCCGCCGCCGCGAGGAGCGTCGCCAGTTCGAAGATGGGCAGCCGCCCGAGCTTCGCCGCCCCTCTCATCGTCGCTCCCATCTCATCGTCGCTCCCATCGAATGTCGTCGATCCCGACCCGGGCGTCGGACGAGAGCCGAGGCAGAAAACGAAAACGAAACCCCTCCGTGCGCACGTCGTCCGGCACTCGGACCTCGAATCGACCGGTGCGCCAGTCCACCGCGGACTGCCGGCCGAGCGACAGCCCGAGACCTCGCCCGCCCTGCCCGGGAATCGAGGCCGGGCCACCGGACAACCGCTCCGCCGGCCGCCACGCCGCCGCGTCCTCGCAGCCGCCGCCGCACAGCTCCACCACCACCTCCTCGTCCCGGCGGGTCCACTCGGCGGCCGGCACGCCCTGCCTGCTCTCGAAGAAGCCGCGGCCCACCCCGAACGGGACGTGGGTGAACGAGAGGACCACCTCCCCGACCACCCCGGACAGGTCGTAGGCGGGGGACACCAGCGACTGCTCGGCCGGGCTCAGCTCCGAGCGGTCGTAGCGCGCGACGGTGGGATAGCAGCCCTCGGCCCCGAGGTGGTCGCACGCGGCGCGCTGGGCCCGGCACTCAGCCGCCCCCGGATCCACGGCCTCGCAGCCCCGGGCGGCGTCGCAGGTCGAGCACAGCCGGCAAGGCTCGCAGATGGGGCAGCGTTCCCGCTCGCACGCCCGGCACCCCGGAGCGTCGCGATCCATGCACGGCTCGGCGCACATCTCGCTCCGGCAGCTGGCGCAGCGCCCCCCTTCGCAGGAGAGGCACGCCGAGCACCCCCGCGCCGCCGCGACCACCTCGCAGGGGGCGAGCCCCGGGCCGGGCGGTTCGGCTGCCGCCGGGCAGGCCTCGCAGGCGGCGCAGTGAGAAGCGCAGGTGGGCGGTGGATCGGCCGGACAGACGAGCGGCGCCGGCGAGAACTCGCGACGAGGGCACCCGGCGCCGTCGTCGGCGTACGGGCTCACCAGGCACTCGAGGCAGCAGGCGCACGCCCGGCACGTCGGCCGCAGGGTCGCGGAACCCTTCTCGGTCGTGGCCTGGGTGCCGAGGAGCGCGAACCACTGCCCGGACGCGGCAACCCCCGCGCACCGCTCGTCCCCGGGAACGCAGCCCGGTTGGCCGGTGGTGGCGAGGCGCCGGGTGGGATTGTCGAGCTCGGCCGGGAGCTGGTTCCACCCGTACGAGGCCAGCGTTCCCGGGTTGGACGCGTCCCTCGGCTCGAAGTCCTCCGCGCCGAGCAGGCAGCGCCCGCCCTGGCAGACCTCGTTCGGGCCACAGGGGGCGGCCGGGCAAGCGGGCCGGCACACGCGATCCTTGCAGACCGCCGGCGGGGCGCGCTCGCAGTCCGGAGGAGCTTCGACGTTGCAGTCGCGGTCGTCGGCGCAAGGCAGCCGGCAGAGCCCTTGCACGCAGCGGAGGTTCGTCGCCCCCTCCTCGGCGCAATCGCGGGTCGTCTCGCAGGCTGCGTCGACCTCGAGCGCGACCGGCGGACACTCGGATCCGTCGGCGCCACAGGCCACGAGGAGGCAGACCCACCAGCGGACCCGGACCATGGTCCGAGGCTACCTCACCGGACGACGCTGGGGGAACCGGCGCGGCGCCGCCTTGACCACCGCGCCGCCGAAGTCCAACCTCTAAGGGTGAACCTTGGGGGCTGCCCCGTCCGAGGCTTCGGCTTGGCACTGCGCGCAGCCTGCGCCCATTGCGACGGGGCGCCGTCCGTCGGCGGAAGAACGCTCGCCGCCAGCGAGCCGCTGTACGTCGAGGGGGAGGAGGCGGGGCGGGTCTACCCGGTCCTCGCCGGCGCGCTCATGGAGCGCCGCTACCTCGAGGACGGGCGGGCGGTGTCGGTGCGGCTGCTCGCCCCCGGGGACGTCGCCGGCACCGAGGCGCTGAGCCACCCCACCTACCGCAGCGCGGTGGAGAGCGTGGGATCGGCGCGGGTGTGCGTCGTCGCGGCCGCCGAGGCGCGAGCCCGGCTGCGCGCCGAACCGGAGCAGATCGAAGCCCTGCACCGCCTGCTCGAAGACCGGGTGGAGGCCCTCCGGGAGCGGGTCGTCGGGGACGGGCATCGCTCGGTGGACGTGCGCCTGCTCCGGCTGCTCGTCCAACTCGCTCCTTCGAAGCGGCCGGGGGAATGGTTTCGGCTACCGCTGGCCCAGACCCAGCTCGCGGGGCTCATCGGGGCCGCGCCCGAGACCGTGTCCCGGGCGATGCGGCGCCTGCGAGAGCGCGGCGCCCTCGAGGTAAAGGGCCGGACCGTGCGGCTCTCGACCGAGTGCCTCCCCAATCAGGAGGAGACTTGACGCCGATCAAGGTCTGTCGGCACGCGACTGCCTAGCGTCCCGCTCGTGGCCCAGGAACACCTCTCCTTGGAACTCGAACGGATCGCCGACGGGCTCTCGAACCAGCCGTTCCCGAAGATCTTCGCGGTCGAGCTCTGCGCCGACTGCAATCTGAACTGCTCGATGTGCCACCATGACCAGATGGTGCGCCCGAAAGGGAACCTGCCCATGCCGCTGTGGGTGAAGTGCGCCGACGAGATCGCGGCGGTCGCACCGGACACCGACGTCTGGTTCTCGTTTTGCGGAGAGCCGCTGATGCAGCCCGACCGGCTGATCGACATGCTCCGCTATGGACGGCAAGTTGGCCTGCGGTCCTTGAACGTAAACACGAACGGCATGCTGCTCACCTGCGACGTCGCCGACCGCCTGCTCGACGCCGGTCTCAGGATGATCGTCATCGGGATCGACGGCTTCGAGAAGGCCACCTACGAGCGCATCCGGGTCCTCGGGGACCGGAACGTGGTCTACGCGAACGTCGCGTACCTGCTCGAGGCCAAGGCAGCGAGAGGCTCGCCGACCGAGGTGCTCGTACAGTTCATCCAAATGGATGAAAACGAAGGCGAGTTTCCGCGCTACCGCGAGCACTGGCTCACGCGGGGGGCGGCGGTGAAGTACCGAAACAAGCTGAGCTGGGGCGGAAAGTTCGACACTCCCCTCGACGTCGCCAAAGAGAAGCGCATCCCCTGCCCGTGGGCGGTGACGATGATGCACGTCTTTTGGGACGGCCGAGTGCCCCGGTGTCCGGGCGACACCGAGGGCGACGAGGGCGCCGGCAACGCGTGGGACGAGTCCCTCGTGAGTCTGTGGGCCCGCCTCGGCCCGTACCGGGAGCTGCACCTCCGCCGACGGTTCGACCTGCTGCCCGAGCGCTGCCAGGACTGCAAGGACTGGATGACGGGGGCTTCGGTGAAGCTGCGGCCGTCTCGGTCCGCGGCGTCGGCGTGAGGAGACCGGCCATGGGCACGCTCTACTTGTGCGCAGCGGGCAACCCGGTGGGGGTTCGGCTCGCGCTCACCGTGCAGCGGGAACGACCGCGCTGGGAGCGGATCGTCCTGCTCGACGATGACCGGGACAAACACGGTCAGGACATCCTCGGGGTCCCCGTCATCGGCGGTTTCGACCAGCTCGCGCTCACCGAGCCCGGCGACGAAGCCGTGAACTTCGTGGCCCGCAGCACCGCCGGGCGAGCCCGGGCCAGGGAGAGGATCCGCAGCTTCGAGATCCCGGTCGCGTCGCTGATCCATCCCTCGGTGGACATCTTTGGAGTGACTTTGGGCCGCGAGCTGACCATCTATGCCCAAGCTACGGTGTCGGCCTTGTCCACGGTGGGCGACGGCGCGGTGATCTTCGGGCACGCGGTGCTCGGCCACGGGGCCAGGCTCGGCGCGGGGGCCGTGCTCGCCCCCGGCGCGGTGGTCAACGCCCGGGTGGTCATCGGCGCCGGCGGGTATGTGGGCTCCAACGCGTCGATCCTCCCCGACCTGAGCGTCGGTGAGGGGGCCACCGTGGGCGCGTGCTCCTCGGTGGTCGAAGACGTCCCGGCCGGCGCGACCGCGATCGGGGTTCCGGCCGAGCTGCTTGGGGCCGAGCGGCAAAGCGCGAAGGTCGAGGCCCACGGCGAGCCGCGGGACCCGGCCCCGATCCGAGCCGCGTTCGCGTCGGTGCTCGGCCGAGCCGACGTGGGTCTCGACGACAATTTCTTTGATCTCGGTGGGTCTTCCGCCCTCGCCCTTCGGCTCGCCCGGGAACTCGGCACGCGGCTCGAACTCTCGGTCACGGTTGTTGATGTGTTTCGCTCGCCCACCGTGCGCCGGCTCGCCGAGCGACTGGGCGCCGCCGGGTCCACGAGCGCCCCGACCCTCGACCGGGCGGCGAAGCGGGCGGCCGCACGCCGGCGCCGGGGAACGCTCAGCCCGGCCTGAGACCGGCCGGCTCGGGGAGAGACCTTCCCACCGGGTGAAGGGGCGCGTCCTGCGCCAAGGAGAACGCGAGCCGCTCGAACGCGCGCTGGTCGTTCAGGCTGCCCCCCTTGAGAGCCGTGTCCGTGGTCTGAATGGCCGACAGGGACCGGGCGATCCGGCCGGCGTCGAGGCGGCGGGCCTGCTCGAGCAGCTTCGTGGCCACGAACGGCGGCACCTTCAGCGAGCCGGCGAGTTCGCCCGCCGTCGCCCCCCGCCCCACCGCCTCCCGGGCCGAAAGCAAGAGCCGGTACTGCCGGGCGAGCAGCGCGAGCACCTTGAGCGGGGGCTCCCGCTGCTCGGACAGCACGTGGTGAAGCCCCCGCAGGACCGCCTGCCGGTCGCCGGCTGCGATCGCGTCCACGAGCGCGAAGACCGACATCTCCCCGCTCCCCGGCACCAGCGCCTCGACGTCCGCCCGGCGGATCGGCACCCCCGAATCTGGCCCAACGTACAGGTGGAGGCGCTCGAGCGCGGCCACCGCCTCGGCGAGGTCCGCCCCCACCCCCGCGACCAGCAGCCGGGCCGCGTCCGGCTCGATGGTCGCCCCCTCCCGCCGGGCCCGCTCCATGAGCACCCCGGGCAGATCGGCCTCGGACGGCTCATCGAAGCGCACCGCCCCGCCCATCTTTTTGGCCGCCTTGTAGAACCGGGTGCGGGCGTCCCACTTCGCCGCCACCAAGACCAAGGTCGTGGTGGGCGACGGCCGCTCGAGGTACGCGACGAGCGCCGCCGCCGGATCCTGGTCGTCCTTGCCCCTCTTTTCGACGAGGGCCTCGGCCTGGCGCACCACCACGAGGCGCCGGGGCGCGAACGCGGGCAAGGTGTTGGCCACGTCGAGCACCCGGGCCACCGTGGCGGTCCTACCCTCGAGGCGGTCGAAGTTGAAGTCCACCGCCGGCGCGCCCGGCGGAAAGATCCGGGAGCTCAGATCGGCCAGAAACTCGTCCACGAGCAGACCGACCCCGTCCACGACGTGGACGAGCGGCTCGGGCTTCGGCTTGGCCATGGCGCCTCACATGTTCGCGACGAGAAGGCGCCCGAACTCGAAGCACCCGACCTTGGTTGCCCCTTCCATCTGCCGATGAAAGTCGTAGGTGACGGTGCGGTTGGCGATGGTTCGGTCGAGGCCGCGCAAGACGAGCTCGGCGGCCTCGTTCCAGCCGAGGTGCCTCAGCATCATCTCTCCGGAGAGGATGACCGAGCCTGGGTTCACCATGTCCTTGTCCGCATACTTCGGAGCGGTGCCGTGGGTGGCCTCGAAGATGGCGTGGCCGGTCTCGTAGTTGATGTTGCCCCCGGGGGCGATGCCGATGCCCCCGACCTGCGCGGCGAGCGCGTCGGACAGGTAGTCTCCGTTCAGGTTCAAGGTGGCGATCACGTCGAACTCGCTCGGGCGGGTGAGCACCTGCTGGAGCATGATGTCGGCGATCGTGTCCTTGATGACGATCTTGCCCGCCTTCATCGCCGCCTCGTAGGCCGCGTCCGCCTCCTCGACCCCCTCCTCGTCCCGGATCCGCTCCCACTCGGAGGCGCCGCTGCCCCCCCAGCCGAAGCAGCGGTCGCCGAACTCCCGCTCGGCGAGCTCGTACCCCCACTTCATGAAGGCGCCCTCGGTGAACTTCATGATGTTCCCCTTGTGGACGAGGGTGACGCTCTTTCGACCCTGGGCGAGCGCGTACTTGATGGCCGCCCGCACGAGCCGCTCGGTGCCCTCCCGCGAGACCGGCTTGACCCCGAAGCCGGAGCTGTCCGGGAACCGGACCTTCTGGTAGCGCTCCGGAAAATGCTCTTTCAGGAGCGCGGCGAGCTTCTTCGCGTCCGGGGAGCCCTCCTCGAACTCGATGCCCGCATAGATGTCCTCGGTGTTCTCCCGATAGATCACCATGTTGACGCCACCGGGGTTCTTCACCGGGGACGGCACCCCCGTGAACCAGCGCACCGGACGCACGCACGCGTACAGGTCGAGCCGCTGGCGCAGGGCCACGTTCAGCGAGCGGATGCCGCCGCCGATCGGCGTCGTGAGCGGGCCCTTGATGCCCACCAAGTGGTCGCGAAACGCGTCGATCGTGGCTTCGGGCAGCCACTCTCCGGTGGCGTCGAACGCCTTCTCCCCGGCGAGCACCTCGAGCCAAGCGATCGACCGCTTGCCCCCGTAAGCCTTCTCGACCGCCGCGTCCAAAACGTGCTGGCTCGCCTTCCAAATGTCCCGGCCGATGCCGTCCCCTTCGATGAAGGGAACGATCGGCCGCTCCGACACCTGAAGCTCGCCGTCGCGAATGCTGATGGAGTCTCCGCTCGCCATGGGGCCCCACGTATCGCAGCCCCCCGCCATGCACAACTCCGGTCGATCCCGGCTTTTGGGCGGGCCGAGCGCCGACCAGGACCGATTCCGGAGAGCCTCCGCCCGTGCACCGTCGAGGTCGGTCGGGCCGGACATCGCGTGGACCGCCGAGCGAGGCGAAAGCTCTGCGGCATCGGCCGAGGCGAGACCAAGGCCGGTTCGATGGCACGAGCCGTGCTTGAGTCCGGGGCGTCCCACGGAGCCTCGACCGCCAGGCGCGGCGGAGGACTTCCCCGCGCCCCTCGGAGCTCCGCTCCGGGGGGCGCAGTTCCCCATCGGGCGGTCGGCGCGGGGGCTTCAGCCCCCACGAAGCGGTGGAACCCGGAGACGAGAGCCCTCGGGGAGACCGGTCAGCCCCGGGCCCGGCGCCGCCCCTGGTTGCCCCCGCGCTGAGCCGGGCGAGCCCGAGCCACGGGAGCCACCGGCGCCGGGACGGTGGACCGGTAGGGGTGGTCGTCGCGCACCGGCACCCGCTGCCCGGTTACCCGCTCGATGTCCCGGAGGTAGGCCCGCTCTTCTTCGTCGCAAAACGAGATCGCGATCCCGTCCTTGCCCGCCCGCGCCGTCCGCCCGATCCGGTGGACGTAGTCTTCCGGGACATTGGGCAGGTCGAAGTTGATGACGTGGGTGACCCCAGGCACGTCGATGCCTCGGGCGGCGATGTCGGTCGCGACCAGGACCCGGGTCTCCCCGGAGCGAAAGTTCGCGAGGGCCCGGGTGCGAGCGCTCTGGGACTTGTTGCCGTGGATTGCCTCGGCCGAGACTTGGGAGGCGACCAGGGTTTTGGCGACCCGGTTGGCCCCGTGTTTGGTCCGCGTGAACACGAGCGTGCGCTCGATGGCCCGGTCCCGAAGGAGCAGCTCGAGCAGCTTCGGCTTGTCCGCCTTCTCGACGAACAGCACCGCCTGATCGATGCGCTCGACGGTGGTGGCCGGCGGCGTGACCTCCACCCGGACGGGATCCTTCAGGAGCCGGCCGGCCAGCTCGGCGATGTCGCCGGGCATGGTCGCGGAAAACAGGAGCGATTGCCGCTTCTCGGGCAGGGCCTTCATCACCCGGCGCACGTCGTGGATGAAGCCCATGTCGAGCATGCGGTCGGCCTCATCGAGCACGAACACTTCGAGCTGACGCAGGTCCACGTGGCCCTGCCCCATGAGGTCGAGCAGGCGCCCTGGCGTGGCGACGAGCACGTCGAGGCCCCGGCGCAGCATGTCCACCTGGGGATTCTGCCCGACGCCGCCAAAGAGGACGCCCACGCGCAGGGAGATGTGCTTTCCGTACGCGTCGAAGCTCTCCTTGACCTGCGCTGCGAGCTCGCGGGTCGGGCCGAGCACGAGCACCCGGGGCGGACCGGGGCGGCGGCGGGGGGCGGCCGCGAGCCGCTCCAGGATGGGGAGGGCAAACGCGGCCGTCTTGCCGGTGCCGGTCTGGGCGATGCCGAGCAGGTCCCGCCCGTCCACGAGCGGCGGGATGGCCTGCACCTGGATCGGCGTCGCCTCGGTGTAGCCGCGGTCGGCCACCGCGCGGCGGAGGGGCTCGGAGAGGGGGAGTTCGGAAAATAGGGTCTGGGTCATGGTTCGGAGGCGCTACACCCGGGATGAACCGGGCATCGGCCGTCGCTCCTCACCTCGGTGAACCGAATCGCTCCGGTCGCGAGGCCCCCGATGGGGCCAGGGCCCGGGGAGCGAGTGCCGTGCACGCGGGACCGGCATGGACCGGTCCCGCCTCGGAGTCAACGAAGCGCCGGCGGCGCCGGTCGTCAGGCCGCCGGAGCGATCGGCGCGCCGAGCCCAGGCGGGACCATCTCGGCGACGGCGCGGCTGAGGAAAGCGTCGAGCGGGAGCTCGCCGAGCTCGCCCTCGTCCCTCGAGCGGACGTTGACCGAGCCCGCTCGAGACTCGTTGTCGCCCACGACGAGCAGGTATGGGATCTTCTGCAGGCTGCCCTGCCGGATCTTGTAACCGACGCGGTCGCCGCGCAGGTTCGCTTCCGCGCGAAGGCCCACCGCGCTCAGCCGCTCGGTGACCAACTTCGCGTAGGCGTCGAACTTCTCCGACACCGGCAGCACCTGCACCTGCACCGGCGCGAGCCACAGCGGGAAGCGCCCCGCCGTGTGCTCGATGAGGATCCCGAGGAACCGCTCGAGGCTGCCGTAGGCCGCCCGGTGCAGCATCACCGGAGGGTGGCGCTGGCCGTCGGAGCCGACGTACTCGAGGCCGAAGCGCTCCGGCATCGAAAAATCGAGCTGAATGGTCCCGCACTGCCACGACCGCCTCAGCACGTCGCGGATGTGAAAATCGATCTTCGGCCCGTAGAACGCGCCGTCCCCTGCGTTCAAGACGTATTCGACCCCTTTGCAGTCGAGGGCCGAGACCAGCGCCCGCTCCGCTCGCTCCCACATCTCGTCCGAGCCGATGCTCTTCTCCGGCCGGGTGGACAGCTCGATGCGCACGTCATCGAGCCCAAACGCCCCGTAGACCTCCCGGAAGAACTCGATGAGCATCCCGATCTCGGCCTCGATCTGGTCGGGCGTGCAAAAGTGGTGGGCGTCGTCCTGGGTGAAGGCCTGCACCCGGAACAGGCCGTGCCTCGCCCCGGACATCTCCCGCCGGTGCACGAGCCCCAGCTCCGCGTACCTCAGCGGAAGCTCGTTGTAGCTGTGGGGCCGGGCCTTGAAGAGAATGCAGTGACCGGGGCAATTCATCGGCTTCACCGCCATCGGCCGGTCCTCTTCCACGTTGTCGTGGATGTGCTCGGCGTCCTTTTCGTCCCGAAGCTTCATCTTCGTGAAGAACATGTTCTCGAGGTAGTTGTCGTAGTGGCCGGAGGTATGCCACAGCCGCTCCGAGAGGATGAGCGGCGCCTTGACCTCTTGGTAGCCCCGCCGCCGCAGCTGCGCCCGCATGTATTCGGACAAGGTCTGAAACAGCGTCGCGCCCTTCGGCAAGAAGAACGGAAAGCCGGGCGCCTCGTCGCTGAAGAAGAACAGCTCGAGCTGCTCTCCGAGCACCCGGTGATCCCGCTTCTTGGCCTCCTCGATGAGCCGCAGGTGCTCGTCGAGCTCCTGCTTGGTGAAAAACGCGGTGCCGTAGACCCGCTGGAGCTGGGCCCGGCTCGCGTCGGCCCGCCAATAGGCGCCGGCCACGCTCGTGAGCTTCACGTTCTTCAAAAACCCGGTGTCGGGGACGTGCGGGCCCCGGCAGAGGTCGATGAAGTCCCCGTGCTGGTAAAACGAGAGCGTCGCCCCCTTCTCGAGCAGACCGTCCACGATCTCCTTCTTGAATGGGTTGTCGCCGCCGTCGATCCCGCGGTAGCGAGCGTAGGCTTCGTCGGCGAGGCCGGCGGTCGCCTCGGCCCGCACGAAGGGGAGCGCTTGCTTCGCGATCCGCTGCATCTCCGCCTCGATCTTCGGGAAGTCCTCGGGGCTGATGCGCTCGTCGGGAAGGTAGATGTCGTAATAGAAGCCGTCCTGCACCACCGGGCCGATGGTGAGCTGCGCCTTCGGGAAGATGCGGAGGATGGCGTCGGCCATGAGGTGGGCCGCGGAGTGGCGGAGCACCTCGAGCGCGTCGGGGTCTTTCTTGGTGAGGATCGCGACCTCGGCGCCGTCGACCAGGGGGCGGCCGAGGTCCACCACTTCGCCGCCGACCCGAGCGGCGACCGCGGCCTTGGCGAGCCCGGTGGAGATCGACGCGGCGAGCGCCCGGGCGTCGGCGCCCTCGGGCAGCTCGCGCGAGCTGCCGTCGGGGAGTTTCACGGAGATCATCGTCATCGGTCCTTTCCGGGGACGGCCACGACCCGCCCCCACGAGCGGCGCGGACATACGAGGTCCGCGCCGAAGAGACCCGAGCATGGCAGAGGCGGCATCGGAGGAGAAGCCGGTTGTCGGGGCGCCACCGGCTTCCTGGCTGCTGGTCGCTTGGTTCTGGGTGCCGGCGGGCGCGTGGCGCAGCATGCGCGCGTGCCGGACGAATCGAGCGCCGAACAGGGCGGGGAGGCGAGCCTCCGGTCGGTGTGGCGGCTGCTGCCCCTTCTGTGGCCCGAAGGGCAGACGGCGGTGCGGTGGCGGGTGGTGGGGGCGCTCCTAGCGCTGCTCGCCGCCAAAGGGCTCGGGGTGTTGATCCCCTGGTTCTATCGGGACGCGGTCGATGCGCTCGGGATCGAGGGCGGTCCCGCCGCCATTCCCATCGCCGCCATTCCCATCGCCGCCATCCTCGCCTACGGCCTCGCCCGGGTGCTCTCGCTCGGCTTCGGGCAGCTTCGGGAGCTGTTGTTCGAGCGGGTCGAACAGCAGGTGAAGCGGGGGGCGGCGGTCCGGGTGCTCTCCCACCTGCACGACCTGCCGCTCGCGTTTCACCTCGGCCGGCAGACCGGCGGCCTCGGGCGGGCGGTGGACCGGGGCACGTCCGCGATCGGCTCGCTCTTGTCGATGGCGCTGTTCAACGTGCTGCCCACGCTGCTCGAGCTGGGTTTGGTCATGGCGGTGCTCGGCGGGTTCTTCGCCCCCCGGTTCGCCGCCGTGCTCGGGCTGACGGTCTCCGTCTACGTCGGGTTCACCATCGCCGCCACCGAGTGGCGGACCCGGTTTCGCCGCCGCCTCGTCGAAGCCGACCGGGCGGCGAGCACCCGAGCGCTCGACAGCCTGCTGAACTTCGAGACGGTGAAATACTTCGGCAACGAGGCACTCGAGGTGGAGCGCTACGACGGGGCGCTTCGCCGCTACGAAGAGGCGGCGGTCAAGAGCCAGTCCGCGCTCGGGGCGCTGAACTTCGGGCAGTCGCTCATCATCGCCGCCGGGCTGACCGCGCTCATGGCCATGGCCGCCGAAGGCATCATCGAGAAGACGATGAGCGTCGGCGACTTCGTGCTCGTGAACACCTATCTCATGCAGCTCGCGCAGCCGCTCGGGGTGTTCGGGTGGGTGTACCGAAGCGTTCGGCAAGCCACCGTGGACATGCACCAGATGTTCGCGCTGCTCGACGAGAAGAGCACCATCTTGGACGCACCCTCTGCCCCCCCGCTGTCGGTCTCGGAAGGACACGTCCGCTTCGAGGGGGTCTCTTTCGGCTACGACGAGCGCCGCCCGATCTTGAGCGGGGTGAGCTTCGAAGTGCCCCCCGGCCACACCGTCGCGCTCGTCGGACAGAGCGGGGCGGGAAAGTCCACCATCGGCCGGCTCCTGTTTCGGTTCTGGGATCCGGACGAGGGCCGCGTCACCATCGACGGGGTAGACATCCGCTCGGTCACGCAGTCGAGCCTTCGGGCCAAGATCGGGGTGGTCCCGCAGGACACCGTCCTGTTCAACGACACGCTCGCCTACAACCTCGAGTACGCGAAGCCAGGGGCGTCGATGGAGGAGCTCAGGGAGGCGGCGAGGCAAGCCGCGATCCTCGACTTCATCGAGCGGACGCCGGACGGATGGATGACCCGGGTCGGCGAGCGCGGCCTCAAACTCTCCGGAGGAGAGAAGCAGCGCATCGCGATCGCGCGGGTCTTCTTGAGCGAACCTCCGATCCTCCTTCTCGACGAGGCGACCTCCGCGCTCGACTCGCGGACCGAGCTGACCATCCAGGGCCACCTGCGGGAGGCGTCCCGGGGGCGCACCACGCTCGTCATCGCCCACCGGCTGTCCACCGTGGTGCACGCCGACGCGATCTTGGTGCTCGAAGGGGGGCGCATCGTCGAGCGGGGCCGGCACGGCGATCTGCTCGCCGCCGGCGGGGTCTATGCGCAGATGTGGCGGCAGCAGGGAGATGGCTGAAGCTTCACAGCCCGGCGAGGGTCTTTGCCACGATCTCCTGGAGGCGCTCGGCGAGCTTGGGATCCACATCGAGGCCGCCCTCGACGAGCGCCCGGCCTTTGCTGTCCGCGGACACGTCCACACGGCTCGGCAGACCCCGGGGGTCGTCCCCATAGAGGGCGGCGAAGTGAGCGAGCGCCACCGGATAGAAGCCGAGCGGAGTCACGTGGACCTCATCGAGAAAAAGCGAGGCCCCGTCCGGAACGCCGAGCTCCTTCAGCGCGCCCCGCTCGGCGGCGAGGACCACCGCCGCGAGCGCCGAGCCGCCGGGGAGGACCTCGATCGGCGGGCCGCCGTCCGGCCCGAGCCTTCGGTTCACCTCGGCCGCGACCGCTCGGTGCCACCCGAGATCCCGCTTCGTGACCTTCGCCCACGCCTCGATGCCCCCCTCGTCGGCCGTGCTCTTCCAGGTCTGGTACAAGAGGACCCGGATGTCGGGGCGGGCCGAACGGGCATGCCGAACCCAGGATTCGAGCGCATCCGGGGTGCAGCACCAGTCGGCGGGCGCGTAACACGGCACCTTCCACGCCCCCGGCTTTCCCATGGGGCAGCTGTTGACTTCGGTGACGACGAGGTGGTCGGTCTGGCCCCGGTCGAGCAGCAACTTTGCTTCCATCTCGTAGAGGAGTTCCCCCTTCACCTCTTCGAGAAAGCCGCTCGGCACGAAGCTCCCGTCGAAGTCCCCGTCCCAGCGCCAATGGGCGGACAGCGGGGTCCCCCACCCCGATTGGTTTCGGACGCGGTGGACCTTGCCCCGGGCACGCGCGAAGCTCGCGACCATGTGGGGCAGGTCGTGACCGACGAGGCTGTGGCCGAGGTAGAGCACGGAGGCTTCGGCGCCGGTGCTGGTCGAGACCCGGGCTATGGGCGCCTCGCCTTCGGGCACCGGCCCGACGTGCCGTTCGGCGCAGCCGAGCCGCCCGCAGCCGGCGATGAGGCCCAAGGCGAGCGCAAAGAGGAGCGGTATGGTCCGGATCATGTTGCGCCCAGCCTTTCACGAATCGGGACCGGCGCCGACCCCCGACCGGGGGCCGCGCTCGCTTTGCTGCTCGTGGCCGCCGCGCCCCCGATGCCCACCGACCGGCGGCTCGACGTGCTCCCAGAGGAGCCGAAAGCGGCGCTGATCGCGGCCGCCGATCGGTGGAGCGACCGATCGCTGCGCCTCGCGGAGCGGCCGATCGACGCCGCGTTGCTCCGGCAGCTCGCCGCTGTCCCCGACGGCGAACCGATGCTGCGCTGGGTGCGGGAGACCACCGGCCGGCCGATCGACCTCGATGATTTCCTCTTCTTTCTGGACGACCTCCTTGCCCGCGGGCCGAAGGTCGCCGTCGTCCCGGCGAGCCGGGCCCGGGCCTACGGGATCCTGCTTCATCCCCACGACGTCTTCGGAAAGAAGCCCCGGCGCTACGGAGAGCACGGGCCGCTCCCGCTCGACGCGCCGCCGCCCCAGCCTTCGCTCGAGCCGGCCGAAGATGGAGACCCACCCGGTCCGCGGTGGACCGCCCGGTACCAGCAGCCGGACACCGACGACGGCAAACTCACCGAGCTCGAGGCCCACAACCCTCGGTTCGGGCGCGCGGTCCGGTCGCTGTTCGAGCAGCTCGCCTCGGCCGGCGCCTTCACCTGGATCGAAGCCGGGGTCCGGCCCAGGGAGCGGGGCTATCTCATCTACGGGAGCTGGTTTCTCGGCCAGGCCAAGGGACCGGAGCAAGCGAGGGCCCGGATCCGGACGCTCGAAGGATACCACGAGGCTTGGGGGCTCGATGTCCCCATCCGCTGGACCCACCCCGGCGGCATCGCCGCCGCCATCGAGGCCGCCCGGACCATGGCCGAGACCTACGGCGTGGACTACGCCACCCCGCGCGGGGCCCGCCGCTCGAGCCACTACGGAGGCAGCGCCGTCGATCTCGTGGCGGTGGACCTGCCCCGTCGGCTCTCGCTCGTCGCCCCGAGCAAAAAGAAGAGGACCTTCGATCTATCCGCTGCCGACCACCCACGGGACCTCTCCCTGTCCCCGCAGATCATCGAGTGGGTCGAGGCCGAATTCGGGCTCAGAAAGCTCCGCCCCGATTACCCGCACTGGGACGACGCAAGACCGCCTTCGGCGCCATGAACGCGTACGGGGGGGAGAAGCGCTCCCAGCGCTCGTCTCGCTCCGCTTTCGGGGGCAGCCTGAACGGCTCCGGCTCGAGCGCGAGCAGCGCCGCTTCGTCCACCGGGTCGAGCAGCGCCTCGGGCAGGTAGCGCCGCGCGTACTCCCGGTACACCCCGCTCGAGACGAAAAAATCGAACATCACCGGGTCGAGATGGTTGGTCACTTTCATCCGGCCCATGATGGCCATAGCTTGGGACAAACTCATCGCCTTCTTGTACGGCCGGTCCCCGGCGGTCAGCGCCTCGAACACGTCGGCGATGGCCATCGCCCGGGCCGGGAGCGACATGTCCCCCCCGAAGATGCCCCGAGGGTAGCCCTCCCCGTTCATGCGCTCGTGGTGGCCGCAGGCATACTCGGGCACCCGCCGGAGGTTTCGGGGAAAGGGCAGCGATTCGAGCATCAAGACGGTCTGGACCATGTGCCCGTTGATGACGAGCCGCTCGGCGTCGGTGAGCGTCCCCCGGGACACGGAGAGCTTCTCGACCTCCTCGGGCAAGAGCAGCGGTCGATGGACCCCATCGAGGTCCCGGTAGCGGCGGGCGGCGAGCCGCTCGAGGCAAGCGAGATCTTCGGCGTTCACCGACTCGGCCCCAGGGTTGAGCCGCTCGAGCACCGCGAAGTCGGCGGCGAGCGCGGCGCGGGCCTCCCCCGGGCCGGCGGCGGTGCTTTCGTGCTCCGCTTCGAGCGCGGCGGCGGCAAAGCGGGCCCGGATGATCTCGAGACCATCGTGGATCCCTTCGAGCTTCGTGGCCTTGTCCATGACATGGGGCGGGGTCGTCACCTTGCCGCAGTCATGCAGCCAGGCGGCGATGTGCAGCTCGTACCATTCTTCTTTGGTGAGCTGAAACTCTCGGTACGGGCCGTCCTCGGCCTCGGTCATCGCCTTCACGAGCAGCTCGGCGAGCACCGGGACCCGGCGGCAATGTCCCCCCGTGTACGGGCTCTTCGCGTCGATGGCGCCGGCGAGCAGCTCGAGAAACGCCTCGAGCAGGCGACGCTGCCCGTCGTAGAGCTGCTGGGCGTCGAGCGCGACCGCGGCCTGGGCGGCGAGCGCCTCGGCGACGGCGGCGTGCCGGTCGGGAAACGGGATGACCCGACCGGTCTCGTCCCTCGCGTTCACGAGCTGCAGCACCCCGATCACCCTGCCCTCCCTGCTCTCGAGCGGAAGCGCGAGCAGGGAGCGGGTGCGGTAGCCGTTTTCGCGGTCGAAGGCGTGGGTCCCGGACAGATCGAAGCCGTCGGCGGCGTAGGCGTCGGGGACGTGCACCGGGCGCCCGACGTGCACCGCGTGGGCGGCGACGTGGCGGTGGTTCTCGGCGCCGGTGCGTGGATCCCACAGGGGGATCGGCGAAAAACGGATGTCGTTTCCCGTCGTTCCGCCGAGCGCCAGGTCGAGGCTGTCGCTGCGGAGGATCGCGAACTCGAGGGTGTCGTCCTCGGAGCGGAGGTACACCGTCCCCCCGTCGGCGTTCGCGAGCGCCTTGGCCTCGAGCAGGATGCGCTCGACGAGCCGGGTGCCGTCCCGCTCCGAGCCGAGCGCCAGCCCGACCCGGTACAGGCGCTCGAGGTCCGCGGGCTCGACATCGGGCGGGACGACCTTTTGCTCGCTCATGGCGGAAGCTTAGCGGCGGCTCGAGAAAAGGGGCATAGCGCCGCTCGAGCGGAGGGCCCAAACCGGCCGAGCGGTATTCCGGAGTTCCCCTCAAGGCCGGGGGCGGTACGGTGGTCGGCGATGGTGGAAGAAGACGAGGACAACGCCTGGGCGCACGCGCTCGTCGCGCTGTGCCGAGCGCTGCTCGATAAGGCCGGTCCGAAGGCGGCTCGGCCGATCCTCTCGCAAGCCGGCTTTCAGCTTGGGCTCGACCGCGCGAGCCGCTCATCGGGCTCCGAGACCGAGCCTTGGCCGAAGGGCGGCGCCCGGTACCTCAGGCGGCTCGGGCTGGCCCTCGACCTCGAGGTCGGGGCGCCGGCCCCGGAGCGGGTCGAGACCGCGCTCGCCGAGGTGACGTGGACGGCGCCGCTGGATGGGAGGCCGCTCGGGGGCTGCCCCGGCTGCTGGGTGGTCGGCGGGGTGCTCGCCGGATCCCTGGCGTCGAGCGAGGGGGCGCGGGTCGAAGCGGCCGAGCTTCGGTGCCGGGAGAGCGGCGACGCCCTCTGTCGGGTGGCCCTCTTCCTTGGGACCGAGGCGGCGCCAGAGCCGCCTCCGACGGACCGGCTCGGATTCGTGGCCCGGTCGGAGGGGAGCAAAAGAGCGGTCGAGCGGGCCCGGCGGGCGGCGGCGTCGATGGCGCCGGTGCTGCTCACCGGGGAGCCGGGGACCGGCAAAGCGAGGCTCGCCCGGATCGTGCACGACGAGTCGCCGCGGCGAACGGCGCCGTTCTTTCGGGTGGACTGCGGGGCGGTGCCCGAGCCGCTGCTCGCGGCCGAGCTGTTTGGGTCCGACGTCCCATCCCGGCCGGGCGCGCTCGAGCTCGCCGCGCGCGGGTCGATCCTGCTCGAAGACGTAGGCGGCATGCCCCGGTCGCTGCAGCAGGAGCTCGCGTCGGTGCTCCACCGGGGCCGGTTTCGGCGACCCGGCCAGCCGGTGCTCCGGCCGCTCGAGGCCAGGGTGCTCGCCACCTGCCACGAGGACGGGCGCCAGGCATCCGGATTGTCCGAGGAGCTGCGAGCCCAGCTCGCCGGCATCGAGATCCCGCTGCCCGCGCTCCGATCGAGACGCGAAGACCTCATCCCGCTCGCCCGCTCCCTGCTCGAGCGGCTCCGGTCCAGGCTCGCTGGAAAGGAGGCCCAGCTCGGGCACGACGCCTGCCGGGCGCTCTACAACCACCCGTGGCCGGGCAACGTGCGCGAGCTCGAAAACGCGCTCGAGCGGGCCCTCGTGCTCAGCGAAGGGGGTGTGATCCGCGCCGTCGATCTCGGCATCGAGACCGCCGCCAGCACCCCGGCCGGGGCCACTTTGGCCGAGGTCGAGCGCGACCACATCCTTCGGGTCCTCGAGGCGGAGGCCGGCAACCGGCGAGCGGCCGCCAAGACCCTGGGCATCGGCGAAGCCACGCTGTACCGAAAGCTCAAGACCTTCGGCGCGAGCCAGGGCCAAGACGGCAACACCGGCTGAGCCGGTCAGAGTTCATGGGCAGGACCGATCCCACGGGCGAGCCACGGTGAGCGGGGCGCAGCCGCTGACCACCGTCCCGTCATCCACCTGAAACCGAACGCAAAGGGGCTGGGTTTCGTCGCAGGGCAAGCGATCGCTATCGATGCTCCAGTCCTTGAGGCCATACGCGGTGGGGACCCCATCGGGGGCGTCGAGGAAATACACCGAGGCGCTCACCTCTCCCGTCGGCTCACCCACCCCAACCTCGACCAGCACGCCTTTCTGGTCGCAGTACCTGCCATCGCTGCACGGATCCCGGGGACGAATGCGCAATCCGAGCCCCAGCGTATCCGGTATGTCTATGAAACCATAGAAGCCTTCTTGCCGCCCAAGCCGAACGAACCTAGGGTTCTCGAAATCCGGGTTCCCGACCGAAGGCTGGATGAGCCATGGCATGGAGACAAGCTCGACGCTCCACGGCTCTGCCTCGAGATCCTCCACGTCACCGACACCGCACGCGGCCACGGCAACGAGCGCCGCGGCCAAACCGCGGCGCTGGTATCTTCCCTGAGTGATGAACATCAACATCCTTCGTCTCACATCAACACGCCAACTCATATACGCTAGCCTTCGATTGGCGGCGAGAACCTAGCTAGCTAGCTATCCGACATGGGCGCATCGTAAGTGTCCCCACTTGCCCATCTAAGGCCTCAGCTGCTCCTCTTCATGTTTGCGGATCTCCCTCACGGCTCGCAGACCGAAGCACATGCCTCACCCTCGGGCAGGGCGAAGAGTGCGCCGAGGCACTGACACATCGTTGGACTCCCGCCGCACTGCGCGATGGGCCTCACCGAGTTCCGGATGATGCATTCAGCGCACGCCTGGGTGCGTCGCTCCAAGCGGCTCTGGCAGGTACCGAGGCACCGCTCGAAGACAGCCTCGGTGTCGCACACAGACTCCGGGGATGCTCCGCAGAACGGACGGCAGAGCACATGGGCGTCGAATCCGCCGTCCTCGCCTGGACCCGCGTCCTCACCCAAACCCCCGTCCTCCGCCAACTCGAGGTCGGCGCCCAGGTCGGCCGCGTCCGCAGCTGAGCCGGCGTCGAGCGGCGGTTCATCCTCGGAACCGCAGGCGACGAACAAACCCAAAAGGAACGGCAGAAGGAGACGGAATGAGGTGCGCCCTCGGTTGGCGGCTCTTCGCTCGAGATCAGGGGGAGGTCTCAAGGGACAGGAGGCGTCGCGAAATGAACGCAAACAAAGTAGCGGCGAGAGAAGCTGCGATAGATGAGCGGGACCCTTCATGCTGCCTTTCATACGCGGGCGTCGGCGCGTCCGCAAGGGGTCCCCATCCCATTTCCAGATGCGTGACGGAAGGGCCTGACCCCATCGAGGAATGACCCATCGAGGAATGGGGTCAGGCTCGGTGGTGTTCGAGCGCGGAGAGCAGGTCCCGGACCGCTCGGTCGAGGCCGACGACGACCGCGTCGGCGCACAAGCTGTGACCGACGTTGACCTCTTGGATCTCGCCGATGCGGCACAGCGGGGCGACGCTCTTGCGGCCGAGGCCGCCGGCGGCGCCCACTCCGAGGCCGAGCTTCGCCGCGAGCTTCGCCGCGTCCCGGAGCCGGGCGAGCGCGTGGCTCTGCTCGGTGAACCCGCGGGCGAGCACGTAGACCGCGCAGGATAGCTCGACCGCGTGCAGGCCGAGCCGGTGGGCGGCGCGGATCTGCTCCACCGTCGGCTCCACCGCGGCCGCGACCCGGAGCTTCGCGTCGAGCAGGGTCCGGACCTGCCGCTGCAGGCCCTCTTTCGCCTGAACCAGGTCGAGGCCTTCGGACAAGCTGCCTGGCGCTGGGTCCGGACCGAGCAGGACGGTATCCGGGCTCACCGACAGCGCGACCTCGACCTGGGCGTCGACCGGCGCGAGGCACACCACGAGCTCCGTCTTCACCACCTGCCTGAGCACGAACAGATCGCGGTCCTGCACGTGCCGGCGGTCTTGCAGGAGCCGGGCGCAGATCTGATCGACGCCGGCCCGCTCGGCCACGAGCGCCGCCTCCACCGGGTCTGGGCTGTCGCCCCTCCGGAGCTGGCGCAGCGCCGCCACCCCGTCCACGCAGAAGCCGAGCCGCGGTCTCATGGCTCGATTGCCCCGATCGCGTCCCGCAGCGCCTCGGCGATGTGCTCCGACAGCTCGACGGTCTTCGTTTCGTCCAGAGCCTCGATCATCACCCGGGCGAGCTTCTCCGTGCCCGAATAGCGGACCAGCACCCGGCCGTCGGCGCCGAGCGAGCGCTCCGCCGCCTCGATGCGCCGGCCGACCTCGGGCAGCTCGGTCAGCGGGATGCGCTCCCGCACCGGGACGTTCACGAGGCGCTGCGGGACCGGCTCGAACACCTGCGCCAGCTCGGACAGCGGCCGCTCGCTTCGCACCATCACCTCGAGCAGCATCAATCCGGCGAGGCAGCCGTCCCCGGTGCTCGCGTGGTCGAGAAACACGAGGTGGCCCGACTGCTCGCCGCCAAAGCCGTAGCCGTGCCGCCGCATGGTCTCGACGACGTAGCGGTCCCCGACCCGCGTCCGCACCGTCTTGGCCCCCACCTCGGCGAGGCTGCGGTCGAGGCCCAGGTTGCTCATGACGGTGCTGACCACCGTCCGGTGGGGCAAGCGGCCCTTCGCGAGCAGCTCGCGGGCGCAGATCGCCATCACCGCGTCGCCGTTCACGACCGCGCCCCGCTCGTCGACCACGATCAGGCGGTCGGCGTCGCCGTCGAGCGCGAGCCCGACCTGCGCCCCGCGGCGCACGACCTCCCGCTGCAGGCGAGCCGGCGCGGTCGCCCCGCAGTCGCTGTTGATGTTCTTGCCGTCCGGAGCGTCCCCGATCGTGATCACGTTGGCGCCGAGCTCCTCGAAGATCGCGGGCGCGACCCGGTAGGCCGCCCCGTGGGCGCAGTCCACCACCACGGTCATTCCGTCGAGCCCGAGCTTCGGGTCGAAAGTCTGCTTGACGTACTGCACGTAGCGGCCGCGGGCGTCCTCGAGCTTCACCGTCTTGCCGATGTCGGTGGCGGTCGGCCGGATGTTGTCGATCTCGCCCGACTCGAGCAGCCCCTCGATCTCGGCCTCGATCTCGTCGGCGAGCTTGAAGCCGTCGGCGCCGAAGAACTTGATGCCGTTGTCCTGAAACGGGTTGTGCGAAGCGCTGATCATGATGCCGGCGTCGGCGCGCAGGGTCTTGGTGAGAAAAGCGATGGCCGGGGTGGGCATCGGCCCGGTCAGGGTGACGTCCACCCCAAAGGAGCACACCCCGGACGCGATCCCGAACTCGAGCATGTAGCCCGAGATCCGGGTGTCCTTGCCGATGACGATCCGGTGGCGGTGCGGGCCTCTGCGGCTGATGTGGGCGATCGCCCTCCCCAGCGCGAGCGCCACCTCCGAGGTCATCGGGTAGGTGTTCGCTTCGCCGCGGACGCCGTCGGTGCCGAAGAGCTTTCGCTGCATCTTTCGGTCCCCTAGCAGAAACGGGGGTCTCGCTCAGCTTCCGCCGCCGCGGCGGACCGCATCGGCCACCCGAACCGCATCGACGGCGGCCCCAACGTGGTGCACCCGGACCACCGCCGCCCCGCCGAGCACCGCGATCGCGACCGAGGCGGCGGTCGCGAAGTCCCGCTCGCCCACGCCGCGGCCGGTCAGGTCCCCGAGGAACCTTTTTCGGGACGTGCCCACGACGAGCGGCACCGAGAGCGCGAGCAGCTCCGAGAGCCGGCGGAGCAGCTCGATGTTGTGGGCGGTGGTCTTCCCGAACCCGAAGCCGGGGTCGGCCCAGATCCGGCTTCGGGGCACGCCGGCCGCCACCGCGGCGTCGATCGACCGCCGCAAGCCGCTCTGTACGGCCTCGAGCACCCCCTCCGGGTAGAAGATGGGGCCCGATTGCATCGTCTTCGGCCGGCCCCGGGTGTGGCCCACGATGATCGCGGCCCCGCCTTCGGCCACGGCCCGGGCGAGCTCCGGCTCGAAGCCGAGGCCGGAGATGTCGTTCACCACCGAGGCCCCGACGGCGATGGCCTGCCTCGCCACCTCGGCTTTGGTCGTGTCCACGCTCAATCCCCGGTGCCCGCACGCGGCGAGCGCGGCCACCACCGGCACCACCCGGGCGAGCTCTTCCTCGACGGAGACCGGCTCCGCCCCCGGCCGGGTGGACTCGCCCCCGATGTCGATGAGGTCCGCCCCGGCGTCGCGAAGCGCCTTCGCGTGGGCCAACGCGGCCTCGACCGAGACGAAGCGTCCGCCGTCGGAGAAGGAGTCCGGCGTCACGTTCAGGACCCCCATGACCAGGGTGCGGGCCCCGATCTCGGCCGGAAGTTCGGTCGCCATGCCCCATGGTGGACCGGGCCGACGCCCTTGCCCAGAACGCACGACCGCCGGGCGAGGCTCACTCGTCCTGCAGGGGCCGAACCTCGGCGTCCCTGGGGTGGGTCTCGAGAGCGGCGGTGCATCGGTCGATCGCCGATGGACGCGGTCCCCCTTTCGATGCATCGTGTAGGTCGATGTCGGTTCGGGCCCAAGTCTTCGTGGAAGAGATCGACTTGCGGCGGGCCGCTTTTTCGATCGAGCAGATGGCGCCGGGCGGGATCGACCGGCCCGACCCTGGACAGCTTCGGCCCGACGACATCGGCCGGGCTTTCCAGCGAATCGACGACCTCCTGGCCCGCCCCGGCGGCCGGGACGAGGCCCGACGATCGGCGCTGATCGAGGTGCGAAAGCGGACCGAGAGGCTGCTCGCCCGTCAGCGGGAAGCCGGCGGGAGCCCCATCGTGTACGTGGAGAGGCCGGTGTTCGCGCTCGAGCCACGGCTGCGGTCCCCGGCGCTCGAGATCGACTTCACGTTCGGGGACCGCGACGGCCGGCTGTCGGTCCGGGACCTCGAGCGGGCGCGGTTTCACTACGGGCAGGTCCGGGGCCCGGTGGGATGGAACCGCTTGCTCATCACCGACGAGCTCGAGCGGCGCCTCTTTCCCGAGCGCACCCTGTCGAGCACGGACGGCCTGCGGCTTCGTCCCGGCGACTGGCTGGCCGAACCCCCGGACCGCACGGGCCGGCTCCACAAGGTGTCCCGGTACCTCGACGACGCCGCGCTCGCCCGCACCTACGCCGACGTCGCCGCCCGCCTCGCCTGCGCCGCCGCCGGAAGCAGCGACGCCGCTTTGTACGAGCGTGCGCTCTGCGTCCTCGGCCAGCAGATCAAGGACCGGGGCAGCGTGCGACCGACGATCACCGACATCGCTCGCATCGGCTGCGACGACCCCGAGATCAAGTCGCGCTTGAGGACCCCGATCGAGATGTCGAGGCGGCTGTCGCCGTCGGCGCTGCTCGACCGCTTCCTCGGGGCTCCGAGGGCCGAGGCCCAGGGCGCTTGACGGGACGCGCGCTCTACGGGGCTTGCTCGAGATCCGCCGCTCGTCCGCTGGCCCCTGCCCGGGTGAGGTGGTGACATGGAGCCGATCGCCATGCAGAAGTCACGCTCCTGTGCGCTCGCCCTCCTGCTCGCCCTACCGCACGCGGGCTGCGCCGATGACGTCGTCCCGATCCAGGTCGCTCGGTGCCAGGTGGACGAGGACTGCGACCGGGGCGAGGTGTGCGTGGACGGACGGTGCGTGCCCCGGGGCGCGCTGTCGTGCGGCGAGGTGGACGGCGGCCTTGCCATCCTGCAGCCCACCCCGCCGCTTCTCGATTTCGGCTTCGTCGGCAGCGGCACCGCCCGCGGGCAGGTCATCTTGCGCAACATCGGGGACTGCACGCTGACCATCTTCGACGCCTACTTCAAGGAGGATGGAATCTTCGGCTGCCCGAGCTGCGACCCGTCCCGGTTCCCGGTGGAGCTGTTTCCGTTTCGAGAGCACGAGCTGACCGTCCTGTTCACGCCGAGCGGCACCGGTGTGTTCGAAGACCAGCTGCTGCTGCTGTCCGACGACGCCGAATTCCCCGAGCTGCCGGTGCCGGTGCGGGCCCGGTTCGACGGGATCCCGCGGCTCGCCGTGGCCCCGGTCGAGCTCGACTTCGACTTCGTGCCGGTCGGTCGATCCGTGACCCAGACCGTTCGCCTCACGAACCAGGGGTCCGGCAGCGCGCCGCTTCTCATCGAGGCGGTCGAGGTCGAGAGCGCGACGGTCGCCACCTTCTCCGTCGCCCCGCTCGAGAGCGCGCCGGTGGCGCTGTCGCCGTCCCGAACCGCGGCGGCAGACGGCCTCGACCTGACCATCCAGTACCGGCCGGCCGAGATCGATCTGCACCGGGGCAGCTTGGTGGTGCGCACGAACGAGCGGGGCAATTCGGTGGTCCGCGTCCCGCTCCAAGGGTCGTCTCGGACCCCGGCGAGCCTCTCGGTCTCGCCCGAGTTCGTGCGGCTCGGTCCGGTGCCGATCGGGCAGACGACCTCGGCGCCGCTCACCATCGTCAACGAGGGCGGCTCATCGCTTCGGGTCACCCCGCGCTGGGGCGGGACCGGCCTGTCCACCGACCTCTACGTCGAGCCGATTGTCCTGCCGCCGATCCCGCCCGGCGGCTTCGGCGAGCTGCAGGTGTTCGTGACCGCGACCACGCTCGGCCCGATCACCGGGCTGCTCGTCCTCGAGAGCAACGACCCCCGCCGGCCGTCGGTCACCGTCCCGGTCTCGGCCGAGGGCCAGGATGTCGTCGGCGCGCAGGTGGTCCGGGTCGAGATGACGTTCGAGAACGGCTCGACGTCCTTTTTCGACGATGACTTTCGCAACGTGGACGTCATCCTCGAGAACCCGTTCGGGCTGCTCTGCAACAAACAGAACCCGAGCCCGACGAACTGGGGCGCGTTCGGCAACCCAGGCTGGGTCGCGTTTCCGCCCAAAGAAGAACCGGAGCGGATCGTGCTCCCCGACGCGATGCAGGACGGCCGCTTCCGGGTGCTGCTCAACTATGTCGAAGACTGCGCCTCGGTGCCGGCCGGGCTCGTGGCGGCGGTGCTCGGGATCTCCGTCGAGGTGCTCATCAACTCGCTCACCGGGGGGATCGGGATCGGTCCGGATGCGTCCGACATCGCCCGGGTGGTGGACAACCTCTGCCTGTCTCGGCGCGGCACCACCGCGCTCGTGACCGTCTCGATCAACGGGCAGCTGGTCGCGGAGGTGTCGAGGCGGCTCGGCGCCCGGGGCGAGCTGGCCCACGTGCTCGATCTCGTCCGCCAGGGCGGCCAGTTCACGGTGGAGCCCCGATGAAGCGGTGGTTTCTTGCCTTCGCCGTCGCGGCCGGGTGCGGCTCGTCCGAGGCGCCCGTGCTGCTCGAGCCCCCCGAGCCGGGGCTGTCGGCCGATCCCCCGTGGCTCGCGTTCACCTGCACCCGCCCCGGGTGCGGCCAGACCGTGTCGGCTACGGTGTCGGTGCTCGGGACCCGGCCGATCGCGGTGCGCCGGGTGCTCCTGTCGAACCCCGAGCACCCAGACTTCTCCATCGAGCTCGACGAGCAACTCCCGCTGATCATGGGGCCGCAAGATGTGTTGCCGATCCGGGTGCGCTACGCGCCGACCGGGGACGCGCTGGCCGAAGACCCGGTCATCCGGGTCGCCTACACCGACGCGTCCGCCCGCGAGGCCGACGAGGACCGGGTCGAGCCAGGGGAGCTGTCCATTCCACTGGTGCGCCGGCTCGTGGGGGAGGCGCTCTTGTCGGTCGAGACCGAGCAGGTGGTGTTCGGTCCGGTGCCGGTGGGCGAGGTCCGCACCGCGCCGCTGCGCGTTCGCAACACCGGTTTCGGGAACGTCAACCTGACGATCGCCGAGCTGCGCCTCGATCCGCCCGAAGAGCTGTCGGTCGGCCCGCTCCCCGGCTCGATCGGTCCCGGGGAGGCGGTGAGCGTCGAGCTGAGCTGGGCCCCGAGCACGGAGCGGTTCCTCCGGGGGACGGCCGCGGTGTGGCCGGCGGGGCGGTCGGCCGTTCCGGCGGTGGTGGCCCTGCTCGGCACGAGCATCCAGGGCCCGAGCCTCGACCTCGAGCCGGCGAGCGCGGTCGATTTCGGTGAAGTCTCGGTCGGCGCCGAAGCGATGGCGGCGGTCCAGTTCACGAACCGAGGCACGGTCCCCCTGGTCCTCCGGTCGGTGGAGCTGCTCGACGTCCCGCCTCGAGCCGAGCTCGAGCTGTCGTGGCAGGGGGCACAGACCAGCACGCTCGCCCCGCTCGCGTCGGCGACCGCGAACCTCCGGCTGGCCGCGCTCTCCGCCGGTCGGCTCGACGCCCGGCTCCGCATCGAATCGAGCGACGGAGCCCAGCCGTCGATCGACCTGCCGGTGATCGCGCTGCTCGCCCGGCCGGCGGTGGCGACCCGCCCACAGAGCCTCGACTTCGGCTCGGTCCCTCGGGGCTGGACCCGCACCCTCCCGGTCGAGGTCGAAAACGAAGGCTTCGGCGAGCTCATCCTTCAGAACGTGGCCCTCGTGCTCGGCACCAGCCAGCTGTTCACCGTGCCGTCCGCCCCGTCGCTGCCGGCGCGAATGCGGCACGGGGAGCGAGCGACGATCGAGGTGGAGTTTCGGTCGGAGGCGGCGGCCAGCTTCTCCGGCACGCTCGCCCTCGAGACCAGCGACCCCGACCGCCCGTTCGTCGAGATCCCGCTCGCCGCCCGGGGGGCGAGCTGCGAGGAAGGCTGCCCCGTACCCAATGGGACCCCCGACTGCACCGCCGGCATCTGCGCGGTGCTGGCCTGCGACCGGGGCTGGTACGACGTGGACGACGACCCGTCCAATGGCTGCGAGTGCCGAGAGCCGAACCCGGGCGGCAACCCGAGCCGGTTTTGCGCCGAGGCCCCGTTCCTCGGCAGCATCGACGACAGCGGCCAGAGCCTGAGCTTCACCGGCGTGATCCACACCGAGGACGACGTCGACGTGATCCGGTTTCACGCCCGGGACCGGACCCAGTTTCTCCGCGATGACTTCGACGTGCGGATCGAACTTCGCTCGGCCGACCCGGACATCGAGATGTGCATCTACCGCCACGACACCGAGAACCATCGCCCCGAATGCGTGCTCGAGAACCGAAGCTGCGGCAGCCGGACCTACCGGCGGCAGGGTCGGCTCGGGCGGGAGGACGGCGCCGACTTCGTCTTGGAGATCTCTCGTCGCCCCGGCTCCGTGCCCACGTGCATCAACTACAGCGTCTTCGCACGAAACGGCTGAGCGTTCCTCGTTCTCCTGCTAGAAGCCCCCCATGCGTTGGCTGCTGTGCCTCTTTGCCCTGACCGCCGGTCCGCTCGGGTGCGGAAAGTACGACCCCTGCAACGAAGGCAACTGCGGCGAGCCGTGCCGGTTTTGCGACCCGGACGACTCGGATTGCCAGGAGCCCCCCGGTGAGAAGGTCTGCAACCGAAACCGCGTGTGCGTCTCCGCCCTCCCCGTGGACTGCTGAGCGGACCGCGACCGCTCCGATCATGCTGCCTGAAGCCCCCCATCGCGAGCTGGGCCGGGTCCTCGGGTTGATGGCCCGCGCCGCCCGGTCCCGCCGGCTGTACCCAACCGGGAGCCCGGCGTTCGACCGGATGATCGAAGACGTCCACAATGGGCTGTTGTCGCTGCTCGACGCGCGGGATCTGCTCGAGCTCGCCGTCCGGCCCACCGGCCTGTGGTTCGATGGCCACCCCGTGCTCGAGGCGCCCAACCCGGAGGAGTCCCTCCCGTTCGGGCTCTACCGGGACGGGATCCGGCGCCTCGGGTTTCTCCCCGGACTGTCCGTGGGCGAGGTGCGGGTGGTGGTGGACGCGGCGGCGGCGGGCTTCGGCAGCAGCCCGCTCGGCGAAGACACCGTAACCTTCTTGTGGCGCCACGAGCTCGAGCACGTCCGCTACGTGGTCATCGACACCGTGATCGTCGAGGCCGGCGAGTCGCCCGGGGAAGACGCGCCCGCTTCTCCGCTCGACGGGGCGATCGACGCCTTGCTCCGCGACATCTATGGCGCCCCGAGCCCCGACATCGGGGTGGGGTCGGTCTCGCTCGACCGCTCGGACATCGACGCCCGGAAGGTCGCGGAGCGCCTCGACGCGGTCGACGAGATGGCGCCCGGCTTCTTTCCGCCCCGGCGCTTCCCTTTGGCCCCCGCCTACGCCGAGGAGCTTCGAGCCGAGCTGGAGCGGGAGGACGAGCATCGGCTCGGCCTGCGAGCCGGTCACGCCGTGCTCGACGCACTGAAGAGCGGGTCCGGGGGCGGGCCCCGCCTGTTCGACGCGCTCCTCCGCATGCACGACGGCGCGCTGTTCGGCGGCAACCTGCGCCTCTCCGCCTTCTTGGTCGCCGGGGTGCGCCGCCTGCCCCCCTCGCCAGGGAGGGAGGACTGGATTCGGCAGGCGCTCGCCGAACCCCGGCTGCGCCCGGTCGCCCAGGGAACCCAGGACCTCCGCGGGCTGCTCGATCTCTTTCGCGCCGGCGGCAGGGACGTGGTCCCGCTGCTTCTGTCCCTGCTGCCGAGCTTCGAGGAGCCGGCCGACCGCCGGGCGATCGCGGACCTCGTGCTCGAGCTCGGGGTGCCCGACGTGGCTCGGCTCGCCGACCTCGTGAAGAGCGACCAGGCCTTCGTCGCTCGCGACGCGGTCTACATCCTGGCGAGGCTCGCCGATCCGGGGGCGAAGGAGGCCTTGCTCGAGGCCGAGCACCACCCCTCCCCCAACGTCCGCCTCGCGCTGCTCGAGGAGGCGCCCACGCTCGCGGCGGCGGACCGGCTCGAGCTGACCACCCGGGCGCTCGACGACCCCGACCCCGCGGTGCGGGTCATGGCGGTGCGGGGTCTGGTCCGGATCCCGAGCGCGGGCGTGGACCGGCTGCTCGAGCAGCGGGTCACCAACCCGAGCTTCGAGACGGAGCCGAAGGAGGTGCAGCTCGCCTTGCTCGTCGGCCACACCCTGCTCAGCCAGTCCCGCGCCCTGCCGCTGCTCGCCCGCTGGGTGAAGAGGGGCGAGGGGCGGTTTTCGGGGCGCAAAGCGGAGACCACCGCGGTGCTCGCGGTGCGAGCGCTCCGAGGGCTCAGGGACAGCTCCGGGGGACGGGCGCTGCTCGAGCGGGCTTGCGCCGCGAAGAACCGGCGGGTCCGTGAGACCGCGCAGTGGGTGCTGACCGACGCGGCGAGGGGAAGATGAGCGGGGTCCATGCGCCGCCCCCGGTGCCGGCGACGCTGCGGACCGACCTGTCCGAGCGGGCGCTCGAGCATGGCCGAAACCTGCTGTCCTGCTTGTTCATGGCGGTTCGAACCGCCCAAATCCACGCTCCGACGAACCGGGCGCTCGTGCAGTCCGTGCACTCGGCGCACCGCGCCGCCGAGACGCTCGTGGCCGCCACCGGCGGTTTTTCTCTGCAGTTCGTGGAGGACGTCGCGTTTCTCAACGGCACCCGGGTCCGGTTCGAGACCGGGAGCTTCGGGACGGTGCGCAACCTTCGGCAGTGCTTCGAGCGGCACGGGCTCGGCGGGCTCACCCTGCGGGCGCCGCCCACCTACGCCGCCATCGAGCGCCTGATCCACCTGCTCGGCGGGGCGCCGGTCACCGAGGCGGCCAAGGAAGAGCTCGGGTCCTTGCAGGTGGGGTTGCTCGGTCCCCAGCGCTTCGCCGACGCCGGCCCGGTGCGGGTGGACCGGCGCGTCTTCGCGGTCCAGTGCTACGCCAAGCTGCTGCTCGCCTTGCGGGAGCAGCGGGAGCGGCTCCGCTCCGGCCCGGTCACCGAGGGCGTTCGGCCCCAGCTGCGGGTCGTGCGCGTCGTGCAGGATCTCGTCGAGCTGTGCGGGGACCGCCCCGACTTCCTGCTCCGGCTCGGCGGCAACCGAACCGGCGCCGACCCGTTCGAGCTGGTGGGAGCCAACGCCTGCGTGCTCGCCGCCGCCACCGGCTTCGCGCTCGGACTCGAGCGGTCCACCCTGGTGGACCTCGGGGTGGCTGGGCTGCTCCACCACATCGACGTGGGCCTCGGGCGCGGCCTCCCCGATCGCACCGGCGCCCCGACCGCGATCGTCGAGCTGCTCGAAGGCGCGGAGCTCGGCCCCTCGAGCTTCACCCGGGCCTTGTTGGTGGCAGAGCGCCCAACGCTCGACGCCGGCGCGCGGACGACCGACGCCCACCCGCTGGCCCGGCTGCTCGGCGTAGTGGTCGCGTACGTGCAGCGCACCATCGGTTTTGGGGTGGCCCGCCACCACCCGCTCGACGCGCTCGCCGCGGTGTACAACGAGCCGGAGCACTTCGACCGCCGGTTCGCGGACCTGCTCGTCAACACCTTGCGCGCGTTCCCGGTGGGCGCCGAGGTCGTGCTCGACGACGGGCGGTCGGCCCGCGTTCATTCCCACACCGGAGGCTCTCGCTGGGACCGTCCGGTGGTGGTGCCCGACGAGCAGACGGGGCCGATCGACTTGATGGTGCGCCGGGATGGCCGCTTCGAGCGGCGGATCGTGGGCACCCGGCCGTTCGTGGAGGGGGGGCGGTGGACCACCCACTTCGCAGACTCGAACCTGCCCTCCGTGGACCTCTCGGATCCAAAGGAGCCGAGCGATGACCTCGGGCTCGAGCTGCCGCCGCTCGACGAAGAGGACCCGTTCGAAGCGGCCCTGCGGGCGCTCGACGAGCTCTAGAGCCCTTCGGCGGCGCGGTCGAGCGCGCGGGCGTCCACTTCGGCCGCGGCTGCGACCAGGGCCCGGAGCACGGCGCGGCTCGTCCGATAGAAGTCGAGGTCGTGCAGCTCGTGGCACTGGTGGGCGAGCTCGTGGGCGACGATCGGCAAGAGGGCCCGCGCCGCTTGCTCTGGGTCGGGATGCCGGGCGAGCCGGGCGAACGCGCGGTGCACGAAGTTGAAGCGGACCTCCCCCTGCCGGTACGCGGCCACCGGCCCGAAGGCGTTGTGGCTCCGCCCAAAGCCGAAGCGGGGAAGCGGTCCGGGGATGACTCGCCCCAGCGCCCGCCGCGCCTCCGGCCCGTGCAGGAACAGCTCGACCGCCTCGACGAGATCCCGCGCCCCTTCGGGGACCTCCGAGCGGCCGACCTCGCGGTCGAACAGCGAATATTCGGCCCGGGGTCCAGTGAGAAAGCGGTCCACCCACCGCGACCACCAGCTCAGCCGAGCGATCTCCTCCCCCCGAGCGGCCGCCGGCATCTCGCGGAGGCCAGACAGCTTGCGAAAGATGTCCCGCTCGAGCGGGTCCACCGACTTCAGGATCGGCCCGCTCTCCTCCGCGGCCGGCCGGTAGGGGAGCGCGCGAAAGCGGCCTTGCTGCTCGAGCGCCACCAGCTCTTCGAAGGCGTACATGCGCTTCTCCCCCCACGCCTCGAACAGGGGGCAGCGCACGAGCGCGGTCCAGAACAAGTCGTCGGGCTCGGCCGCGGCGAGCACGACCGGCGCCGCGGTGCGGAGGCCCCGGCGGAGCGCGTCGAGCAGCACCACCCGGGCGTAGGCGTCGCCGCTGGTCTCGAAATGCCGGAGCAGCCGGTAGGCCGCCTCGCCGGCGAGGCGCAGCAATTCCCCTTTCATCCTCGCGAAGGCCTCGTTCTCTACGAAGCCGTTTCGGCTCGCGACCACATCGAGCCCCTCCGCGCTGACCGCCCCGAACACCCCCCGGGGCCACGGCCGACCCTCGGGCCGGGGCAGGCTGAGCTCGCACACGAACAGCCCCCGCTGGTAGGCCCGAAACCGAACGTCGCTGCGGCTCGGATCGATCGCCGCCACCCCGACCGCGCCGACCACCGCGCTCGCTTCCACCACCCGCCGCTCGCTTCCCCGAACCCTCCCCGACCGCAGCTCATCTTGCACGAACGCGGACAGGTCCTTTCCGAGGCGCCGGCCCCCGAGCTGGGTGGGGACGCCGGAGTAGGCGGCGTGGACCTCGAACAGCTCGGTGATGCGGGCGACCCGCTCCGGCGGCGCCCGGTTGGCGTCGAAGTGCACCTCCACCCGGCAGCCCCCGCGCCGAGGAGCGGCGGCCGGCCGGCGCTCGATGTGCACTTCCCCTCCGGAGCCAGGGACGAAGCGCAGCTCGACCCCGCCGGCCCCGAGCTGGGAGCGAATCACCACCCGGGCCACGCCGAGCGAGCGGTCGAAGATCGAGGCGAAGCCGATCCCGAACCGGCCGATGCTGTTGGTGCCGCGCCGCGTGGACTTGCCGAGCGTCGTGAGCGCGCTGAGGCCAGCTTCGTCGAGGCCGGGGCCGTCGTCCTCGACGACCACCCGATCCGCGCCGACCTCGAGCACGATGCGCCCTTCTCGTCCCCGAACCGCGTCGAGCGCGTTGGCGTACAGCTCCCGAAATGCGAGGTAGGCGTCCTCGAACTGGTGCTGTGAAAGCAGCAGCAGCACCCGGGCCGGATCGGCCTGGTAGAGCGGCTGGCCCTCGGCCGCGTGCAGCGGAATGACCGGGGCGAGGTCGGGCTCGGTGCTCACTCGGCCTCCAAGATCCGGGGCCCACGGAGGACGAGGTCCCACTCGACTTGCCGGGGGTCGCATCCGCCGACGAGCACCGGGTCGGTGGCGAGCAGCGCCTCGAGCAGCACCTGGGCCCGGCGTGGCTCCAGCGCGGCGATGCGGACCAGGTGGCGGACGGTGACGTGGTTTCGGTTGAGCAGCACCCGGCGGCCCCGGCGAACGAGGAGCCGAGCGTCCGAGGGGTCCCCCGAGCGGGAGACGAGATCCACGAAACCGAGGTGCAGGCGGTCGAGGTCGAGCCTGGTCCCCAGCTTCGGCCGCTGGGCCCGAGACTCCGCGCTGGCCCCTCGGTCCGACCAGCCCTTCGCGACCCAGAAGTCGAGGGGATGGCTCAGCGCCCGAAGAAAGATCGCGAGCGGTCGAGCCGTCGGCCGGGCCACCGGGAGCCCGGCCTCGTCCCGCAGCCAGCCCGGCGGCGGAGGACGGCGGCGAAGGAGCGCGAGCACGGCCAACAAGAGCCCCGACGCGACCGAAACGGCAATCCAACCTGCATTCTCGGCAAGAGACGACGCCGCTCTAAGCGCCGAACCGGTCGGGAGCAGCAGCGCCGAGGCGGCGAGCGCGAGCGCGGCGAGCGACAGCGAGGCCACGGCGAAGGTCCCGAACCGAGCGCGGCGCCGGTCGACCCCGCGCCGGTCGAGCAGCGCCCGCTCGGCCCGGGAGAAGCCGGCCGCCGGCACCTCGATCCCGTCGTCGAGACCGTCCACCTCGACGGTCTCGATGCCCTGCCGATCGAGGAAGTCCTCGACGTCTCGGTAGAGCAGGAGCACCGGGATCCCTCGGTCCAGGTGCCCCGAGATCTCGTCCCGGCTCCTCGGGATCCGCGAGATCGGGAGCCGGTCCATCTGCCCGAGCGCCTCGGCGACCGAAGCGGCCGATACGAGGTCGCCGTCGGCGGTCTCGAGCAGGGGCGCCGCCTTCACGTGGGGAGGAGGCTCGCCGTCGGGGTCGAGCAGGCGAACCCGAAGCCACTCGAGCGCGGCCCGATCGTCGGCCTCGAGGCCCCGCTCCACCGGGATTCCGCTCCGGCGGAGCGCCTCGACCCGAGCGGCGAGGCCGGCGCCGGCTTCGGCGGCGAGCTGCGGCAAGCGAGCCTGCGCCTCTTGAAGAAGCGCCTCGAACGCGAGGTCCCGGCGAACCGCGTTCCTCGACAAGGTCGGCGCGAGGTGAGGGCCGTCGAGCACGTACGCGACCTCGGGGCCCAGGATCGGGGCGTCCGACTCGAGCACGATGCCCCCGGACATGAGGGTGCGCACCGGCTCCGCTCCCACCCCGATGACCCCCGACCCCGACGGGGACGTGAAGCGGAGGATGTACGGGGTGGGCAGCCGCATCGCCCGGTTGACCGGGGCCCCGTTGACGAACAGCGGAATGCCGATCGACCCGCAGGTGCGCAGAACGAGCTCGAAGACCTTCTGGGTCATGGCCTCGGCTTCGGACCGGGTCGCGGTCTTCAGGACGCGGACCGACGTGCCGCGCGGAGGAACTTCGCCGACCCGCCGCTCCACCCGCCCGCTGCCGTCGGGGAGCAGGGTGATGCGGTGGGCCTCGATCCCGGTCGACGTCTCGACCACCATGCGCTGAAAGCCGAGCGCGTACGGGGACAGCTTCCCGACCCCGAATCGGCCCCGGTCCCGGGACGGATCCTTGAGCGAGAAGCCGATGGTCAGGTACCCGTCGAGCTCGGCGGCGCTCATGCCCCGGCCGTCGTCGCGGACCTCGAGCCGGACGAAGCTCCGCCGCGCGTCCAGAGAGACTTCGACGTCGATGCGCCCAGCGTCGGCATCGGCGGCGTTCTGGATCAGCTCGCGAACGCAGAGCAGCGGCTCCGGGAACTGCTCGGTGAGCGCGGCGAGCAGGCCCGGGACATCGACCGAGAAGGCGCTCGCCTCGAACCCCATCGCTTCCATGGTAGCAGCCGGGGCACGAAGCTCAGTGCCCGAACGCCACCGGGGCGTCGGGGATGTTGGTCATGTGCACTTCGATGGCGCGGCCCGGGGCGGTGCTCGTCCGAAACTCGTTCAGGACCTCGATGACGTCGGGGTCGATGTGGCGGGAGCGGCTACCGTCCACCTCGACCACCGAGCCCGGCTGCAGGGCGTGCAGGGCCTGGGTGACCGCCGCCTTGTCGAGGAACGTCAAGTGCTCGCCGAGCACGAGGCGCACTCGGGCCTTGCCATCGGTCGAGGCCTCGTCGGTGCGCTCGAGGTCGTAGGGGTTCGCGGCGCTCTCCTTCAGCAGGTAGAACACGGCCACCCCGAGCCCGATGAGCACGCCGAGCAGGAGATCGGTGGCCAACACCGCCGCCACCGTGGCGACGAAGGGCCAGAACTGGGCCCTCCCGAGCCGGTACATCTGGCGAAACAGCCGGATCGGCGACAGCTTGTAGCCGACGTCGATCAGCACCGCGGCCAGCGCCGCGAGCGGGATGAGGTTCAGCACCTGGGCGAGCAGCAGCACCGCGAGCAGCAGCCACACCCCGTGGAGAAACGCGGACATCCGAGTGCGCCCGCCCGAGGTCACGTTGGCGGAGCCCCGCACGATGACCGCGGTCATCGGCAGCCCGCCGAGCAGCCCGGCGACGAGGTTTCCGACCCCTTGGGCCCGAAGCTCGCGGTTTGGCGGCGTCACCCGCTTGAACGGGTCGAGCTTGTCGATGGCCTCGGTGCACAGCAGGGTCTCGATGCTCGCCACCGCCGCGATGACGAGCGCAGCTTTGTAGACCGCGGGGTCGGCGATGCGCCCGAAGTCAGGGGTGGCCACCCGCAAGCCGCCGATGCCGTCCACGAGCGGGATGTCCACGAGCAGGTCCTTGGCGCCGAGCGCCCATTCGGGGACCTGGTAGGAAAGAAAGGTGTCGATCCCGACCCCGAGCAGGACGGCGACGAGCGGCGGAGGGAGCGCCTTGACGCGGCCGAGCAGAGGCACCTGCCCAGCGAGCAACAGGTACGCGAGCGCGGCGAGGGCCACGATCAGCGCCCCGGGCTCGATGTGTTGAAGCGCCCTCTCGACCTCTGTCCATGTGGACGCCCCCTCGAACAAGGACAAACCGCCGAGAAAATCCCGGTGGTATCCGAGCACGTTCGGGATCTGGTTCAGGACGAGCAGGATGCCGATCGCGGCGAGCATGCCTCGGATGACCGCCGACGGGATGTAGTATCCGAAGATCCCGAACCGCAAGTATCCGAACAGGATCTGAAGGACGCCGGCGAAAACGACGGAGAGCAAGAACGCCTCGTAGCTCCCGAGCTCGGCGATGGCCGAAGCGACGATGACGGTGAGGCCCGCGGCCGGCCCGCTGACCGCCAGCGGCGCGCCGGACAGCCAGGCCACCACCACCCCGCCCACCACGCCGGTGAGCAGCCCGGCCATCAGCGGCGCCCCCGACGCGAGCGCGATCCCGAGGCACAGCGGCAGGGCGACCAGCGCCACCACCACGCTGGCGGGCAGGTCGTGGCGGAGCTCGCCGAGCGGGTGGGGCCGAAGCGGCGCGAGCGGGCTGGTCATCGTTGGCCTCCAGCAGCGGGCGCAGCCAACCTGAGGCACCCGAACGCCGCTCCGCGCCGCTCGCCGCCAGCCGGGTTCGGGCTCACCGAGGGTTTTCTACGAGAAAAACCAGCTTCGGCACAAGCGACCGCTCCGAAGGCCGCGACACCGGCCTACGTTCCCCCTCGCCGGTCCCTCCCCGCTCGGACGGAGCGTCTTTTTCGGATAGCCTCCGGGCGGGCAGCCGGTGGGACTCCGGTGTGACTTCCGACGTTAGCCTATGAAGCTGAAAGAGCTGGTCACGTCGTCCTCTCCCCCGGCTGCCCTCTTCTCGAAGGATCGAAGCAGAGCATGGACAAGAGCGCACGGCTCGAGAGGATCGAGCGCGAGGACCTCGTGATGTTCATCAACGCGTGTTTCTCGTGCACCGGGCAGACCGAGTTCTACGGCGACGCCCGCGGCCAGTGGGTGGCGATCGATTTCCTTCACCGGTACATACTCGGAAACTACCGGCGCCTCTACGCTCGCACGCTCGCTGCCGGGATCAACCACTTCAGCCAAGCCCAGATCGTGGTGAACCTGCTCGCGGCGGGGGCGCCGCTCGAAGAGCGCCAACGCCTCGAAGAAGGCCGCTTGATCCAGGCGGCCCTGCGGAGACTCCCAGCGCCGCGGGCTTTGCGGGCGCTCGCCGCACTGCGGGATCGGGGCGTCAACAACCGGCGCTCTCGGGCCGTGGTGCGCGACTACCTCGCGGGTCGGCCTGACCCCGCCTTCGACGCAATCAAGTACCGAGCCAAAGTGCGGAGCCTCGCCGTGCACAACCACGTGCGCTTCGGCGATGAGCGGGCTCGCTTCCTGTTCCGGGGCTGGCTCGAGCGTCGCTACGAAACCGAGCTGTTCGAGCGATTTCGGCAGGCCCACTACGCGGAGAACGCGATCTACGACCTGCCCTACACCGTCGCGGAGGGACTCGCTGCCCGGCACCGCGTTCCCCGAGACCGCTTCCTCGAGAGGATCCAGGGCCAGCTCACCCGTGCCGAGCAGCTCCGGATCGAATCGTCGGCGAAAGAGGTCGGGCTGAGCTACGACGCCGACCTCTCCCGGGTGGCGCTGACCAAGATCGCCACCTATCTGCTCGGGATGTCCCCTCGGGAGCGGGAGGCCCAGCGCGATCGCCTCGAGACCGCCCTCGCGAGCGCGGTGCGGGCGACCTTGCGTCGCGCGCACCGACCCCTGGGTCGGGTGGCAGCGGTCCTCGATCGCAGCTTCAGCGCGTCGGGCTCATCCGAGAAGCGACGGCGACCGCTCGCGGTGGCGCTGGGGGTCAGTCGGCTCTTGGCCGCTGCCTCCCGCGAGTACCGCGCCCATTGGACCATCCCGACCGACGATGAGCTGCTCGTCACCGCGCGGGGCCAGACCGACCTCGCCGGGCCGCTCGTCGAAGCCCTCCGAGGAGAACCCGATCTGGTCGTCATCGTCTCCGACGGCTTCGACAACGCCCCGCCCTTTGGCGCTGCGGAGGTGATCCGCGTCTATCGAGAGCGGATCGACCCCCACCGCAGGACCTCGATCGTTCACGTGAATCCGGTCTTCGACGCCGAGAGCATCGCCCCCAAGTCGCTCGGCGCCCACGCGCCGACGGTCGGCCTTCGGGACGCCGAAGACCTCCTCACCGTCTTGGGCTTTGCCCGTTTTGCCGAGGGAAACGAGCCCCTAGATGCCTTGGAGGCCTATCTCGCGGAGCGCGCCGAGGCGCTCCTGGGACGGAGGGGACCATGAGCCGGCCGACCTTGCCGACCTCCGTGCCGCTGAAGGGCGCAAAGCTGGGACCGTCCCAGGCGATGGGAGGGATCCGGCTCGTGCCCGTGATCCGGGGTGACGCGCCGGGCGACCTACGCATGGGGCTGTCTTCGTACGGCGAGGACCTCGCGGTCGTCGCTCTCGATGGCAAGCGACCAAACCCAGGCCTCGCGTACATATCCTTCGTGCCTCACGCCCTGGTGGTGCGCTGGACCGACGACGGCCTGCCCGCGGCTGCGTTTGGCGCCGAGCTGAAGGCGCGAGGCGAAACGACGACGAGAGCGCCGGCGGGGGTGCGCATCCTCCACCGCATGAGCAAACGGGAGGACAAGGACCAGCTTCGGCTCCTACCCCTGCATCTCGCGATGGAGGGCTTTCTTTCGCTGCACTTCGGCGGCCCTGACGTGGCCTGGAGCGAATACAGCAAGCAGGCGATCTCGAGCGGGCTGAGCCCACGGACGGAGTTCAGCGTCGGCGGAAGAGACATTCGAGGGTTGCAGGATGCGCTGCGCACCTTCGAACTCCACATGGATCAGGTCGGCTCGATCGTGTTCGTGGCCGACGCCCTCGCCACCGCCTTCGTGGTGTCGCACCCGGACGACTACCGACGCCTCCACCGCTCCTTGATTCGCGACTTCTACGGCGAGCTCATCTGGCACCACTCGCTGCTCGAGGCGTCGTCCCACGTTCGCGCCGCTATCGACGAGGCCGGCGTGCGGACGCTCGACGACCTGGCCCGGGGCCTCGAGGCCCTCCGCAACGAGTGGCAGGACTTTCACGTGTACATGGCCCAAGGGCTCGTGCAGCGGCCGGTGAGCACGCAGCGAATCCACCGCGCAGGCCCGTTTCAGCTCCTCCGGTTCTGCACCGAACTCGACCCCTCGCAAGAGAACCACATCGGTGAGATGATCCTCCGCGACACCGGTGAGCTCGAATACCTGAAAACCTACCGACTGTCCGCAGGGCAGACCCGCCGAGCGTTTCTGCTGAAGCGTCTGTCCGAGCACAACTGGAACGTAGACGCCACGGCCCGCGCCGAGTCCCAGTCTCGGGAGGAGTTTCTTCGACGACTCGAGAGCGCAGGCTTCGGGTACCTGATAGCCAAACATGTGCTCGAAGAGGCGCGCGCCCGGCGCCGCAAAAAAAAGTAACGGGCGTCGCTTCAGAAGGCCAGGCGCCAACGCACCCGTCCCGCCTCCAGATCGACGCGGACCGCGACCACCCTGCGCTCGACCGAGAGCCACGCCCACGGGGATCTCTCGGCCAAGACCCCGACGAACAGGAGCAGGTGCTCGCCGCCGGGCAGCGGGGCCGCCCGGGCGAGCGAACCGGACGAAAGACCGAGGTCTTTGGCTTCGAGCCGCCACTCGGCCCGGCCCGAACGGTCGAGCCGAACCAGATGAACGGTCTGGGTCCGCCCCGGGGCCTCGAACGCGGACACCACCGCGTACCCGGGCCCGGACGCGACGAGCACCGGCTGCACCAGCATGGGGCCCACCGGCTCTCGGCCCCGGGGTCCGGGCCGCTCCGCCCTCGCCTGCACCGTCCGCGGGACCGACATCGCCCCCGCTTCGGGGTGCACCGGCCAGGGGGTCTCGTTTCCAGGCGGGGGGAGGCGACGCGTCGCTCCCGCTCCGTCGAGCGACAGCGCCGTCCAGACCTCGGGCGAGAAGACCCGGCCCCGATGCCGCTCGAGCACGAAGGCCTCGTCGCCGAGGACCCGGACCGACTCGACCCGCCCCGGGGCGTGAAAGCCGGCAAGCAGCAGCCCCATACCGCCGACGAGCACCCCAACGAAGCGCAGCGGCGATTCGATTCGCCGCCGGGGGCGGGGCCACACCGAGAGCACCGCGGCGCCCACGGCGACGAGCACCACGAGGTACATCTGCACCACCGTCTGGTTCACGACCCGCCGCTTACCGCGGCCGACCCATTGAACCAAAGCCATCCCGGGCGCCAGCCTGCTCGCTTCAAAAGCGCAGCCACCGGTCGATTCCAGATCCGCGCCGTGCCGTCTCCGTCTCTTCGCCCCTCGATCGGTCCGGCCGAGCTGCGAGCGTACGATCTGCTCGACGTCCCGATGTGGCTGCTCTGCCCCACGGAGGTCCAACACCGGTGGGCCAACGAGGCGGGGCTGCGGTTCTGGCGCTCGCCGACCCTCGCCGAGTTCTCCGCGCGGTCGCCCGGAAAAGAGATGACCCACGCCGCTCGAGAGCGGCTCAGCCGCCTGGCCGACGCCTGCGCCCGAGGCGAGATCGTGCACGAACAGATCACGTTTTTTCCCGCCGGCGAACCGAGCCCCTGCCAGGTCGTCGTTCGCGGGGTGGGTTTTGCGCCCATGGAGACCGAGAGCGCGTGGCCGCTGCTGCTCGTGGTCGCGGATCCGCAAGAAGGCTTTCAGGGAGGCGCTGCCCGCGCCCTGCACTTGTTTTCGGCTCTGCCGGCTGCGGTCGCCACCTTCGACCGGGACCAGCCGCTGTGGGAGAACCCGGCGTCCATCGAGATTTGCTCGCTCGTCGCGGGCGAGCGCCCGCTGCTGTCCGCCCGCATCCTCGACCGAGAGGTCCTAGCCCGAATTCACGAAGGCGAGCCGTTTCTCGACTCGGTGCAAATCGCGACCGCCGCCGGCCCCCGGTGGCACCTGCTCGGCGCCCGGCAGATGACCGACGGGCTCACCGGCGGCCGGGTCACGCTCGTCTTTCACGCCGACGTGGACCGGTGGAAGCGGGCCGAGCTCGAGCTGAGGTCGGCGAAAGAGGCGGCGGAGCGGGCGAGCCAGGCCAAGAGCGAGTTCCTGGCCAACATGAGCCACGAGATCCGGACCCCGATGAACGGGGTGCTCGGAAGCCTCGACCTGCTCGAGCGCACGCCGCTCGACACCGGGCAGCGCCGGCGCCTCGGCACGGTGCGCCGCGCGGCCCGAACGCTGCTGACCCTGCTCGATGACATCCTCGACCTGGCCCGCATCGAGGCCGGAAAGCTCCCCATCGAGCAGCGCCCGTTCTCGCTTCTCGAGACGGTCGAGGACGTCGTCGGTCTGCATCGCCCGGCCGCCCACGCGAAGGGCGTCGCCCTCGAGCTGGCGGCGAGCCCGCTGCCGGAGCAGGTGGTCTCGGACCCGGTCCGCCTCGGCCAGATCCTCGGCAACCTGGTGAGCAACGCGGTGAAGTTCACCGCCGCGGGCCGGATTCGAGTGCGCCTCGGCCCCGAGTCCGAGACCGCCGACGAGCTGGTCCTCCGGTGCGCGGTGGAGGACACCGGGGAGGGAATCCCTGTAGACCACCAGCAGCGGATCCTCGAGGCCTTCGAGCAGGCCGACGGCTCGGTCACCCGCCGGCACGGGGGAAGCGGGCTCGGTCTCGCCATCAGCGCGCGCCTCGCCGAGCTGCTCGGGGGCCGGCTCGGCTTCTCGAGCCGGCCCCAGGAGGGCTCGACCTTCTGGTTCACCGTGCGCTGCGCGCTCCCCGACCACAGCGGAGCGACCTGCGACATCGAGCCGGCCTCGGAGCTCGACATCTCGGTCGATCTGTCCGCCCTGCCCGAGAGCGGGCCGCTCGCCCGGGCCGCCCGGCAGCTCGGGCTCGGCCCGAAGCCGGGCGCGGGCGCGACGGTGGTGCTGTTCGACCTCGACGCCGGGCCCCCGCCCCCACCGGCCGGGAGCCCGAGCCTGACCGTGGGCTGGACGGCAAAAGCGAGGCCCCGGCCGCCGGAGGTCGACGCGCTGTGGACCGGCCCCGTGGACGCAGAGGGCCTGCTTCACTGCTTGACCCGGTTGCTTGGGGAGCGGGCGCTGCGCCCCGCCGAGGAGCCGCTGTTGTCGCGGCCGCTGTCGGTGCTGCTCGTCGAGGACAACCCCCTGAACCAGGAGGTGGCGCTCGCGATGCTCGAGGCCCTCGGCTGCTCGGCCACGCTCGCGGCCAACGGCCAGGAGGCGCTCGCCGCCGCCGGCGCCGAGGCGTTCGACATCGTCCTGATGGACTGCCAGATGCCCGTGATGGACGGGTTCGCCGCCACCCGGGCCCTGAGGGCCAAGGAGCAGGATCGCCGCCTCCCGGTGATCGCGCTGACCGCCAACGCGCTCTCTTCCGACCGAGACCGGTGCCTCGATGCGGGCATGGACGACTTTCTCGCAAAGCCCATCGAGCTCGCCGCGCTCGCCGCCGCGCTCGCCCGGTGGACCACGGCGAGCCAGCCTGCGGCCCCGCGCGCGGCTGGGGATCTCATCTCCGACGGAGCGACCGAACGTTCTCCCCGATGACCGAGCCCGTGTTCGACCCTGCTCCGCTCGAGCAGCTGCGAGCGCTGCAGCGACCGGGGCGACCGGACCTCGTGGGCCGGGTGCTGTCGATGTTCCAAGCCGACGCGATCGCGAAGCTCGAAGAGCTGCGGCAGTCGGCGGAGCAATCGGACGACGAGCGGCTGCTGCGGGTCGCCCACACCCTCAAGTCCACCGCGGCGCAGGTCGGCGCGATGGCGCTTCGGTCCCGCTGCGAGTGGATCGAGCGCCAGGCCAAGGAGAACCCACCTGCCGCCCGGGCCGCGGTCGGCGCGCTGGCCCCCGTGGTCGAAGCGGCGGTCGCCGCCGCCAAGGCGGCCTCGCGATGAGCCCCGCTTCCGAGCTGCCGCTGGTGCTCGTCGTGGACGACGACGACACCCTCCGCTTTCTCGTGTCCGAGGCCCTCGACGGAGCCGGGTTCGCGGTGCGCGAGGCCAGCGACGGCGAGGAGGGGGTCGCGCTCGCCGCCGCGCTCCGCCCCGACCTCGTGCTGCTCGACGTGGTGATGCCCGGCCCGGACGGGTTCGAGACCTGCGCCCGGCTCCGGCAGCTCCCCGGGGGACGCGACCTCCCGGTCCTCATGATGACCGGCACCGATGACCTCGACGCGATCCGGCGGGCCTTCGACGCCGGCGCCACCGACTTCGTGACCAAACCCATCAACTACGTCGTGCTCGGCTATCGGCTGAGATACATGCAGCGGGCGAGGGACCGGCAACGGGAGCTGCGCCTCTCCCGGCAGCGGCTGTCCGACGCGCAGCGAGTGGCCCGGCTCGGGCACTGGGACTGGGCGGTCGTCGAAGGACCGGTCTGCCTCGGGGACGAGAGCGCGAATATCCTCGGGCTCGACCGGCCGTGCCACACGGTCTCGGACCTGTTCTCCTCGGTGCACCCCGATGACCGGCAGCGGGTGCTCGACGCGGTGGATCAGTTCCTCCAGAAGCAGGACCGATTGCAGGTGGAGCACCGGATCCTACGCCCCGGCGGCACCGAGGCGATCGTCGTTCAACAGGCCGAAGCCGCGGTGGACGAGGCGACCGGCCGGCTCCGGTTCACCGGGACGTTCCAGGACATCACCGAGCGCAAGCAAGCCGAGCGTCGCATCGCCCAGCTCGAGCGAACCGACGCGCTCACCGGCCTCCCGAACCGGGTCGCGTTCGTCGAAGCGGTCCGGGACCATCTGGGCCGGGCCGAGTCGAAGCTGCTCGCGGTGTACGAGCTGTCCATCGAGCAGCTGCCCCGAATTCGGGACAGCCTCGGCCACCCGTTCTCGCAGGCGCTCGAGCGCTTGGTCGCCGAACGCCTGGCCGCCGCCTTCCACCAGCGGCCGGCCCCGAGCTCCGACGTCTCGGCCCCCCCGCTCGGCCCTGGCCCCCTGCTCGCCCGGGACCCGAGCGGCGCGCTCTTGCTCGCCGTGCCCGGCCTAGCGACCGCCGAGCAGGCGCTGGTGCCCACCCGCGGGCTGCTTTCCGCGCTCGAGCCGCCCTTCACCGTAGAGGACACGACGCTTCACGTCACCGGGTCGCTCGGCGTCGCGCTCGCGCCGCTCGACGCCACCGAAGCGGAGGCTCTGCTCGGCTGCGCCCGCGCCGCCCGAACCAGCTCCCGCGCCGGCCCCTCGTTTCGCTTCTACGCAAAGAGCATGAACGAGGAGGCCACCGAGCGGGTCCGGCTCGAAAACGCGCTGAGACGGGCCGTGGAGGGGGGAGAGTTTCGCTTGATGTACCAGCCGAAGGTCCACGCGCAGGACGGGCGCCCGGTGGGGATGGAGGCGCTCGTGCGATGGACCGACCCGGAGCTCGGTCCGGTGTCGCCGGGCAAGTTCGTGCCGCTGGCCGAGGAGCTCGGCCTGGTCATCCCGATCGGGACCTGGGTGCTCACGGAGGCGTGCCGCCAGCTCGCGGTGTGGGATCGGCTCGGGGTCCCGGCGCTCTCGTGCGCGGTGAACGTCGCCGCCCAGCAGCTCGACGCCCCGGACTTCGAAGACGTGGTGAAGGGCGCGCTCGCAGAGGCCGGCCTCGGCCCGGGCCGCATCGAGCTCGAGCTGACCGAGAGCGCGCTGTCGAGCGACCCGGAGGCGGCGGTGGACCGGCTCGAGCGCCTCCGCAAGCTGGGCTGCCGGATCGCGCTCGACGACTTCGGCACCGGCTACAGCTCGCTCAGCTACCTGAACCGGTTCCCGCTCGACGTGGTGAAGCTCGATCGATCCTTCGTGCTCGACGTGCCCGGCTCGCAGAACCAATCGAGTCTGGTCGCGGCGCTGGTGGACCTCCTTTGCAAGCTCGACCTCGAGGTGGTGGCGGAGGGGGTGGAGACCACGGTGCAAGCCCAGTTTCTGGCCGAGGTCGGCTGCGAGGTCCTGCAGGGCTTTCTGTTTTCCCGGCCGCTCGAGCCGGAGGCGCTCGTCCGCTGGGCTCGAGGCGAGCTCGAGGCCGCCGGCTGAGATGACGGGGGCCGCACCCCGTGGTAGCCGCCCTGTCATGAGCGAACGCGCCGAAGTGCTCCGCGCCCTCGGACTGGGACCCGAATCGTCCGGAGCCCGCGGAGCCGAACCCATCCCGAGCCCGGGCGGCCCGATCGTCGAGAGCCTCGACCCGAGCACCGGCGAGGTGCTCGGGCGGGTCGAGCTCGCGAGCGTCGCCGCCTACGAGCGGGTCCGCGCCGACGCCGAGCTGGCGTTCGAGACCTGGCGCCGGTGGCCGGCGCCGAAGCGGGGCGAGGTCATCCGGCAGCTCGGCGAGGCGCTGCGGGCCCACAAGAAGGCGCTCGGGGCCCTGGTCTCGATGGAGATGGGCAAGATCCGCGCCGAGGGCGAAGGCGAAGTGCAGGAGATGATCGACATCTGCGACTTCGCCGTCGGGCTGTCGCGGCAGCTGTACGGGCTGACGATGGCCTCGGAGCGGCCCGACCACCGGATGTTCGAGCAGTGGCACCCGCTCGGCGTCGTCGGGATCATCTCCGCCTTCAACTTCCCGGTCGCGGTGTGGTCGTGGAACGCGGCCCTCGCCGCGGTGTGCGGCGACTCGTGCGTCTGGAAGCCCTCGGAGCTGACCCCGCTCACCGCGCTCGCGACCACCGGCATCGCCGCCGAGGTGGCCGAACGGCACGGCGTGCCCGGGTTGTTCGGCCTCGCGCTCGGCGAGGGCGGCACGGTCGGGGAGGCGCTCGCCGCCGACCCTCGGGTCCCCCTGGTGAGCGCGACCGGCTCCACCCGGATGGGGCGGCGGGTGGCGCAGGTCGTCGCCGGGCGCCTCGGGCGCAGCTTGCTCGAGCTCGGCGGCAACAACGCGCTCATCGTGATGGCGGACGCCGACCTCGAGCTCGCCGTGCGGGCGGTGCTGTTCGGTGCGGTGGGGACCGCGGGCCAGCGCTGCACGACCACCCGGCGCCTGCTCGTCGAGCGCCCGATTCGGGACGCGATCATCGAGCGCCTCGTCGATGCCTACCGGCGGGTCCCGATCGGCGACCCGCTCGCCGCGGGCACCCTGATGGGCCCGCTCGTGAGCGAAGCGGCGGTGAGCGGCATGATGGCGGCGCTCGACCGGGTGAAGGCGGAGGGGGGCGAGGTCCTGTGCGGCGGCCGCCGGATCGACCGCCCCGGCTTCTTCGTGGAGCCCGCGATCGTCCGGGCCCCCCGTGACCTCCCGGTGATGGCCGAAGAGACGTTTGCGCCGATCCTGTACGTCGTGGACCACGACGGGGTGGACGACGCGGTCGCGCTCAACAACGGGGTCCCGCAAGGTCTCTCGTCGGCGATCTTCACCGGGAGCCTGAAGAGCGCGGAGCGCTTCTTGTCCGCCCGGGGCAGCGACTGCGGCATCGCGAACGTCAACATCGGCACCTCTGGGGCCGAGATCGGCGGCGCGTTCGGTGGGGAGAAGGACACCGGCGGCGGCCGCGAATCGGGCTCGGACGCTTGGAAGGTCTACATGCGCCGCCAGACCTGCACCGTGAACTACGGCGACGACCTCCCCTTGGCCCAAGGCATCGACTTCGGTTGAGATCGTTGCCGTATCGGCAACGGTCCGTAGGTCCGCGTCCTCCTTGATGCCGGTCTACCGGGGGCCCATGTTCCCGGCGTCCGAACCGGACAGCAGGAGACAAACCCATGTTCATGCCTACGCTCGCGCGCATCTCGGCGCTCACCCTTACCCTCAGCATCGGCGTCGCCGCCCACGCCAGCGAGTGGAAGATCGACCAGGCCCACTCGAGGGTCGGGTTCACGATCCGCCACATGATGGTCTCGAACGTCGAAGGTCAGTTCAAGGACTTCGACGGCACCGTGATGCTCGACGAAAAAGACATCACGAAGTCGAAGGTCAACGTCTCGATCGACATGTCGAGCATCGACACCGCCAACGAGAAGCGGGACGACCACCTCCGAGGCGACGACTTCTTTCACGTCGAGAAGTTCCCGAAGATGACCTTCACCTCGAAGAAGGTGGAAAAGAAGGGCAACAAGATGATGGTTCACGGCGACCTCAGCCTGCACGGGGTGACGAAGCCGGTGGTGCTCGAGGTCGAGGAGTGGACCGAGCCCATGAAGGCCCAGGACAAGCTGCGCCGGGGCGCCGTCGCGCACACCAAGATCAGCCGGAAGGACTTCGGGCTGACCTGGAACAAGGCGATCGAGGCCGGCGGGGTCGCCGTCGGCGACGAAGTGAAGATCCGTCTGAGCCTCGCGCTCGTGACGAACGCGGGCTGACGGGTGTAGCTCGGTTTCAGTCGGTCTCGGTCCCCGCGTCGCCCGCCGCGGGGGCCAGGCTCGGGCCGCGCTCACGTCGGGCCGAGATCGACCGATTCATCGGTAGGTGGAGCCGCCAGCGTCGAAGAAGCCCTTCCTGGGCGTGCTCTTCGAGTGCTGCAACATCTACCGGCGGGTCTACCTCGACCCAACCCGGCGCCGCTTCTTGGGCCAATGCCCGCGATGCGCCCGCCAGGTCGTGTTCGCGGTGGACGACCGGCAGGGAAAGAAGGCCCGCTTCTGGCGCGCCGGCTGAACCGGCGCGCCGGGTCGATGCGATACGGGGCGCTCAGCCCTCGGCCACTGCGCCCCGCACGCGGCTCGCCACCTGCTCGATATCGGCGTCGGTGGACCGGATGTCGATGCCGAAGCCCGAGCCGAGGCCAGCGTCCACGACCCCCACCGATAGGTTCACCGAGCGGTCGAGGAGATCATCCGTCTTCGGGAACGCGCCCCGCCGAATGTCGTGGCCCTGCTCTGCCAGCTCCCGGATGACATGCTCCATGTTGGAGTAGACGTGCCATCCGGAGTCGGCGACCGGCTTGGTGCCAAGCCGCTCGCACACCCGGCGGGCGTGCCCGACGTCCGCGAACACGAGGGTGCACAAGGTCCCGCATTCCCCTTCCGGATCGGTGAGCCGGCGGTAGCGGACCCCGGGCAGATCGCCGAGCGCGGCCTTGAGCTTCGCCTTCTTCGACCGCAGGGTCTCGGTGATCCCGTCGAGCTTTCGAAGCTGGGCCAGCGCCACCGCCCCGGTGAGCTCGTTGATGCGAAAGTTCATCCCCAAGATGTCGCGGCGGCCCACTACCGTGCCCATGCGATGGGGCTTGTGGCCCTGGTCGTGCATGCCGAACGCGCGGGTGAACAGCTCTTCGTCCGAGGTCACCACCAAGCCGCCGTCCCCGGCGGTGAAGGTCTTGAAATAGTTGAGGGAGAACCCTCCCATCTTGCCAAAGGTCCCCACCTTTTGGCCCCGGAACACCGCGCCCGCAGCCTGCGCGCAGTCCTCGAGCACAATCAGCCCCCGCCGCTCGGCGAGCGCCATCAGGCGGTCCATCTGGGCCGGGTTGCCGAGCATGTGGACGGGCACGATCGCCTTCGTCCGCTCGGTGATCCGGGCTTCGACGTCCTCCGGGTCGAGGGTCAGGGTGTCGTCCACTTCGGCCAAGATCGGAGTCGCGCCCGCGAACAGCGCCGCCGTGTAGGTCGCGACGTAGGTGTAGGCGGGCACGATCACCTCGTCGCCCGGCCCGATGCCCATCGACCGCATCGAGATCCACAGCGCCGCCGTCCCGGAGTTCACCGCGACCGCGTGGGCCGCGCCGGTGTACGCCGCGAACTGCCGCTCGAGCTGGTAGACCTTGCGCTTGAACCGGGGATCCTCCGCGTCCCCATAGCGGTACAGGTGCCCCGACTTCAGCACGTCGAGCACCTCGGCGATCTCTTCTTCACCCACGAGATAGGAACCGGGACCAGGCATCGAGGACCTCCTCCGCGGCACGGCGGGCCCGCCCCCTCCCGGGCGGCCCCCTGCGCGGTCCGCGGACGCTAGCCACGACGGCGAAGCGAGCACAAGCGCCGCCTCGGGCGCCGCGGCCAGGAGTCTCGGCCCCGTCCGGTGCTTCTCCTTCTCGCATCGGGGACCTGGACCTACATCGTCGCCATCGACGCGCCGAAGCGGAAACGCTTGGGCGCGTGTTTGGAGCCTTGGCGCGCGCTCAAAACGCTTCGTCGTCCCCTCGACAAGCTTGGTCGTCCGCTCGGCAAGCTTCGGCGTCTCCCACAGGAGCTTCGTTTCCCGCCACGGAAGCACTGCGCCCCGCGCTCGGGGCTCCGTCGCCCCTCCCGAAAGCCTCTGCACCCCGGGCCCGCAGTCTCCGAAACCGGCGACGAAGCTTCCGGACCCCACGACGAAGCTTCCGGACCCCACGACGAAGCTCCAGGAACCGAGGACGAAGCTTCCGGACCCCACGACGAAGCTTCCGGACCCCACGACGAAGCTTCCGGACCCCGCGACGAAGCTCCAGGAGCCGAGTACGGAGCTCCGGAACCCAACGACGGAGCTCCGAAACCAGCGCCTGCCGCCGGGCGCTCGAGCGCCGCCTCGATGCCGCCGACGGCGGAGGCCACCATCCTTGTCGTCTCCGTTGCTCATCATCGGTGACCGGGACCCGCAGACGGCCCCGTCACGGTTTCCGCCCGATGATTCGGCCTCCAGCCGCACCTGGACTGGACCGAGTGCGGCGATGCGGCGCACCCTGCCCGATTTTCGGACCCGGTCGACAGAACGCGCGCTTCTGAATCCCGATTTCGGTCGCGAATGCCCCCCGTCTGCATGCCGGCCCCCCTGTTCGCTGTGACACACGCCTGCCCTGCGCCCAAAAAAAGTACCGGCCGGATTGCCGCACCAGGAATAAGGTGGTCCTATTGAACAGCCCGATGAAAAAACGCCCGCACAAGTTCGAAGTGGTTGCCTCCTCGACCCCGACCCACACCCACCTCTCTCTCTCTCTCCCTCTCTCTCTCTCCCTCTCTCTCTGATCGTAGGCTGCTCACAGTCCTCTGAGGCTCCCAGCAGCATGTCTTCCATGGAACGAGAGGCTTCCGGAGGAGAGCCCGCGACCATCGTCGCCTATGGCCATGGCACGTTCCTTCTGAGCGACCACCGCGCGACGAGGGTCCCCACGGAAGATGAGACCCGACGAACCTTGCACCAGATCGTCGAGCGCCTCGCCTCCTCAACGGACCTTCCGGTGGCCGATGGCCCGGAAGACATCCAAAACCTCGCCAACCGCGCGTGGCAACTCCTCAACGAAAAGCGCCCACCGGGTTTCGCTTCTCTGGAGATGATGGTTCGCGCCCTGAGGTGCTTCACTGCGCCGATTCGGTCGTCGTCTTTGGCCTGCGGCGAGACGCCGAGGTGGAGCTCTTCGTGGACGGCGTGAGCGCCGGATGCCGGCCCGTCGAGGGGGAAAGCGAAGTTTTCCTTCTTCCCACCCCGCTGCGCGACATGCCCCCTTCTCCTACGGTTCAAGCCTACCAGTACCTCGGCACGGAGACCGCGGTTTCTCCGGTAATCGTCGCCGAGGACCCGGCTAGCCTTCCGGGGGGGATGCCAGAGCCCACGATGTACGAACGGGTGCACCAGTGCCAGACGAGTCTGGTCGTTCTCCATCTGCCCGGCGCGAACCTCCGGGTCGAGCACAGCGGTACGCCGTCTCACACCTGGACACCCCGGTCGCAGGGCAACCACACTCGCTTCTCCACGCAGGGCCACAGCCTTCAGGCTGGCGAGACGCTCACGGCTTCCCAGCGGTTCTGTGGTGGGCCCTGGAAGGACTCGCGAACGATCACGGTCCTTTCGGCGCCCTTGCCCCTACCGCCCGTTACCTTCTACGCCCCGATGTTCGGGGACCAACCGAGCATCGTCCTCGAATCGATCGTCCAAGGGGCTGGATTCACGCTCGAGGAGACGGTCGTGCCCGTCACGGTGGCGAGCAGCAACTCGCACCCCTACGTGTTCGCACCGATCGACCTGCACCGCTGGCCCTTGGGCAGTCCGCTCGGCAAGATCGGCAGCCATAGCTTTGACGCGACCCAGACGCTCTGCGGGGAGAAGTCCCCCCCGGCGAGTCCACCCCCGGCGGCTCCGTGCACCAGCCTCCCCGCGCCTGAAATCGCGCCTCCTCAAGCCGGCGACCGCGTCGTCATCGTCACGGAAAGCGTCCCCGGAGCCACCGTTTTCCTCCGCGACGGCGGAATGCTGCCGCTCGGCAGCGGATTCGGCCCCCGGATCATGCTCAATCGGGCCTTGGCCTCAGGAGATGCCGTGATCGCTACCCAGTCCTTGCC
>DAIQNR010000018.1:0-77414 GCA_036788295.1 Myxococcota bacterium
TCGGTCCGCCGCCGGACGTCCAAGAACACAGGATCCTTCGCCTGGAGGCGCCGCTGCAACCCGTTCGGTGCTCTAGCGGGGCGACAACTCCCGGTCCCGCCCGTGTCGGGCGGGGCCGGACCGTTTTGGGTCACCAGCGGCGGTGAAACCGGAGCGGGTCGAGCCCGCGCCGGACCGCCTCTCCGTCCGAGATCCCGTCGCCTGAGGTGTCCCAGCGCAGGGGGTCCGTGAACCACCTCAGCACCTCGTCGCCGTCCGACAGTCCGTCGCCGTCGGTGTCCCAGCCGAGCGGGTCGGTGAACCACTCGAAGACCTCCTCCCCATCGGAGAGCCCGTCGCCGTCGGTGTCCCAATCGAGCGGATCGGTGCCGTACCAGTGGACCTCTTCCCCGTCGAAGAGTCCGTCGCCGTCCGTGTCGGCGTTGAACGGGTCGGTCCCGAACCACCGCTCCTCCTCGTCGGAGAGCCCATCGCCGTCCGAATCGTACTGGGTCACGGTGTCGTACAGGATGAAGTCGCCGCAGGCGGGCAGGAGCAGCAGGCCTGCACCGAGCGCCAGCGGAAAAGCGAGGGAGCGGAGGGTTTTTGGGAACGTGGGCATCGTGGCCTCCAGTGCAGGCCCGACGGACGGACGCGGGCGCCGATTCGGCACCGTGCGCGCCCGCACACTCCGAGGGGCGGGGCTCGCTCGACAGCGGCCGCCGGCTCGGCTGTCGTAGGCGCCGATGCGCGGGAAAATGGTGGGGCTCATCGGGCTCGCCGCGTTGGGCTGCTTCTTGGTGTGGGGGATCGGTCCCGCGGAACCGCCGCCCGAGGCGGGACCCGAATCGCGCTCTTCCCAGGAGCTCGAGCCCGTGGCCGAAACCTCGGTCTTGCTGCCGCCGCCGGTCGTCGAAGAGCGACGTCCGGGTCGGGGGCTTCGGGTTCGGGTCTTGTCCCTCGGCGCCGGGCCCATCGCGGGGGTTTTGGCCGGGCTCGGGCAGGGCGATGTGCGCCGGGAGGGCCGCACCGACGAGCATGGCTACGCCGTCTTCGAGGACCTCGACCCCGGCCCGGCGGTGCTCGGCGCGGTGATCGCGCCCGGACACGAACCGGCCCCGCCGCGCGCGGTCGAGATCCCGCAAGAGGGCTGGGCGCTGGTCGAGATCCGCCTCGAGCCGCAATTGCGGTTGCGAGCTCTCGTGCTTCGCTTCGACGGGAAGCCGGCGGAGGGGGCGGAGCTGCTCGTGGACGAGGTGAGGGCGGGCAGGGCCGACGCCCGGGGCGGGCTGCGATTCTCTGCCCGGCTCGGCGCTCGGGTCACGGCCCGCCACCCCGAGCACGGGGAGGCGACGGCGGTCGTGGACCCAGCGGCGGCGGCGGCGCGGTTCTTCGCTCTTCGGCTCGTGCCACCCGGCGCTGGCGGACTCGAGGGGGTGGTGCTCGACGAGCTGGGCGCGCCGGTCCTCGGGGCGACGGTTCGAGCCCGCGCTGGCCACGGTCCTCCATTTTCGACGGTGAGCGGGGAGGCGGGGCGGTTTGCGTTCGCCGTGCCGGACGGCGGGTACGAGGTACGAGCCGCCGACTCCGACGGGCGGTCGGCCTCGGTGGCGAACGTGGTGGCTCCCGCGGCCGGCCTGGTGCTGCGCTTCGCCCCCGGAGCGACGCTCGACGGCGAGGTCCGGTCCGACGGCGCGGTCGTTCCCCGGTTCGTCGTGCGCTGGGCTTCCGAAGGGACGCCTGGCTCGGAGCGGCAGGTCTACGCCGAAGACGGGCGCTTTTCGATCCCCCACCTCCCCGCCGGGCCGGTCACGGTGGACGTAGAGGCCGAGCCGGGGGCGGCGACGGTGCGGACCGTCCTCCCCGAGGGCGGGCGCGGCTTCGTCTCGGTCGAGCTCGAGGGGCTCGCCGCGGTGGAGGGCGTGGTCCGCGACGCGGACACCGCCGAAGCGATCGCCGGGGCCGTCGTCCGGCTCGAGGGCCGGGCCGGCCTCGGCCGGGGGCCGTCGGTGACGACTGGCCCCGACGGCAGTTTTCGCCTCGCCGGCCTGCGACCCGGCCGGCGCTCGGTGGCCGCCTCCGCCGAAGGGTACCGGACCCGGATCTTCTCCGCGCTCGAGCTCGATTCGAACGACACCGCGCCGCTGTCCGCCGAGCTTCGGCGGAGCGTGAAACCTCGCGGCCTCGAGCTCGTGGGCGTGGGGGCGGTGATGGGTTTCGAGGACGGTGCGCTCGTGGTGTCCCGGGTGGTGGAGGGCGCCGCGGCCGAGGGTCAGCTCCCCGTGGGTTCCCGGGTGCTCGCGGTGGACGGGCGCCCGGTCACCGAGCTCGGGCTCGACGGCGCCATCCAGGCCATCCGGGGGGAGCCGGGGACCCCGGTCCAGCTCTCGGTGGACCTCGGCTCCGGCCCCACTCTCATCACCCTGCTCCGCCGCCGGGTCGAGATGTGACCGAGGGAGAGTTCGAGGCTCCGGCTGCGGAGGAGCGCTCGGCCATGTAGGTATCGATGACCTCGTGCGAGCTGGCGAGAATGCTCGTCAACAGGTCCCGGATGAAGCAGTTGGCGGTTTCACCGCCCAGCGTCCCGATGAGCGCGACGTGGAGTCGTCCCTCGACTTCGACCTTGCAACCTGTCCCGTCCGGCAGGGGATGAAAGCAGTGCTGGCCCTCCATCTTCACCATGGAACCGAGCCCGGGCACGGTCACGCACCACTGCCCGACCCGCTGCTCCGCGTCCCAGCGGGTGCGGTCTTGCCAGACGAACAGTCGAGACGGGACCAACATGCGCAGCGGCCCGGGCAGGGCCTTCGGATCGCCGCTCCACCGGTGCACGAGCACCTGAACCGGCCCGTGCTCCTCTAGGTGGACCGGCTGCACCTCCTGCACGCCATCGAGCCTGGGCCCAAAGTGGGCCAGGTGGTCGCGGTAGGTCTCGAACAGCGCGCCGGCCGGGTACCGAGACTCGTGCGTCGATCCAAACCGCATGCAGGGATTCTACCCCACATCGACCGGCGCTGCCCCCTTCGATGCAGGGGCAAAGGAGGCCGCGCGGCGCTCCTTCGGGCGGCTCTTGGCACGTGGCGGGGATTCGCAGGCCGGGATCATCTCGAGAGAAGTCCTGCGGCCGACGTCTGGATTTGGCCGGAAAGTTCTGAGCGGTGGGGCTGCACGCGGGGGAGGACGCTCAGTCGGAGATCGCGGTGAGCGCGTCGATGCAGGGGTATCGGAGCAAGGTGGCGGCCGATTCGTCGAGCGGGCGCCGGTCCCCTTCGATGCGAAGCTCCAAGCCGTCCCTGGTCGCGGTCAGGAACGGGAACTGCGCCTCCACCGTCGCGGCGCACCGGGCGGCGTCGAGCGCCGGGGCGACGGTGGCCCGGTAGCCTTGGTTCATGGAACCGTCGATCCGTCCCGGACCGAACGGCTCGCGCAGCGAGGGGGCGGTGGTGAACCAGAACTCCTCGCGCCGCGGTCCGGAGACGGTGGTGTAGGTCAGGAGGTTCACCGAAGCCTGTCCGGTGAGATCCACCGCCGGGGCGAACTCCACCGGACCGATGTAGGTCTCCGGGTTCACGAAGACCTCAGTGACTTCTGCCGCGGCGGCGAAGGCGGCGTGCACGGACACGAGCTGCGACGGCACGAGCCCGTCGTAGGCGACCATCGGGGGACCGAGGTTCCCCAAGTATTCGTAAGTCATTCCCCGGTTCTGGGCGACGATGGCGTCGGTCACCGTCCGGACGGTGGCCTCCGAGGTCCCGGCGGCGAACTCCACCGCGCCTGAAGCGTCGGCGTAGACGGCGAGGCCGGTCTCGCCGGACGGAAGGTCTACGAACCGGATCCGGCGGGTCTCGAACGGGGTGTTCTCGGTCCCCTGGAGGATCAAGGTCCAAGCGACGTGGTCGATCTCGGCCCGGCCGCCGAGAAACGGGTCGGCGCCCGAGAGCACCTGCGACGAGGGCACCTGCATGATCACGTACAGCGCCGAGAAGTCGGTGAACGGCCCGGTGCCGCCGGCGCCGTCGCGAAACCAAACCTGCGGGGTCTCGTTGGGGTCGATCTCCGGATAGACCGAGGTGAGCTCCAAAACCCCCTGGGTCACGATCGGGGCGAGGTCCACGGTCAGCGCCGGGGGCGGGAAGGGGTAGGGCTCGTTGCTTCCGGCGTCGCCGCTCCCGGCGTCGGTGCCGGTATCGCCGCTGTCCGTCCCCGAATCGGTCCCGAGGTCGGCTCCGGCGTCCGGGGTCGAGTTGAGGTTCTCCGCGTCGTCGCAGGCGACGAAGGCCGCGGCCAGAACCGGGATGAGGGTGAGTTTCCTGATGTTCATGGGTCCTCCTGGAGTCCGCGATGCGGACGGAGCACGCCAAAGCAACCCCCGTGCCGTCGCTGAATGGGCCGCAAGAGGTTGTTTTCATGGATTGCCGGAACGCTCCGAGCCTCTTGTCGCCGCAACCGTCTCAGAGATTCGTGCCCAGTCCGGCCAAATCGGGGTCCCTATCCGTCGCTGCCACGAATTCCCGTGGGGAAGCGGCTGCGACCAGGACAAAACCGTCCCGGTTTCCCTCGGTGCCGTCCCGGAGCCCGCAAGATCCCTTGCGAAAGGCCTTAAAGAATCTTCTTGACCTACATCGGCATCTAGTTCACACCTTAACCTACTATGACGGACCAGGAAAACCCGAAACCATGAGGGCGGGCACGCGAGTCAAGGACGGCCCCATCGCGTTGCCGCCGATGTTGGCCCTTGGGCCGGCGAACGCCTTCAGGGGGGCCGAGCGGTCGAAGCCAGGATCGCGGGTGAGCGCGGCCAGTGACCCGGCGATTCGCGCTTGGGCAGGGCGCTCGAGCGTCGCCTCCGGACCGTCCGACGAAGGGCTCGTCGGACGGCTGCGCGGCGCCTCCTACGCCCGTGAGCCCCGACCAGAGTGGGCCTCCGACCAGGCAGGAGGGCGCATCGTTGCGCCCGGGGTCCGCATGGGCGCGCTGCCGCCCAAGAAGGCCAAGTCGAAACGCCCGGACCCGGAGCGCCAACCGAGAGTCCCAGCGGTGCCGCCCTCTCGGGCCGATCGGCCCGACCTCGTCCCGTCGCGTGGGCCCGCGCCCGCACCGGGACGGTACGACGGGCTCGAGGGAGCGGCGCTCGTCGCGGCGCTTCGCGCGTCCGCGGAAGACAAGCAGCATCTCGGCTACCGCCCGGCGCGCGAGGCGATGTTCCGGTTCATCGATCGCAAGGGCGGAACGGTGGAGGACGTCTACACCGGACACCGCGTCCGGACGGACCGAATCCCCTCCGCAGACGGGCCCAACGGGATGAACACGGAGCACGGGTGGCCGCAGTCGAAGGGCGTTCGGGGGACGGAAGCCCGGTCCGACCTGCACCACCTCTTCCCGACGCTCTCGAGTACGAACTCGCGGCGCTCGAATCACCCGTTCGGGGAGGTGATGAAGGGCCTCCGGTGGGAGGAAGGGGGCTCGAAGCTCGGACGGGACGCGCACGGCACGGTGGTCTTCGAGCCTCGCGACCTGAAGAAGGGAGACATCGCGCGAGCCCTGTTCTACGTGAGCGTCCTGTACCAACTGCCCCTGCCGATCAAAGAGGAGAGGGTGCTCCGCGCGTGGCACGAGCAAGACCCGCCGAGCCCCGATGAGCGCGCTCGCAACGCGGCGATCGCGGAGTTCCAGGGGAACCGCAACTTCTTCGTGGACCATCCCGATCTCGTCGCGCGAATTCCCAGATTCGACGGTCGATAGAAGGTCGGGGTCAGCCGGGGCAGCGCGGATCGAGCTCGGCGGGTAGGGGCCCGCCCCGCTGACAGCACTCGAGCAGCGAGAGCACCACCGCCCGCTCCTCGTCGACCTCGTCTGCGCCTTCGAGCAGGCCGAGGGCGCGGTGGAGGCGCGCCTCGATCCGTGCCCGCGCGGTAGGAGACAGAGAGTCTTTCTGCGAAAGCTCGATCCACGCCCGGCTTCGCAGGATCACCGCGAGCCGCGGATCCGTCGGATCTCCGTGCGCGACCGCGGCCCGCTCCGCGCGCGCCAAGAGGCCGGTGGCGATATCGAGCTCGCCCGCCGCGAGTTCGAGCAGCCCCCGGTCGAGCGCCAGCGCGGCCCACCGCGGGTCGGCCTCGTCGATCGCTTTGTGGGCCTGCCGGAGAAGACCGCGCGCCTCGGCGTGGTCCCCTGTGTCCCACGCGAGCACACCGAGGCCGCGCAGCGCGCGAAGCCGCTCGTCCGGTGTGAGCCGCGTCCCATTGGCCGCCGCCCGGTACAGCGGCTCCGCGAGGTCTCGCCAGTTTGCCCGCAGCGCGAGGTCGGCCCCGTCGAGGAGGGAGCTCGGCGCGGCCCTAGGGGTCGCCCCCCACGCCGCCACGCCCTGCTCGAGCGCCTCGCGCGCGGCCGCGTACCGTCCGCGGCGCTCCGCGTTGACCGCGCGCAGCACCCACCGCTCGAAAGGCCGACCCGTTGTCTGATCATGTATGGACATACTTGCATTCACCGTATTGGCACCGCCTCGCCACCGGGGCCGGCGATGACTTCTCCGTGCGCTCGAGACCCGCGAGAGCTTCTCCTGACTCCGCTCCCAAGGCGGGTCGCCTATGGCAAGCCGTCGCCGACCTGCGGGTCGACGCCCCGAGCGCCGAGCGCGTCCTGGACCGCGCCGAGCGAGGCGAGATCCAGCTCCCGGAAGGGGTGCGAGACGCGATGACGAGGGTCGGCGCGGCTCCGCTGGCGTCTCGCGCTCCGGCTGCGGCGATAGCGGCGGAGGGCTTCGGCGCGCCTCGCCTGTCCCGGGCCGAGCGGCGCGCTCTTTCGCGGAGCGTCCGGGAGCTGCACCGGGAGGTCGCGGCCGAGATTTCGGCCCTGCAGACGGAGCTCGGCCGAGCGCGAGCCCAGGGGCAGAGCGCACCGGACGCGGCCCGAGCGCTCGACGAGCTCGGCCACGTCGGCCGCGCGCTCACGGCGCTCAAAGAGCCGAGGTTCTTCGACCAGCTCGCCGTCCTGCTTCAGCTCGGCGGGGGCGTTTCGCTCGTCCCGGGGCTCGCATTCGCCGGCGGCGTCGGGGTCATCGACATCGGCGCGGTCAGCCCCGAGACCGGCAAACGCTCCGTGGGCACCGACGTGGGCGGTATCGGTGCTGGGCCGGGCATGGTCCTGCGCAAGTTCGCGCGCCAGGCCGGGGTAGGGTTCGGCGTCGCCCCCCCCTTCACCTATGTCGCGAAGGATCCCCTCGTCGGGGACACTGCGGGCATCTCCATTCCGGGCATCCTGCTCGCAGGCATGTTCGTGCGCCCAAACGGCGCCGCGGGCGTGGAACTCGGGCTGTTCCCGCCGACCCCAATCCCAGGCTTGACCGGGCAGATCGTGGTTGGGGTGCAGCATCCCATATTGCGCCCGGTCATCGCTCCCCTGCTCGGGCCCGTGGCCCGCTTCTTGGGTGGTCTGACATCGCAAGGGAAGAAGGCCTGGGCGGGTCTGTGCGCCGCCCTCGCGCGGGTCACCTCGAGGGCCCGCGAACGAGATCCGGCAGCTGCCGGCGGGCCTCAGGGGGCGTAGGCCGCGTCGATGCGGCTCGCCAGCTCGGGGTGGGCAGTGAGCACGGATCCCACGCCGTCGAGCGCCTCGAGCTTCCTGCGCTCGATTCGGTCGGCCAGCCCGGCGTCGAGCGCCTCGGTGAGCGCGGCTGCCGCTTCGTCGAGCGCTCCGGCCCGGGCCAGCGCGAGCGCGAGGTTCGTGGAGGCCCAGGGGTGGCCGGGAACGAGCTTTCGGGCCCGGTCGGCCGCCTCCGCGGCCTCATGAAGGCTGTCCGCCATCAGGAGCGCTTCCGCGAGCACGCACCACAGGTCGGCGGCCACCGCGGGGCTCGGGTTGGCGCCGAGGCCAGCCTTCGCAGCGGCGAGGGCGGAGGCGCCGTCGCCTTCGGAGAGATCCAGCCAGGCGGCGGCGAGGTGGACCCGGGCCTCGAGCGTCGCCGAGGCCGCGGCCCTGGCCTCGGCGATGGTCTTTCGGGCCCCATCGGCGTCCCCGGCGACCCGTCGCCCCTCGGCCTCTTCGATGAGCGCCGCCACCCTACGGTCCATTTCGGCCGAATGGTCGCCATTTCGGGCTCGCGCCCGCTCCGCTTCGCGGGCGAGGGCTGCGTCGTCCGGCCGAAGCCGCGCCGCCCGGTCGAGCGCGGACGCGGCCCGATCGATGGCCCCCGCGTCCGCTTCTGCCCGGCCGAGCGCGGCCCACGCGTAGGCGTCGCCGGGGTGGACCGCGACCGCTCGAAGAAGGGTGGGCCGCGGATCCTCACCGGCGTCGAGCTCGAGGTCGGCGAGCAGCCGCCACGCCGACGGCGGGCCGCCACTTTCGCTCAAACAGCGAAGCAGAAGCCAGCGCGCATCCGAAGGTTCCGCGGGCTCGGCGCGCTCCGCCTCCATGAGCCAACCCTCTTTGCAAGGGGGCGGCGAGAGAGCAGGCTGGGCTGGGGGGTGGGATTGCGAAGCCCATTGAGGCGCGCAAGCGGCGACGATCCCGATCAAGCCCCCGAACCTCGCTCGAACCGGGGTCCTCATGATGTCAGGCTCGGAAGATCTGGCCCACCGCCGAGTGCACGACGATGTCGCCTACGGTGATCAGAACGGTGGCCAGAGCGAGCGGCATGAACCCATCGATTCGGAAGGAAACAATGAGTTTGTCGGTCAGCCAGAGCAGAAAGCCGTTGATGACGAGCATGAACAACCCGAAACTCAATATGACCAGGGGTAGGGACAGCACGACGAGAGCCCACTGAAACAGCGCGGTCAGGAGCCCGTAGACCACCGCAACCCCTATCGCAGACCCAAAGCCCCGGATGTGAACGCCAGGGAGGAGGCGGGCTACCAGCAGCACGAGCAGTCCCTTGAGAAGGAAGGTTAGAACCAATGGAATCATGGTCTTCGAAGGGTACGCTCGCGCCAGCTCCGATTGCAAGGACCTTAGGCAAGTGGCTCGGTCGGGTCCGGGCCGAATTCTCCGAGCGGCCCGAGCCGGTCGAGGAGCGCTCGGTATCGCTGCCAGGGCAGCGCCGCCTCCAAGTCGGCGCACGGAGGCCCGGTCCGCACGTAGCCCGACTTCATTCGGCGGACCCTGGCCGCGCTCGCCGCGAGCCGTGCCGGGTCGAGCCGGCCGTCTCGGGCCGCCGAGGCGATGGCGAAGTACGCTGCCTCGAGCCGCTCGGGGTGCCGGCATACGAGCAGCTGATCGCAGCCGGCCGCGAGCGCCGCCACCGCGGTGTCGGGCACGTCCCCGAACCGCGAGAGGGCCTCCATCTCGAGGTCATCGCTCACGATGACCCCGTCATAACCCAGCTCTTTTCGCAGGAGGGAGAGCGCGGGTGCACAGAGCGTCGCTGGAAGATCGGGGTCGAGGGCCGAGAAGACGACATGCGCGGTCATCATTGCCGCCGCTTCGCTCGCCTGCGAAAACGGGGGCAGCTCCACTCGCCGGAGCCGGTCGAGGGAGTGCGGCAGCCGGGGCAGGGCGAGGTGGCTGTCGAGGTCGGTGTCGCCGTGCCCCGGGAAGTGCTTGCCGCACGCGGCCACCCCTTCGGACTGCAGGCCGGCGATGAACGCGGCGCCGAGCCGGCCGACCGTCTCCGGATCGGACGAAAACGCGCGGTCCCCGATGACCGGGTTGTCGGGGTTCGTGTCCACGTCGAGCACCGGGGCGTAGTTCTGGTCGAAGCCGACGACCCGCAGGGCGGCGCCGAGCACAGCTCCGGCGAGCTCCGCCACTCCCGGATCTCGGGTGGCCCCGATCCGCCGCATCGGGGGCAGCTTTGGAAACGGCGCCCCGAGGCGGGCGACCCGGCCCCCTTCTTGATCGACCGCGACGAGCAGCGGCTCCGGGGCGAGCTGGTGCAGCTCGTCGGTCAGCGCCCGGGCGTCGGCGAGGCCGCCGGTGAGGTTGCGGCGAAACAGGATCGCGCCGCCGATTTTCCCCTCCCGGGCGAGACGGCAGAACCGGCCATCCGGCCGCTCGCCCTCGAAGCCGCCGACCAGCAGCTGACCGATGTCGTCGCCGAGCCCCACCTCCCGAAGCTACCTCGAAAGCGAGGATTTGGCGCCAGCCCCCGGCGATCTCGCCCGTTTTCGCGCCGACTTTGCTCCGTCCCGGGGAGCGCCGGGGTCAGCGGGACGACCGGTGCGCAGGGCCGCGGCCATGGTGTTAGGCTCCGCCGTCCCGGAGAGCCGATGCCTGCCCCGATCCTCTCTCTGCTCGCGCTGGCCGTCGTCGGCGCTCCCGACCCGCTCGAAAGCCGCCTCGGCGCCGAGATGGCCTCGATCCTCCGGTCCTCCGGGCTCGAGGACGCGTGGGTGGGCGTGCACGTCCGCCGGCTCTCCGACGACCGGACCCTTTACGCCCACCAGGCCGACCGTCTGTTCAACCCCGCGTCCAACATGAAGCTGCTCGCCACCGGGGCGGCGCTGTCCGAGCTCGGGACCGGGTACCGGTTTCGCACGGTGGTTCGGCGCGAGGGATCGGTCCGAGGCGGGGTGCTCGACGGGGACCTCTACGTGCAGGGCCGGGGCGACCCATCCCTGACCACGGAGGCGCTGTTTGCGCTCGCAAACGACGTCGCGCTGTCCGGGATCGACGTGATCTCGGGCAACCTCGTGATCGACGCCAGCTTCTTCGACGACCGCGCCGAAGGGCCGGGCTGGGACCAGGAGGTGGGCGACCACGCCTACAATGCCCCGGTCGGGGCCTTCTCGGTGAACTTCAACACCTTCGAGGCCCGCCTCGTCCCTGGCGACCACGTCGGCGCCCCCGCGCGCCTGTTCTTGTGGCCGCCGGTCGCGAGCCTCGAGGGGGTCTCCACGGTCAGCACCCGCGGGCCGGGGACCCGGTCGCGAATCTGGTTTGGGACCACGAGACGGGCGGACGGCGGGGTCATCGTCACCGCCCGGGGCGAGATCGCGGCCGACGAGCCCTACGGACAGACCCTCCGCCGCCGAATCCATCGTCCGGACCGCTTCGCCGGGGAGAGCTTCGAGCACATCCTCAAACTGCGCGGCGTCAAGGTGAAGGGGAAATTGCGATACGGCGCGATGCCACTCAGCGGCACGGAGCCGGTGGCGGTCCGATACAGCCCGCCGCTCGGTGAGATCGTCTCGGTGATCAACAAGTATTCGAACAACTTCATGGCGGAGCAGATTCTGAAGACGACCGCGGCCGAGGTGCTCGGCGCACCGGGGACCTGGGAGAAGGGCGAGGTCGTGCTACAGCGGTTCCTCGCTGCCTCGGGGGTGGACCCGGACGGCGCGATCCTCGGCAACGGCTCGGGGCTCAACGACGTGAACCGGCTCACTCCGTCCCAGCTCACCCGGGTCTTGGCGGCGATGCACCGTCGCTTCGATCTCGCTCCCGAGTTCGTGGCTTCGCTCGCGGTGGCGGGGGCCTCCGGGACCATTCACGGGCGCTTCACCGACTCGCCAGCGGCCGGGCGGCTGCGGGCCAAGACGGGCACGCTCTCCGGGGTCAGCGCGCTCACCGGTTACGTCGCCACCCAGGACGGCGAGCTGCTCGCGTTCTCGGTGATGTGCAGCGACTACGTCGTGGGCGCCCGCATGGTCCGGGACCTTCAGGACCGCATCGGGACCACGCTCGCTGGCCTCGGCCAGCCGGCCACCGTGGCCGAGGGGGGACCCTGAGCGCCGGCCGACGCGGACCGCCCCCCGAGTCGCCCAGCCGGTGGCAGCGCGGGACCGATGTCACCGGGGTGGTGCCTCCGGGGCGGCGGCTCGATCCCCATTCGCCCCGGCCCACGCGGTGGAGCGCCTCTGGCGTGCTCGGCGTGGTGCCGCCTGGGGGGCAAACGGGCGGCGGACCCGGTCCGGGCCCGAAGCGAAAGCGCCAGGGCGCGAGTCCGGCCCGGGTCCTGGCCGCGGCCCGGCGGGGCGAAGAGCTGCCTCCGCTCGACCTCGGTCGGCCGATGGCGGGCTTCGTTCCCCAGGTCTTCGCCGACGCGGGCGACCCGGACGGTCTCGAGCCGCTGCTGTCCGAGATCAGCCGGTTTCTCACCGAGCACCGGCCGCCACCGGAGCGAGCGGAGAGCTTCTCTTCGCTGCTCTTTCAGAGCCGGGCCCCGTTCGAGCTCGTGCTCGGGTTCACGCTGCTGTCGGTGCTCGTGGGTTCGCGCCAAGACCTGCGCCGCCGGTACGGGCTGGCGCTCGAGCGGGGCGCCAAGGCGTTCTTCAACTTGGCCCGCCGGCTCGACCCGGGCGCAAAGCTCCCCCGGGGTCTGAATCCGGAGACGCTCGACCCGCTGTTTCTCGACCTCCCGGACATCGCGCTGCAGGTCCCGTTCGCGTTCGTGGCCGACGCCTTCTGCCGGCAGATCGATCTCTTGTTCGAGGCCGAGCCGGCGCGGGACCGACTTCTCGTCGAAGAGGCGCTGTCGCTGCGCCGCCGCTTCATCGAGCGCCGCGCCTACGGCGACCGGGCGCTCCGGGATCTGTTCCCCCTGACCCTCCCAGATTGGGCCGAGCGGTTCGAGCTCGACGGGTGAACGATGCGCCGCTCTCTCGTGAGGGGACGCGTCCAACAGCGGTCATTTCGCCTTCTCCAACTTGTAGAAGGTGAGATTTCCACTGAATGAGAGCCGGTTGTGAATTTTTTCGCATGTCTCCGATGAAGGACCACTCCAGGTTCTCTTTCGATAGATAGGTCCTGGCCACTTCGACCAGATCCTCGACCGTGACCGACTCGACCGGCGGCAGCAGGCACGCCTCGACCGTGCGAGGTCCGAAATGCGTCCGAACGGGGATGCCGACCTCGGCCCTCAGGGGATCAGCAGCTCGGCGCCTTCGGGGGCCCGGCCGGTGGCGCGCTCGTAGGCGTCGGCCGCGGCGCGCAGGGCCACGAGCTCGTGGCCGTGGGAGAGGCCCTTCGCGGATGGGATGGACCCTGGGGTCCCGCGGGCGCGACCCTCGACGACGACGCGTTGGCTGCCCTCGAACGTGAAACGGTATGCCACATGGTCATCGTCCCCCCGTTTCGGGGGCAAGATCTCGATCCGCAGCCCCGTCGTCTCGCCGAACCGGCACAGCTCCCAGCGGACCTGGCCGAAGAACCGCTCGCCGAGCGCGAAGCCGTCGGCCCCGACCGCGTACCAGCGGTCCCGCGGCCGGGACAACCACACCGAGGTCGCGACCACCGGGATCGCGGCGGTCAGCGCCTGGGGATCGAACTCGGTCGCCTCTCTCGTGAGCACGACGCTGGTCAGCAGCACCGGGAACACCGAAAAGAGGAGGCCAACGAGGACCGCCCGCAGCACCCGAGGAAACGGTGGCGCCGGGTCGAGGCTCGCGTCCACCCGGAGCACGAGCCGGGGCGGACCGATCGCGTCGGGCGCTTGCTCGTCCATCGTGGAGAGACTACATCGAACCGAGCGGGCGCCAAGACAAGCCGCAACTCGAAGGCGGTGGGCCCGATACCCCGAGATCACGATGGAAGACTGGAGGCGTGCACCCGCTTCGGGCCGGACCGAGTCGGCGGGATCGAAGGCGGTGAGGCTCGCCGGGCACCCTCGGCCCGGGAGCAGCCCCATCGTCTTTTGCTCGGGCCGCCGTCAGCAGGCCGCCCCCGAAGCGGTCCACGTGCGAGCCCCGCTGCCGGCGAAGCGCCCGTGAATCCATCGACACCGAAATTTCGGTCGCGGGAGTTCAGGGAGGCGGCCGCGGCGCTCAAGGGGGTCTTCGAGAGCCCCGCGCTGGCCCTCGTGCTGCTCGACGGTCTCGAACGGCGGTCGGCCGAGCAGATCACCGCCAGGATGAAGCCTCCGCCCGGCGCGCCGCGGGGGGCCAGGGTCAAGGATCTCGACCGGCGGGTGCTGGTCGATCACATCGCCGAGCAGTTCTCCTCCGACGACGACGTGGCCTTTCAGGTCATGAAGGAGATGGACCGCACCTGCGCCAAGGAGCGCCATCTCGTCGTCGCGCTCGCCGAGTCGGAGGCGGAGGCGCGGGTGCGCGGGTACCGGGCCATCGCGTTTCCGCGGGAGCGGGCTCGCCTGGTGTGGGCGCTCGCTCGGGACGAGCGGCCGGCGGTGCGCGCGCTCGCTCGCGGCGTGCTCGAGCAGGTGGTGGACGATGCGTCGAAGCTCGCCGCGGCGCAGGCCCTCATCGAGGGGAAGGGGGAGGCGGCGGACGGGCGGGAGCTGGCCCTGAAGCTGAAGGAGCAGGCTGACCGGCTCGCGGAGGCCGCGGACCGGGTGACGAGCCTCGAGTCGAAGGTCTCCCGCTTCGAGGAGGAGCGGGCCCGCTTGCTCGCGCAAATTGGGATCAAGGAGCGGATCCTCCGCCACGAGAGCGAGGCCAAGGAGAACCTCGATCAGCAGCTCGGTGAGCTCCGGGGGCAGCTTGGCGACCTCGAATCCAAGGAGGCGCTCGCCCAGCAGGTGCTCGAGGGCGAGGCCCGGGCCCGGGCGGCGGCGGAAGAGATGCAGCAGAAGATCCGCCGGCTCGAGAAGCTCGCGTCGTCGTCCCAGCATCTATCGGCAGCGCAGGAGGAGCTCGAGCGGAGCCGTCGCAGCGGGGAGGAGCTCGCCCGCCGGCTCGCCGCCGCCGAGGCCGCGGCCGCCCGGGCGGCGGAGCAAGCGGAGCGCGAGCAGGCCAAATTGCGAAGCGACCTCGACGAACTGAGAGAGGAGCTGCGGGCGGTCCGGCGGCGGGCGGCGGAGCTCGAGCGCCGTCCGCTCGACGCCGGCGACGGCGCCGCCGAGCCGGGCACCGTGGCCCTCCTGCTCGATCAGGCCAACCTCGCCGCGACCGCCTCGACCTCCTGGCGCCGCAAGGTGAACTTCGCTGCCCTCATCGAGAACCTCTCCCAAGGGCGGAGGCGCCGGCGGGCGGTGGCGTTCGTGGTGGACAACGGAGGGGCCCAGTTCGGCGCGTTTTGCGACACCCTTCGCCGGGCCGGCTGGGACTTGCGGATCAAGAAGCCGAAGCTGTTCTCGGACGGGACGGCGAAGGCAGACTGGGACATGGGCATCGCGGTCGAGGCGGTCGAGCTGAGGGGGCAAGTCGAGACGGTCGTACTCGGCTCCGGAGACGGAGACTTCGCCCCGCTGGTGCGGCTGCTGCGGCGGTGGGGGATGCGGGTCGAGGTTGCGTCCTTCCCCGAAGGCCTCGCCAACGACCTCCAGGTGGTGGCCGACTCGGTCACCATGCTCGGGCCGGAGAGCCTCGAGTGACCGAGCTCGTCGCCGAGCGTTTCTCCGGCTACCTGCGCCTGCGAACGTTCTTGGTTCGCGGCGAGCCGGTGGAGGTCCTGTCCGGACCGGGCCACGACGTCGCCATCGTGATCGGGTTTCGCTGGACGCAAGACGGCCTGCGTTTCGCGGTGAAGACGGGAGACACCCGCCCGGCCCGGGTCCTCCGGGGGCGGCCCTACGTAAAGGATGGCCTGATCGGGGGCCGCTTCGATCATCCAGGGCAGAGCCTCGAGGCCCTCGCCCGGGCGGAGGCGAGCGAGGAGGCTGGGCTCCTGGTGGTGGGCGAGCCCCGCCGGCTCGGGGGACCGGTGCCGACCATGCCGTCGTGGTCGACCGAGGCCGACTTCCCGGTGCTCGCCGAGGTGACGCTCGACGGTCTGCCGACCGGCGACGGGGGCGGGCTCGAGCGCCCCGACCTGCTCGGGCTCCGGTGGCTGTCCGCGGGCGAGGTGCTGTCTGCGATCCGACGCGGCGACCTCGGGGAGGTGGCCCGGGCCCGGGTGGCGTACGGGAGGGCGTTCGAGGCGCTCGGGCTGGCGCCGGCGGCGGTCGAGCCCCCACCGCGCCCTCCGTCCAAAGCCGGGCCGGACGGCGCGGTGGTCACTCCGAAGCGCGTGGTCGAGCTTGCCGGGCGCGGTCGTCTGCTCGACGCGGACGTGCGCCATACCGTCGGCGGGCGCCCAGACGGACCATCTTTTCCGATGCAAATCTTCGATAATCTCGAAGATGAGATCGAGATCCTCCCGCTCGCCATGGTGGAGGGGCAGCCGTGGGTCTGCCTGTCGAGGTCGCCGTCGCCCGTGCTCGAGGTGAAGCTGGCGGTCGCCTCCGAGGTGCGTTCCCCCGATCCTACCCCGTCGGAGCCGTGGGCTGGCCTCGAGAGCCGCGCTGCTCCCGGGACCGAAGACCTCGAAGCGGCCCGGCTCGCCCAGTCTCATGGCCTCGGCCCGCCGCTGCGCTTGTGGTCTGGCGAGGCTTCGCCCGGTCAGAGCACCTTGGTCGAGCACGGGTACGTGGCGGAGTGCGAAAAGGACCGGCCCGGGCTCGTGCCGGCGGCGGAGGCGCTCGCCCGTGCTCGCGAGGAGGGCGCCTCCGCGCGGACCGAGGCCCTGCTCCTCGACGTGTTGTCCGTCCGCGAATAGGCCGACTACGCCGAATCGGCTGAACTGTGCCGAAAGGTGCTTTCGCGCAACCGGGGAGGCTGTCACTCGATAACCGGTCCATGTCCTCGATGAGCCCCCGGGCGCAGGTGCCCGACGCAACCAGACGCAGCTTTTCGGCCGAGCACGTGGCCCGTCGCGCCGACTACGGGCCAAGCACCCACCCTCGGAAGCTCGATCCGAGCGCGGACGCCCAGGCGATCCTCGACCGGCTCGTCAACGACGGGCAGGGAGGAATCCCCGAGCGGGTGGCCTACGACGGCGGTTTTCGGGTCGGCGCGCACGGGACCCCGCACGCCCACAAGGTGGTGGACGCCCTGGCCGCGACCGCGGACCACTTCGCCCAGCTCGGCCAACAGCTCGGCCGCCAGGGGCAACTCGACGCGTCCCGACACTATGGACAGCTCGCGGGCCAGATCGGGGCCGCCCAAGTCACCTACGCGGAGACGGTCAAGAACTACTGGAGCGGCCAGACCTCCACGCCGCCGGACATCGCGGGCCGGCTCCCGGCCGGCGAGCTCGGGCCCACGATCGGTCGCGACGGCCGACCGGTGGAGTGATTCGGCATCTTTGCGATGAACTCTCCGCTCGAGCATCCGATCGTCGAGATCGCCTCTCGGCTCCTCACCGCCTCCGAAGCCGGCCCCTGGATTCTCGATGAGGATGGGGTCCGGTTCCTGGAGCGGGTGCTGAAGAACGAGCGCCATGATCCGAGCCTCCCGGTGGCCATCGCCGGGCTGCTCGCGCTCGGCGCCGAGCTCCACCACAACCAAGGCTCGACCGAGGCGGCCGGCGCCTTGTTCGCGCTGCTCGGCCGACTCGCGCCCACGCTGGTGCCGGGAAGCGACGTGCTCGAGTCGGTGAAGTCGGCCCAGGCCGACTTCGGCCGCTTGCTCGGAAAAGTCTCGTCGCCCGGCGCCGAAGCCTCGGCTCCGGTGGGGAGCGAGCCGGCGCTGAACTCGAACGAGCTGCTGCGGCGGATCGGGCACGCGCCGGAGCTCCGACCGAAAGGGGCGCGCACCGAGACCTCCGTGCGCGCTCCGCTTGCAGATTCTCCCGGACCAGGGGGCGCGAAACCGCGGCGTCCGCGGCGGGGACAGTTTTGACCCCGTGAGCTTCTCGCCCAGCTTCTGACCGGGGGAGGGTTCAGTTCGGGCCGGCTGTCGCCTACCGTTCGGCCCAAGGAGCGACCCATGTCCCCAGCGTTTCCCGAGCGCGGCCTCGCCGACCCCGACATCCTCGAATGGCTCGCCGCCGAGCGGTCCCGCGACCTCGCCCCGGACGGGCGGGCTTTCGCCTTCGTCTACGACGCCGGTGAACCGGTCCGCGCCCTCGCCCGAGACGCCTTCGCCGCCTGCATGGGGGCAAACGGCCTCGATCCAACCGTCTATCCCTCCGTCCGGGCCATCGAGCGGCGCCTCGTCAGAGCGTGCCTCGACATCGCGCGGGCCAAAAGCGAGGCGGTCGGGACGGCCACCGCCGGCGGCACCGAGAGCGTGATGCTGGCCGTGAAGTCGGCCCGGGATCATGCTCGAGCGGCTCGTGGGGTCGCCCGGCCGAAGATGCTGCTGCCCGAGACCGCCCACGCCTCGTTTCACAAAGCGGCCCATTACCTGGGGGTCGAGGTCGTGCCGGTGGCGGTGGGGCCGGACTTTCGCGCCCTGCCCGAGGACGCCAAGCAGAAGATGGATGAGAACGTCGTGCTCGTGGTGGGTTCGGCGCCGAGCTACGCCCACGGCGTGGTGGATCCCATCCCCGAGCTGGCCCAGATCGCGCGGGACTATGGCGCTCTGTGCCACGTCGATGCGTGCGTCGGGGGCTTGGTGCTCCCTTTTTTGCGCCACGTTCGGCCCGTCCCCGAGTTCGATTTGTCGGTCGAAGGGGTGACGAGCCTCTCCATGGATCTTCACAAGTATGGGTTCGCCCCGAAGGGGGCCTCGGTGCTGCTGATGGCCCGGCCCGAGCTTCGGGACGCCCACTATTTTGCCTGCGCCCAGTGGAGTGGCTACGCCATCGTGAACTCGACGACGCTCGGCTCGAAGTCGGTCGCGGCCCACGGGGCGGCGCTCGCGGTGCTGCTGAAGCTCGGCCGACAAGGGTTTTCGGCCGCGGCGGAGAAGACCTGGGCGGCGGCCGAGCTCCTGATGGACCGCATCGAGCGGGCCCCGGGGCTGTCGCTGCTCGCTCGGCCGGACATGCCGCTCGTCGCGTTCACCACCGCCGCCGCGCCGGGGCGCCCGGCCGGCGACGTGTTCGAGCTCGCCGACCGGCTCGCCGCCGAAGGCTGGTACGTCCAGCCGACGTACCGCTTCGGGTCATCGCCGGCTCACATCCATCTCACCTTGAACCCACAGAACGCGGCCCAGGTCGAGGTGTTCGCCGCGGACCTCGAGCGCTTGTCATCGGACCTCTCGCCGGCCGAAGGCCCTGAAGAGATGGCGGCGCTCTTCGATGGGCTCACCGAGTCTTCCATCCCATCGCTGATGGCCGGGCTCGGCATCACCGAGGGGCGTCTGCCCGAGCGGTCGGCGCCGATCCATCGCCTGCTCGACGCCGCGCCCCCGCCGGTTCGAGAGCGCCTGCTCTCCGCGTTCGTGGGAGCGCTGTTTTCGTGATCGCGCTCGGACGGGGGGGGCGGCCGCTTCGCGTGGCCTACGGGCGGATCTTTCACGAAGCCAACGCCAACTCCCCCCTCTTGACCGGCCTCGATGGGTTCGAGAACCGGTTCGCGCTCGCTGGCGACGAGCTCGCCGCAGCGTGCGAGCTGAAGGGAAAGGAGCTCCCCGGCCTCACCTCGGCGGCGGAGCTCACCGGCTTCGTGCAGGCCGCCCGGGCCGCCGGCGGGGTGAAAACGGTTCCGCTCGCGTCTCGGCTCGCCGTGCCGAGCGGCCCGCTCACCCAGAGCGCGTTCTTCGCGCTGCTCGACGAGCAGCTCGAGCGGCTCGACGGCGCCGGTCCGGTGGACGGCATCTATCTTGCGCTGCACGGCTCGATGGAGGTGCAGGGGCTTCCACAATCCCCGGAGGCGGTGATTCTCGACCGAGTTCGACAGACCGTGGGTCCGGTCCCGAAGATCGCGGCCAGCTTCGACCTTCACGCCCACCTCAGCCCCGAGGTCGTCGAGCCGCTCGACGTTCTCGTCGCCTACCGCACGAACCCCCACTGGGACCTCGCCCCCACTGGGTTTCGAGCCGGAAACCGGCTGATCCGAGCCCTTCGGGGGCAGATTCGGCCGGTCCACGCGTTCAGGAAGCTGCCGATGGTGCTCGGCGGCGGAATCACCATCGACTTCTTGCCGCCGATGCGTTCGGTGTTTCGACACCTCCGCCGGCTCGAGCGGGACCGGCGGGTGCTCACCGCGAGCCTCCTCATGGTCCACCCGTTCACGAGCGCGCCGGACCTCGGGTGGGCGGTGCACGTCAGCACCGACGGCGATCCAGAGCTCGCGGAGCGCCTCGCCGACGAAATCGCCGACCGTGTTTGGGCGGTGCGCGACGTTCCGCTGCCCCCGATGCTCGGGGTGGACGAGGCGATAGAGGAGGCGCGGCGCTCCCCGTGGCGACGGCTCGGGCCGGTGACCTTCGTGGACGCCGATGACGTGGTCGGCGCGGGCGCGCCCGGGGGCAACACGCGGATCGTCGCTGGGCTGCTCGGCGCAGGGGCGCCGCTCACCGCCTATGTGCCCGTTCACGATCCGGCGCTCGTGGAGGCGACGTGGGACCTCGAAGTGGGCGAGACATCGACGTTCGTCCTCCGCGGGACCCCCGGCTACGGCCAGCCCGAGGTCCGGCTCGAGGCCAAGGTGGCGGCGAAGGTCGACTACGAGCTGGGGCGGCTGGTTCGGCTCGACGCCGGGCGCCTTCAGGTCGCGGTGGCGGAACAGGCGCCCCTCCCCATTCACCCCCGGTTCTGGCGCCAGCTCGGCCTCGAGCCCCGGCGGGCCGACGTGCTCGTACAGAAGAATTTCTTTCACTACCGCCTGTTCTACGCCGGCCTCTCCTTTCATCACCTCCCCGTGGTCACCGCCGGAGCGAGCAGCCTCCAGGCGGTCCAGAAGCGGGCCGCCGAGCGCGGCCTCACCCCGTACCCTCCGGACTGGCGCCCTCGTGGCCCCGGCGTCGCCGGCTCGGCGGATGGACGGAGCGGCGGGGCGTGGGCATCCTGAGGTCGGTGGGCGCAACTTCATCCCACATTGTCCGATAACCGCTCCACGAGGGCGGTGGCCCGAGGTCCGCGATGTCGATCGTCCAGGGAAACTCCCCATCCAAGCGCCCCGGCTCCGGCCAGCCGGTCGACCGAAAGAAGGCGGTCGACCTCAAGATCGGTCAGCGGCTCAAGAACGTGTTCGGCGAGGTCGCCAAGGGCCTCTCGCTCGACGACGTGCCGGCGGTGAAGGAGCTGGTGGGCCCCGCCGGAGCCGCGTTCCTCGAGCAGCTCCGAAAAGACCTGCTGTCCCCCGACAACGACCAGAAGCTCGGCGGCTCTCTGGGGACGAGCGCGGCCCGGGTGGTCGAAAACGAGCTGCTCGGCGCGGCCGAGTCGTTCCTCCGGCGGACGATGGCGGCGAAGGCCGCCCCCGACCTGAGTGGGCGCCCGACCGAACTCGACCACCGCAAGATGTCCGTACAGGCCGGCGCCGACGGCCAGCACGAGGTCCGGGGCCTCGCCAGCAACCACGCGCTCAACTTGATGTTCGACCAGCTCGGAGTGGAGCGGCGATTCGGACCCCGGATCGGCGGGGTGATCCGAGACGCGGCCGAGCAGCAGATCGATCTCGCCGGGTCGAGCGGCGGGGTGTCGAACTGGACCAACGTGGCGATGCGCATGCTCGCCGCCGGCTTTGGCGCGCCGGGCACCGTGCACATGCGGCTCGCCGCGGCGGCGCAAGAGGGCTTTCGGGTGGCGGCGGAGGTGGGCGCCGACCTCGCGGCCAAGAAGGTGCAGCAAGTGGTCTTGGGCGCTAGCGGCGCAGTCGAGCGCCCGTCCTCTCTGCCCGAAGGGGTGGTGGGCGGCGGTGGGTCGAGCGCGCGTCCTCGGGCCGGGGGTCTCGGACCGATGGGCGCGCTCATCGGCAACCGAGTGGGTTCGACTCCCAAGCCAAAGCCCGACGCGGACAAGCTGGTGCGCGAGGCGCTCGGTCAGCTGGCCGATCGGGCCGACCGGGCCAAGCAGCCCGAGCTCGCGGAGCGGTTTCGAACGGCGAGCGGGAGCCAGGTGGCCGCGATCCGACGCGCGGTGGAGCGGGCCTTGACCGGACCGGACGGCCGCCCGGCGCAAGGGCTCGAGCTGCTGAAGCGCATCCAGGGGGAGCTCGCCCAGATCCCTGCCCACCGAGACGGGGCCGAAAACGCCCTCACCCGGCTCCAGGCCCTCGAGGGAAAACGCCTACCGCCTCGGATCGAGACTCGGATCGACGAGTTCTCGGGCCGATCGATCGCGAAGCTGGTCGCGGCGAAGCTCGGCGTCGAGCCCCAGGCAGCGGACCGGCTCAGCGGCGCCGCCGGCCTGCGAGGGTTCACCCGATCCCTCTTGAACCTCGACGACCTCGGGCAGTTTCGAGGGGGCCGAATGGGGATCGAGGTCGCGAACGACCGCGAGGCGGCGGCGGCCGGGGCGATGGCGGGGACCGACACCCTGCCCCCGGGGCTCGAGCTCGCCGATCCGGCGGGCAGCGCTCGCCGCCTGTGGGACCGATACTTCGCCGACGCGTCCGACGTCTGCCAGTTGCCGCCGAAGCAGCGAGAGCCGCTCGAGGCGGCGATCAAGACCGCGATCGCCGACGTCGTGCGAAACGGTCAGCCAGTGGACGGGTTCGCGTTTGCGGAGGGGCTCGTGGCCTATCTCGGCCAGCTCGGGGTGCCGGCAGAGACGTTGAAGCCGGCGCTCGAGCAGCTGGCGACCCTGGCCGCGCAGCTCGGCGAGGTCGCCAGCGCCCGCGACACGGCCGAGGGGGTTTTGAAGAACCAGGAGCGCGCGCTGTCCGGGGCCGAGCGCCGCCTCGGCCAGCTCGAGAGCGCGGCGGCGAAGATCGAAGCCCAGCTCGCAGGGGCGCCGGAGGGAGACCCGCGTCGAGCCGACCTCGAGTCGGCGCAGCGGGAAGCCGCGGCGCAGAAGGCGGAGGTGGAGCGGATCCGGGCCACCGCGGAGGGTGCCCGAGACGCGGTCGAAAACGCGGTACGCCAGGCGGGGGAGATCGCGCAGGCGCTCGAGATGCTCGGGCGGGGCACGCTCTTGGCCATCGGCTCGATGGCGGTCGATCCTGAAGGCACGACAAAGGATTTCCAGCAGCCGGCGAACGGGACCAGACCTCCGGACGGGCCCGCCGGGGACGCAGACCCGGTCGACGAGGACCTTACGAAGCGTTCGAACCTCGCTCTCGAGAGGGCAGCGAAGCTCGGCGCGGTGCTCGACGACCCGGCGCTCTCGCTGCAGGACAAGATCTTCTATTTTATGCTGCTCTTCAGCCAATACGCCGACAAGGAGCGGGAGGACAAACTGCAGAAACTCGTGAAGCTCGACCAGGCCAGCGGGGAGTGGGATCTCGTCCGCGGCCGGTTCGACGCCCGGCTCGACAACGTGCAGACTCGCCTCATGCAGCTGAACGCCGAGGCGGACGCGCTGAGAGAGGAGCGCCGGGTCCTCATCGCCGGCGGGGCCGATCCGATGTCGAAGGAGGTGGAGGCCATCCGGTCGAAGCTCGACGAGAACCGCGGACAGGCCACTGCGCTTCGGACCGAAAAAGAGAAGGTCACGAGCGAAAAGGAGAAGGCGCACGCCGTACGGGCGCCGAAGCTGACGATGAGCCGCGAGACCCTGTTCGCGGAGCTCGACAAGGTCACCAAGCAGCGGGACCAGATCATCAACATGACTCGAAGCCTCATCGACGACTCGAACCGGCTCATCGAACGGATCTTCCGCTGAGTTTGGCCATGGTTCATCGGATCGGATCATGTGGGCCCGCGGGCTCGGTCGGCGCGGTTCCGCCTGCCGAGACCTCGGCGGAAACGCCGCCCCTCGAAGGCGGGCCGGTCGCCGCGGAGCGGTTGACCGCTCCGGTCTACGAGCGGCTCGTAGGCGTGCCGGGATCGAGGCCGACCGCGCGTCCCCAAGGCCGGGGTTTGCTCGGCCTGCAGATCGCCCAGAAGCGAGATTGGGCGTCGCGAATGCCCTGGAATGCTCCGCAGGCTAAAACGGGGGCGCCATCGGCCAAGAAGAAGGCCGACGAACAGGCGGGGGTGGAGTTTCGGGAGCGGGTGCGCAGCGACCGCCGGGCCCTCGAGGCGGAAGAGGCCAGGGAAGCGGCGCGGGACGCCGAGGACGACCGGCGAAACCGGGTGCACAGCGAGAGGGAGGTGGTCGAGCTTCGGACCCACGGGCGCGAGCGTGAGCGGACGGCGGCGGTCGACGTGCCGGACGGCACCCGCGCGGCGGCGCGCATGGCGATGCTGTTCCACGATGACGGCGGGCCAGTGGAGAACGACTTCCTGATGGCGCGATCCGAAGAGCTGGCGGTTCAGCGCAATGCGCAGGCCAACGAGGAGGAGGCACGCCGCCGAGCCATGACCGCGGATCGCACGGCCGAGCAGTACGCTGGGGTCCAGCGCCACCTCACCGACTTGATGGGGGGAAAGCGCATCACAGGCCGCAACATCACCGGGTCCGACAAGGCCGAATTCGACCGGAAGGTGATGGACATGCACCGCCGACTCGAAGCGCTGACCCGCGGGGGCGGAGTGCCGGTCGAGGCCCAGGAGCCCGAGCTGGATCTGCTCTACGATCGAGACCGGCACGATGGTCGATTCGTGGATGACCGCCACATCGAAGACCGGATCGTCGAGGATCGGCTCGTCGAGGACCGAATGATCGAGGATCGCATTCGGGAGGAGCGCATCGCCGCCGACCGCCGCGCGGCCTCCTACGACCGCGACCGCTGACGACTCTGGCTCCAACCGAGCGGGCCCGCCCAGGATGGAGCCCCGGTCCCGGTCCGGCTCGGTCCTGCCGGAACCGGTTGCCCTGAAGCCGGCACCGCCGCCAAAGTGGCCCCATGCACCAGCGATGCGCCTCGATCCTCTTCCTGGCTGCGTTCGTTTCGGCGAGCCCGTCTTGGGCCGACATCGTTCACCTCGCCGACGGCGGCGCGCTCGAGGGCACGGTGCGCCGGGACGGGGACGAGGTCGTCGTTCGGGTGGATGGCGGCGAGCTGCGGCTCCCGGCGTCGGACGTGCTGAGGGTCGAGGTTTCGGAGGCCCCGATCGAGGCCTTGAATCGGCGCCGGGCCAGCTTTCCGGCCGGGGCCCCGGGGCCTCGGGTCGAGGCGGCGCGGTGGGCGGCGGCGCGCGGTCTTCATGCCGAGGCCCGGGGCCTGTGGCGCGAGGTGCTGTCGCTCGCGCCGGATCACGCGGAGGCCCGGGCGGCGCTCGGCTTCGAGCGAAGGGAAGGGCGCTGGATCGGGGAGGACGAGGCGAACGCGGCCCGGGGTCTGGTTCGAGTCGGCGGCCGGTGGGTGTCGGCGGAGTCTCTCGCCCGCGAAGAAGCTGCGGCCGAGCGAGAGCGGGATCGGGCCCGCCAGGCTGAGCTGGCCGCGGCGACCCGCGCCGCCGCCGAAGCGGCCCGCGCTGCCGCCGACGCTGCCGCCGAAGCCAGGGCCGCCCAGTCCCAAGAGTCATCGATGGGATGGGGCATGCCTTGGTTTTGGGGCTTCGGGCTCCCAGTCGGACCCACCGTCTCCGGCCGCCGCCTCGCCACCCCGCCCGGGGCCGGCTACGGCCTTCGCACCCGGGCCGGCAACCCCGGCGGTCAAGTGGTGGCCCCCCGCGGGTACGGGGCCCGGTCCGGCTCTGGTCGGGCCGTCCGCCCCTGAGCCGGTTCGGTGAGGATCGCCCGCTCCCTGCTGCTCGGCCGGCGAGCCCGGCTTGCCCCCGGTGCCGGTTCATCGTAGCCGGTCAGCCATGGGTCGATGGGCGGTTTTGGTCCTGGTCGCCGCAGTGGCCTGCGGCGAGGAACCAAACGACAGCGCCGACGGAGCGGTCCGAGACGCGGGCGGATTTGCAGATGGAGGTTCGGATGCGGGCGGCTTCGACGACGGGGGCGCCGACGCGGAGGTCTTCGCCGACGCCGAGGTCTTCGCCGACGCTGGGGACGCTGGGGGCGGGGACGCCGGGATCGAAGACACGGCACCGGACAGCTCGGTCGCTGGCGGGCCGAGGCCCACCGTGTACTACGTCGTCCGACACACCGAGCGAGACCCGGGGGCCGACCCGCCGATCAACGCCGAAGGCCAGCGGCGGGCGGAGCGCCTCGCCGACGCCCTCGAGGGCGCCGGAATCGACGAGATCGTGGTGACCAATTTTCTCCGAAATCGCCAGAGTGCCTCGCCGCTGTCCGACCGGACTCGGGTCCCGGTCACGGTGGCGCCGATCACGCCCGTCGATTGGGGGACCTTCGGGACCCGGGTGGGCACGTGGCAGAGGGCTCGAGAGGTCCAAGGCCGCACCTACGTCTTCGTCGGCCACACCGGCGGGTACAACTCGAACCTGCTCCGCGCGCTCGGAGCGCCGGTCACCGGCGTCCAGGGGGAAAGATACCAAGACATCGTCCTGTTGATGCGCGAGGCGGACGGGTCGGTGCGGGCATCCCTACTCGAGTATGGGGGACCGAGCAGCCTCGACCCCTGACGTCACCCAAAAAATCCCGCGACTCCGAAAATTCACCGACGAACGCAAGAAATTTTGAGGGTACGCTACGCCCGTGAAATCCGGTTCCGGTTCCCCTCAACCCTGGATCCTCTGCGCCCTCCTGCTGCTCGCGCCTGCCCTCGCCCTGGGGCAGCCCCTCAGCCCCGTTCCCGGCACCCCGTACCAGGGCGGGAGCGAGGCGATCACCTACACCCCGCTCTCGTCGCCGACGGTGATCACCACCGACGATGACGACGGGAACTTCACCGTCCAGCTCCCGTTTCCGTTTCGCTTCTTCAACGACGACTACACCGAGGTGTTGCTGACGACGAACGGGGTGATGGCGTTTCCGCCCCACGTCGGCACGACGTTTCTGTCGCTGTCGAACGCGACGCCGGGACAGCCGAGCGCGCCGAACAACTGGATCGCTCCATTTTGGGACGACCAGCGGCTGTACTCCTCGAACGCGGGCTGGGTGGGCCACCGGACGGAAGGCACCGCGCCGACCCGCACGTGGACGCTCGAGTGGCACAACCTCAGCCGATTCGGCGCCCAATCCGATCGGTTCAGCATGCGCGTTCGGTTGCACGAGGGCGCCTCCGGTCGATTCGACGTCGAATACGGGTCGTTCTCGGGGACCGGCTTCTACACCTCGACGATGGGCTTCGAGGACCGAAACGGAAACGCGGTCCAGTTCCGGCCGTGCGGGATCAGCTGCTCGGCGGCCGACTTTCAGGCCTTTGCGAACAGACGGCTCGTATACACCCAGGACCCGGGGATCGAGCTCGTCGCCATCGGTGTGGAGGCCCCTGAATTCGCGTTCCTCGGGGCCGAGACCACGATGGTCGCCACCACCCAGAGCCTGCACGGCAACCCGATCGGGCCGTTCGACATCGCCATCGAAGGCGATCACGATCCGGCGTTTTCCCAGCCTCGGGTCCTCGGCACCGCTCGGGTCGCGACCCAGCCGTTTCAGCTCCTGCGCTCCACCGTGAGGGTGCGGGCCCGAGCCGAGGACGGGTTTCAGATCGGGCGACCGCTGTTCGTGCGGCTCAACGTGGACCCGGGTAACGAGGTCCGGGAGGTCAACGAGACCAACAACGTGGTCGCAGCGCCCGCCCCGGTGCGCCTCCTCCAGGGGCGGCCCGACCTTCGCCTCGAGGACGTCCGCCTCGACCGCTACCAGGTAGACTCCGGCGCCAGCCTTCAGGTGACGGTTCGGGTCTCGAACGCGGGCGGCGAGCCGGCTGGAGCCAGGGACGTCGGCATCTATCTGTCGTCCAACCCGGTCGTCACGCCCAGAGACCGCAGGCTCGGGGCCACCCAGGTCAACCTCGAAGCCGGTCAGGAGGCGACCCGGACGGTGATGGTGACGGTGCCGGTCGAGACGAACTCCGGCTCCTACTACATCGGCGCCTTCGCCGACCCGGACAACACGCTCGAAGAGCTGAGCGAGTCGAACAACGGGCTCGCCGCGTTCCGAATGCTCGAGGTGCGGGGCGCGCAGCTCGGTATTCTCACCGCGCGCCTCCCCTCCGCGGTCATCGGCGAGAGCTACAACGCCCTGCTTCGAGGCGCGGGCGGCTCGGGCAACTACCGCTGGCGGGTGTCCTCGGGGCAGCTGCCGACGGGGCTTGGTGCCACGGATTCCAGCGGCGAGTTCTTCGGCCGTCCACGAGCGGTGGGCTGCGAGCGGTTCGAGATCGAGCTGACCGACACCGATGTTTCCCAAACCGCTCGTCAGATGCTCGAGCTGTGCGTCGTCGAGCTCGACACGCCGCTGGCCGTCGTCAATCGGAGCCTTCCCGAGGCGGTGGCTGGCCGAAACTATCGATTCCCGCTCACCGCAGCCGGAACGGAGCCCGGCTCGGAACCCACTTGGTCGGGGACCGACCTGCCAGACGGGCTCGTCCTGACTTCCGCCGGGGTGCTCGCCGGCGCTCCGGTCCGTTCCGGGTCGTTCAGCTTCGACGTCGAGGTCACCGACGGGATGGGCACGGCCAGCCGAACCCTCGATCTGCTCGTCCTCGAAGACGGCACGCTTCGGATCAACCCGGCGCCGCTGCCGGCAGGGCAGCTCGGCGAGCCCTACCAAGCCCAGCTCGAGTCGATGGGAGGCGAAGAGCCCTTGAACTGGGTTCTGCTCGGGAGCCTCGGCGAGCTCGGGCTCAACCTGTCCTCTTCGGGGCTCTTGTCCGGGGTCCCTCGACGGGCCGGGCGGTTTCAGGTCCGGGTGGAGGTTCAGGACGCGGGCTCGCCGCCCAACCAGGCTGCGGCCTCCGCGAACCTGGTGCTCGACGTGAGCTCGGACGCGCGGCTTCGGATCCGGACCAACTCCCTGCCGACGGCGATCGAAGGCCGAGGCTACGACCAGGCCATTCACGCGGTCGGAGGGGTGGCCCCCTACACTTGGAGCTTCGAAGGGCGGCTCCCGGATGGGCTCGCGACGGTGGAAACCCCCTCTGAGCTTCGCGTGGTGGGGACTCCGACCCGGGTTGGGGCCTCCACTCTGCTCGTATCGGTGACCGACCCTGAGGGCCGGACGGCGCAGCGCGCGTTCGCCATCGAGGTGGTGGAGCCGCCTCCGATCCCGGTGGAGGAGGGTAGCGACTGCGCCTCGGCCGGCCCGGCCCCGTGGGCCATCGCGTTCGCCCTGCTCGCCTGGCGCCGGCGCAATCCGCCCCCTCGGCCTGACCTCCCGGCCACCGAGCTCTGACCGGTCGGTGGCTCCCGAAGCTCAACACGAGAAGCCCCGATGTCACCGGGGGCTCTCTTGCCGGAGGACCTCGTAGAGGAGGATGCCGATGGCGGTGGACACGTTCAGGGAGCGCACCGGCCCGTCGCCCATCGGGATGCGGAGCCGGCGGCCGGCGTAGCGGGCCCGGAGGGACTCCGGAAGCCCGGTGCTCTCCTTGCCGAAGACGAGCACCGGCGAGGGCCCGAGCGCGACCTCCCACGGGGCTCTGTCTCCGTCCGGGCTGATGAGCCAGGGGCGACCGCCGGGGCCGAGCAGCTCGGCCTCGAAGCGCTCCCAACTGTCGAAGACGCCAGGGTTCACGTGCGCCCAGTAGTCGAGCCCGGCCCGCCGCACCGCCCGCTCGTCGAGCGAAAAGCCGAGCGGACCAACCAGGTGAAGGCGCGCCCCGAACGCGAGGCAGCTCCGCCCCGCGTTGCCCGAGTTCCATGGGATTTCGGGCTCAATCAGAGCGACGTGCGCGAGCGCCTCATGCCGCCCCAACATGTCACCGGTCCGCCGGCACGAAGAAGAGGAGATGCTGCCACGGGAGCTTCTCGAAGCTCGACGCGAGCGAAAAGCCGTTGGCCGCGAACTCCCGAATGACTTGCTCCTTCGCCATCTTGTGAAGGGGTTTGATCGGCACCTTGGGATCTTCGGCTCGAAACTCCGCCACCGCGACCCGGCCTCCCGGAGCGAGCGCCGACATCACCCCCCGGAGCACGGCGGGGGGCTCGGACAGCTCGTGGTAGACGTCCACCAGGAGGATGAGATCGCACGTCGCTTTCGGGAAGTTCGGGTTCGTCGGCGTGGCGAGCAGCGGACGTACATTCTTCGCCCCCTCCGCCTTCGCTCGGCCTTCGAGAAGCTCGAGCATCTTCGGCTGAAGATCCGAGGCCAGGACCTGGCCGGCTTCTCCGACGCCTCTTGCCATGCGGAGGCTGTAGTAGCCGTTGCCGGCCCCGAGGTCGCACGCCACGTCGCCAGGTTCGAGCCCCAGTGCTTCGACGAGCAGGTCGCTGTTTTCCTCCTCCGCCCGCTCCGGCCGAACCAGCCACCCTGCGCCGTGGTGGCTCATCGTCTGGGCGATGGTCCGCCCGAGGTACACCCCGTCTTTCACCCCGGCGGAGCGGTCGGCCTCCGCGGCGGCGGCTCCAGAAGCGAAAAAAAGCACGAGGGTTGTCCACCGCATGTCTCTACGACACCACCGGACTCGCCGGCTGGCGAGCAGAAGGCAGCCTCGAGCGGCGCCCAGTGCCCAAAGCGGCTCGCTGGCTCGAGGGGCTCAGGGCCGGACGAGCACGGTCGTGGTCCAGGTCACGCCCGTGCGCCCCTCCTGGTCGGCAGCCCCGGCGCGGCAGCGGATGGGCTCGAGCCGGTGGGCTCGGCCGAGCGCCTCGATCTCCCCTCGAGGGACGTCGCGCTGCCCGGGGCCGGCCCCGGTGGCCTTGGCGGCCACGACGAGCAGGCCGCCGGGGAGAAGGAGGGGGGCGATCGCGCCGAAGCCAAGGTTGGACTCTTCGGCGGGGACATGCATCCAGACCGCGCTCAGCAGGATGAGATGAAAGCGCTGCTCGAGGGCGCGGACGACGGCCAGCGCGGGCAGGTGGTCATCCACCCACCGAATGTTCGCGCTCGGGTGGTGGGTTTCGCCGAGCCGGCGAAGTCCCGATGCGGGCTCGACGGCGAGAACCTGCCAGCCGAGCTGCGCGAGCGCGGCGGCGTCGCGGCCCGAACCCGCCCCGACATCGAGCGCGCTCCCGGGCGCGGGGAGCAGGTCGATCCAAGCCTCGTGCACGGCCCGAAAGGAGGCTTGCTCGTAGCGTCGAAAGAAGGTTTCGGGGTCGCGGTCGTAGGGCACCCAGGGTTTTGTCACCAGACGAAGCTACCACGCCGGGCGAGGGTTCGCGCCCCTCGCCGTGGCCGGCTCTAGGATTTCACCCCACAACCCGGTCACGGTCGGCGAGGCGATGAATCCCTGTCGCCTGGGTCCTCATCGAGCACGCGATGGGCGAGGCCGAGAAAGCGGTCCACGCGACGGATGTCTTCACGAAGGCGGCGGACGGGGTCCTCGCCTCGCTTGGGCTCGAAGAGGTCGTGCCTGGTCCGGACGAGCAGCACCCGCTCTTCGCCCTCGGCGACGAGGCCCAGCTCGGCGACGGGCCACTCGGTGCGGCGCTCGAGGTCGAGCAGCGCGCCGAGCCACCGGACCCCGACCTGGTCGCTCGTGCATTCGTCGAGCGTGCGTCCGGCGAAGCGGCGGGCCGCCGGGCCGACGCGCTCGATGAGGGCGCTCAGCTGCCGGTCGTCCTCGCGGCGCCGGTGGACCGCGGTCCGGTGAAGCAGCGATGGCACCCGGCCGATACCCGCGATCACGGCGCCGGCGAGGCCGAGCGGCACCCACAGGCTCGCCGACAGCATGAGCTCCGGTCCTCGCTGAAGCAGCGCGAGGGCGGTGAGCAGCCCCACCGGGATCGCGAGCGGCCAGATGAGGCCCCGGGCCCGGGCCCGCAGCCGCTTCTCGAGCGGTACGCCAGGGAGGAGCGCGAATCGTCCTTCGACGGGGGGCCCAAAGAAGCGGATCACCCAGCCGCGAAAAATCTCGTCCGCGTTTTTTGTGCGCTCCACGACGAGCGCCTCGACCAGCTCGAACCGGATGTCGCCCACGTCGCGGAGAAACCGGTCCTCCGCGGTGAGTAGCCGCGCCTCGTCCCCGAATCGCTCCACCGGGAGCCACCCCAAGGAGTCGAACGGCGGAAACGCCGCATAGCCATCGAGCCGGTCGAAGAAGCGCCGGTGGCGCCGGCGATGGGCCCGGCGGAAGGACCTCCGGAGCTCTTCGAGGGCGATGATCGCCGCGGCGGTGGTGACCACCCCGAGCAGAGCAAGTCCGAGCGCGGCGGAGAGCGACACCTAGGCGGGGTGACCACCAGGGCGGCGGGCGTCAACCGGGATCTCGATCCCGACGATCTCCGGGGAGCACCCGGGCCACCGCAGTGGCGACCCGCTCCGCGCCGGTGGGGTCGGCGTCGGCGGCGGCGTGGAGGATCGCGAGCCGCTCGAGCGGCATCGGAGGCAGGAACCCCCGATCCGGGTCGGCGAGCAGGGCGAGCACGCCCTGGTGGGCCAGCTTCTGGAGCCAGCCCGACACGGTCCGGCCCAGCTCGAGCCCGTAGACCACGTCCGCGGCCAGGACCACGTCGGCCCCGAGGTCGAGCCGGCCGAGGACATCCTCGTCGGTGGCGACCATGCGCACGCCGTTTTCGTCGCCATTCAGCCGGCACGCGGCCACGGCGAGCGGATCGATGTCGGTCGCCCACACCTGGGCGCCGGCTCGGGCCGCGGCCACGGCCTCGATTCCGCTTCCGGCCCCGAACGCGAGCACCCGCCGGCCCCGGACCAGCCCCGGTCGGTCGAGCAGGTAGCGGGCGAGGGCCTGCCCTCCCGGCCACGCAAAGCCCCAAAACGGGTCAGCGATCCCCCGTGATCGCAGCTCGGCCTCGTCGGCCCGCCACAGCGGCCCGCTGGGGTCGATGAGGTGGAGCCGAAGCTCGGGGCAGAGGGGGGTGCGCATCCGATTCGTGCTCGCCCGCACCAGGCGAGCGGCCGCCGATTCCGCCCCATTCTCGCCGGTGCGCGCCCCATCGGAGCTAGGCCAAACCCTTGGATCCATGGACTTGTTTCCGTCCCCTCTCCCCGGACGAACCGATCGATCGGGGCCCGTCACGGCTCCCCGTCGAGCCAACCCGCGCCGAGTGTAAGGCAAAAGCGACAGTTCAAGTTGTCAGAATGCGTTGACACCCACGGGAACCCCTGACTACAAACGCACCCATCGGGGAGACAACATCCCCCGATGGTGAGGGTTGTTTGCAGGCTCGCAGGCGACCCCCTGCAACCGGGACCCTGAGGGTCCCACTCGGAGGTTCTCAATGGCCGATTTCGATGATCCAGACCGCGTATGGCCCACCGGTCTCACCCTCAAGGAGTCCGAGGAGCTGCACAAGCACCTCATCGAGGGTTCCCGCATCTTCTTCGTGGTCGCCGTGGTCGCTCACATTCTGGTGGCGGCCTACACCCCATGGCTGGGCTGAGGAGTATTGAATGATCAACGGTAGGCTCTGGACGGTCGTCAGCCCCAACGTGGGCGTTCCGATCTTCTTTCTCGCGCTGATGTTCACGTCTCTGTACATCCACTACCAGGTGATGGACAAGACCGATTGGTTCCCCGCCTTCCTGAAGGGAGAGCCGGTCCAAGTGGTGCAGGCCGACGGCAAGTGAGTCGACGTGCGTTTCGGGGTCCGGGCTTTGCGCTCGGGCCCCGCCCGCCGCCCATCGACGACGCCCCGTCGGGGAGATTCCCATGGTTGTATATGCTGCGATATTCGATTCCGACGCGAAGGCGCGGACAGCCGTGCAAGGGCTCGCGGAGAAAGGGTTTCCGGACACCGATGTCCTGGTGGTCACCCCGGGCGGCGGCGCCGAGGCCGTCTCGGCGGCGCGCAACCGCGACTTTCTCACCAAGGCCAGCGCCGAATCGGTAAAGGCCAAGGTCGGCTCGGGGAAGACCGTGGCCCTGGTCAAGGTCCCGCTCGGGAAGGGCCGCACCTTCACCGCGTTGATGGAAGCGGCCGGTAGTGATTCGATCCGGTACTTCGATGAGAAGCCCCGGAAGTTTCTGACCGAGCTGTTCCCGCTCGTCACCCCGAGCAAGCCCAACATCACGATGATGACTCGAAAGTCGACGTCGGGGTCTTGGTTCGGTATGTCACCCATCACTTCGGTTCGAAGCGACCGAAAGTCGTGGTTCGGTTTCGAACTCCTTTCGGTTCGCCGGGGGGAATGGAACTCGCGCTTCGGCTTTTCGCTCCTGACGCCTCGCCGCGGCGAGTGGCGGTCGTGGTTCGGTTTCCCGCTGCTCAGCGAACGCAAAAAGCGCGGCTAGCCGACGACGGCGCGCGCGGGGCCCCGCGCATCGAGGAACTTCGAGAATGCCAAGCATCAGCCGCCGAATCGTGAACGCCTGGGTGGCCATGGGGCCCCGCCTCCTCCCTTTTGCGGACGTCGCCACCCCGGACCTCTCTTTGGCCCGCCTCTTGAGGCTCTCCCTGTTTCAAGTCTCGGTGGGGCTGACCACCGTCTTGCTGCTCGGCACCTTGAACCGGGTGATGATCGTCGAGCTCGGGGTGTCGGCTTCGCTGGTGAGCGTGATGATCGCGCTGCCGCTCGCCTTCGCGCCGCTTCGGGCCCTCATCGGCCACCGCTCCGATACCCACCGCTGCGAGCTCGGCTGGCGGAGGGTTCCCTTTCTCTGGCGGGGCACGCTCGCGCAGTTCGCCGGCTTTGCGATCCTCCCTTTCGCGCTGCTCGTGCTCGCCGGAAAGGGCCAGTCCGCTGCGCTTCCCTGGTGGTTCGGTCAGGGGGCAGCCGCGCTCGCGTTCGTGGTCGTCGGGGCGGGCATGCACACCGTTCAGACCGCGGGGCTCGCGCTCGCCACCGATCTCACCCCGGCCAAGTCCCACCCCAAGGTGGTGGGGCTCATGTATGTGATGCTCCTGCTCGGGATGATCGCGAGCGCGCTCGTCTTCGGGCTCGTCCTTCATGACTTCTCGCCCGGGAAGCTCGTTCAAGTCATCCAAGCGTCGGCGGTGGCGGTGCTCGTCCTGAACGGCGTCGCGATGTGGAAGCAGGAGGTCCGGCGTCCCCCTCGGGGCCAGGCCGCTCTCGCTCTCGATCCCACGTTCCTCGAGTCCTGGAGCCAGTTTCGCGCCGGGGACCACGCTGTTCGACGCCTGCTCATCGTCGGGCTCGGCACCCTGGCCTTCGGGCTCGCCGACGTCCTGCTCGAGCCGTTTGGCGGGCAGGTCCTGGCCATGCCGGTCGGGGCGACCACCAAACTGACCGCGCTGTTCGCGCTCGGGGGCCTGCTCGGGTTCGGCTACGGGGTCCGGTTTCTCGGCCGGGGCGAAGATCCGTACCGGCTGGCGCTGCTCGGCGCGACCTTCGGGGTGCCGGCGTTCGGGCTCGTGCTCGTGTCCGAGCCGCTCGGGATGCTCGGGCCGTTCCTCCTTGGAAACCTGCTCATCGGCTTTGGCGGAGCGCTGTTCGGGCACGGGATGCTCACCGTGACCATGAACCAGGCTCCGCGGGAGCAGACGGGGCTCGCCCTCGGGGCGTGGGGGGCGGTCCAGGCGACCGCCGCCGGGGTGGCGATCGCCGCCAGCGGCGTGATCCGCGACCTGGTGAACGCGATGGTCCCTGGAGGGGTGGCCGGCTACCAGGTCGTCTATGCGCTCGAGATCGGGCTGCTGCTCGCCACCATCGTCGCCCTCCTGCCCCTTTGCGGGCGGCCGGTCCTCGCCCGGCTCCTCCCGAAGAGGTCCACATGACCGTTCGCGACATCCTCATCCACCCCGACCAACGGCTTCAGATCAAGGCCCGCCCCGTGGTCGATTTCGACCGGCACCTCGGCGCGCTCGCCGAGGACTTGCTCGACACCCTGTACGCGAGCGGTCCGGCCATCGGCCTGTGCGCCCCGCAGATCGGCACGCTCCAGCAGGTCCTGGTCATGGACCTGTCCAAAGAGCGCGACAGCCCCGAGTTCTACGTCAACCCTCGGCTGATCATGCGGACGCGGCCCTGCTTCGCGGAGGAGCGCTGCTTGTCGGTTCCCGGAGTGACGGCGAACGTGTGGCGCTCGACGCTCGTGCAGGTGCGGGCGCAGGACCTCGACGGGAAGCTGTTCACCCGGCAGCTCGAGAACATGCACGCGGTCTGCCTGCAGCACGAGATGGACCACTTCGAGGGCAAGACGATCGCGCGAAAGGTCTCGATCTTCACTCGACTCGCCGAAGCCCTCAAGGCCGGGTGACCGGCGTCCGCCTGAGCCGAGCCGTGGGCGGAGCGCGCCGCCGCTGCAAACCCCTGACCTCCACGCTCCATCCCTGCTAGCCCTCCGGAATGGCGCTGAACCCTCACCAGGAGCTGGTGGCCGAGCACGTCGCCGCCCACATCGGTCCGGTGACCGGGGTGTTCGAGCTCAGCCCGGCGCAGGACGGATCGCTGCCGCTCGCGCTGCTGCACGTCCCGGCCACCGAGTACAAGCCGTTTCAGGTGCTGGTCAGCGCCGGGATGTCGGCCGAGCCGATGGCCGTGCCCGATGACCTCGATCCGGCGCCGCCGGCCCGGGTGGAGCTGTTGATCGCGCTCCCCGGCGACTGGTCGCTCGAGCGGCCCACGCCCGAGCAAGTGTGGCCGATCCGCTTGCTCGCCGACCTCGCCCGGTTCCCGAGCGAGTTCGGGGGCTGGATCGCCGCCGGCCACACGATCCCGAACGGCGACCCGATGGTGCCCTACGGCCCCGCCACCCAGATGTGCTGCGCGCTGGTGGCGCCTCCGCTCACCGTCCCCCCGGAGGCCCAGAGCGTTCGTGGACCGGAGGGCGAGCTCGCGCAGCTGCTCGGCCTGGTCCCGCTGTTCAAGGGCGAGGTGGATCTGAAGCTCAACGAGGGCTCGGAGCGGCTGTTCGAGCGGCTCGACGATCACCGGGTGAACGAGCTGCTCGACCGGTCCCGGCGGTCGGTCGCCGGGAGCCTGCTCGACCTGCTCGATCGGAAGAGCGGGCGAAAACCGAAACGCTGACCCACCCGCATCGATCCACCGTCCGGAAGACCAGCGGCGGGCTTCGACTGCAGGGTCAGCGGCGCACTTCGACCGCCACCGTCGCGGCGTCTGGCACCGCGCCTGGCTTGGCCACCCGGACCTCCACCCCGCCCACTCGGCTCCCGAACTCGCGGCGCACCCGGTCGGCGATCTTGCCCGCGATCGCCTCGATGAGCTGGTGGTGCCGCTCCGCGGCGACGTCCCGGCAGATGCCGGCGATGCGGTCGTAGTCGAGCGCGTCTTCGAGCTGATCGCTCCTCGCCGCCGCTTCGAGATCCACCGCGCACCGAACGTCGACGACCAGTCGCTGCTTCACCCCCCGCTCGTGGGCGTACACGCCAACCTCTGCCGCCAGCTCGAGCCCCTCGACGGCCACCGTGTCTTGCATGGCGCGGCGGTACCGGTCGCCGCTGGCCCGTCCAAGCAAAACCGCCCTGCGGAAGGCGTCCGGATCGGGGTCGGAGATTCGCGGTGGCTCGCGGGCGACGCAAAGACGGCAGCGGCGTGGCGGGAAACGTCGAAGATGCGTCGTGAAACTCGATGTATGGGGTTACCACGGGTGTGCAAAATCGGCCCAGGGATCGCGAAGAGTGGGTCGATCCGTTACCGTGAGGTGACGGCTGGGCCGCCGATGCCTGTGCGCTACCCACAGGACAATGCACGAAGCAACCCGTGAATCAGACCACTTAGCGACCTCGATCCACAGTGTGGACAAAGCTGTGGACAAGCTGTCGGGCCACCGGAGAGGGCCGCGAGATCACTCGCTGCCTCGGCGACCTCTCAAAAACCCTCCATGGGGTGGGATACGGGCCGCCATCGGATCCAGCCCCGCGGTCAGGGTTCGCCCAGGTCCTGGACCGCCTGCTCGACCCGGGCGGCCGCGATGTCGTCGGCCCATCGATTCTTCAGCTCGTCGAGCTGGCCTCGCTCGAGCCGGTCGGCCAGGTCCTCGCCGATGTCGAGTCGCGCCACTGTGGGTGCTCCGGACGTCCGCTCTACGGTCAAGACCGCTTCGAGGCTCCGGGCAAAGCGCCGGGCCCCGAGCGGCTCGGCCGGCCGCAGCCGCTCGAGCGCGTCGATGGCCGAAGGGGCCTCGACCGCGCCGAAGACGAGCGCCCGCTCGGCGAGCCGGACCGCGGCGGCCAGCGCATTCGGCGGCTCGAGGCTCGAGAGCAGGACCACGTCGGGATCGGCGCCGGCGAGGAGGCCAAACAGCTCGCTCCCCTCGATGGACAAAAGCTCGATCTGCCGGAGCAGGCCGTGCTGCGGAGACCACCGGACCTCCACCGGCGCTTCGACCGCGATCGCGTGGCGGGGGCTCACGGCGAGCGCGAGGTCCACGAGTCCGGCGAGCAGCATCGATTTACCGGAGCTGGGTCCGCCGGTCACCACCACGAGCCCGCGGGTCCGGGCGGCGAGCTCGGCCAGCGAGCGGTCGAGCGCCTCGGCGGACGGCGGCGACGAGAGGATGGGGCGAACGACGGCGCCGGCGCCCCCGAGGGCGGAGATGGGCGTGACCCGGACCCGCCGATTTCCCGGGACCTCGAGCACCGTCCGCCGGTCGGACGAAAGATCGTCGAGCGGCGGCGGCAGGGTCGCCACCGGGGGCCAACCCGCCATGGCGCGGAGCGCGCCGTCCACCCGCGCAAACGGCGGCGATCCGAGAGCGAGATGGAGGTCGCTGCCTCCCATCCCTTCGAGCTCGGCGAGCAGCCGAGGCAGGACCGCGGCCGGCCGCCGCGACGGGACCGGCTCGAGCCCTCCGGTGGCCGTCGCCGCCGGGCGAGGCGCGGGATGGGTCGCGGGCGGCGCGGCCGCAGGCGAGGAGGCGGACTCGAGCGCTTCCTCTTCGACACGTGTGGGAGGGTCCGCATCGGGCGCCGGCCGGGGCTGCACCGGCTCGCCGATCGCGATTCGGATGCCGTCGCTGCCTCCGCTGGCCAAGGCGACCTCGGTGCCGAGAACAAAAGGAGCGGCGGTGTCCTCGGTGAACGGTCCGTCCTCGTAGATGCCTTCGACCGCCGGGGTCAGCACGACCGACAGGCCGTCCGCGACCGAAGACAGGCGGACCAGCACTGCGCCGGAGGGGGCCTCGTAGCGAAAGCGCGCCGGGGGCTCGAGCTCGATCCCGCCGGCGATCGGGCCGATGAGCTTCTTGATTTGCTCGGTCCGCACCGCTTGGTCGAGCAGCACCTGCTCGACCCCGGCCACCCGGACGCGGACCGGGCGCCCAGTGGTGAACAAAAGCTGGTCGGCCCCTTTTCGAGCCATCGCTTCGATGAAGCGGTGGATGCGTTCCACCTCGGTCATGTGCCAACGGTAGCAGGGCGGCGCCCAAGCTCCCACTTCGGTCGCCGAGGCCCATCGCCGCGCTGTTGGTGCTCTGCTAAGGGTTCTTCATGAGGGTGGTGACCGATTGGCTGCTGCTTCGAGGGCTCTCCCGTGAGAAGCGGCAATGGGGGGGCTTCGAGGCGGTGCTCGCCGGTCGTGGGGTCGCTGTCCACCGGCTCGACCTGCCCGGGGTGGGCGAGGCGAAGGCCAGGCCGGCGCCGGCGCTGGTCGAGTTGATGGTCGAGGACCTCCGGGACCGGCTGCGGCCCACGCGGGCCGCCGGAGCGGGGGGAGCTTGGGGCCTGCTCGGGGTCTCGCTCGGGGGCATGGTCGCCCTCGAGTGGACCTACCGATACCCGCAGGACTTCAAGGCCGCGGTCGTGGTCAACTCGAGCGCTGGGAACCTTAACCCTCCGCAGGAGCGGCTCTTGCTCCAGAACCTCCCTGCGCTGCTGCGCGCCGGGCGGGCCCGGGATCCCGTACAGCGCGAGCTCATCCTCCTCGCCATCAGCACGGCGAAGCACGGAGAGGACCGCCGCACCGCTTCGGAGTGGGCAGGGTACCTCGCGGAGCACCCGCTCGACCGGCGGGTGCTGATTCGGCAGCTGGTGGCGGGGCTGCGATTCCGGGCTCCTCCTGCGCTCGGCGTGCCCACGCTTTTCGTCGGGGGAGCCAAGGATACGTTCGTCTCGCCCCGTTGCTCGGAGCGGCTGGCCGAACGCTACGGCGTCCCGCTCCAGATCCACCCCGAAGCGGGCCACGACCTGCCGGTCGATGAGCCGGAGTGGCTCGCGGATCGGGCCATCGGGTTTGCGGAGGAGCTTCGGTGAACGTGCACCTGGTGGACGGGACCTACGAGCTGTTCCGGGCCTTCTACGGGGCGCCGCCGAGAAAAAACGCAGCCGGGGAGGAGGTCGGCGCCGTCCGGGCGCTCACCCAGAGCCTCGTATCCCTACTGACCAAAGAGGGAGCCACCCACGTCGCCGTCGCGTGGGACCGGGTCATCGAGTCGTTTCGAAACCGACTCTTCGCTGGCTACAAGACCGGCGAGGGCATCGATCCGGCGCTGTGGGCCCAGTTCCCCCTCGCTGAGCAGGCGGCCGAGCGCCTCGGCTTCGTCTCGTGGCCGATGGTCGAATTCGAGGCCGACGACGCGCTCGCCACGGCCGCCGCTCGATTCGAGGCCCGCCCCGAGGTGGAGCAAATCCGGCTCTGCTCTCCGGACAAGGACCTCATGCAGTGCGTGCGCGGCGCGCGAGTGGTCGTGGTGGACCGCCGGCGGGCGATCGCCTACGACGCCGCGGCGGTAGAGACCAAGCTCGGGGTCCCTCCGGCGCTCGTCCCCGACCTGCTCGCGCTGGTGGGCGACGCCGCCGACGGGATCCCCGGGCTGCCCGGCTTCGGTATGAAGACCGCGGTTGCCGTGCTGGTCGCGTTCGGCGGCCTCGATCGCATCCCCGACGATCCGGAGCGGTGGCCGCCGGTCCGAGGCAGACCCCGCCTCGCTGCGACGCTCGTCGCCCGCCGAGCGGACGCGCTGCTGTATCGGACGCTCGCGACCCTGCGCACCGACGTGCCGCTCGCCGAGCCGTTGGAGCAGCTCGCTTGGCGGCCTCCGGCGCCGGGGGCGGTGGCGGCGGTCGCGGACCGCCTCGACGACCCCGGTCTGCCCGGGCGGCTCCCCACCGCTTGACCGTGACCGCGCCGCCCGGAGAGGTCGGCGCGGTGGGCCGCCGCCGCATCGCAACCCGCGGACCGCCGGGCGGCCGCTCGCTCGACGCGCTGTTGTCGTCGTGGCTTCCGTTTGCGCTCGGACGGCCGGTGTCGAAGGGCCAGGTCCGAAAGCTCGTGCGGGTCGGGGCGGTGCACGTGGACGAGCGGCCGTGCCGAAACCCATCCGATTGGGTCCGCTCCGGGGTGCGGGTGGCCGTCGTCGTGGACGAGGCGAAGCTGTTCGGCGTCGAACCGGGGCCGGTCCGGGTTTTGTACGAAGACCGCTGGGTGATCGCCGTGGACAAGCCCCCGGGCCTGCCCACCCACCCGACGCTCGATCCGGCCCGTCCCACCGCGGTCGGCGCGGTGAAGGCGCTGCTCGCCGCTCGCGGCGGACAAAACCCCTACCTCGGCGTGCACCATCGGCTCGACCGCGACACTTCGGGGGTCCTGCTGTTCGCCAAGGATCCGGCCGCGAATCCAGCCTTGGCTGCCGCCTTCGCCGAGCGCGCGGTCAACAAGCGCTACCTCGCCGTCGCCGCTGGACCGCTTCTCGAGCCCCGAACGGTCCGCGACCACCTCGGTCCGCTGCCCGGCTCCGGCAAGCGCACCAAGCACGGCGCGGTCCGAAGCGGCGGAGCGCTAGCCGAGACCCACTTCGAGCCCCTAGAGCGGCGCGACCGCGGCACCTTGGTGTCCGCCGAGCCGCGCACCGGCCGGACCCACCAGATTCGCGTCCATCTCGCCGGGCTCGGGGCGCCGATTCTGGGCGACGGGCTCTATGGCGGCCCTCCGGCGGCGAGGGTGATGCTGCACGCGGCGCGGCTCGCGCTGCCCCATCCGGTCGAGAGCCGTTCGCTCGTGGTCGAGGCTGAAGCCCCGGCCGACCTGCTCGGGGCCTGGAACGAGTGCTAGCACCCGAGGTCGATGGTTTACCCGTCGACGACCGAGCGACAGCCCTCGAGGGCAGGAGCATCGGCCGGGACCACGAGCACGGGGCAGCGCGCCTCGCACATCACCTGGTCCGCGGTGGCGCCGAGCACCAGCCGGTGCCAACCGTCGTGGCCGCTGGTCCCGATGACCAGGAGCGAGGGCGGCGATTCCGCGATATCGCGAAGGATCGCGTCGGCCGGGGTCTCGCCTTCGACGACGTGGGTGTGCATCGCCACGTCGATGCTCCGGCCCTGCTCGGCCAAGGTCTCGAGTCCGGCCCGGTGCTGAACTCGCACCGCTTCGACCTCCCGAGGGTCCACCGACCGGTCGTTTTCGCCCAAGTCGTCGAGGATGAGCCCAGGGTGCTCGCACACCGAAAGGAGCCGAACCGGGGCTCGGTAGGCGCAGCCGAAGGTCACCGCCGAGCGGACAACCTTGTCCGAAACCGGCGACAGGTCGACCGCGGCCGTGATCCGCTCGACCGGCCCTCGGCCATCCCGCTCCGGGGCGACCACCAACACGGGGCAGCCCGAGGCCCGAACGGTCGCGTTGGCGACGCTGCCCATGAAGGCCCGGCGGATCGCGCCGAAACCGTGGCTCGCCACCACGATCAGCTCGGCGCCGGTCTCTTCGGCCACCTCCGCGAACACCCGAGCCGGGGGTCCCGAGCGGACCACCCGCTCCACCCGGGCAGCGCCGGCATCGACCGAGAGGGCCGACAGCCGCTCCTTGGCGCGGTCCACCGCGATTTTTGCCCCGTCGCCGAGGTGGATGAACGGGCCACCGGATTTCACCCCGTGCACCAGCACGAGGCGCTCGGCCCCGAACCGGGCGGCGATGGCTCCGGCCGCCTCGACGGCGGCGGCCGAGGTCTCGGTGAGGTCGGTTCCAACGACGATGGTTGCGTTTTCCAACATGCTGATGGTCCTCCAGGGCGACGGCGCCTCGATGACCATCAGAGCCTCCGGATCCAGGAAGGGTCCGCGGAGCTCGAGGAAAGGTTGGTGGACCGGTGGGCCTAGCGCACCGATCGGGCTGGGCCCCCGGCTCGTTTCCTGCGTCCCTGGCCGTCCGGTCGCCCGCGGCGGCGAGACGGCGCGGATGATCTGGTAACCGGCCCTCAGCTGCCGAGGAGGCCGCGGACCTGCTCCGCGGACGGGGGACCCTGGCTCGCCTTGCCGTTCACGAAGAAGCTGGGGGTGCCTCCGACTCCGGCCTTGGTCCCCTGCGCCATGTCGTCCTTGACGAATTTCTCGGTCGCGGGGTCATCCATGCACTTTCCGAACTGGGCCATGTCCAGCGACAGCGCCTTCGCGTGCTCGAGCAGGTCCTCATCCGACATCTTCTGGGTGTCGGCAAAGATCTTGTCGTGCATCTCCCAGAATTTGTTCTGTTTTTGAGCGCAGCGTGCTGCCTTGGCTGCGGGCATGGCCTGGGGGTGAAAGTTGAGCGGATAGTGGAGGAAGTACACCTGCACGTCGTCGGGGAAGGCTTTGGTCAGCTCGGCCAGCGGCTCGGTCACCCGGGCGCAGTAGGGGCACTGAAAGTCGGAGAACTCCACGATCGTGACCTTGGCGTCGGCCGGGCCCTTTCGGGGCCGGTCGGCGAGGTCGAAGCTCGCCGTCGGCGTCTCGGGCTCGGGCAGGGTCAAGGTCAGCCCCGCCTCCTTCTTGAGCCGCTCGATCTCTTCGCCCATGGCCAAGAACTGGCGAATTCGATCCGCCACCTGGTCCATCGGCGGGCCCTTTCCGCCCCGGGCGACCGTGGTCTCGTAGAACTCCTTCACCTTGTCCTCGGGCACGGCCGCAGCGAGCTCCTCGAGGTACACCTCTTGGGTCTTGCCCTTGCGCTGCGCCTCCGCCTGCACGAGCTGGTCGAGCACGTAGCCCTCGAGCTCCCGCTTGATCGCTTCGTGGCGGTCCCGGTCGAGCTTCAGGAACGTGGCCGCTCTCGCCTCTCGCAGCTCGCCGAACGTGAGCGTGCGCTCGGCGCCTTTGTCCTTCCAGCGGGCGACGACGGTCGACGAGGCGAGGTCGCCCTCGCTCGGAGCGGCGGCAGCCGCGGCCGGTTTCGGCGGCTCACCGGCCGAAGGGGAGGAAGGCTGGCAGGCGAGCCCCACGAGGCCCATGGGGACGATCCATAGCGCGCGATGCATAGCGTGGGGCTCCCACGTTGGGCCCGCCGCGGCAAGGGCGAAGCCCATGCGAGAGTCCGTCCGCGGTGCGACCGAAGCCCCCGAGGCGGCGGTGCGCCTTCAGCCTACATGGCGATTGGGCGGCGCTCGTCCGCAGTTTGCCCCATACTCGAAACGGCGAGCCGCGGTTCTCCTGGGCGGCGGGATGGGAGAGTACCGCGGAGCCGGCCTCGCGCCGGTCGATTTGGCCATCGTCGCTGGGTTCTTGGTGCTCGTGACGGTGATCGGCTGGCTGCTGTCTCGCGCTGCCTCGGGGGGCCTCGAGGACTATTTTCTCGGGGGCCGCAAGATCCCGTGGTGGGTGCTCGGGATCTCGACCGCCACGTCGAACTTCGACATGGCGGGGACGATGATCGTCGTCGCCATGGTCTACAGCCTCGGCTACCGGGGCTTTCTGGTCGAGATCCGAGGCGGCGTCGGGCTGTCGCTGGCCTTCTTGCTCGTCTTTCTCGGGAAGTGGCTGCGGCGAAGCCGGGTGATGACGTCCGCCGAGTGGATGAAGATCCGGTTCGGCACCGGAAAGCCGGGGCGGGCCGCGCACCTTCTGTCCGCGGTGGCGAACATCGCCCTGTCGCTGGGCATGATCATCTACTTCTCGAAGGGCTCGGGAAAGTTCCTGACGCTCTTTCTCCCGCTCGGGGAGACCGCGTCCACGGCGCTCATGGTCAGCGTGGGCCTGTTCTATACCCTGCTGTCCGGGCTGTACGGAGTCGTGTTCACCGACGTCGTGCAGATGGTTCTGCTCGGATTCACGTCGATCTACGTCACCGTGGTCGCCTACGACTTGGCGCCGCGGGTGGCTCTGCCCGACGGCCTGCTCGACTTCACCCTGGCCTCTCCGGGGGCGCTCGCCGACGACTTGGTCCGCCGCGACCCGCAGACCTGGGGACCGATCGTGTCCGCTTTTGCTCTGTGCGTCCTGTTCTGGGTGCTCCGAACGACGCTCGAGGGTTCGGGCGGGGTCGGCGGCTACACCGATCAGCGGTTCTTCGCCGCGAGGAGCGAGCGGGACGCAGGGCTCATAAGCCTTCAGAGCATCCTCCTGTCCGGGCTGCGGTGGACGATGGTCGCCGGCTTGGTCGTGATGGGCCACCACCTGGTCGCGCAGGGCGGGCACGCGGGCCAGGCGATCGTCGCCGACCCGGAGAATACGCTCCCGGTGGTGCTCGCCGAGCTGCTCCCGGTGGGGGTGAAGGGATTCGTGGTGGCTGGCCTCATCGCGGCCGCGATGTCCACCTTCGACAGCACGCTCAACGTGGGGGCGTCCTACATCGTTCGGGACATCTACCAAAGCTACCTTCGACCCGACGCCGACGACCGCCGGCTGATCTGGGTCTCGAGGTGGGCGACGGTGGGCCTGTGCGTGGCGGGGGTTGGTCTCGCGGCGGTGGTGCCGAACATCAACCGGATCTGGGGCCTCATCACCATGGGGCTCGGAGCGGGGCTGTTCGTGCCCCTCTTCCTCCGCTGGTACTGGCCGCGGTTCAACGGCTGGGGGTTTGCGGCCGGGACGGGGGCTGGGCTCATCGCTGGCCTCATCTTTCAGGGGGCGCTCGCTTGGCCGCTGTACTGGGCGTTCCCGTCGGTCGTGCTCACGGCGCTCGCCGTTTCGCTCGTGGCGACGTTTCTCACCGAGCCGGTGGAGGCCGACCGGCTGGCCCGGTTTGCCCTCCAGGTGAACCCGTTTGGCCCGTGGGGGACCCATGAGGCTCGGGCCGAACAGCTCGGGCTGATGTCGAGCGCCGAGCGGGTCGAGCGCCGCGCCGAGCGACGGCGGGATCTAATGGCCCTGTGCGCCGCCGTCCCGGCGCAGGTTGCCCTGCTCGTGGGGGGCATGGCGCTCGTCTTTCGCGACGGGCGAACGCTCGCGGTCAGCGCCGCGGTCTTCGCGGTAGGCGCGGTCCTGCTCTATTTCCTTTGGTTTCGACACCTCAAGCCAGAGGCGAAGTGCCGCGAAGAAGACGAGCGATTCGACCGCCTCAGCGAAACAGGTCGAGCGGCCCCCGGCGCCCCGCGGTGAGCACGAAAGCGAAGTGGAATTTGATCTGGCCGTCCGGGTCCACGATGCCTTTTGGGGGGTTCGGGAAGCGGCCCGCTTTCTCGAACGCCCGCACCGCCAAGGTGTCCAGAAAGTCGTGCCCGCTCGACTCGGCGACCTTCACCTCGTTGAGCCCGCCGTTTTCATTGAGGCGGATGTACAGCAAGGTCTTGAAGTCGCCAAATCCGTAGACGTCTCCGGTCGGGTCGCGGCGGCGCATCTCCCGTCGGATGTCACCTCTCCAGAACCCGCCGACGCTGTCTCGCACCTGATAGAAGAACGTCGCGTACTTGAACGAGCGGGTGTTGAGGAAAGTGCCTTCTCCTTCGGGGACGTTTTCGATGTAATCGTCCGAAGGCGAACCTGCAATCCTCGCCACCGTCCCCAGGGTCGGGCGGAGGTCCCGCAAGGAGGGCAGTCCCGGCTTGTTGCCCTTGTCGCCTCTGCGCTCGCCGCCGGCGTCGCCTCCTTCGGGGTCGCCGCCGAGGCGGAGGCGGTCGGCCCTCCCTGGAACGGCCTCCGTCGCCTCCCGGTTCAGCACACGGCCCGGGGACAGGACTCTCGGGTCGATCTGGACGCCGTCCCGCCGGGCGATGCGGGGCACGTCGAGCGACAGCCGCCGCTTTTCGCCGTTGCCTTCGCCCGGTTCGCCGTCTCGCTCGGATTTGCCGTCCCCTTCCGCCTTCATCCCCGGGACGGGCAGGCCCTGCTCCGGCCCGCCCATGGGCTTCGTGTCCTGCACCTTGTTGGTGACCTGCTTCTTGGTCTCGTCCCGCTTTCGGGCCACCGTCTCCCGCTCGACCCGAGAGTCCTCGCGGGCGAGGTATTTCGAGGAGTCCGGGGGCCGGCGGTCCCCGGAGGACGGCACCTCCACGACCTGTCCGCTCGGCCGCTCCTCGTTCTTCTCCTTCTCCTTCTTCGCTTCGGGCTTCTTCGGCTGCTCCTTCGGTTCGACCGGCCGGGTCTTCTTGGGCGCGAGCCGCCGGGCTTCGGACAAGGTCCGCTCGAAGGCCTCCGGAGTCAGCCGCACCACGCGGACCGGCTCCTGGGCCGGGCGATCCTTGATCGGGGGCGCAAGCAGGCGGGGGAGCGCGCCTTGCAGCGGGATGCCCACCGCGACGTGGACCGCCGCGGACAGCGCGCTCGTCACGAGCAGCACTTGGCGGCCCTGAAGATGTCGCCGACGCCTCACCCGAACCTCCAACCGACAAGGTACCGATCAGCGGTGCGCGCGGGCAACCTGGGGGGCACACTGGCCGACAACTGCCGTGCACGGTCCTCGGAGGCCGCAGGAGAGCCCATGCTGCGTCGATTCGCTCCTTTGTTCTGCCTGACGGCCTGCGCCACCGAGCCGGGCACGCCGACGATCCAGAGCGTCGAGCCGGAGCGAATCGAGGCGAGTCTCCGCTTCGAGCTTCGGGTGCAGGGCGCCGGGTTCGGGCTCGGATCCGTCCGTTTCGACCTCGATGACGGGCAGGGGCAGTCTTCGGGCCCGCCGCTGTCGGCGGCGCTGTTGGGTCCAAGAGGGGTGGAGCTGCCCGTACCGAGCGAGCGGGTGTCGGTCGAGGGCCCGCGCAGCGTCCGTCTCGACGTTCGGCTCGACCGAATCCCCACCCCCGGATTGTACGGCGTTCGCCTCCTCGAAGGGACCCGAACCGTCGTCGAGCGGGAGGCCGTGCTCGAGCTGCTGTCGGCGGCGCCGGAGGACGCGGGGAGCTACGACGTCGGTGGCGGCGAGCCGGACGTCGGTCCAGCCGACGTCGCTCCCGCCGACGCTGGGGACGGGGGCGACGCCGCGGTCGGGCCCGACTCGGGCCCTGAAGACACCGGTCCCCCCCCCGAGCCGTTCTACGCGAACTACGGATTTCGCCAGCCGGTCACCGTGGACCGGACCCTACCGGAAGGGGTGACGATCCGGGTCCCGCTCCCGCACGCCGCGATGGTGGAGGCCGGCCGGGCCCGGGCCGACGCCGCCGACGTGGTGGTGGTGCAGGACGGCGCACCGCTGCGCTTTCAGTGGGAAGATCGGACGAGGATCGGGACGAACGACCTCGTGATGGTGGTCGCGCCCAACGGCGGCGGCGGGCCCCTCGTCCTGTACACGGGCGACGCGAACGCCGCAAATGCGCCGACGGACGCGGTTTTCATGTTCTCGGAGCGCTTCGAGGGGCCGATCCCCGCGGGGTGGTTCGCCGCCGCGACGTGGCTCCCCTGCGAGCGGGATCGCTCGGTCGATGGACCAAGACCGGGAACACCGGGGGCGGTCTGCATCGCGGACGCGGCGACGAGCAGCTTGTTTCGGCAGACCATCGCGACGCCGCCGGTGCCCGGGATCGGTCCGCTGTCGCCGGGACAGGTGTTCGAGATGCGCCTGTGGCTCGCCGGCCGGACGGAGGACTCGGATCAGGGGGTGCTCTACTTCTCTCACGGTCCGGACAACGCCGACTTCGCCGTCACCACCGAGGTGGAGGGCTGGACCGGATTCGGCCCCAACCGGAACTTCACGTTCACCGAGACCAACAACCGAAATCGCACCGTCCAGGGCTGGCGGTTCTCGGCCGGCCGGGTGGACGGATGGCGGGAGGCGCAGGTTCGGTTCACGGTCAGCGAGCCCGGCCGAAGCCTGCACCTGCGGCAGGTGAACACCCGCCGGGCCAGGGAGAGCCTGGTCGCCGCCGACGACTGGACCGTGCGGGTGGCGGCGGACCCGGAACCCGAGGTGAGCCTCGGCCCGGTCGAGCCCCGCTGACATCGGACTCGGAGCGACGCGGCGGTTGACGAAGGGCGGTGGAGTCCCTAGCGTCCGCCGCTCACGGGAACATCCGAACCGACGACCCCGTAGGTGGCCCTGGCCTCGTCCCCTCTGCCCATGAGGGCGCGAGGCTGTGCCGCTCGCTGGAGGCCTGGACCAGCTTGGTTCTTGGCCCCGGCCGGGGCGACGGGAGCGCTCCGGAGCAGGTCCGGGCCGAACGTTTCCCGGAGGAGAGCCGAATGTTTCGCATGGCGCTGATCGGCAAGAAAGCCGGCATGACCCAGATCTTCGAAAACGGTGCCCGGATCCCGGTCACGGTGGTCGATGTCACGCCCAACGTGGTGGTTCAGAAGAAGACCCGCAGCGGCAAGGACGGCTACGACGCCATCCAGATCGGCTTTGACGAGGTCGAGCACCGGAAGGTGACCAAGCCGATGAAGGGCCACTTCGCCCGGGCCGACGTGAAGCCGGTTCGCATGCTCCGGGAGGTCCGGTGCCCAGAGCAGGACATCGCCCGATTCGAGGTGGGGCAGCAGATCCGCTGCGACGTCTTCAGCGAGGGTGAGATCGTCGATGTCGCGGGGACGTCGAAGGGCAAGGGCTTCCAGGGCGTCATGAGGCGCTGGAACATGAAGGGCGCCAAGCAGGCCACCCACGGTACCCACGAGCAGTTTCGGCACGTCGGCTCGATCGGCTGCCGAACCACCCCCGGCGAGGTGAACAAGGGCAAGCACTTGCCCGGCCGCATGGGCGGGGAGACGGTGACCGTTCAGAACGTGCAGGTGGTTCGGGTCGACGCGGAGAAGGGCCAGATCCTGATCCGAGGAGCGGTGCCCGGACCTCGAAACGGCTACGTCGTCATCAAGAAGTCGGTGAAAAAGTTCGAGCGCACGAAGCCGGTCGGCGCGGCCGTGGCCTGATCGGCACGGGGGCGAGTTGGCTCGGTACGAGCGCCAGGACCGGTTCTTCCATCGCGCCAAGCAGGACCAGTATGTCGCTCGCTCGGTCTACAAGCTCGACGAGCTCGACCGGCGGTACCGGTTGGTGAGCAAAGGCGACGCGGTCGTGGACCTCGGTTGCGCCCCCGGGTCCTGGCTCCAATATTTGGGGGAGAAGGTCGGAAAGAAGGGGCTCGCCCTCGGCTACGACCTCGAACCCGTGACCATCCCGCTGGCTGCGTCGGTGACGACCCACGTCGCCGACGTGTTCGACCTGACCCCCGAGCGCGTGCTCGACGACGCTGCCGCCGCCGCCTCGAGGGACGAAAAGCCCCCCAAGATGGCTGCCCTCCTCTCGGACATGGCCCCGAAGCTCACCGGGATCCGCGACGCGGACCAGGCCCGGTCGGTGCACCTCGTCGAGTGGGCGCTTCGGCTCGCTCGGGGGCTGTTCGAGCCGGGAAGGGGGGTCTTCGTGGCCAAGCTCTTTCAGGGGCGGGACACCGATGGCCTGGTGGCCGAGGTGAAGCAGGCGTTTCGAGAGGTGAAGCTGCTCAAGCCAGAAGCCACCCGCGAAGGGTCGCGGGAGGTGTTCGTGCTCGGGCGCACCCTCCGCCCCGAGGGGCGGCTCGGACCGGACGCATTTCCCGCGAGAGCTGCGAGCAGAGACGACGAGCGGGAGCGATGATGAGCGATCTTCTCATTCGGGCGAGCAGCGGGAGCAGCCGCGTCGAATTGGCGGCGATGAGCGGCACGGAGCTGGTGCGGCAGGCTGGCCTCGCCCACGGCATCACCGGGACATCCCTCATCGCGCTCGGCCGGCTGCTCATCGCGACCGCCCTGGTCGGCCTCACGCGCGGCCGCCCCGGGGTCACGAGCATCCAGATCTTGTCCCAGAGCCGGCTTCAGCAGGTGTACGCCGACGTCACCGAGATCGGGTGGCTGCGCGGCTATGTGAAGAATCCGGCGCTCGCGGCGCCGATCCTTCGCGGAGAAGGCATCGGCGGTCGGCGCACGATCGGGCCCGTGATCCACCCTGGACAGGTGAGCGTGGTCCGAATGGGGGAGCAGGGCGAATACGTGCAGAGCGCGACCCCGCTCGAGGACGGCGAGGTCGACACCGACGTCGAGGCGTTCCTACTTCAGTCCGAACAGGTCCCGGCGGCGCTTCGCGCCGATGTGCTCGTCAACGAGGCCGGGGAGGTGGTCGCTGCCGGTGGGGTGCTGGTGCGGGCGCTGCCGGACAGCGACCCGGAAGCGCTGATTCAGCTCATCGACCGGACCCGCGGCGGCGCGGTGACGAAGACGCTCGAGAACGCCGGGGGCGCCGAGCGCCTTCTCGAGTCGATCTGCCGCGGCGCGGTGGAAAACGAGCCGCGCCTCGTGCCGGTGTGGCGGTGCCGATGCTCGAGGGAGAAGGTCCTCTCCACCTTGGGCCTGCTCGACGTGATGGAGCTCGCGGCGATGGTCATCGACGAGCAGCCGGTCGAGGTCCGCTGCGAGCTGTGCAACACGGTCCACCGGGCCGAGCCTCCCGAGCTCGAGGCGATCATGAAGGCGAAGACGCTCGCCGAGTCGTGAGCCGAGGCGCCCTATCCGGACCGCTCGTTGACTCCGGCCCTGCGAGCGCCGACCGTACCGCAATGGATGGACAGGAAAGCGAGCCGCCGGGAACCCCGGGCGCCCCCTCGGAGCCGCTCCCCCGCCGGTACCGGCGCCGGCCTGACCGTGGGGTGGAGGTGCCGCCGGCGTCTGCGCGGTCTGCCCGACGCGCCGTCGGACCGGTCGAGCCCCCCCCCGAGGGCACGGGAAAGATGCACATCCAGATGGGTCCATCCCACCCGGCGATGCACGGAACCATCAAGATGGACGTGGTCGTGGACGGCGAGCGGGTCGAGCGCGCCGACGTGGACCCCGGCTACCTCCACCGAGGGTTCGAGAAGAGCTGCGAGGACGTGACCTGGACGATGGTGTTTCCGTACACGGACCGCCTCAACTACGTCTCTCCGTTCATCAACAACAACTGCTACGCAGCCGCGGTCGAGAAGCTCTTCGGGCTCGAGATCCCAGAGCGAGCGAAATATTGCCGGACCATCGCCGCCGAGCTCTCTCGAATGGCCGACCACCTCACCTGCATCGCCGCGAGCACCATGGAGCTCGGCGCGTTCACCGGCATGCTCTACCTCATCGAGTGCCGTGACCTCCTGTGGGATGCCACCGAAGAGCTGTGCGGGGCCCGGCTCACCGTCAGCTACACCCGGATCGGTGGGGTCGTGGACGACCTACCCGAGGGGTTTGGGCCAAAGCTCGAGAAGCGGCTCGACCGGATGGCGGAGCTGCTCGACGACGTCGAGGCGATGCTCAACGGCAACAAGATCTTTCTCGGCCGCATGGTTGGAGTCGGGGTCATGAAACCCGCCGACGCCATCTCTTGGGGGTGGACCGGGCCGTGCCTGAGGAGCACCGGGATCGCCTACGATGTCCGCCGGGCCGCTCCTTACGACGCCTACGATCGGGTGGATTTCGACGTCCCGGTGGGAACCGCCGGTGACAACTATGACCGGTATCTCATTCGGCTCGAGGAGATCAAGCAGTCCCGGCACATCATCCGGCAATGCCTCGCCCAGATCGGAGAGACCGCTCCCGAGCTCGTCGTGGATGACAGCCGCATCCGGCTCCCCCCCAAAGAGAAGGTCTACACCGCCATCGAAGAGTTGATGAACCATTTCAAGCTCATCATCGATGGGATCCAAGTCCCGGCCGGCGAAGCCTACGCCTACCAAGAGGGGGCCAACGGCGAGCTCGGGTTCTACATCGTGTCCACCGGCGGGGGGAAACCATGGAAGATCCGAGTGCGGCCCCCTTGCTTTCCCATCACCAGCTCGCTGCCGGAGCTGATCATCGGCGGCCAGGTCGCTGACATCGTGCCGACGTTCGGGTCGATCAACATGATCGGCGGCGAGTGCGACCGCTGACCGGGGCTCAGGCTTCCTCGAGGAAGCGGTAGTGGTCGATGCCCTCCAAAATCCCTCGGGCGTGGCTTCCGGCGGCAAAATAGACCCGCTCGTGGCCGCGGAGGTGCTCGAGCTCGCCGTCGTGGTTGCCGACGACGACCCCTAGCGTGTTGCCTCGGAGCATCTCCTCGTCGTTTCCGGAGTCGCCCGCGACCAGGACCATGTCGAGCGGTACGCCGAGTCGCATGGCCAGGTACCGGACGGCGAGCCCTTTGCTCGCTCGCACGGGGACCAGGTCGAGGTAGGTCCGGTGGGAAAAGATGACCCGGGCTTGGAGTCGGCTCGGCGAAGCGCGGTCTGAAGCTCGGCGGTATCGAAGGGCTGGTTGCCGTCCACGATGAAGCTGACCTTGTACGTGTCCTGGCCTTCGGAGGGCTGCGGCTCGAGCGCGGAGAACTGCGACGCCACCTCCCGCAGGCGCTTCGGGTTCCACCGGTGGTCGATGTGCTGCTGCCACGCCCGGTCCTCGATGCGGCGGGCACCGAAGTGGATGGCCGTCCCGACGGAGGTGATGAGAAAATCGGGAGGGGGCACCTTGTGCTCCTCGAGCGCGGCCACGGCGAGGTCGAGCCGGCGGCCGGTCGCCACCCCGAAGGCGAGCTTGCTCCCGGCCTGCAGGATGCGGCGCTGAAGCTCCTTGAGAGGCTCCTTCTTTCCCACCAAGGTGTTGTCGATGTCGGCGATGAGCAGCCGATCGGCGGTGAGCAGACGACCTCTTGGCTTGTCCGGCCGCCGGGCCTTTTTCGTGGTTCCGCACGCCTGGTCCACGACCTTCAAATAGTTGTCTACGTGGGCGCGCCACGAGAAATGCCGAGCCACGCCCCGCAAGCCTTGGCGCTGCCACCGGCGCCAGCGCGCCGGATCGGACAAACCATCGGCGAGCGCGTTTCCGAGCGCCGGGACGTCGAGCGGGTCCACGAGGACGCCGTTTTGGCAGCGGTTGAGGATCTCCCTCGGGCCGCCGTCGTTGGTCGCCACCACCGGGACGCCGGAGGCGGCGGCTTCGAGCAGGGTGAGGCCGAACGGCTCGGTGAGCGCGGGGTTCACGAAGATGCCCCTCTTGGCCGCGGCCATGCGGTACAGGTCGGGAACGTCGTCGGCCCCGTGGTGCTTCGGGTAGGCGACCGAGCCATAGAGGTCGTGGCGATCGATCAAGTCGAGCAGCTCGAGCCATGTCTCTCGGGCCCCGCGGTCGAGATCCCGGATGTTGTCCCGGTTGCCGGCGACGAGGACGAGGTTCGCCGCGTCACGAAGGTGGGGGTGGGTCGCGAACGCCTCCACCAGTCTGGGGATGTTCTTTCGTGGGTCGGGGCGGGAGACGGCGAGCACCGGCGGTTTTTCGGGAACGGCGAGGAAGCGGTTGATCTCCCGCTCGATGGGTGAGGGAAACGCCCCTTTCCTTGGGGGTGAGAAGCGACCGAGATCCACGCCAGGGGGTATCACATGCATGCGCCGAGGGTCGTACTGGTCGTAGAGTCCGTACTGGTCTTCGACCTCTTGCTTCGTGCTGGCCACGACGAGGTGGGCGCTGTCGAGCGAGAACTCCTCGGCGTCGATGCGGCGGGTGATTTGGTAGCGGCGCTCGAGCGCCGACTCTTCGGCGCCGCCTTCGAGCAGCCGCTCCCGCTTCACGCGGCCCAAGGAGTGGCCGGTGAAGGCGATCGGAACCCCGAGCAGGCCGGCGAGCCGCGCGGCGACGTAGCCGGCGTCGGCATAGTGGCCATGGACGAGGTCTGGGACCCGCCCCGAGCGCCGCAAGACATCGAGCAGCTGGTCCACCATGGCGTCGAGGTGCGGCCAGAGGCCTTCCTTCGGGATGTAGCGGTCGGGCCCGCAGGTGACGCGGAGAATTCGTGCCTTTTCGGCGAGCGGCTCCTCGACTCGGGCGTAGTCCCCCGAGACCCGTCGGTCGAGGACCCGGCGGGTCACGAGGTCGACCTGACCGACCCGAGGGTGCTCGGCCAGCGCCCGGGCCAGCTCCACCACGTATTTCGTCTGCCCGCCGGTGTCGGCGTCCCGGCCGAGCTCGAGCTCGTCTCCACGGATGAGCCCGTGGACGCTGACCAGCATGATGTAGCGGCCATCCGTGGCTTGCTTGGCGGTCACGGGCGAGGACCCTACCACGGATCTCGTGGACCGGCCGGCTGGCGCTTCCCTCGTCGGCGGGCTCGGGTACACTGCCGCCCATGCAGAACCGGCTGTATTTCAGCCGCGAGGTGCGGGAGCACTTCGACGCGCTGCTCCCCCGGGTCGAGGAAGCCCTCTCGGGCGCCCCGGTCCGGGAACGGAGGGCGTTCGAGCTTCGTTTCGAGCGCTATTTCTCGAACCTCTTCGAGAGCGTCGTCGGACCCTACGGATGGCACGAGGGCTTCGTGGAGTTTTTGGGACGGCTCATCGAGCTGATGGCGAGGGCCCACCTCGAGCGACCGGATACCCTGCGCGACCTCGACTTCGAGCGGGAACTCACCCCGGACTGGTTTCAGCGCCAGCAGCTCGTCGGGTACGCGTGTTATGTGGAGCGGTTCGGAGGCACCCTCCAAGGGGTCCGCGAGCACCTCGACTACCTCTCCGAGCTCGGAGTCGGCTACGTCCATCTTCAGGGGGTGATGCAGCCCAGGTTGGGCGAGTCCGACGGTGGCTACGCGATCGCCGACTACCTGAAGGTGAACGAGAAGCTGGGGACGCTCGACGATCTCGAGACGCTCGCCGCCGAGCTTCGGGCCCGCGGGGTGAGCGTTTGCGTGGACCTGGTCTTGAACCACTGCGCGAAGGAACACCGCTGGGCAGAGCGAGCCCGGGCGGGAGACGAACGCTACCAGTCCTACTTCTACATGTTCCCCGACCGGCAGATGCCGGACGCGTACGAGGCGACGCTGCCCGAGATCTTCCCCGAGTTCTCGCCGGGGAACTTCACCTGGTACGAAGACTGTCAGCGCTGGGTCTGGACGACGTTTCACGAATACCAGTGGGACCTCAACCGGTCGAACCCAGAAGTCTTTCTCGAGATGGCGGACATCATGTTCCAGCTCGCGAACCGAGGGGTGGAGGTTTTTCGGCTCGACGCGGTCGCTTTCCTATGGAAACGGCTCGGCACCAACTGCCAAAACCAGCCCGAGGTCCATGACCTCCTCCAAGCGCTCCGGGCCTGCGCGAACATCACGACCCCCTCGGTGGTCCACAAGGCGGAGGCGATCGTGAGCCCCGACGACCTCGTGCATTACCTGGGGACGGGCAAGCGCTACGGAAAGGTCTCGAACATCGCCTACCACAACACGCTGATGGTGCAGTACTGGTCGGCGATGGCGAGCCGAGACACCCGGCTCATGATCCACACCCTTCGCGAATTCCCTCGGACGCCGACCTCGATCGCGTGGGGCACCTACATCCGATGCCACGACGACATCGGCTGGGCGGTGACCGACGAGGACGCGGCGGCGGTGGGGCTGTCGGGCCACGGGCACCGAAACTTCCTCTCGGATTTCTACACCGGTCGGTTCGAGGGCAGCGTCGCCCGGGGCCAAGCGTTTCAGACCAACGAGGCGACCGGCGACCGGCGGGTCAGCGGCACGCTCGCGAGCCTCAACGGGCTCGAGCACGCGCTCGAGGTTTCCGATGCGCGCCTCGTGAACCTCTCGATCGAGCGCATTCTCCTCGGGTTCGCGCTGATGTGCAGCTGGGGCGGGATTCCGCTCATCTACATGGGGGACGAGATCGGGCTGCTCAACGACCACAGCTACGCCGAAGACGACGCGCTGCGCTCAGACAACCGGTGGATGCACCGGCCGTTCATGGACTGGGAGAAGGCCGGCCGGAGGCATCTATCGGGTTTCGTGGAGGCCCGGATCTTCGAAGGGGTCACCGCCATCATTCGGGCCAGGAAAGCCTCCCCTCACCTCCACGCCCAGTACGAAAACTTCGTGCCCGAGCCCGTGCACCCCAACATCTTCCTTCACGTCCGGCCCCACCCGCTCGGAAACTTCCTCGGGGTCTACAGCTTCAGCGAGCGGCCGCAGCTGCTCGAGCTCGAGGCGCTCGCCAGCTACCAGATCAGCCAACCCCACCCCTACGACCAGCTCGAGCAGCGCCACGTTTTCGTCGAGGCCGGCCGGCTCCGGGTCCCGCCGTACGGCCGGATGTGGTTGGTGTAGTCGCATAGAAACCATCCAGAAGGTTGGAACCGTTTTCACGGCACCACGGAAATTTTCCCATCGTCCGATGCACGCCGGTTTCGAGTTCGCTGCCAGTTCGACGCGCAAATCTGGTACGGGTTGAGCCAAGAGCCATGGAATCTGAAATCTCAGGACCGGAATGGTTGCGCATCGGCGCCGGCCGGGCGGGCGGCCGTCGGCCTTGCGTAGTTGAGGTCATCGATCCCGTTGGCGCCAACGGTCCCTTGTTCTCTGCGTTTTTGCGCGCGGAGACGCCGGCGGCGCTCGCGTTTCGCCACGCAAGCGCGCTGCCCGTGTTGGCGGTCGATCCTGGCCGCGGTCCGAGCGGTCTCGAGTCGGTCTCGGTGCTGACCCCGGCTCCGTCTGGGGTCCCGCTCGTCGAGGTGCTCCGGCAGGCCGAGGCGGTCGGGCCGATCCCGCTGTCCTTCGCCGTTCATGTGGCTCTCCGGGCGGCGAGCCTCTTGGCCGCGCTCGAGAAGATGCCGTGGAAGGTCGGCAGCTTGGAGGGGATGGGCCACCACCACCTGTCGCTGTCCCGGGTTCGCGTCGATGGCGCCGGATGGGTGACGGTGGGGGCGGTGGGGCTCTCACGGGCCCGGGCGTGCCTCGCCCCGAGCCGCGACGTGGCCGCGCTGCGGGCGCCTGAGTTCCTCAGGGATCCCGGCTGCTCGAGCCCCGCCGCCGACGTCTACAGCTTGGGTTTGCTCCTCTTCGAGCTCCTGCTCGGCCGGCCGCTGTACCTGAGGGATACGCTCGTGGACACCCGAGCGGCAGGGCTGAACGGGGCCCGTCCGCGCCTCTCCCGGGTCCGGTCCGACGTGGACGCCGGGCTCGAGGCGCTCGTCGAGTGGATGGTCGCGAGGGACCCGTCGGCGCGGCCCGCTTCGGCCGAAACGGTCTTCTCGATGGTGCTCGAGGCCCAGGACAGGATCCAGAGGGCGGCGCAGGAGCTTCGGCGGAGCGCGTCGCCGAGGGCCTCGACGGATGCGCCCGCCCGGCGTGCGTCCACGGTCGAGCGACCCGCCCCGCCGCTCACGAAGCGGGTCGAACCGCTCGAGCGACCGTCGCCGCCGCTCTCGATGCCCCCGCGGAGCGAGACCCCATCCGGTCGGCTGCCGGAGCTGCTCCCCGGGCCCGAAGCTGCCCACGAGATCTCGGGGGACCTTCCCGAGCAGCTGGCCCCCGTGCTTCCGCCAAGCTGCAATCCGCAGATCGTGATCGAGCCCGCGGAGGAGCTGCCGAGCCCTCCCGCGATGGCATGGGCCGAGGCTCTCCCCAACGCGCCGGCGCTCGAGGAGCGGTTCGTTCGGCTCGGGCCGGTGTCGGTGTCGGGGTGGGCCGTGGCAGCGGATCGGAAGACCGGGCTCCGGGTGCTGCTCGAAGCCCTCCCACCGCTTCCTCCTGATCGGCTGCTCGAGCGTTCCCGGGCGGCGTCGAAGCTGGTCCGCCATCGCCACGTCCTGCCCCATCGATCCTTGTGGCCGGAGCACGATGGGAGCGTGCTCGCGGTGTCCGACCGAGTGGACGGCGAGCCGATGTCCGACCGCATCGACCGAGACGGTCCGCTTGCGCTCGTCGAGCTCAACCGATGGCTCGAGCAGGTCCTCGGCGCGCTGGCCCACCTCCACCGCTCGGGGTTCGTGCACGGGGCGCTTCAGCCCGACGCGGTCCTCTTGCACGGGGAGGGTTCGGGGCTCGTCGCGGTGGTGGGAGGGCTCATCCACGGCGCGGCAGGGCGGGAGCTGGCCGACCCGTCGTTCTCCGCTCCGGAGCTGGCCGCTCGGGGCTGCCGGGCGAACCCGGCGTCGGACCTGTGGTCGGTGGGGGCCCTGACCTACTACGCATTGGTCGGCGCACCGCCTTCTCCCGACCACGGCGCCCTTCGCGTCGGTCGGCTCCGTCCGTCGGCGACCGGCGTCGATCGTTGGTTGCCGCGGGTGACCTCCGCCGACCCGGCCTCTCGGGTCGGCGACGCGGACACGCTCTTGCAGGTCGCCCGGAGCGACTGGCGCTGAGCCGCGCTGAAGCCCTTTACTTCGCAACGCCCCCGGTTAGGCTGCCCCCATGGATTTGGAGCGTGTGTCGCCGCCCGAGGCTCGGCGCCTCGTCGAGGATAAAGGGTATGTCCTAATCGATGTGCGCTCGATTCCGGAGTTCGAGGAGCACCGAGCCCCTGGCGCATACAACATCCCGTTTCTGCACAAGACGCCGGACGGAATGGTGCCGAACGAGGACTTCGAGAAGGTGGTCCGCCGCGTCATCCCCGAGCCCGAGCGGGGCATCGTCACCCATTGCAAGATGGGTGGCCGCTCCCTTCGCGCCGCCCAGCAGCTGCGCGCGCTCGGGTACACGCGCGTCGCGGACATGCGCGGAGGCTTCGACGGCCAACGGGACGATGGGGGCGCGGTGGTCGAGAAGGGCTGGGTAGGTCACGAGCTCCCGACCGAAAGCGGACCGGGGAGCGAGCGAGCCTACGGGGCGCTGGCGGTGGAGACCGACGGAGCGGTCGCGGTTCCCGAGTCGAACCCACCGCCGCCGATCGAGGGCGACCCCAACAACCGGTTCGCGAGCGACAAGCGGACCGTGCAGTGCGTGAAGTACCGGCAGCGCCTGCCCGGCCTGAAGCGGCGCCCGTACCCGGGGCCGCTCGGGGTTCGCTTGTTCGAGCAGGTCTCGGCGTTGGCGTGGAACGAGTGGGTCGAGCACTCGAAGATGATCATCAACGAGTACCGGATCGTGTCCACGGATCCGAAAGCGATGCAGATGCTCTACGAGCAGTGCGAGTCGTTCTTCTTCGGGGCCGGGGTGGATCGTCCGGCGGAGTTCGTGGCGCCCGTGTGACGCTCGCCGCGCGGGCCGCTCCGTGCAACGATCCCACCGGTGCGACGGCTGGTCCTGATTCGACACGGAAAGAGCGACTGGGAGAGCGGCGCGGCCTGCGACCACGAGCGGCCGCTCGCGAAGCGGGGGACGATGAGCGCGGCGGCCATGGGTCGTTCGCTCGCCGAGCTGGGCTGGAGCCCCGACCGGCTGTTCACCTCGGACGCGACGAGAGCGGTCGAGACCGCCCGTCTGCTCGCCAAAGAAGCGGGCGCGCCCGAGCCCGACGTGGTTCCCGAGCTCTACCTTGGGGGCCCCCACGAGCTCGCCGCTCTGGCGCTCGACGGCTCGACGGCCACGGTCTGGGTGGTGGGGCATAGCCCCGGCCTCGATGAGGCGGTGAAGTTCTTGTCCGGCCAAACCGCGGTGCTGAAGACCGCGGACGCCGCGCTCCTCACCTTCGCTGGTGCCGAAGACGAGAGCTGGCAAACGCTGCTGTCGAGGCCAGCCTCCATGGAACTCGGGCGAATCCTCCGCAGCCGGGCCGTGCTCGACGTCGTGAAGGTTTGCGACCCAACGAAGGACGCCTCGATCGAATCGGACGCCTCGTAGGGTAGCTGGCCGCAGACCGACCCGACTTGCATCGTCGCCCTCCGATTTTCGGTCTTCGTCCGCCGGTTTTCGGACTCCGTCCGCCGGTTTTCGGACCGGAACACAAAATCCGTCCAAGGACCGGCGCCCGCTGGGGGCCAGAGGGTTGGCATGTCTTTCGCTACCGCCAAGGGGAGCGCCGCGGCCGCCACCAACGGCCGGATCGGTGACTTGCCCAAAGAAGGACATCCCATGACAGAAAGAGTATCCACCTCCGCCGCCGAAGCTGCGCTCGCTCGGCTCATCTCCCAGTACGCCGAGGCAGCGGCCGGCACCAACGACCTCGTCTCCCGGCGCGAGGCGAGGTCGCTGCATCCCTTCGTGCGAAGGGCCGACGACGAGCTGCGGGCGGACAAGACCCAGTTCTCCCGGGTCCGGGTCGATGAGCTGGCGGAGCGGGCCAAGACCCAGGCGCTCGAAGTCTGGCGAACCTTCAACCCTCCGGATCGCCTCGGCCAATCCTTCACCAAGGACGAGCTCGAGCAGGTGGTGAAGGCCGACCCGGACCTCGGCGGACTCAGCCGAGCCGCCTTCTTCGCCGCCGGCGCGCGGACGACGGCGGAGCGGACGGGGCTCGTCCGCCGCTTTCTCGAGGACAACCCCGGGGCCGGGGTCCTGTTCGAACGAAGGATGCGGTTCGGCGAGCGGATCGACGCCCGGGTCGGCGAGCAGGGCCGAAGGCGCCTGCCCCCGGCGGTGCTCGAGTCCTTCGATGCGCTCTTCATGGCCGAGCGCGCGGACTGGGGCAGCGTCACCGCCAAAGCGGTCCGCCTCGCCGGATTCGATCTGTTCGCGGTGCACCTCGGGACCGACGGGGACGAAGGTTTGCTCGAGCTGTACGACCAAAGCGGCGCGCCGATGCTGTCGGCTCGCCTCTGGGCCGGGCAGGTGGACCGCATCGACGAATACTTCGGACTCGGGCGGCACGCGGGGTCCTTGTCCTCGCTGCTCGCCCGGCCGGCCGAGGGTCTCGAGGACCCGCTCGAGCGAGAGGCGGCCGGACAGATCCCGCTCGACTGGCGGGCCGACGCCATCGTGAACACCGGGACGCTCTACCACGGCCCAAAGGGGGTGACGAAGATCGACCTTCAGCCCCCGCTGACCGACGAACAGGCCCTCTTGGCTCGGTTCGCGCTCGAGGTCATGTACGACCGGAGCCTTCGCTATCGGGCCGAAGGGCCAGGGCCGATCTCGTTCGAAGACAACGCGTCGCTCGCGCTCGGCGAGCACGTGGACCCGAGGGATGGGCAGCGGTACCTCGTCGCGGACTATCGGGACATCGACAACGACAGCCGAACCCTGTACTTCCAGAGGACGTGCGCTGGGGGCTTGCGGCTCGCGGTGGACCAAGCCAACGGCTGACCGCGCTCAGCCGCGGACGAGGTTCAGGTCGATGCTGGCCGCCCAGCTGAATAGATCTTCGCCGCGCAGCGCGGCGCCCATGAGTTCGGGGAAGCGCTCCGGGGTGCACGCGAACACCGCGACCCCCATGGCGGCGATGGCCTTCGCGTTTTCGGTGTCGTAGCTGCTTCGGCCCTCGTCGTCGAGCGACAGCAAGACGACGAGCCGCACGCCGGCGGCGACGAATCGGCCGAGCCGCTCGATCATGTCCTGAGACAGGCTGCCTTCGAACAGGTCGCTGATGAGGATGAGGTGGGTTTGCTCGGGCCTCCGGATGAGTTGCTCGCAGTAGGCCAGCGCTTTTGGGGTGTCGTTGCCCCCGCCGAGCTGCACCCCGAACAAGACCTCGACCGGGTCCGAGAGCTGATCGCTGAGGTCCACGACCTCGGTGTCGTAGCAGACGAGCTTCGTGGACACCGTCGGGATCGACGCGAGCACCGCGGCGAAGACCGAGGCGTAGATGACCGACCTCAGCATCGAGCCCGACTGATCGACGCAGAGGATGATGTCATCGAGCTCGCTCGCTCGCTTCTTTCTTCCGAACCCAACGAGGCGCTCGGGGATGAGGGCGCCTCGCTCGGGGAGGTAGTGGCGAAGGTTCGCCTCGATGGTTCGGGCCCAGTCGATGTCCGAGAACCGCGGCCGGCGGCTGCGCGTCCCTCGGTTCTTGGCCCCCCTCACGGCGGCCTGGACCCGATGCTCGATCCGGGCCATCAGCTGCTCGACGACCCGGGCCACGACCCGGCGGGCGGCGTCCTTGGCCGAGTCGGGGATGGCCCCGCGAAGGCTCGCGAGGGTGGCGAGCAGGTGCACGTTCGGCTCCACCGACTCGAGAAACTCCGGGTCGCCGAGCAGGGACTTCATGTTGAGCCGCTCGAACGCCTCCCGCTGGATGACCTTCACCACCGAGCTCGGGAACAGCTCCCGGACCTCCCCCAGCCACCGGGCCGCGACCGGCCGGCTCGGCCCGCGGCCGACGTTTTTGCGGTCCCGAAGCGCGCCGTCGTCGTCGTCCGGCGGCGCGTCGAGCACGACCGAGCCGTAGAGGGCGGAAAGGGCGTCGTCGATGCGCCGGTCGTCCCCGCCGAGCAGGGCATCGAGCCCGCCTTTCTCTGTCGTGCCGAGCGCGAGCCGCCACCGGCGGAGCCGCTCGTCCTCCGGGGTGCGGGTCTTCGGCGGCTCGTCGCTCATCTTTTCTCCCATCCAAGGATTTCGCACAGGAGCGGCAGCGCGGCGGAGAACGCCTCCGATGGTTCGCTGGCTTGTCCCTCCGAGCCCCGGACCCCCGCCGAACCCCTCCGGATCCTGTCCATGAGCGCCCGCAGCTCGGGCGGGCTCATGCTGGCGAAGGCCCGGCGGAGCATGGGCAAGAGCGCCACGAGCGCCGATTCTTCGAGGTGGGTCAGCCACCGGTCCACCACCTCGAGCAGGGCCTCGTCGTGAAGGAGAATGTGTCCGGCGCGGCCGATGAAACCCTCGAGCCACGCGCTCGCCTCGAGCGGCTCGACCGAGGGGGAGAGCGCCCGGGACAGTTCGTCCGCGGTGCGCCCCTTCTCGATTCGTCCCCGGTCATGCCGCCGCCTCACGGCGTGGCCCCGAAGCAGCGGGCTCGCTTGCTCATCGCTGGCGACCCGGGCGAACGCGGCGTCGAGATCGTCGAGGAACGAGCGCGGGGACGGGAGCACCCCGGGCCGGTCGAGCACGACCAGCGCCTCGTCGAAGCGCTCGAGCCCCGCCCGAAGCTCGGCAGCGGTCTCCTCGTCGAGCCCGCGGCAGGCGTGCCCGAGCCCGACGACCGCCAGCTCGACGAGGCCGGCGACCAGGGCGGCGAGCGCTTCGGTGGGCAGGCGCCGCGCGGTCCCGTAGCGGAGCACGGACGCGAGCGGGGGGACGGCGGCGAGCAGCCCGGGCAGGTCCCCGCTCGCGGTGGCCTCGGCCTGAATGCGCGCGATTCCGTGGTGGGCGGCGTCGTCGAGCCCAGCGAGCAGGCACGCCTCCACCCGCTCCGCGAGCCGCTGCAGCGAGGTCTCGGCGTCCAGCGCGGCCCGCGCCCGACCTTCGGCCGCAGATTCGATGGTGGTGCCGTAGACCACGTTCTCGGCGAGCGCGACGCTCGACTCCGGATCCCAGCGCAGAGTCCAGTTCTCTCGAAAAGTCCCTCTCGAGCCTCCGGCCCCTTCGAGCCGCCCCCAGGAGACTTCGAGCAAGAGCAGGCGGTGAAGAAGGGTCGATCGGCTCAGACCGCTGTCGGTCCTGAGGTCGAGCGAGAGGGATCGCTCGAGCGCCTCCGGCTTCAGCCGCAAGGACTTTTGCTGCCGGCTGAGGTCGGCGGCGAGTGGGTTTTGGGGGATGTCGTCGCCGACCGCGCCCACCACCGCGCCGACGTAGAGATCCCGCTCGAGCCGGGCGAGCGGTGGGTTTTCACCAAAAGCGACGGTGGCCCGGAGGGCCTCGGTGATGAGGTCGAGCCCCGGAAGCGCCACCTCTTCGAGCGCGGCGAGGCCCACCGACAGCCGCTGCGCCTCGATGAGGCTCGCGGGGGAGGCATCGAGCCCCTGCTCGCGGAGCAGCCGGCCGGCCCGAACCAGCCACCCGGTGACCAGGGCCGAGGTTCGGGCCTCCCCCCGGGGCGGGAGCCGCTCGCCGACCGTCCACAAGTGCTCGTACCACCCGGGCGCGCGCACCCCGGCTCCGTAGCCCGAGCGGTAGGTCAGGCGGGTGTTCGTCCACGGAACCCATGTCACCGAGACCTTCGTCGTGGGCAGCCCGGTGAGTTTCGCCCGGTCCACGGCCTTCTTGACCGGAGCGCGGAGGGCCGGGACGTGCCAGGCCCCCACCACCGCCGCCACCGGACCGGTGGTCTCGGCGAGCGCGGCCATGCAGGCGAGCCGCATGTGGGCCTCGCGCCGGTTCTCTCGCTCCTCCTGGCCCGCTCGCTCCCGGAGCGCGGCCATCGCCGTCTCGAGGGCGGAGAAGACCTCGGGGGCGTGGGTTTGCTCTTCGATGAGCTCGTTCCACCACGCCTCGCCGTCCCCATGCCCGGCCGCGTCGGCGAGCGCCCCGATGGGATCACGTCGAATCGCGTCCTCGACCGGGGCAAACAGCTCGCTTCGCACCTCTTCTGGCGCCGGGGAATCGTCGAGCGGCGCATCTATCGCCGGGGGATCTCCTGCCTGGTCCGAGTCGGCTCGAGAAGCCTCTTCTTCTTCGCGGTTGAGCGCGGCAGCGAGGCCATGGCTCGCGGGCAGATCGATGAAGCGGACCGGGCGGCCCCGGGCGAGCGCCCACCGGATCGCCTGCCACTCTGGGCTGAATACCGCAAATGGGTAGAAGACGCAGTGCCTTGGCGCCTTCTCGGCGTAGACGAGGAGCGCGACCGGGGGCACGAGGCCGGGCCGGCCGGCGTACTCGAGCACCGGCGTCGCGTCCGCCGGCCCCTCGACGAGCACCATCTGAGGATCGGCCGCGTCGAGCGCGGCGAGCACCGACCGAGCCGAGCCCGGTCCATGGTGCCGAACCCCGAACAGATGGAGCCGCTCGGCTCCGGGGGCGGCGCGGGGGCTCAGATCACCTCCCGAAGGGCGCGGTAGAGGTCCCGCCAGTCTTGGCGCTCCCGGACGACAACTTCGAGGTATTCCTGAAGGACGACCCGATCTTGCACCGGATCCTTCACGATGGCGCCGACGAGGTTCGGGGCGAGCGCGTCGGCGTCGATCTCTCCGTCCCCGAAGTGGGCGGCGTGGGCCCAGGCTCCGATGAGGACCGCGATCCCTTCGGCGACCGACAAGGTCCCGCTCGGGCTCTTCACCTTCAGCTTGCCGTCGATGGTCTGGCCGTCGCGAAGCTCCCGAAACAACGTCACAACCCGCGCGATCTCTCGTTCGGCGGGCCGGATCTCGGGCAGTTTCAGCCCCGCGCCCATCTCGGCCACCCGCTTCGCGATGATGCTGGCCTCCTCCTCGGCGCTGTCCGGCAGCGGCAGCACCACCACGTTGAACCGCCGCTTCAGCGCCGAGGACATGTCATTGACGCCCTTGTCGCGGTTGTTGGCGGTGGCGATGACGTTGAAGCCCCGCGCCGCATGCACGGCGGTGTCGAGCTCGGGGATGGGCATCATCTTCTCCGAGAGCAGGGTGATGAGCGTGTCCTGCACGTCGCTGCCCATCCGGGTGAGCTCCTCGAGCCGGACCAGCTTGCCCTCCTCCATCGCGCTCAGGACCGGAGTGGACACCAGCGCGGCCCGGCTCGGCCCGTGGGCGAGGAGCTGGGCGTAGTTCCAGCCGTACCTGACTTGCGGCTCGTCGGTGCCCGCCGTGCACTGGATGATGCGCTGGCTGTCCCCGCAAATCGCGGCCGCGAGGTGCTCGCTCACCCAAGACTTCGCCGTCCCCGGGACCCCGAGCAAGAGCAGCGCCCGGTCGGTGGCGAGCGTGGCCACCGCGGTCTGGATGAGCCGGCGGTTTCCAACATACTTCGCCGAAATTTGGGTTCCGTCGGGCAGCGTCCCCCCGAGAAGATAGGTGAGCGCCGCCTGCGGGCTCATCCGCCACCCCGGGGGGCGCTCCCGCTCGTCGCTTCGCTCGAGCGCCGCCAGCTCGGCCGCAAACAGGGTTTCGGAGGGAAGGCGGAGGTTTTCGGTCATGGGAGGCTCCGGTCGGCGGCAAGGAGGGCCAAAACGAGGACCACCCAAGGGTCCTCGAGGAGGGGGTGGCCCGGAGGCAGGGAGGGAATCAACCGCTCGATGGCCCTTTCACCGAGCAGCTGAACCGCCCGGCCGGGGAGCTGGTTCGGCCCGACGACAGCGGCGAAGGCCTCACCCACATCCTCGGGCCAAAGTCCCTCGAACCGCGCTTCGAGCAGGCCGATGAGCGGCGCGATCCGCTGTTTCTGGCGGGCCACCGGGATGGCCGGGAGGTGCCGCTCGAGATGGGCCGGGTCCAGGGTGTTGTCCGATTCGAGCACGCAAAACCAATCGACCGGATCGTTCTTGACCAGCGCGCGCACGAGCTGGTCGTCGTCGGCCCGGATCGCGGCGGCCATGAAAACCGCGTCGAGCGGCGCGGGCAGGGCCGGGGCAGCGGCGAGGTACCGGTCGCGGTCGAGGCCGACCGCCTCGAGGAGGTCGCCGAGCGGGAGCCCGGCGGCCGCGGCGACGGACGGGGCCCCCTTCTCGATCCGGACCTGCAGGCCGAAGATCGGGCTCCTCTTCAGCTCGCAGTCTTCCGCGAGCCGCGCCACCCGGGCCCGGTTGGCTTCGGTGCCCGAAAACCGGCCGAGCAGGGCCTCTGCCTCCGCCCGCACCGTCTTGCTGCGGTCCTTGGCCGCGTCCTCGAGAAAGGAGCGGTCGCCCGGTCCGAGCCGCTCGGCCAGGGCCAAAATCGCGCCCGCCCGGGCCGTAGGATTGAGCTGCTTGAACGCCGCTTCGAGCCGGACCCGAGCCCCGTCCGGATCCCGTCTCCGCTCCTCGAGGAGCGCCGCTTCGACCCGCTTCGGCGGCAGAAGGGTGAGGTCCGCCTCCGGCTCGGCGATCCCGAGCGCATCTCGGTCGGCCGGGTCGAGCAGCCGAGGGTGCTTGCCCGCGGCGGGGCCCACCAAGGCGAGATCAAAAGGATGCAGGCGCCGCTTCTTTCGCCGAAGGTACAGCAGCGTCGCTCGGACGGTGGCTGGCTCCGAAGAGCGCAACAACTCCTGCACGGCGTTTCGCGCGGCGGCGGGGACGAAGGCGTCGGCCCTCTGCTCGGCCGCCGCCGGAAGCGGCACCACTGGACCGGTTCGGGACAGCCGCCCGTGCTGCGCGGCGAGCGCGATCGATCCGAGCAGCAGCCGGTCTACGGTGCCGGCGAGCGCCGCGAATTCGGGTGGGATGGCCGGGGGCCGGCGCGCGGTCCCGAGCATGAGGCTCGACCGAAACGCCTCGATGGTCCCCGTCATCTGTGGCTCCGCTCCGACCACGGGCCGATCGCGGTGTCGGCCCACAGGACGGTGAGAGCCCAGCCGTCCCACAGCCCGAGCGCGTGCCTCACCGGGAGCCCGGCGAGCGGTTTCAGCTCCGTTTGCTGGGCGGCGGCCACCGGGAGGGTCGCGGCGCCGTCGGTCAAGACCACATCGCCGCTCGGGGCGAGCGCGATGGCGCCGGGGCCAGCGGAGACCGGCCATGTATCGAGCCACGGGGAGGCCACCGTCCGCGCTCGGTAGTCCTCGAGCGCCGCGGAGAGGGTTTGAAACGGCTCTGGGCGTCGAGCTTCGCCGGGGGGATCGAAGCGGCCATCGTCGCGCTCGGCGATCAGCGCGCGCAGCGGGCAGGCCGATGGATAGAAGACGAGCCTTGCCCCCATACGATCTTCAGGCAGGAACGGAGAGACGACCCGCCCTGCGGTGCTCGGGTGGTGGTCGATGAGCACGGCGAAGCGAGGGAGTTCGGGGGATCCGGGGTCAACCCGAACGAACCAACTCTCGACCCGCTGCAGGTGGTCGGCCTGCACCTCGGTGCGGGCTCCGAAGCACATCCATGAACCCTCGACCCGAGCGGCGGCCGGATCCTCGAGCACATCTTCCTTCTTCGTCGGGATGCCCACCAAGCGGCGCACGTCGGCGGCGAGCGGCGCGGGGAGCTTGTCGAGCCGCCGGTAGGCCTCGGCGAGGAGGTGGAGCTGGCCGAGCGCCTCGAGCGCGGCCGCCGGCCGGGCCGAGGGCGGCCGCTCGAGCAAGGTCGCCGGCAGCTGGTCCACCCGCCCGGCGAGCGCGGGCGCCTTCGCGTCCACCAATCGGCGGGCGAGCGTCCGGCATCGGTCGTGCATCCCTCCAAAAAACGCCCCCAACCCCTGGGCGAAGACGTCGAGCAGCCACCGGTCGCTGTCGTCGAGGCCGGCCAATATCGCCTCGTGGCGGGCCAATTTCGACCGCTGGGCCGCATCGGCCCGCCGTGCCGCCGCCTCCGCGTCCTCCGGCTTCTCCCTGGACTGAAGGTCGGCGGTCAGCGCCGAAGCGCTCTTTCCCACCGCCACGGTCGAGGTCTTCGGCTTTCGTCGCCCCACCCAGTCCGACACCCAAGGCGGCACCGCCGCCTCGGCGACGTCGTTGGGCCTATCCAAGAACAGCCACATGAGCCCGAGCACATGTTTGCAGGGAAACTTGCGGGAGGGGCAGGTGCACTTGTAGCCGAGATCCGCGAGGTCGGCCATCGCCCGGTAGGGATTGGCCCCCGAGCCCTGGCACTCCCCCCATAGCAGGCGCCCGCCGTTGTGGCCGCGGACCGGCCACTTCTCCTTCCGTCGGAGCTTGCCGGCGGCGGTCAGGCTCGCCTGGTCCGGTGCGAGCTGCTCGATCTGTCGAATGTCGAGCCCCATCGCCGCGGTCCTGCTGCTACCCGAACCAGGGGAGGGGGGCAAGGAGGGTCACTGCGGGGTCCGGGACACGAGGGCGATCGGGCCGACGAGACCCCAGAAAACGTCGTCGTCGCAGTTTTCGAGCACCGGCGTGGAGCCGCCGACGTCGGCCTCGCGCACGGCGGCGCGGTACCGCACCGTCTCGAATTGCGGCTCCTCGAGCGGGTCGTCGAACGGGTACATCGCGGCCACTTCGAGCAGGCCGGCCTCCGGGTGCCGCCAAAGGATCGGCAAGGTCTCTTCCCCCCGCATCGGCGACCGGGAGTAGAGAAATCCGGTCCCGTCGGGGCGGATCGACAAGCGGTCTTGCATCAGGCCGTCGAAGCTACCGAGGAAGGTCCCCCACAGGCCAATCGGCGGTCCATCCACCGCCCACTGAAGCTCGGGCACGGTCACCGTCCTGCGGGCACGTCGATCGGGGGCCTCGTGACGACCAGGTCGTACAAGGCCTCCGCCGCCGCCTCACCAGCGAAGTATCCGATCGCTCCGGCGCCCACCGTGATGAGCCCGTACCCGGCCCAGCCCCACGGCCCGGCGGCGAGCAGGGGCGCGGCTTTCGCCGCGGCCACGCCCCCGGCGCCGGTCGCTCCCGCCCAGCCTCCGGCGACGATCGCGCCCTCCCGGAGCCGGTCCTCGGCCTGATATATGCGGTAGCCGTCGGCGGCGAGGCCGGCGATGACGAGCACCCGGCCCCCTACCCGAAAGGCGCCCTGCACCCGGCCCTGCCACCGCTGCTCTGTGGCGAGCCGCTCCGCCGCCTCGAGCACCGGGCGCTCCACCGGCTGCCCGGTGCGCTGGATGACGTCCACGAGCGCGGCGGCGCCGCCTCGGATCTGCACCGCGCTCGGGCGGCTGGTGAGCATGAACTGCCCGTTTCCGCTCCGGCTGAACCGGCTGTTTTCGAGATGCACTCGGCCGACCCCGCTCTGCGAGCGCGCCACCTGCTCCCCCACTTCTTGCCACATCGCCCGTTCGGCGATGGCGTTCGCGTTGCGGGCGATGATGTTCTGGGCGCGGCGCGAAAGCGGAGCGTCGGCCGCGACCCCGTTGCGGGTTCGGTACTGCTGCTCGGCCAGGGTGCGCGCGCCCTCCATCTGTCGGTCGAAGATGCGGGTGAGATCCGCCTCTCGAAATTCGATCGTTCCTCGGGGAGCTTCGATGTCCACGGGGATGGTCACCGGGTTTTGGGCCCCCCGCCCCACGTGGGGCTGGCCTTCGGTCACGAACCACTGCACGCCGCCAAGCCCCAGCTCCGGGCGGAACGCGGGCCGGCCGTCGGTCATCGTCTCGAGGATGCGCAGCGCGGTCTCGGCCGCCGTCCCGTGCTGTCCGGTGACCACGTTGGTGAAGCTCGGGAGGGCGAGCCCAGCGCCGGCGGCGCCGAGCTGGCCGTCGATCGGGTCCTGGTCGGCGACCGCCATCGAGGCGATGGCGGCGAGGCCGGGCTCGGCGGCGATGCGCTCCGCCCGCGCTTCGGGATCGAGGGAGAGCACCTCGCGAACGGTGGACGCCGGCGCCGCGCCCACCTCCGCGTACGCGGGGCCTCGGTCTCTTCCGACCCCCTGCTCGGCCGCCCAGGCCTCCGCGCTCGCGTGGGGCCAGGCCCGAACGTTGGAAAGCGGCGGCCCGTCGTTCGGATCCCACACCCGGCCCGAGCCCGGATCCCGAATCAGGACGTGCCCGGCGCCGTCCGGGTTGCCCTGCTCGGCGCTTCGGCGGTCGTCCATGAACACCAATTCGTGGTGGTCCCTGGCGGTGGTCGCCGCGAGCTCGAGGCAGTTCGCCTCGCCATCCCCGAGCACCTCGGTCTTCAGGGTCGTTGGCCGCGGATCGAGCCGCCGCCCCACGTCCGCGGCCAAGAGCCTCTCCTCCGCCTGCGCCCGCTCTCGCGCCGCCGCGACCCGCTGAGGCGCCGGAGGCTCCCGCTTCGCCTCGAGCGGACCGGAAGCCGCCTTCTCGCGGGCCCTCTCTGGGACCTTCTCCCGCGCCGGTTCGCCACCGCGGGCCGGCTCGAAACGAGATTCTCGGGCCGGCTCGGCCGCCGCACGAGGTTCAAACGAAGAAGCCGCGCGCACCACGCTCAGTATATCGACGCCGCCGCCGCTCGAGTTGCCCCGAAGCGGCATCGGGCTCGGATTCACGCGCCCGCAGGGCCCCGGTAGAGCCGGCGCCAAAGGGCCTCCAGGGGGCCAAAGCGAAACCGGCTCGTCCACCACCAAGCGAGGCCGAGCTGAAGACCCCACAAAAACGGCGGCGCCAGCATCAGCCCTGCTCGGCTCCAGTTTCCAAACTGCCCGAACCCCTGCCCGCCAAAGACGGCGAGGCCCACGACGGACTGCATGATGTACGCGCTGAACGCGACCCGGCCGAGGCGGCCCACCGCCTCGACCCACTGCGAAGACGAAAAGCGCCGAGCGAGGTGCGCGATCCCGAGCCCGAGGCCCGCCGTCACCCCCACCGCGCCGAGCTCGTGAAGAGCCTGAGCGAACAGCCAGGGTTCGAGCGCGAAATTCGAGCGCCACTGAACCGCGATTCCGGCAGCCGTAAGGCAAAACCCGGCCAAGAACCCGGTCCAGCCCCACCCGTACGCGATCCCCCGGCCCTCGAAGACGCCGGCGCGAATTGCAGCCATGCCGAGCAGGATGCACCCCCCGGCCCGCCACCCAGCGTCGAGCAGCGTGCCCACCACCTGGTTGTCGAAGGCCAAGGCGGCGCGCACCGGGAGCTGGCTCAGCCAGCCGCCTCGAAAGGCGGCGAGCTCCGCCTCGAGCCCCTCCGCCGTGTAATGCCGGTGCAAATCTGCGAGCAGCCACGGGGGAAGAACGTCGAACGAGAGCGCGGCGACCGCCATCATGAGCGGCCCGATGAGCAGGAGCGCGGCGCCGACGCCCGCCTGTCGGCCCGGGCTCCAGGTGCGCGCGGGCAGAACCAGCAATCCCACCGTCCCATAGGTAAATAGGATGTCCCCATAGAACAGAAAGGGGCCATGCGCCGCGCCGAACAAGGCCAGCCACAACAGCCGGGGCCGGGCGTGAGGGCCGTCGCCGGCCAAGACGAGCGAGGCTCCAAATAGAAGCGAGAACAGGCTCAGGAACTTGAGGTCGAAGAAGAGGCGGCCAAGGACCCAGGCCAAGCCATTCAGGCCCTCGAGGCTTCCGTACACGGTCGGGTTCAGGTAGGCGGCGTGGGGCATGGCGAAGGCCTGGATGTTCATCACCAGGATGCCGAGCAGGGCGAAGCCACGCAGCACGTCGATTTCAAGGATTCGGCTCGAACGGCTCACGAGCCGAACATACGAGCTTTTGCTCGTCTTTATGGCTCGCGCGAGGCTCGCCTTCGTGGGAGCCTGCCAGGCCGTGAGCCGCGCGTCCGATAAACCCCCGAGTAACGGCAGAAAACCACAGCTTCGGGCCGAACGACGCGCCCGCAAGGAGCCCTCACAGGAGCGGAGCCGGTTGCTGGTCGCCGCGCTGCTCGAAGCAACGGCTCGCATTTTGGCCGCCGACGGATGGGCCGCGCTCACCACGAACCGGGTGGCCCGGCAGGCCGGGGTGAGCGTTGGGAGCCTCTACCAATACTTTCCGAACAAGGAGGCCTTGGTGGCCGGACTCATCGAGCGCTGGGTGGACGAAACCGGCGAGCGCCTGGTCGAACAAGCGCGGTCGCTCGCGGAGCTCCCCGTCGAGCGGTGCGTTCACCACATCGTGCAAAGCGCGCTCGCCGCGAGCCGAGAGGGCGAACCTTTGTTTCGCTCGGTGCTGGCGCAGCTCCCACCCACCGGCGCCCTCGAACCGTTCGAACGCCTCAACCGCCGCCTCGCCGACGCGCTCGCCGACTGGATCGCGCACCGACGCAGCGAGCTCGAGGTGGAAGATCCCTCCCTGGCCGCCTACGTGCTCGTCACCGCCCTCGACGGCGCCATCGACCACGCGCTCCTCTTTCGGCCCGAGCTCCTCGACAGCCAGCGCTTCGCCCGCCAGCTCGAGCACCTGGTCGCCGGCTGCCTCGGGATGAGGTCCCCGAACGACATCGGTCTTCCCGGCGCCAAAGAAGGTTGGCTGCGGAGCCGCCGAACGCGGCTACTCGGTCGAACGGGGGATGGCAGCGGTTCCGCGAACACCTGATGCTGCCGCCGTGAACCATCGCTATCCGCGCGTTCTTCTTCGAACCATTTTGCCGGCGGGTCTCGGCGGCCTGGGAGCTTTTGTCTTCATGTACGCGTGCGATGCGGCCTCGACGGACGTGGGCGACATGCTGGTGGACGCGGGGTAGATGCTGCGCGACGTCGGGACGACGCTTCGCCCCGACGCTGGCGCCCAGCCAAACCCTCTGCCGGCTCCGTTCCCGACTTCCGTGTTCACCGTGGTGGCTCAGCAAGGAAATGAAACCCAAGTGGCCTGCACGGGCGGGAGCCGTTCGGCAGTGGAAGTCATTCGAGGCCCGGTTCGGGTCAGCTTCATTAGTCGGGCTGCCGAGGTGTTCGTGGCCCAAATTTCGGGCGGCGCTTGCGGCAGCGTGACGGGCGGCCAAAACCGGCTCGATACCATAGCCAATGGGGAGCTCTACCTCGCCGATGGATACGCGCTCTATCTCAGGGGGAGCGAGGTCGTGGTGTCGGGGGTTCGCCTGTAGCGGCGGGAATCTCACCAGAACATCCGGCCGAATTCACCGCTGCGGGAGGGATGCGGACACGGCGCGGACGATGGGGGCGGCGATTCGGGCGACGGCTTCGGGGTCGATCTGGCTCTCTTCGAGGGGAATGAACTCTTTTGCGAGCAGGTCTCGGCGGACCTCCACCCCGAGGACGCGGCCCGGCCACCGGGTCGCGTGCCTGTGGCCCACGGTGCTCGGGTGCACCGGATAGGTCGCGTTGTCGGTGGCTTCGATGCCGGCGTCCCAGAGCTCCGCGATGAGGCGGCCGACGATCTGGGGCGGAGCGAGCGAGGTCCCGTCGGGCAGGCGGTGGATCGCGTCCACCTGGGGGCGCAGGGGCCATCGCTCGGGGTCGGCGTAGGCTTCCTGCAGCTTCTCCACGATGTCGAGCCCCACCTCCACGTCCACCGAACGGGGGGCGTAGGAGTGGAGCAACAGGAGCAGGGCCTGGGGCATGGCCGCCTCGAGCGCGGCCGCCACCGCCTCGGTGTAGCGCTCGTGACGGGCCACCAGAAGCGACCGGTCCGCTTCGCTCACCGCCCACGGCATGAGCCCCGGCGTGATCCGCCCAGCGAGCGGCCGGGTTTGCCCATCGTCCGCTGCACCGTCGAGCCGCCGGTTCGTGTCGATGAACGTGCGGGGGATTCGGCAGCGCAGAACCCACACCGACCGGCGGGGATCGCTCGCCACCACCGCCTCGGCCACCGCTTGGGCCAGCTCGGGGGCGCCGATGTCGGTGTTCACGAAAAAGAATCGCTCGAGCCCACGGGGCAGCGGGCCGTCCATCGCGGCGGCGAGCCGAGCGTAATCCTCGGTGTCGGTGGCGCCGTGCGGCACCTCGATCACGAGGTCCGGCCGGCCGGAAGGGGGCGCAGCCGGGCCGCAAAGAACGGCGACGTCGAGGATGTCGGGAGCCGATTCGGGATGCACCCCGGCACTCTCGCACGGCAGACGCCGGGCGACGCATGCGCTAAGCACCCCCCGTGCGCGAGTTTCCAGGCGGATTCGAGCGAGCGAATGGGCTCGGGGTGGACCCGAGGTCGGGCCTGTCCGACGAGGAGGTGCCGCGCCGAAGGGCCGAACACGGCGAAAACGCGCTGCCGGAGGCCCCGGTCAAGTCGCTGCTCTCGATTTTCCTCGAGGCCCTGTCGGACAAGACGCTGCTCATCTTGGTCGGCGCCGCCGTGCTCGCGATCGGGGTCGAGCTGCTCCGAGGCGCGCTCGAGCCCGGCCATGCCCCCCATTTCATCGACGGCATCGCAATTCTCTCCGCGGTGCTCGTCGCCTCGGGGGTCACCACCCTCAACGATTGGCAAGCGGCCCGGCAGTTTCGAGGCCTCCACCAGCTTCGGGTGGACGTCGAGGTCCCGGTCCGCCGAAACGGCCAGGTGCGCCGGGTCCGGTCCCGAGAGCTCGTGGTCGGCGACGTCGTCTACTTCGACGCCGGCGACAAGATCCCCGCCGAAGGGGTGCTGCTGTCCGGGGCGGAGGTCTCGCTCGACCGCTCCGCCCTGACGGGAGAGGCCGAGCCGGCCAAGAAGGGCGACGATGACCTCGAGCTCGAGGGGGGCAGCACCGTCGTGTCCGGCAGCGGCGTCATGGTCGTGACCGCGGTCGGCGCCGCCACCGAGATTGGGCGCCTGCAGGCGAGCCTCGCCGAGCTGACCCCGAGCCCAACCCCGCTGCAGGAGCGCCTCGCGAAGCTCGCCGACCGCATCGGCCTCGCCGGGCTCACCGCCGCCATCCTGACCTTCGTCGCGCTCGTCCTCTCCGGCTGGCTGCGCGGGCAGTTCGGGCTCGATTTCGACCTCGCCACCGGAGCCCGCCTGCTCGAGTTCGCCATCGTCGCCGTGACCATCGTCGTGGTCGCCGTGCCGGAGGGCTTGCCGCTCGCGGTCACCATCAGCCTCGCGTACTCGGTCCGGCGAATGGCCCAGGACCAAAACCTGGTCAGAAACCTCGCCTCCTGCGAGACGATGGGGTCCGCGACCGTCGTCTGCTCGGACAAGACCGGAACCCTTACCGAGAACCGGATGACCGTGGTGGCGGCGTGGGCCGGCGGCAGCGAGCTCGAGGGGACGATCGGGCGTGAGAAGGTGGCGGCGGCGGCGGAGCGCATCGCCGAGGTCGCCGCGGTCGACTCCACCGCCCACCTCGAGCTCGGTGACGACGGGCGGACCCACGCCGTCGGCAATCCCACCGAAGGCGCGCTGCTCGTATGGGCCGCGTCTTGGGGCGAAGATTGGGAAAAGCGCCGGGCCGAGGCGGTCGTGCTCGAGCGCTTCGGGTTCAGCTCCGACCGAAAGCGCATGACCACCGTCGTCGCCGACGGCGAGAAGCGGAGGGCGCTCGTGAAGGGCGCCCCGGAGACGATCCTCGCCCGGTCCGCCCGATACGCCGCGAGCGGCGGGGATCGGCCGCTCGACGACGCCGCCCGCGAGGAGATCGGCGAGGCGCTCCGCCGCTTCGCCGAACAGGGCTGGCGCACGCTGGCGCTCGCCGACCGTGAGCTCGGCGCAGAGGTGAAGCTCGACGCCGAGCAGATAGAATCCGATCTCACCCTGCTCGCGGTCGTCGGAATCGCCGACCCGCTCCGGTCCGACGTCGCCGACGCGCTCGCCGCCTGCGGCCGGGCCGGCGTCGAGGTCAAGCTCGTCACCGGCGACAACTCGACCACCGCCCGCAGCATCGCTTCGCAAGTGGGCCTGCTCGGGCCTGACGACCTGGTTCTCGAGGGCCCAGAGTTTCGGAAGAAGTCCGACGAAGAGCTGACCCAGATCCTCCCTCGGCTGCGGGTGCTCGCCCGCTCCGTACCTTCGGACAAGCTCCGTTTGGTCTTGGCCCTGAAGGAGCGGGGCGAGGTCGTCGCGGTGACCGGCGACGGCACGAACGACGGCCCGGCCCTTCGCGCCGCGGACGTCGGCTTCGCGATGGGCGTTTCGGGCACGGAGGTGGCCAAAGAGGCCTCGGACATCATCCTGCTCGACGACAACTTCTCATCCATCGTGGCCGCGATCAGCTGGGGGCGCGCGATCTTCGACAACATCCGGAAGTTTTTGCAGTTTCAATTGACGGTGAACGTGGTGGCGCTATCCACCGCGTTTCTCGCCGCGCTGCTCGGCTATGGGATGCCGCTCAACACCGTGCAGCTGTTGTGGGTGAACCTCATCATGGATACGCTGGCCGCGCTCGCGCTCGCCACGGAGCCTCCCACGGACGCTCTGCTCGACAATCGGCCCCACGGCCGCCGCGAGCCGCTCGTGAGCCGCCCGATGATCGCATCCATCGCCTGGATGGGATCGATCATGCTCGTGTTGCTGATCGGTTCCCTCGTCTGGGATGGATGGGTTCCAGACGGCACCACCGGTGAGCAGCGCCTGTCGTTCGTGTTCAACGCCTTTGTCTTCATGCAGCTGTTCAACGAGTTGAACGCCCGCTCCACCGCTTTTGACCGCGGCGTCTTCACCGGCCTTCGCAACAGCCCGCTTTTCGTCGCGGTGGTGGGCGTCACGGCGCTCTTGCAGGTGCTCATCATCGAGTTCGGCGGCGCGTTCTTTCGCACCGTCCCCCTCGGGGCCAACCTATGGATCGCCTCCGTGGCCCTCGGCGCGCTCATGATCCCCGCCGGCGCCGCGCTCCGCCTGCTCGGCCGCCGACTAGGAAGGGGCTCGGTAGCTCGTTCGTGAACCGGGGCCGCGCCTAGGGATCAGTCGGTGTGAAGCACGGCCTCGAGGTTCGTCGCGGTGACGGCGCGGCGGGTCCACCGCCGAAGGTCCATGTCGGAGCCGGCGCGAATCCGCGCGACGATAGCCTCGTCCACTGTTCCGAATCGTTCGCTTAGTAGGTCGAGCAGGACCTCCATGCGCCCTTCCTTGCGCCCTTCTTTGCGCCCTTCCTTGCGTCCCTCCTTGCGCCCCTCTCTGCGCCCTTCCTCGCGGCCGGCCGCTCGCTCCCCCGCGAGCAGGATGTAGTGGCCATCGAGGC
>DAIQNR010000019.1:0-58981 GCA_036788295.1 Myxococcota bacterium
GTCGCGAGTCTCGCCGAGGGGTGCCGGTTTCGGGATTGCAAACACCAATCGGAGCCCGACTGCGCCGTACGGGCCGCGGTCGAAGACGGGAGCTTGTCCGCCGGGAGGCGGGCGAGCTTCGAGCGGCTCGCCCAAGAAGCGGAGGAGCACGCGGCGAAGGTCGCCGTGCGCCATCGCCGCTCGAACCGGCGACGCTTCGAGCGCTGAGCGGCGCTCAGCCCGTCGAATAGACCGGAAACGCGTCCACTTCGAGCGGAGGCACCACCGCCCGCTCGCCCACGACCTGGGTCCCGATGCGGCCGACCCGCGACAAGAGATCGAGTACGGACACGTCGAAGCGAAGCTCGGGCAGCGGGAGACTCGGCTCTCCCCCCTCGATGGCAAAGCAGCCCCCCGCTGTCCTGCCGACGACCCGCAGGCGGGCGCCGTCAACGACCTGGAGATCGCCAAAGCCCCGGATCAACAGCCCGGCCCGCGTGCCGCGGACGAGGTCTTCGGTGCTGCCCTCTCCGCCGGCGAGCACGAGGTGCTCCGCCGCTTCCGCCCGGCGCTCTTCCGGTCGCTCGACCCCGTGCCCGGTCGCAGCGAGGTCGAGGCGCTGGGCCACCGGCCACGAAACCACCGGGTTCGCGGCCACCCCTCGCTCGAGGATGACGACCCGTTGCCGAGCAACCCCGTCGCAGTCGAACGGCGCCGCTCGGTGCCCGGGGTGGGCAAAATCGTCGATGAGGCTCAGGCGCTCGTCCACGACGCTCTGGCCGCGGTGGGCGGAAAGAAAGCTCTCCCCGGTGGACAGAGCGCCCGCGCCGGCGTGGGCGCCGATGAGCTCTGCCAGGGCCGCCACCGCGGGGACGTCGAGCACCGCCGGGTACCGCCCCGGCGGCAGGCAGGCCGACGCCTCGGCGTGGCCGAGGGCCCGCAGCGCCTCGTCGACCACCGCCCGGGGATCGAGCGTACAGGCGCTCCACGACGCGGCCCCCGCCCGCCCACTTCGCCGGCCCCGGCGCAGCTCCACCTCCGCGGTCGCCCGGGTCGATGGGTGGTAGGCGAGCAGGCCCCGGGTGTTGGCCAGAGCGTAGGCAAACAGCGAGCCCTCGGCGTCGATGCCGCCCCGGGCGACCGTGATCCGCCCCGACGCGCCGAGGCCCCCCCGGTGGGCGGCCGTGAAGGCGCGCCCCGCCCACGCCACCAGCTCCATCGGGGTCAGGGCCGCCGTCCGGGGGTCGAAGGCGTCGATGCTCGGGTAGTTCTGGGGCGGCGGCAGCCCGATCACCTGCTCCGATTCGGGGAGCCGACCCAGCTCGGCCCGGGCGTGCTGGGCGGCGGCGCCGATCCCTTGGACGGTCAGGTCGCTCGTGGACACCCGCGCCCACCGCCCCCCGAGCCGAACCCGAACCGTCAGCTTCTCGAGGCTCAGCGATCCGGCGGGACGAACCTCGTTGTCCGAGAACCGCACGTAGCCGAGCGTGCCGCCCCGCAGCGCGACCTCGGCCTCGTCCACTCCGGAGCTGGCGATGCTGAGGGCCGCTTCCAGGACCCGGTAGGCTTCTTCTCTCTCCCGCACCGCTACCTCACGTCGTTTCGAGCCACCCGGCGCAGCGAGCGCGGGAGCGACCGGGCCGGCCTCGGCGCGGCCGTTCGAGCGAGGGGCAGCGGCCCGCCTTTGCCCACCTCGACGAGGTCCGGGGACCCGGCACCGGCGTCGATGCCCACGAACCGGGCCAGCGGCGCGCTCGCGCCCACCCCGAGGCAGCGACCGCGACCGACCCAGTTCCCCCCGAGCGTCGCCGCTTCGGGCCCCGCGACCGCATCGCACGCCCGCCACAAGGCGCCGAGGCTCCCCCGGAGGATCGGGTTCTTGACCATCGCCGCCCGCTTTCCCCCCTCGATGAGCCAACCGACCTCGCTGCTGGCCACAAAGGTCCCGCCGGCGAGGTCCACGTCGAAGGCGCGGGGTCCGTCGAGGAAGAGGCCGCTCGAGGTGTCGGCCACGAGCGCGTCGAGGTCGCCCTGCCCCGGAGCCAGGACCAGGTTCGAAGCCAAGACCCGGGGCGGCTCGGACCAAACCGGCGTTCTGGCCCCTCCGTGCGACCGCTGAAGCCCGACCCGCGCCGCCGTCTCCCGTCCGGATTGAAACCCGGTGACGCGACCCTCCTCGAGAAGCGCGAAGCGCTCGGCCGGGACCCCCTCTTCGTCGTACGGAGAGGTGCCGGCGCCACCCTCGACGCTCGGATCGGAGTAGAGCGACACGGCCTCGCCCCCGAACCGCCGCACGCCGAGGTCCCCGACCTCGAGCACGCTGCCCCCACCGAGAATGCGATCCAGCTCGAAGCACGGGCCGAGGCCGAAGACGAGGTGGCGCCGCACCTCCGCGCTCGACAGCAGGACGGTGGTCGCCCCGTTCGGGCACGGCCTCGCCGCGAGCAGGGCCACCGCCTCGTCTGCGACCTCCGCCGCCCGCTCCTCCCAACCGAGCGCCTCGATGTGCTCGAAGCCCCGCCCGAGCACCAACCCATCGCCGCCGGCGAAGCTCCGTCTCTGGCGGTCGGTGCCGTCGGCGGCCACGGCGCGAAAATCGAGCCCGCCCGCGACCACGTCCCGGTCGAACTCCGAACCCTCTGAGCTGACGACCACCTGGCGGCGGCGGCAGAACCGAAGATGCGCGGCCGCGTGGGCGATGCCGGAGCGCCCGCGCAGGATCCCGTCGATGCCGAACAGGACCGCCGCCTTCTCTTCGAGCGCGACCGCCATCGGGTCCCGGGACACCGGGGTACGGTACACGCCCCGACGCGCGTCCACCGGCGCTAGCCCCACCGGGTGCTCCTGCAGCACCGCCGCCGCCCGGCCCTGCTCCACCGCCCGGCGGGCGGCGACCGCGACGTCGTGGCGGTTCGGCTCCCCGACCGCAGCGAATCCCCACGCCCCGCCCACCAGCACTCGGACGGCGAGCCCGAGGTCGCTGCCGGCGGCGGCGGCGGTCAGGCGGCCGTCGCTCACCTCGGTGAAATCTTGCCAGCGGCCTTCGACGCGGGCCTCGGCGTAGCTCGCCCGAAGGCGCATCGCCTCCTCCACCGCGATGTGCGCGAGCTCCAGAGCGACGGCAGAATCGAACACGGACGCCGGGGTTATCGCGCGGACCCACCCCGAGAGCAAGGCCAGCGCCATGCGACCGTCACGAGGAGAAGAACGGCGAACCAGGGGGGCGACGCGGCGGGACCGGCGGTGCAGCCGAGCGCCCGGTTGTGCACCGGCCGAGACCGGGCAGGCAGGACATCGCAGCCCCCGTTGGCTTCGCCCCGGGGATACAGAGCGCACAGGCCGGCCTCGTCGTCCGGCTTCAGCTGCCGCTTGTCGGTCTCGCAGGGGCCGAGGCTCGGGGCCATGGTCGGGTCGCGCTCGTCGGCGAACCAGACCTCGGGGTGGGCCAGACCGAGCGCGTGCCCCACTTCGTGGGCGAGCACGGCCTGAAGGTCGTACGCCGGTTCGGTGTCCGGGTCGCAGCGAGTGGACGGCTCGAACCGAAATCGCTCCCGGTTCACCTCGATTCGGCTGTCGAAGATCGAGCCGGTGGATCGGTTGTAGGTGGTGGTCGTCAGAGCGAGCGCGTCCACGCTGCGGCCGTCTCGCTCCCAGCCTTGGTCGATGAACGAGATGCTGGCGGCGGGCAAGGCCGACGCCGGGACCACCCCGAGGAGGGTCGGCTCGGCGTCCGAGCAACCCACCTGCGCCCAAGCGGAGAGCGCGCCCCGCACCGCCGCGAGGTCGATCCCCGGAGCCGGCGCCACGCCGAACGCGACCCGCCGGTCCGGCCAGGTCAGGGAGACCCACGGGTGGGTGGAAGATCGCTTGCATTCGAAAGCGGACGCCGGCCCGGCGAAGAGGCCGATGAAGCCCGCCGCGAGCCACGCCCGGCGCACCGCGTGAACGTGCCTCGGCGGACGGCGGCGGTAAAGCCAGAGCGACCGAAACCCTCCCGACCAGAGTCCCTGCCCCGGTTGGGCTTCGGCGGCCGGGTTGGGCTTCGGCGGCCGGGTTGGGCTTCGGCGGCCGGGTTGGGCTTCGGCGGCCGGGTTGACGTCAATCGCCGGTGTAGGCGTGCACCATCGCCTCGAGCCGGTCGGCGTCGAGGGTCGCGTCCGCCTCCTTCGCCGCCGCGACCAACGCGGCGACGAGCCCGTCGCTCACCGGGTGACCCCGCTGGTCGAGCCAAAAACGCACGTTCGATTCCCCGCTCCAGGGCCCGACCTCGATGAGCTGGGTCTTCCCGAAGCGGCGAGCCGGGACGGCGGAATAGACTCGGTCGGCAACCTCGGGCCGCTCATGGGCGAGCGCCTTGACGATGGCGGCGGCGTGGACCCCCGTCGCGGTGCGAAACGCGTCGCGACCGAGCAGGGGCCGGTTCGGGGCGACCGGTCGGCCGGCGATTCGGGCCACCCGCTCGCACAGGTCGACCAAGCCGCACACCGGTCCGGTCGGCTGCCCGAGCAGGTCGAGGTTCAACACGAGCTGGTCCAGAGGGATGCCGTCGAGCCCGAGCAGCGATCCGTGCAGATGCTCCGCGCCGGCGGACGCGGCGGCCAGCGCCGAGGCCACTCCGAGCCCGAGGCCGCCTTCGCCCCTCCAGTCCACTTTCAGCCGGCCCTCGGTCGCGCGAAGGGCGAGCTGCACCGCCGCCGCTGCCCGCTCAGGGGTCGCGGGGGCGCCGCGGTCGCCGAGCACGACGCGCTCCGCCCCCGCCGCTTGGGCCGCGGCGACACGCTCGGCGAGCGCTTCAGGGCCCATCGCCAGAGCGGACGGCAGCGCGACCGCCACCCCCGAGACGCCGGGCGGGACCGGTCCCGAGACCTCGGTCCAGCCCCGCGCCGGTCGAGCCGGCCACCGGACCCAGAGTGGATGGTCCACCCAGAGTGGATGGTCCACCGATTCGGCCGGTCCCGGATCGAGCGCGGCCACCCCGAGCCGAGCGATGTCCCTCGCGAGCTCGACCGCCGCCTGAGCCTCGAGCGTCGGGATCGCGCCGAGCGTGCGGTCGACCAGGCGGGGCCGAGCCGTGAATGGGGGATTCCACTCATGCACGAGCGGCGGCTCGGGAGCCATGCGCAGAGCTTCACTGGTTTCGCTCTGTGAAGCCATGGGCGCCGAGGATGCGCCCATGGCTGGGGCGCGGGTCTGATAGAATCGGGGGCGGTGAGCCGCTCCAGTCCACCCGAAGGCTCGGTCTTCACGGTCGGCGCAAAAACCCCCGACCGAGCCGAGCTGGAGCGTCCGGTGTCGGTGCCGCCGCCCCGGCCGGTCAAGGACCGGCCCGAGAGCGGGCCGGTAGGTCCGGGCGGGCTCTACGTCGGGGCGGTGGGAACCGACGGCTCGGGGCTCTCGTACCGCCTCGTCGCCCCGCTCGACCGCGGCGGCATGGGCGAGCTGTTCGTGGCCGAGATGATCGGGCCGGCGGGGACGCCCCGCTACGCGGTCGTGAAGCGCCTGCTCCCCGACCTCATGAACGACACCGAGTACGTGGAGATGTTCCGGGCCGAGGCCGAGATCATGGCCCGGCTCGATCATCCGAGCGTGGTTCGGGTCTTCGGGGTCCCCGAGCTCGAGGGGACCCCTTGCCTCGCCCTCGAGTTCGTGGACGGGCGCTCGGTGCAGCAGCTCATCAGCCGCGCCCGCCGGCTCGGGACCGTGGTCCCGCCCGGGGTGGCCGCCTACGTCGGGGCTCGGGTCGCCTCGGCGCTCGACCACGTCCACCACGCCCGGGACTCGGACGGGATCCCGCTCGACCTCGTGCACCGGGACGTATCCCCGGGAAACGTGCTGCTCGGCTTCGACGGGTCGGTCAAGCTCACCGACTTCGGCATCGCCAAGACCCGCTTGTCCACGGTCCAGACCACGGTCGGGATCGTGAAGGGCAAGGCCCGGTACCTGTCCCCGGAGCAGGTGCTCGGGCGCCCCGCGACCCCCCGCTCCGACCTCTTCTCCGCGGCGGTGCTCGTGGTCGAGCTGCTGACCGGGCGGCCGCTGTTCGAGCGGGGGTCGATCCCGAAGACCCTGTACGCGATCGTGCACGGGCAACGCCCCACGCTCACCGAGCTGCTGCCGCCGCCCGCGCACCCGCTCGCCGAGGTGCTCGAGGCGGCGCTCGCGCCGGACCCCACCCTCAGGCTGCCGACCGCCCAGGCGCTCGCTCACGCGCTCGAGTCGCTCGACGGCAGGATCGGGCCGCCGGTGGACCGGGAGGCCCTCGGGCAGTACCTCCGGGGGCTGTTCGCGGGGACGGAGGGGCCGCTGACCGAGGCCGGCAAGGCGCTGCCCTGGTCCCGCCCCGGCGCCACCCCGCTCGACCCCGATGCGTTCCCTGGGGGTCCGTCGAGCCCGCTTCCCTTGCTCGACCCCATCGAGGCCCCGCCCGGTCCCCGGTCCGCGCCGCACGAGGTGGACGACGCGCTGTCGGTCCTCGCCTGGCTTCAGTCGCGGGCAGGCGGGCCGGCGCCGACGGAGGATGACCACACCGTCGTGGGCCCTCCGCCCGAGCCGCCCCGCAAGCAGCGCGGGCTGGGCTTTTTGCTCGGGCTCGCCGTCGGTGCCGCGGTCGGGGCGTTGGCCTCGCTCGGGGCGGTCGCCACCGTGGGCAGCCCTCTGGCCGAGCGGGCGGAGGCCCCGGCGAAAGACGCCTCGAGCCCACGGTCCACGGGCGGGCGGTCGGAGGGGCGTGCAGCCACCGACCGAAGGTCCTCGGGCGGAGGACAACGCTCGCTCGCCGTCGCCTCCCCGATGCCCGAGGCCGAAGAAGCGGCTCGGAGCCATGAAGACGCTCCCGGCGCGGTCGACCGGGCGCCCTCCGAAAGGGCGGTCGAGCCCGAGCCGGCACCGCGCGGCCCTGCGCCCGCCACGCTCGCGCCGGCGAACACCGGAGCGGCGAACACCGACCCGGCGAACACCGACCCGGCGGCGCCCGCGCCCGTGCAGAACCCCTCACCCCCGGATGACCCGGCGCCCCCGGAGCCAGCTCGACCGGCCGCTCTCGACGTTCAGTGGCCCCGGCGAGCCGAGATCTGGGTGGACGGCGAGCGGCTTGGGTCCCGCGCTCCGCTGCGCGGCCAACCGATCGAGCCCGGGACCCGAGTCATCACCGTGGGTCGAGGTCGCCTCGAGCGCATCTTCGAGCTCCGGGTCGCGCCGGGTGAGCGCATCATCATCGGCCGGGACCTGCGCCGGAAGGATCCCTGAGCCGCTCGGGCCGAGCTCGGCTCGGCGCCGCGCCCGCGGGGCCCGGGCGATCCCACGCTCGATCGGGAACGACCGGCCCGTCCGGCCCGACCCCGAAGACGTGCCGGCCGGGCGGGGGGCGGAGCCCGGCCCGGCTCGCGAAGTCCTCCGCCGCCCGCTTCCACGCCGACGCGCCCACCTGCCGCCCGAACCAGTTGCGACCGGCGCCGTCGGACCCTAGGAACCGGGCGGAGAACTCGGACTTCGGGTCCCAGCGCAGGGACGCGTCGGCCGGGCACCACCACAAGGTCAGCTCGGGGACGTAGGGGCCGAGCCGGCGGTGAAAACCGTGCTCTTGCTCGGCCCGAATCCGGCCGCTCAGGCAAGCGGCGCCGCCCCAGCCCTCCGGCGGAGCTGGATCGCGCCCGGAGAACCGCCAGCCGGGAGGGCCCGCACCGGCGAGCGCGGCGGTGCCGGTCTCGCCAAGGGGGATCGGAGGCAGCGGGGCGCTGCCGCTCGGCCGCGCCGCGCCGTCGAGCCGGGCCCGGGAGAGCGACGCTGCGAGCTGGTCGAGCGCCGGCCGAAGCGCCTCCTGGGCGAGCGACCACGGCTCGGGGTCGCCGTCCCGGCGGTCATGAAAGGACCAGCCCACGGTGCCCCGGAAGAGCGGCCCTTTCTGGTCCGAGAGCTCGAAGGGCCCGAGCTCGGCTTCCGCCACGACCCGCCGCTTCTCCCCTTCCGGGGGCTCGACCTCGACGTAGCCGCGAAGACGGACGAGAGCGCCGCTCAGCACGAGATCGGCGTCGGGCGCCCGCCTCGCGTCGTCCACCACCACCACCCGCGCGAACACCCGCGCCGCCGCCAGGTGCTTTGCGACCGCGAGCCCCAAGGCCTCGAGCGGCTCGAGCCCGAGTTGCTCGAGCCTCGTGCCTCGGTACTCGATCCCCCGGTAGACGTAGCGGCCGCCCCGGTCGTCGGCCTCTTCGGGCCGCCGCCGGTCGGCGAGCGGGACCACCACCGCGACGGTCTTCGGGTGCTCGAATCGGGCCAACGCCGCCGAACCGGTCTCGAGCGGCCAAATCCTGGCCTCGGCGCACCCGTACAGCGCGAGCAGGGCCCACCCTGCCCCTCTCATTTTTGCTTTCTCTTTCGAGCGAGGAAGAGACCGGCGAGCACCGCGGCGGCCGAGGTCCACCCCGGCCAGTCCCCGAGCACCTGGTACAGGGTCCGCCGCGGGGACTGGAGCAGGGGAACGGACGAAAACAGCGTCTCCTGCGTCCACTGCCCGGTCCGCGCGACCACCCGGCCGGCGGGGTCGATGATGGCCGAGATCCCGGTGTTCGTGGACCGGATCATCGCCCGCCGGGTCTCGATGGTCCTTAGCGTGGCCAGAGCGAGGTGAATGCGGGGCTCGTGGGTGTCGCCGTACCAAGAGTCGTTGGTGACGTTGACGAGGGCCTCGGCCGGGCCCGCCTCGGCCCACATGCGCCGGACGAACCGGGGCAGCAGGTCCTCGTAGCAGACCATCGGCAGGAGCTTCGCCCCACCCTCGAGCTCGAGGTGCTGAAAGCTCGTGCCCCGGTCGAAGCCCCCGGTCCGGGGAAACCACCGCTTGATGCCGGGGAAGACGTCCGAAAACGGCAAGGTCTCGCCAAACGCGAGCAGCTCGACCTTGTCGAACACCCCTCGGACGTCGCCGGTCGAAGAGGTCAGGATGACGCTGTTGAAGATGAAGCGCTCGCCGTCTCGGTGGTCCACGGTGATCGCCCCGGACAGGACCGGCCGGTCGATCCCGGGCGTGATGTCCGCCCGCACGTTCGTCTGCCGGCGGTGAATCGCCCGGTTGAACGCAGCCTCGGGCCACACGACGAGCTCGACCTCGGGCCGCTCCGCGATCGCCGCTCTGGACATGCGCTGGTGGCGCTCGAGGAACTCTTGGCGGAGCACGGTCTTGTCCTTGGCGCCGAGGTTCGCTTGCACGATCGCGACCTCCAGCCGGGGCGCCTCGGCGACCCGGGCCTGCACCTCGGCGAGGCGAAAGGCCCCGTAGCCGAGCACGAACACCGTCGCCGCCCCGGCGGCGGCGAACAGCCGCACGTTTTCGCGGCGCGAACCGGCGACGAGGGCGTAGATCCCGCCGCTCACGAGCGCGACCCAGCCGTCCACCAGCACCGGCCCGCCGAGGTCGGCGACCTGGTTGAGCACGGCGACCTCGTAGAACCCGGCCGCGATGTAGCTCGGAAACAGCTGAGGGAAGACCTGCTCCATGGCCATGACCGCCACCGGCAGCGACCACTGCATCGCGACCCCGAGGCGACCCCTCGCGAACGCGACGGCCGCGCCCACGAGGCCCCAGAACAGGGCCCCCTGGTAGAGGTTCAGCAGCACGTACCCGAGCCCGGCCAGCGGAAGGGGCAGCCCCGCGAACTCCCGGAGGAGGTGCACGACCCAGTAGTAGCCCCCGCAGTGGGCGACGAAGCCGGCGAGCGCCCCGACCGCGAATCCCCCTTTGGGACCTCGCCCCTCGAGCGCGAAGAGGAGCGGGACCATGAAGCCGAAGCTCAGGGGCCAAATCCCGAACCCGGCGAAGCCGAGGAAGTACAGGACCCCCGAGAGGGCGCCGAGGGACACCGCGCGCACGCGAGCGCTGTAGAGCACCGGCCCCCGGCGACGCAACGCCTGCCGCTCGGTCCGGCCGCCCGTTGCGCCGGCGGGCGCATCCTTCGCCGCGGTCGCGCCCGCAGATGGGGTCCGAGGGGCGACCTTGCCCCGGCCCAGTCCCGGTGGTAGTGGCCCCAGACCGGGCTCAAGTGCGCGTCGCGACGTCCATTCTGTGCGCCGCCTGCGCGTTTTCGGCCGCGCCCCTCGGGGAGGCGGCCGAGCCGCCCACGGTGGGGACCTGGTATCGAGCCGAGCCCACCGGGGAGATCCGGTTCCCGGTCCGAGCGGTGACGAGCACCGCCTCCGATCCGCCCGGCGGGCACGACCTCGACTCGCTGGTGCGGCTCGCGTCGAGCGACAGCCTCCAAGTGCGGGTCAGCGAGGCCCAGGTTCTCGAGGCGCGGGCGCTTTACCAGCTCGCGGTGGCTCAGGCCTACCCCCAAGGCCGAGCCCGCTTCCTGTTCGGCGGCCCCACCCCCGAAGCCCGCACCACCGTCCGCAACGACCCGAGCACGCTCACCCCTGCCTCGCTCGAGCAGGATCTCGACTTCGGGGAGCTGGGGGTCACCTTTCGGGGCAACGCGGAGGCGGCGATCCCCATCTACACGTTCGGCCAGCTCGAGAAGGGTCGCCAGGCCTCCTCCCACCTCATCGAAGCGGCGACGGCCCAGGTCACGGCGACCCGGGCCCAGGTGATCGTCGATCTGAACCGGGCCTACTGGGGCTGGCAGCTCGTTCGCAGCCTGCTCGGATCGCTCGACGAAGGGGCCCGTCGCCTGACCGAGGTGCTCGAGCGCATCGAGGAGCTGCTCGACGCCGACAGCCCCCAGGTCACCGAAAACGACCGGCTCCGGCTGAAATTCGCGCTCGCCAGCCTCTCGGCCAGGCAGGCCGAGGCGGTCGGGGGCAAAGCCCAAATCGAGCAAGCGCTCCGGCTGCTCGTCGGGCGCGCGCAGGGTCGCCCGCTCCCGCTGAAGGAAGAGAAGCTCGCCACCTCGCTGCCCCGCCTGATGCCGCTTCAAGAGCTCTTGTCGGGGGCCAAGAGCGGTCGCCCGGAGCTGGCCGCGCTCCATCACGTCGTCGAAGCCCAGCGCGCGTTTCGCGATCTGCGGGCGGCGCAGCTGTACCCGACGCTGTTCTTCGGCGGGTTTCTCAACTTTGCGGTCACCACCAACGCCACCGACCAGACCAACCCGTTCTTGAACGACCCCTTCAACTTCTTCGATGCCGGGGTCGGTTTCGGGCTGCAGGTCGAGCTCGATTTTTTCCAGCGGCTCGCCCAGGTCGAGCAAGCGGAGGCTCAGCTCGCGGTGCGGGAGCAGCAGCGCGAGCTTCTGGGAGAGGCGGTGGAGCTCGAGGTGCGGTCGATCCACGCCCGGCTCGAGGCCGCCCGCGAGCAGGCGAACCGGCTGGAGCGGGCGTATTCGTCGGCCCGGGGCTGGCTGACTGGCGCCGTGCTCGCGTACGACGTCGGGGCCGGCCGCGCCGACGAGCTCATCGACGCCTTCTTGGCCTGGGCGACGTCGGAGGCCGAGCTCGAGACCACCCGCTTCTCCTACCTGGTGGGGTACGCCGACCTCGCCCGGGCCGCGGGGCGGCTCGTCGAGGCCCGCCGGCGGTGATCGCCGCCACGGTGGTGAACAATCGGCTTGCGTCGGTCCGTCGGAGGGCACGACACCATGCGTATGTCCCCGCTCTTGCGACCCCCGCTCGCCTTCGCCCTCGCCGTCACCGTGGCGGTCGCGGCCGAGGCGGCCCCAGCCTCCCCGAAGGCGTTCTTGGAGGCGAAGATCGAGGCCGCCCACGCCCTCGCTCGCCGGAAGGTGCCGCCGGGCAGCGAGGCCGAAAAGAAGCTGAAGTCCGACGCCAAGTTGCTCATCGACGACATGCTCGACTGGGGCGAGCTCACCGAGCGATCGCTCGGGAGCCACTGGAAGAAGCTGTCGGAAGGGGACCGGACCCGCTTCTCCGGCCTCCTTCGCCAGCTGATCGAGGCCTCGTACCGGTCGCGGCTCGACCTCGCGTTCCAAAAGCAGGACGAGATCAACCGTCCGTCGAAGGTGGACATCGACTGGCTCGAGGAGGACCTCTCCCCAGACAAAGCCAGCCTGCTCGCCAAGGTCAGCTCCGGCGGCGATTCGGCCCTCGTCGGGTTCAGCCTCCGCCGGGACGAGGAGCGGTGGCGGGTGTACGACGTGGCGCTCGACGAGCTGTCCACCTTGCGAACCTACCGGTCGAACTTCAACAAGATCATCAGGGATGAAGGCATCCCGGGGCTGTTCACCCGCCTCGAGAAGAAGATCGAGGACATCGAGGCAGGGAGGGCGGACCTCTCTCGGTCCGGCTTGTCCGACTGAACGTCCATGGGCCGCTTCGAGGCGACTGCGCGGCCCGAGATCTCGGGCCTCGCCCACCGGGCCTGGAAGAGCCTTCTTTTGCTGCCTCCGGGCGAGCGCTGGCGGTGGTGGCTGCTCGTGCCCGCGATGGGCACGGCGGCGATGCTCGAGGCCGCGGGCGCGGCCCTCATCTTCACCCTGGTCGAGGTGGTCCACGACCGGGCCCGGGCCGGCGACCTGCTCGTCACCCGGGCCGTCGCTGCCGGGCTCGGGCTTTCGCCCCATGAGGTGCTCGTCCCCTTCTCGGCCGCCGTCGCCGGCTTCTACCTGGTGAAGAACGCCACCGTCGGGCTCGTGGAGTGGTTCATTCACCGCAGGGCGGCGGCCGCGGTCACGCACGTGTCGGCCCGGCTGCTCACCGCCTACCTCGCCGCGCCCTTTTCCCTGCACCTCGGGACGCGATCCTCGGCGCTCATCCGCAACGTGCACGACGCCGTGGAGCTGACGTACCGAGGAGCGCTCCTGTCGATGGCGAGCGCGATCAGCGAGCTGGTGCTCGCGCTCGGCCTGTTCGCGGTGCTCGTCCACACCGCGCCGGAGCTGAGCCTCGGGCTCGGGCTCGGAGTCGGGGGGTTCTTCCTCCTCACCCTGACCGCGACCCGCCGCGCCTTCACCCGGTGGGGCGAAGCGATGCACCGGCTCCGGGCGAGCGCGCTGTCGAGCCTTCAGCAGGGGCTCGGCGGCATGCGGGAGGTTCGTGTGCTCGGCCGGGAGGCGTTCTTCGCCGACGCCTACCGAGCCCTCCGGGCCGAGATGGGGCGCCTGTCGGTGTGGCGGGGCGTGGCCGACAGCTTGCCCCGCCTGTTGCTCGAGACCGCGTTCGTCACCGGGGTGTGCGGCATGGTGGTCGGGTTCTTCTGGGCCGGCGAGCTCGACCGCGTGGTCGTGCTGCTCGGCGTGCTCGCCTACGCCGGGTTTCGCCTGTTCCCGGTGGTGCAGCGCATCCTCCACCACATCGCCGCGGTCCGGTTCAGCGCGGCGAGCATGGACGAGCTGCTGTCCGAGCTCGGCCGATTCGAGTTGCCCGCCCCGCAAGGACCCCTCCCGGCCCGGTTCGAGCGCAGCCTTCGGTTCGAGTCGGTGTCGCTCACCTACCCCGACGCGGCGAGCCCCGCGCTCGCCGGCCTCGACCTCGAGCTGTCGCCCGGGGAGCGGCTCGGGGTCGTCGGCCCCACCGGGGCGGGCAAGTCGACCTTCATCGACCTCTTGCTCGGCCTGCTCGACCCGACCGAAGGGACGATCTTCATCGACGGGGAGCCGCTGCCCCCGCGGCGGCGGGCGTGGCAGCGGCGGATCGGCTTCGTACCCCAATCCCCCCACCTGCTCGACGACACCCTGACGAAAAACGTGGCCTTCGGGGTCCCCGAGGCCGAGATCGACGAGGCGAGGGTGAAGGAGGCGGCCCGGCTCGCGCAGCTGGGGCCCCTCATCGACCGGCTCCCCCACGGCCTTCACACCGTCGTCGGCGAGCGGGGCCAGCGGCTGTCCGGGGGCGAGCGGCAGCGGGTCGCCGTGGCCCGGGCCCTGTACCACCGGCCTTCGGTGCTCGTGTTCGACGAGGCGACCTCCGCGCTCGACACCGTGACCGAGTCGGCCCTGATGGACGCGCTCGATGGGCTGTCCCGCGAGCACACCGTCGTGCTCGTGGCCCACCGGATCGCGACCGTCGCCGGCTGCGACCGCATCCTCGTGCTCGAAGGGGGGATAGCGACCGGCCTCGACCGCCCCGAGGTGCTCGGCGCCGCCCACCCCACCTACCGAAAGCTCGCTCGAAGCACCGAGCCGGTGCCCATCTAGCCGTCGGGAGGTCTCGAACGACCATGGGGCACATCCTCGTGACCGGTTTTCGCCGTTTCGCCAGCCACGCGGTGAACCCTTCCGGTGAGCTGGCCCTGGCGCTCGACGGCCGCGCGGTGGCGGGGCGGAGGGTTCGGGGCTGCGTGCTCCCGGTCGAATTCGACGGCGCCCCCCGCGCGCTCGACGAGGCCCTCGCCGCCGGTCCGAGGCCCGAGCTGGTGGTCGCGCTCGGGCTCGCGTCGAGCCGGGCCGCGCTGTCGGTGGAGCGGGTGGCGGTGAACCTCATCGACGCGCCGATCCCCGACGAGGCCGGACAGTGGCTCCACGACGTGCCCTGCCGGCCGGGCGGCCCGGCCGCGTACTTCTCGACCCTGCCGGTGAAGCGGATGGCGAGGGCGATCGAGCTCGCCGGCGTGCCGAGCGAGCTGTCCCTGAGCGCGGGGAGCTTCGTCTGCAACCTGGTCTTCTACCACTTGATGGAACGGCTCGCCGGGGACCGGGACGTCCGAGCCGGCTTCGTGCACGTCCCCGCCCTGCCCGACGCTCCGTCAGGGACGGGGGGCCTCCCGCTCGCCGAGCAGCTCCGGGGGCTCGAAGCCGGCCTCGCTGCCGCCCTCCACCCCGGAGACGACCTGCCCGGGATCGGCGGCGCGCTCGCCTGAGCGATCCTCCTCGAACGAGCACCGGGCGTGAACCCGGTTGCCCCGTGGCGAGAACTCCAGGGTTTGGGAGATGCTGCGCACCATCTCGAGGCCGCGGCCGTGCATCTCGAACCCTTCGCCCCGGTCGGCCGAAACAGAGACGTCGAAACCGGGCCCGGAGTCGGTGACTTCGATGTCCACCAGCGCCCGCGGGCCGGACTTCTCGACCCGAATCGACAGCTCCACCCGGCCTCGGTCGAGCGCCTCGAGCCTGCGGGCCCGGTCCTCGTAGAACGCGCAGAAGCTGTCGGGGTCCGTCTTCGAGGCCGACTCGAGCCCCAACACGCCGTGGTCGATGGCGTTGTTCACGAGCTCCGCCGCCACCGCGAACACCTCCACCCGCCGGCCCTCGAGCCCGGGCAGCGCGTCGAGCATCCCCTCCACCGTCCGCAGCGGATCCCCCCCGCGGAGCCCGTCCGGTCCGTAGACGAGGCGCAAGCTCGCGACCGAGCCCATCGCCGAGGCCGCCTCGACCGGCCGTGCGTCCGCGTGCACATCGAGCTCGAGCAACGTCACGTCGTCCCCAGGCTCCGCGCCGGCCACGAACCGGTCGAGCTCGGCCAGGGCGGCGTCGAACACCGCATTCGGGGCCCGCTCCGCGGCGATCTCGGCGAGCAGGCGCTCGTCCCCAAACGGGGTCCCGTCCGGGCGCTCCGCTTCGACCACCCCGTCGGAGAAGAGGTACATCCTCTCCCCCGGTCGCAAAGAGAGCACAGGAACCGGTCCGCGGGCATCGAAGCGGTCGAGCACGCCGAGCGGGAGGTGGTTCGACGGCACCGACGCCCGAATCTGTCCTTGCGGGCCTCGAACGAGCACCGGGGGCATGCCCGCGTTGAGCACCGACACTTCGCCCCTCGACGGATCGATGTCGAGCAGCACCAAGGCCAAGAACCGGTCCCGGGGCAAGACCACCCGGAGGGCGGCGTGGGCGGCGGCGGCGAGGTCATCGATGTGCTGAAACTCGGCGCACATCCGCTGAAACTGGGCCACCACCGGCAGGCCGCCGATCGCGGCGACCAGCCCATGGCCCGAAAAGTCGCCGAGCAGGAGCCGCATCCGGCCTTCCGGCCCGGGCGCGGCGAGCAGGAGGTCGCCGTTGAAGACGTCCAGTGGGCGGCTTCGGTACCGAAACATCGGGTGGTCGAGCGACGGGCTCTTGATGAGGCTCGCCATCAACCGCTCGGCCACCACCTGCTCCTCGAGGCTTCTCGCGTGAAGCGCCTCGACCTGCGCCCGCTTCTCCGAGAGCGCGGCGAAGGCGGAGCGGGTCCGAAGCGCCGCCCGCATCTTGCTCTCGAGCACCTGGCGGTTGAAGGGTTTCGGCACGAAGTCATCGGCTCCGGCCTCCATTCCCTTCTTCAGGCTGGCCTCGTCGGACAGCGCCGTGACCATGATGATCGGGACATGCTCGTCCCCAGCTGCGGCTTTCATCATCCGCGCCGCTTGAAACCCATCGACCCGGGGCATCATCGCGTCGAGCAGGACCACGTCCGGGCGCTCCCGAACGAACATCTCCACCGCCTCCGCCCCATCCTCGGCCTCGAACACGACGTAGCGGTCGCGGTCGAGCAAGCGGCCGAGCAGCACCCGGTTGATGCGCTGGTCGTCGGCGATGAGAACTCGGATCATGCCGGCGCCATGGTGAAGATGCGATGAAAGTTCGCGATCTCGAGGACCTTTCGAACCTCGCTCGAGCAGCCCACGATCTCGACCTCGCGGGCGTGATCTTTCAGCAAGAGCAACATGCCGAGCGCCGAGCTGTCGAGGTAGCTCGTGCCGGACAGATCCACCCGGCAGCGATGAACGCCGGGCGAGGCCTTCACGGCCTCACGAAACTCCCGGTGGAGGTTGAAGTCGAACCTTCCGTCGATCGACAGGGTGAGTTCTTGGCCATTCGAGGACAGTTGGGCGTTGATCGGCATCTTGTTCCCTTCGAGCCCCCATCACGTAGGGCAGGACCCGCTCGTGCAGTCGGATCGATTTCAGTGGCTAGAACTCAAAACAGCTCGACATCCCCGGCGTCCATTCCATCCTGGCTCACCGGGGAGATCTTGGGCGGCGCAGCGACGTGGGTGAAATCGCCCGGGTCGTCCGACCCGAGCGCGGTCACCGCCTCCTTCGAGGCCTGAAGCCGCTGCTCCACTTGGCCGAGGACCTGAGTGGCGAGATCCTCGAACTGAAGACCGCGGATCGCGGCCGCGGCCCGGAGGTCGAGCCGCTCCGACAGGGCTTGAACCATCGCGAGCCGCTCGGCGAGCGCGGCTTGGACCAACTCCACCGATCTCCGCATCGCCTTCACCTCACTTTGGGCTTCGAGCGCGGCGTCGAGGTCGTGGCTCGCCATGTCGGCGATCGCCGTCTGCACCTCGGTGATCGAGCTACGGGCCCTCTCGATGGTCTCGACGATCTCTTCGTTCAAGGCCCGGGTGTTTCGAGACAGGGCCCGCACCTCGTGGGCCACGACCTGAAAGCCCTTTCCCTGCTCGCCGGCGCGGGCCGCCTCGAGGGAGGCGTTGATGGCGAGCAGCGAGGTGTCGGCGGCGATCGCATCGACCCGCTCCACCCGCTCGAAGATGGCGTCGATGTGCTCCACCATGTCGTTCACCTTGTAGGCGATGAGCACGGTTTGCTTGCCGAAGTCCGCCAGTTGGTTCGCAAACAGGAAAAAGATCGACTCGGTCTTCTCGAGAAAGTCATTGAGGTCGTTTCGCCCGTCCCCGTCGCCGCCGGTCAGCGCTTCCTCGACCAGTCGCCGCTGTTGCTTCGCGTCTTTCGCAAGCGCGGTGAAGCTCTCGTAGAGCTCCGCCACCGCCTTCGAGAGAAGGGACCGGCACTGGCCCACCTCGGTCGACGCGACGTCGAGCGATGCGCCAGCCGCCGCCGCGAGCTCCGTACGGGCCGCCGTCACTGGAGGACCTTGCGCACGGTGGCGATGAGCTTCGTGGGATCAAAGGGCTTCACGAGCCAGCCGGTCGCGCCCGCTTGCTTCGCCGTCGCCTTCTTCTCGGCGCTCACCTCGGTGGTGAGCATCAAGATCGGCGTGTGTTTGTAGTTGGGAAGCTCTCGCAGCTTTCCGACCAGGGTGATCCCGTCCATCCGGGGCATGTTCACGTCGATGAGGCACAGCCGCACCGATTCGATCTGCGCGAGCTCGAGGCCGGCCATCCCGTCCTCGGCTTGCACCACGGACAGTCCCGCCTCTTCGAGCGTCGCCCGCACCAGCGCTCGCATGGACGGCGAGTCATCGACCGCCAGCACATCGGCCATATTCAAGGCATCGGCGCTCCCCGCCGGCGCTTGAGCGCCGCACCGTCAGAACCGGGTTCGGGAAATCGACCGCGGAGGTTGCGAAGGCCGAGCGAGTCGCGGACGCGAGGTCGCCCTCCGACGGGAGCGAAGCGGACCAGCGCCGGCGAGGGAGGGCGAGATTCGTTCCCGACCGGCTCTTGGCTTTAGGCCCCTTCGGGCAGGCCGGAGGGGTCGATGAGAGCGGTCTTCGGCGCACCAGCGTCGCGTTGGCGCCGAGCCCGGTTCTCCTCCGGGGTGTGGAGGTGCCGGTTTTCGGGCTTTGGCCGCTCGATCACCTGGCCGGCGATGAGGGCGTCCACGTCCTTGGCGTCGAGCGTCTCGTGGACAAGCAGGGCTTCGGCCAGCCGGTCGAGCGCGGACCGGTTCTCGGCCAGCATCTGCTCCACCCGCTCGTACTGCCCGGTCACGATGGTTCGGATCTCCTCGTCGATCGCGACCGCGGTCTGCTCCGAGTAGTCCTTCTGGTGGCCCATGTCGCGGCCGATGAACACCTCTCGGTCCTTCTGGCCGAAAGCGACCGGCCCCAGGCGAGCGCTCATCCCCCACTCGCAGATCATCTTGCGAGCGAGGTCGGTCGCTCGCTCGATGTCGTTCTCCGCGCCGGTGGACACCTCGCCGAGCGCGATCGCCTCGGCGGCCCGACCGCCCATCAGGATCGCGATCCGGCCGAGCACGGCCTCGGTGTTCTGCGAATAGCGGTCCTCGGTCGGAAGCTGCATCGTCACCCCGAGGGCCCGGCCCCGGGGGATGATGCTGACCTTGTGAACCGGGTCGCTGTCCGGGACGAGCCGCGCCACCAGGGCGTGACCGGACTCGTGCACCGCGGTGATGCGCTGCTCCTTCTGGGTCATCACCACCGACTTTCGCTCGCCGCCCATCAGGACCTTGTCCTTGGCTCGCTCGAAGTCGGACATCGTCACCGAATCCCGGTTGGAGTGGGCGGCGAGCAGCGCCGCCTCGTTCACCAGGTTCTCGAGGTCGGCGCCGGCGAACCCGGGGGTGCCCCGGGCGATGACCTCGAGGTCCACGTCCTTCGACAGCGGGGTCCGCTTGCAGTGCACGGCCAAAATGCCTTCACGGCCCCGGACGTCGGGGCGAGGCACGGTGATTCGGCGGTCGAAGCGTCCCGGCCGCAGCAGCGCCGGGTCGAGCACGTCGGGCCGGTTGGTCGCCGCGACGAGGATGACCCCGTCGTTCGACTCGAAGCCGTCCATCTCCACGAGGAGCTGGTTCAGGGTCTGCTCCCGCTCGTCGTGGCCGCCGCCCAGACCGGCCCCGCGGTGGCGGCCAACCGCGTCGATCTCGTCGATGAAGATGATGCACGGCGCGTTCTTCTTGCCCTGCTCGAACAGGTCGCGGACCCGGCTCGCCCCGACGCCGACGAACATCTCCACGAAGTCGGAGCCGGAGATGCTGAAGAACGGGACCGACGCCTCCCCCGCGATGGCGCGGGCGATGAGCGTCTTTCCGGTGCCGGGCGGTCCCATGAGGAGCACGCCCTTCGGGATTCGGCCGCCGAGGCGGGTGAATTTCTTCGGATCGCGCAGGAACTCGATGATCTCCTGGACGTCCTCTTTCGCCTCTTCCACCCCGGCCACGTCCGAGAACGTGATCTTGTTCTGGTTCTCGTTCATGAGCTTGGCCTTCGATTTGCCGAAGCTCATCGCTTTGCCGCCCCCGGACTGCAGCTGGCGCATGATGAAGATCATCACCCCCAGCACGAGCACCAGCGGCAGCCAGGTGATGAGAACGTTTTGCCAGATGCTGCCCTGCGGCGCGGTTTTGACCTCGAAGTCGACCCCGTGCTCCTTGAGGCTCTGACGGACGTCCTGCGCGAACACCCCGACGGTCTCGAACTCGGCATCGCCCTGGGTCAGCGTGCCCTTGAAGGTCGCGGTTTCGCCCTGGCCGGACATCACCACCTTCAGGGATTTCACCTCCCCCTTCTCGACGTCGGCCAGGAATTTGGAGAAGCCAGGCTGCTCCTTTTCCTGCTCCTTCGGGTCCGCGAGCTGCCAGACCAGCAGCACCGCCGCGATCAGCAGCACCCATATCACCAGTGTCTTGTGGCTCTGCCTCATCCTTTTTGGTCCTGTACCCCGCTGGGGACGGCTTCACACTCTATACCGTCCCACACCGGAAGCGAAAGCGCCGTCGCTCTCGTTGGCGGCGACGAGGCCCGCTCAATCCCGCTCGACCGTGAGCGCCCACACGTCGCCGGTCTGCGGGCCTACGGGGGCCCCGTTCGAGCGCAGCAGCCCAGCCACCCACAGCACCTCGCCCTGCTCGTCCACCGCGATGGGCCACCGTCCCCGCACCGACGCCGGGATCCGCGCCTCGGACAGCACGTCCGACACCTTTCGTCGGCCCAAAGACCGTCCGAACGGGCAGATCCGGTCCCCGGGGCGAGGGGGACGAATCCGCACCGCCGACACCAGGCCAGCGTCGAACACCGCCGTCGCCCGGTCCTTCGGCACCTCCCCCGACCAGGACCGGCGCTGAACGGTCACGCCGCGGTCGATCCAATGGGGCTCGAACCGGGGAGCGGACGAAGGACGGTGAGCCGCCGGTTGGGCGGGCGGCGCGGTGCGGGGCTCGGCGCTCTGGACCAAGCGGCGGGCGAACCCGGGGGCGTAGCGCCGTTCGAGCAGCGGCAGCAGCTCCTTTCGGATCCGGTTGCGAAGAAAGGCCGGCTCCCGGTTCGTCGGGTCGTCTCGAAACGGCCAGCCCTTCTGCTCGAGGTAGGAGCGCAGCTTTGGCCTCGGGACGTCGAGCCACGGACGGAGCAGCCGCCCGTTTCGGGCCGGCATCCCGACGAGCCCCGCCCCGCGAAGCAGCTTGAGGAGCACGGTCTCGGCCTGGTCGTCGCGGGTGTGGGCGAGCAGGACGAGCTCGGCCCCCGCCTGCACTCTCATCCGCTCGAGCGCCGCGTAGCGGAGAGCTCGAAGCGTGGCCTCGTCCGCCGACGGGGGGTCGAGCGTCGTCACGAGCCACTCGAGGCCGTGTTGTTCGGCGAGCCGGGCCACGTGCTCGGCGTCTTCTCTCGAGCCCGGCCGCACCCGGTGGTCCACATGACCAGCGACCACCCGGGCGGGCCCGAGCAAGACGACCGCCACCCGGAGCAGCGCCACCGAATCGGGGCCGCCCGAGCAGGCGACCAGGACCCGCTCGGTGCCCGCTCGCTCGACCCCGGCGGCGGCGAGCGCCCGCTCGCAGGCGGCGACCAGCATGAATCTCGCGTAGCCCCGGTCCGGACCGTTCGCCAATCATCGGAGCGAGATCGAGTAGTCGTTGATCGCGCCGCGAAACCCGTAGACGACCACGAAATAGGGCCCGTCGCGCGGGGCCCGAAACCGCACCTTCTCGTCGTCGTCGGTGGAGCCCCCCCACGCGACCCGCGGTCCGTCCACCGCCCCATCGTGCACCGTCACGTCGAGGTCGCCGTGGTTGTGCTCGAACTGGACGTGCACCGAGGCGATGCCCCCTTTGCCGAGCTCGACCCGGAAGACGTCCCGGTCGTCGTGGCCGATCCACGGCGCGCTGGTCTCGAAGCCGAGCCGCGCGGCGGTGGCGTCCGGCTCTTCGTCGTTGGGCTCGAACGGGTCGGGGGGGCGCGGCGGGGCCCCGAAGGCGGAGGCGCGAAGCCCGAGCCCCGCTCGCTCCGGCAGCGCGGCGGCCACCCGGATCGCTCGATTGGCGAGGCCGTCCCCCGTCCCGCCGAGGTGCACCGCGATGAGCTCGTCGGTCTCGACCGAAAACAAGGGCGCCCCGATCCCGCCCGGAAACCCCGGCGCCGCGTGCTCGAACGTCGATGCGGGGGAGAGGACGACCCCCTGGCTGACCGACTTGTCAGGCAATGGGTCGCCGCCCTGCTGCACGAGGTACAGCCCGAGTCCGGGCGCGACGTGACCGGCCCGGATCGGGGCCGAGCCGAACCGGGCTCCCGGCTCGCCTTCGCAGGAGAGCAGCGCGAGCCCATCGCCCCGAAACACGGCGCGGTCGCACGGGTACCGCGCCCACTCGGCCCGCGGCACCCCGCGCTCCCGGCGCAAGAACAGCTCCGTACCCGACAGCGGCTCGGCGGCGCAGGCCTCCGCGGTGAGCGCGAGGTCGGTGCCCACGAGCGCGGCGGTGCACCAGGTGCCGTCGGGCCACCGGGCGAGGAATCCGACCGCCCGCGTCCGCTCCCGAACCGGGCCGCGGGCGTCGAAGGCCCCGGCATACAGCAGCTCGTTTTCGGTCTCGAACCGCTGCACCGCCGGAAACTCACCCTCGAGCGCGAAGAGCCCGGTCACCGGATCCCCGCCGCCAGGGACGCAGCCGAGGAGGAGCAGACCCGCGATCGACCCGCGCATGCCTTCGTCGGTCGGAGGCGAAGCGGAGCGGAAAAGCAGAGGAGCCTCGGCCCCGCGATCCGTGCGCGGTCCGGTCGCGATCCGGGTGACGCCGACGAGCCCCCGCGCTCGCCATGCGCCTCCCCCGATCCATCCCGATCCGCCGGAGGCCGTGGCGTCAGCGCTCGACGATCGCGGCGATGCCTTCCCCGCCGCCGATGCACAGGGCGGCGAGGCCGCGGCGGCCGCCGGTCGCGGCGAGCGCGTGGACCAGGGTCACCAGGATCCGGGCCCCCGAGGCGCCGATCGGGTGACCGAGCGCGACCGCGCCGCCCCGGACGTTGACCCGGGATCGGTCGAGGCCGAGCAGCCGCTCGTTGGCGATGGAGACCACGGAGAAGGCCTCGTTGATCTCGAACAGGTCCACGTCCTTCACGGTGAGCCGTTCTTTGGCGAGCGCCCGCTCGATCGCCTTGGCCGGCGCGGTGGTGAACCAGGCCGGGGCCTGCGCCGCCCGGGCCTGCCCGGTCAAGGTCGCGAGCGGCGCCCTGCCCTCGCGCTCGGCGAAGGCCCGAGACGCGAGCACCAGCATCGCCGCGCCGTCGTTGAGCGAAGAGGCGTTGGCCGCGGTGACCGTGCCCTCTCGGTCGAACGCGGGCCGAAGCTCGGAGAAGCGCTCCGGTTTGGCCCGCCCCGGCTCCTCGTCGGCGTCCACCCTGGTCGGAGGGCCTCTCCGGTTCTCCACCGGCACCGGCACGATCTCGGCGGTAAACGCGCCCGACGCCTGCGCCTCGAGCGCCCGGCGGTAGCTCTCCCGGGCGAACTCGTCTTGCGCCGCGCGATCGATCCCCATCTCCCGGGCGCACAGCTCGGCGGCGCTGCCCATGTGAAAGTCGTTGTAGACGTCCCAGAGGCCGTCCTTGACGAGCCCATCGACGAGCGTCTGGTCCCCGAGCTTGAACCCGGCGCGGCCGCCCGACAGGTAGTGGGGCACGTTCGACATCGACTCCATGCCGCCGGCGAGCACGACCTCGGCCTCGCCGGTGCGGATCTGGCTCGCCCCGAGCAGCACCGCTTCGAGGCCGGAGCCGCAGACCTTGTTGACGGTCGTGCAGGGGACGGAATCGGGGAGCCCTGCCCCGAGCGCCACTTGGCGGGCGGGCGCTTGGCCCATGGCCGCCGGGAGCACGGCGCCGACGAAGACGAGGTCCACCTGCCCCTTCGAGACGGCGGCCCGCTCGAGCGCGGCCGCGGCGCTGATCGCGCCGAGCTTCGGGGCGCCCAGCGGGGCGAGCGCGCCTTGGAACGCCCCGATCGGGGTCCGGGTGGCGGCGAGGATGACGACGTCGCGCGGGTTCATGGGGCGAGGGTGAAAAGCCCCTCCTCCGATGTCAACGACGCCACCTGCGTGCTGAAGAAGACGTAGCGCTCGATGTAGTCCTCGACCTGCTGCCGCAATTCGTCGGGCAAGAGCAGCATCACCGCCGGAGCGCGGGGCGCGATCGCCTCGAACAGCACGACCGCCTCGAGCAGGCCGCTCTCCACCGCCGCGAGCAAGGCCCGCTCATCCGCGGCGGTCGTAGGCCGGCCGGCGTCCCCCGTGGAGCCCGGGCCGGCGTCCTCCGGGCCCGCCGAAGCCCGGCCGGCGGTGGCGGCCGCTTGGTGCACGAGGCACTCCCGGTACATCGCGAGCCGAAGCGGGTCTTCGCTGACCGGGGAGCGGTCGTAGCACCCGGCCTCGTGCTGCCAGCAAGCGAGGCAAGCGGCGAGCGGGTACCAGCGCCGCCCGTCGTCGCGGTCGAGCAGGATGCGAACTTCATCGGGCCCGGCTTCGATGCGGATCCGAGGCGCGAGCCGAGACGGCCGCAACGACAGCGCGAGCTTCGCGAGCGTGAACAGCAAGCGGTCCTGCACGACCTCGTTGCCCTGGTTCAGCAAGAAGGCCTGCGTGAGCGAGGCCTTGGCCCGGTGGCGGTGGCCGAGCTGCAGCAATGTATCGCCCAGGAAGAGATGGGCCTGGTAGTCGAAAGGGTTGAGCTCGAGCGCGAGAAGGAACGCCTCTTCGGCCTCGATGTAGCGGCCGAGCATGAACAGGGCGTTGCCGAGGTAGGTGTAGGTCTTGAAATAGTCGGGCTCGAGCTCGGCGGCCTCTGCGTACAACCGCCGCGCTTCCTCGAAGTCCCCGGCGGAGAACGCCTCGGTGGCCTGCAAGTACAGCGGGCGAAGATCCGGCCCCGGTGGGTGGGACCGAAGCCTCGGTCGCCCGGACTGCTCGAGCACCTCGACGTACGGGTCGAGCCTGCCCGCGTTCTCGAGCCCGGCGATCGGCACGAGCTCGGACAACGGGGTCGGCACAACCTCGCCCCCGGCGACGACGCGATAGCGGCGCGGACTGTCCCGGAGAACAGCCTCGATCCGGTCCGGCCGCCCTCCGCTCTCGGCGGTGTCGAAGGCCGGCTCGCCGCCGGCCGCGCAGCCGAGGAGCACCACCCAAGAGCCGGCGGCTGCTGGCCTCACCCGTCCTCGCCCTCCGAGGGCTCGGTCGCCTCCACTTCGGGCGTGATCTTCCCGTCGGCGTTGCGACGGAAACGCACGGAGAGCTTCACGTCGGCTTGAACGCTGGTGAGCACCTTGATGACCTCCGATGAGAGGTCGACGTGACGCAGGAAGTCTTTCACTTCGCTCGCGACGATCCGCACGATCTCCCGCTTGGTGCGGTCGGTGGTGGACAGAAAGAACTGAAGCGCTTCCTTCGACACGGTCTGGGTGCTGTGGACCGAATCCATGGTGTTCTCGATCGCTCGCCGCACGAAGTCGGGGACGCTCCGGGCCCGGTTTCGAGCCTCCCGGCGGGCGAGCTCCTCCGCGTCGAGTTCGGCGGTCCAGTCTCGGTCTTTGGTCATCATTGGTCTCCCGGGGCCTCGAGCGTGAGGGTGTATCGGTTGGAGCGGCGGCCGGCGGCGTCGGCCAACAAAAACCCGATTCTCACCCGCTCCTTGGGCCAGAGGGCCCGCTCGAGTCGCACATCGACCTCGAGGCGCCCCGCCTCTGCCTCGGGCGGCACCGGCGGGCTCTGGGCAGAGAACAGCGCCGCCATCGGCAGGCTCGCGCGCCGGCGTCCCGCCACTTCGAGGTCGAAAAGCCCTGCGCCGAGATCCCGGTCTTCATCCTCGAAGTGGACGGCGAACCGAAGCGTCTCGGGCGCCTGGGGCCGCTGCTCGAGGAAGTCCACCTCGAGGATCCGGGGATGGCCCGCCTCGGGCATCCCCCCGCAGGCGAGGCACGCCCCGCCCAGCGCGAGCCCGATTCGCCTCATCGTCGGGCGACCGTATCACTCCAGGTCCAGGACCCGCCAGCTTCCCCCCTCCTCACGCAGCCGCACCTCCTTGCCCGCCCCGTAGGGAATGCGCGCGAAGGGGCCATCGACGACAGCCGTGCCGGGGGCGATCCGGCCGAGCTCGGCCCGGGCTCGCTCCACCCGGGGCCGGATCGACCGCAGGTGGTGCTCGAGGGCCGAGTCGGTCGCGAATCGAGGCTGGTGCTCATCCGGGATGAGCCGCCGCAAGATTTCGAGGTGCCGGGGCGCGCGGAGGGCATCCGCGGCAAAGAAGAACGTGGCCGCCGCCCGCTCGGGCGTATCGCACCGAGGCAGCACCAAGCCGCCTTCGGCGACCCGCCACCCGTCGTCCTCCTCGGTGAGCACGACCGTTCGGCCGCCGAGCTCGAAGGTCAGCCGCCGGACCCGGCCCCCCAGGGCGTCTGCCGCCTCGGCCCGCGCTTCTTGGCCCGTCCACCGCTGGAACTCGGCCTCATCGTAGACCTCACGGGTGGCGGCGTCGGACAGGCGCCGCAGCTCCGACGCGTCGCCGCGGGCGAGCGCGGCCCTGTAGGCCTCGAGCGCCGCCTCTGGACCGCTCGCCCGGCAGCCGGCGCAGGCGAGCACCAGGACCCACCCCCTCATGGCCCCCGGCCTTCGCGGTCGTGCACGACCTCCCCGTTGGCCATCGTCCACAGCGCTCGGCCCAAGAACGCTCGCCCCAGAAACGGCGTGTTGCTGGAACGGGAGCGGGAATCGGCCGCGCGGAACACCCAGGGCTGGGCCAGGTCGAGCAAGCACAAGTCGGCCGGGCCCCCAGGCGCGATTCGGCCGATGTCCTGCCGGCCGATCACCCCGGCCGGGCCGCGGGTCAGCACCGCGATCGCCCGCTCGAGCGTGAGCCGTCCTTGAGCCACGAGGCCGAGCACGACCGCGGCGGCGGTCTCGAAGCCGATCGCGCCCGGCGCGGCGCGGTCGAACTCGACGTTCTTTTCGAGCTCGGTTCGCCCCCGGTGGTCGGTCGCGACCGCGTCGATGGTGCCGTCACCGAGCGCCCGGACCATCGCGTCCACGTCGGCGGCCGTCCGCAGCGGCGGCCACACCTTCGCCGCGGTCTCGTAGCCGAGCACCGCCTCGTCGGTCAGCGCCAAGTGGTGGGGCGTGACCTCGGCGGTGACCCGAACCCCCCGGCGTTTGGCCTGCCGAATGAGGTCCACGGCGGTCGCGGTGGAGATGCGCCCGAGGTGCAGCCGGGCTCCGGTCAGCTCGGCCAGCGCGAGGTCCCGCGCCACCCCGACCGCCTCGGCCGCGGCCGGGACCCCCTCGAGGCCGAGCCGGGCCGCCACCTCGCCTTCGTGCATCACCCCCCCGAGCGACAGGCTCTCGTCCTCGGGGTGGGTGGCGACCGGCATCCGCAGATCGAAGGCGGTCTCGAGCCCGTAGCGGAGCAGTCGGCTGTCCCGGACCGCTCGATCGGCGTCCGTGAACAGGAGGCAGCCCGCGGACGACAGTTTGCCCATCTCGGCGAGCCGCTCTCCCTGCCGGCCGACGGTGAGGGCCCCGGCCGGAAACACCCGGACGCTGCCCGCCGCCCGAGCCCGGGCCAAGATGAGCTCCACCACCTCGACCCGGTCGATGGTGGGCTCGGTGGTCGGCATCATCACCACGCTCGTGTAGCCGCCGGCGGCAGCGGCGGCGGTGCCGGTGGCGATCGACTCGGCTCGGGTGGAGCCCGGCTCCCCGAGGTGGGCGCGAAGATCGATGAGACCGGGGACGAGCAGCAGGCCGCCGGCGTCCACGACCGCGTCGACCCTGGTGCCCGGCTCGGCGGCCAGCGTCGCCACGTGGGGCCCCTCCACCAGCACGCTCGAGTCGGATCGGTCGAGCCCGGCGCCCGGATCGAACAGGCGAGCCCCGCGGATCAACGTTCGGCGCATCGAGCCTCCGCCCACGGTCCCTGTCCCATCGCCCGCTCGAGCACCGCCATCCGGGCGGCGATCCCGTTTCGAACCTGGTGGGCCACCACCGAGGTCGGTCCGTCCGCGACCTCGGGGTCGATCTCGATGCCGCGGTTCATCGGTCCGGGGTGCATCACGAAGGCGGTGGGTTTCATCGTGGCCGCCCGGGCCGCGGTCAGACCATAGGTGCGGGTGTAGTCGGCGAGGCTCGGGAAGGCCGGCGGCCCCTGCATTCGCTCGAACTGCACCCGAAGCATCATGACCGCGTCGGCGAGCTGCACGATCTCGTCCACGTCCCGCACGATGCGGGCCCCGAGCGGCTCGAGCGTCTTCGGCACCAGGGAGCGGGGTCCGCCGAGCAGCACCTTCGCCCCGAGCTTGCGGAGCAAGAACACGTTCGAGCGGGCGACCCGGGAGTGGGCGATGTCACCGATGATCCCGATCGTGCGCCCGTCGAGGGACTCGAGGCGATCGAGCAGCGTCAGCGCGTCGAGCAGGGCTTGGGTCGGGTGCTCGTGGGCTCCATCGCCAGCGTTGACCACCGCGGCGTCGCCGACGCTCTCGAGGGCCTCGGCTAGCAAGAGCGAGGCCCCCGCCGAAGGATGCCTGAGCACGATGACCCCCGGCTCCATCGCGGCGAGCGTGCGCCCGGTGTCCCAGAGGGTCTCGCCCTTGGCCACCGAGCTCGAAGCCGACGACACGCTGGTGGTCGAGGCGCCGAGCCGCTGCGCGGCCAGCTCGAAGGACACCCTCGTCCTGGTGCTGTTTTCGTAGAACAGGGTGACCACCGGCACCCCGGCCAGCGCGCTCGCCGGCGCCGGCCCCTGCCGAAGGGCGCGGGCGCGGTCGAGCAGCCGCCGGATCTCGGTGGCGTCGAGGTCTTCGATCCCGGTCAAGTGCCGGTGGGCATGCACGAGCCGCGCCGGCCGCATGTCAGCGACCCGCGCAGCGGCACCCGTAGGCGAGCTCGTTCAGCCAGTTCTTGTCGTCCCGCGGAACCAGGCTCATCGAGTACGACGTCTCGTACGGGATCGTCACCGTGGCCCCGATCAGAGGGAGCTCGTAGTCTCCGACGTACCGAAAAGCGATCTCGCAGGTCTCGCCGATCGAGAGCGCTCGGTCTTGCTTGAGCGCTGGGACCCCACGAAGCGACTCTTCGGAGTAGGGGATGCGCTCGAAGCGAAAGTTGTCTTTCGAGAGCCGCAGCCGGGTGCGGCGGGTTTCCTTGAGGAGCCGGTCGAAGACGACCTGGTCGTTCGGCTCGGCGTACGCGTGCGCGCAGGCCCGCCGAGCCATGCCCGACACCTGAAGCAGCGGCCAGAACATCGGCACGAGGAACCACGCCGCGTACACCAAGACGGCGAAGATCACGGCGAGACCGACGGACACGGAGTTGATCCGCCGCGGCTTCTTCAGCTGGTAGACGCTCATCCGCGGGGCGAGACCCTACGCGATCGCCGGCTGAACGAGAACCAGACCGTCGCTCCCGCCGCTACGCCATCGCCTCTTTCAAGGTGACGCCCATGTGGGCCGGGCTCGGCGCGATGCGAACCCCGGCCGACGCCAGCGCCTCGATCTTCTCCGCCGCGGTGCCCTTGCCGCCGGAGATGATCGCGCCCGCGTGGCCCATGCGCTTGCCCGGCGGGGCGGTGGTCCCGGCGATGAAGCCGACGACCGGCTTCGTCATCTCCCGCCGGATGTAGTCGGCCGCTTCCTCCTCCGCCGTGCCCCCGATCTCGCCGATCATGATGACGCCGTGGGTGTCCGGGTCGGCGTTGAACGCCTCGAGCACATCGACATGGGAGGTGCCGTTCACGGGATCGCCCCCGATGCCGATGCAGCTCGACTGCCCGATCCCGAGCGCGCTCAGCTGGCCGACCGCCTCGTAGGTGAGCGTCCCGGACCTCGAGACCACCCCGATGTTGCCCGGTTTGTGGATGTGCCCGGGCATGATCCCGATCTTGCACTCGCCGGGGGTGATGACGCCGGGACAGTTCGGGCCGACGATGCGGCTGGACGAGCGGACGTAGACCTCGTTGACCTTCACCATGTCGAGCACCGGGACGCCCTCGGTGATGACGACGATGAGCTCGATCCCGGCGTCGAGCGCCTCGAGGATCGCGTCGGCGCAAAAAGCGGGGGGGACATAGATCACCGACGCGTTGCACCCGGTGCGCTCCCGCGCCTGCTGCACGGTGTCGAAGATCGGCACTTGCTCGGCGAAGCTCTGCCCGCCTTTGCCCGGGGTCACTCCGGCCACGATGCGCGTACCGTACGCGAGCATCTGCCCGGAATGAAACGCTCCGGTGGATCCGGTGATGCCCTGAACGAGCACCCGGGTCTCCCGATTCACGAAAATCGCCATCTCAGCTCCCCGCCGCCAGCGCCACGACCTTCTGGGCGCCGTCCAGCATGTCGTCGGCGGCGGTCAGGGCGAGCCCCGACTCCGCGAGCATGCGCTTTCCTTGCTCCACGTTGGTGCCCTCGAGCCGCACCACCACCGGCAACCGCAGCTCGAGCGTCCGAGCGGCGGCGATGATCCCGGCCGCGATCACGTCGCACTTCATGATTCCGCCAAAGATGTTGACGAACACCGCCCGCACCGCCGGGTCGCGCAGGATGATCTCGAAGGCGGCCTGCACCTTGGCCGCGTCCGCCCCTCCGCCTACGTCGAGGAAGTTCGCCGGGTCCCCGCCGACGTGCTTGATGATGTCCATCGTGGCCATGGCGAGCCCCGCGCCGTTGACCATGCAGCCGATGTTCCCGTCGAGGGAGATGTAGCTGAGATCGTACTTCGAGGCCTCGACCTCCTTTTCGTCCTCCTCGTCGAGATCCCTCAGCTCGGCCACGCCCTTCTGCCGAAACATGGCGTTGTCGTCGAAGTTCATCTTCGCGTCCAGCGCCATCAAGTCACCCGTACGGGTGACAATGAGGGGGTTCACCTCGACGATCGAGGCGTCGGTCTCGACGGCGGCTCGGTACAGGCCCAGGAACAGGCGGGTCGCCTTGCCAACGAGCCGAGGGTCGAGGCCCATTCCGAAGACGAGCTGGCGGACCTGAAACGGCAGCAGGCCCACCGTCGGATCGACCAGGACCTTGTGGATCTTCTCCGGGGTGCGCGCTGCCACCTCTTCGATGTCCATTCCGCCCTCGGCGCTCGCCATGACCACGAGGCGCTTCTTGGCCCGGTCGAGCACGAGTCCGGCGTAGAGTTCGCGCTCGATCGCGACCCCCTCCTCGACCCACAACCTCCGCACCTTCTGGCCGGCGGGCCCGGTCTGGTGGGTCTTGAGCTGCATGCCGAGCATGCTCTCGGCCGCGGCGCGGACCGACTCCGCGTCGCGAACGACCTTGACCCCTCCGCCTTTGCCCCGGCCGCCAGCGTGGATCTGGGCCTTCACCACCACCGGGTAGGCGCCGAGACGATCCGCCGCCCTGAGCGCGTCCTCGACCGAGGTCGCGAGGTGCCCACGGGGGACGGGGACCCCGAACCGAGCCAGGAGCTCCTTGGCTTGGTACTCGTGGATCTTCATCGCAGCGCCTCCAGGGGAAGCCCACACAGGCAAGACAATTCGGCCTTCGGCGCCATGGCGGAGGTTCTAGACGGCGTGGGGCTGGGCCGCAACCACGCAGCCCCCGTCACCGAGGGCGGCAGTTCGCCGCGCTCACCGGTGAAACGCCAGGGAGAACGCGAATGCGAGCACCGCGCCGGTGACGTCTGCCATCAGACAAGCGATCACGGTGTGCCGCACCGCTTTCACCCCGACCGCGCCGAAGTAGACCGCGAGCACGTAGAACGTCGTCTCGGTGCTCCCGTTCATCACCGACACCGCGAATCCGATGAGGGAATCGGGCCCGTGGGTCTGCATCGTCTCGACCATCACCCCGTAGGCGCCGCTACCGGACAGAGGCCGCACGAGCGCCATCGGCAGCAGCTCAGGGGGAAAGCCGATGAGCCCCGTGATCGGCGCGAGCAGCCCGAGCAGCCGATCGAGGGCGCCCGAGGCGCGAAACATGGCCACCGCCACGAGGATCCCGACGAGGTAGGGGATGAGACCCACCGCGAGCCGGAACCCGGATTTGGCCCCCTCGAGGAACGCGTCGTAAACGGGCACGCCCCGGGCGAGGCCGAGCAGGACGATGGTGGCCACGAGCATGGGCAGGAGCCACCCGCTCGCGATCTCCTTCACCGCTCCAAACGGGTCCGCGCTTCCGACGCGAACCAGCTCGAGCGCGAGCGCGACGACCAGCGCGAGGCCCACCGCCCCCGCCAGCGCCGCCCGCGTCGGCGAAGAGGGCCGCACCTCGGCCGCCTGCGCCTCGGCCGCCTCGAGGCCCGGGATCGGGAGCGCTTCCTTCCGGGGCGCCTCCGGGGACCGCTCCGCGGCGAAGATCCGGCGTTTCGCCAACAGCTTCGCGGCGGCGATCGCGACGAGCGTCGATCCGAAGGTCGCGAGCACGCTCGGAAGGACGATCCCGGCCACGTCGACCGCGCCGAGCTGGGCCCGAGCGGCGAGCACGCCGAGCGGCAGCACCGCCACCCCCGACGTGTTGATGGCGAGAAACAGCGCCATAGCGTCGGTCGCCACCCCGGGGCGAGGGTTCAGCCGGTCGAGCTCGACCATCGCCTTGATACCGAACGGCGTCGCCGCGTTCCCGAGCCCGAGCACGTTGGCGACGACGTTGAGGACCATCGCTGCCATCGCCGGGTGGTCCGCCGGGACCCCGGGGAACAGCCGCACCATCACCGGGCGCACCGCCCGGGCCAGCGCGGACATCATGCCCGCCCGCTCGAGCACCCCCATGAACCCGAGCCACAGCGCCATCTGCCCGATGAGCCCGAGTGCGAGCGACGCCGCTCCTTTGGCTCCGTCGAGCGTGGCCTGGCTGACCGCCGGCATCGTGCCCGAGTAGGCACCGACGAGGACCGCGCCGAGCAGCAGCGCCGCGAAGATCGGGTTGAGCATGGCAGGCGCGACCGGACGCCGCGGTCCCGAAGGAGGCGTCGCCGGGCCGGGGTGGTGTACCAGCGGCTCACGGCGAAGGTCATCCTCCTCGGGGGCAACGCGGGATCGCGCCCTTACGGGGGCGACACTCGAGGCGGAGGTGGTTGCAGGTCCGGTCCGTTTTCAAGCTCGGGTGAGAGCCCCAACGCCTGCATCGCGAACGAAGTCCCCAAACGCGGCGAAACCTCTGCTCTCGCCGGCGCTTTGCGTCCGCACCGCGCTGACACCACCGCGACGGGGCTGCTACTCTCCGCCGCACGAGGGCGGGGGTGCGATGCCCGAAGGCAACCCCACGCGACCGAGGATGAACCGATGAACGACCACGCGATGTCCGCTCGACCAGAGGGAGCCCGGCGCGCGGGCGAGGCGCACCTCTGGGTGTGCTCGGGGAAGAACGTTGGCCGTCGGTACCGAGTGGCCGAGGCCCACTTGGTCATGGGCCGAGCCGCCGACTGCGACCTGGTCGTCGAAGACGAGCGCGCCTCGCAGCGCCACGCCCGAATCCGCCTGGTGCAGGGGGCCCACCTGGTCGAGGACCTCGGGTCCACCAACGGCACCTTCGTGAACAACCAGCGGATCGTCCGCACCCCGCTGCGCGACGGCGACCTACTGCAAGTGGGCGAGACGGTGTTCGAGTACCTCTCGGCCGAAGAGTCGGGGACCGCCCGAGGGACCCAGCCCGGACGGGACGGAATTCCGGATCCCATTCGCTCGGGGGCCCAAGGGGCCTTGAACCGGGTCCGCTCCGCGGAGGACTCCGGCTCCGCGCCGGCGAGCCTCGTGCCCCCTTCCGTACCCGGAGTTCTCCCCGGCTACCCGGCCTACGCCGGCCACTACGCGGCGACGGTGCCCCCGCCGGAGCCCGCGGAGGCGCCGAAAAAAGGGCCGGATCTGCTCGCGATCCTGGCCCGGATCCGTCGCGTCGCCCTGCTCTACGTCCCGTACTGGCCCACATTCGTCGCCTTCGCCTTCGTCGGCCTGATGCTCGGAGCGCTTCACTTCAAGCTGAAGCCCCCTGCGAGCGAGGCGTCCTTTCAGGTGATGCTCCGCCCCGGCGGGACCTCCTCCGACACGTTTGGCGGGGGATCGAACGACAACCTGCAGTTCTTCGCCGACCAAGTCATCGAGCGGTTCCTGTCTCCGCCCCTGGTCGAGGCCAGCCTCGAGCGCCTGTCCGGCAAATCACCGGGCGCAGGGGCGGTTGACGGCCACCTGGCCCGGCTCTCGTTCTTTCGCCTCGGGATGTTCAACTCGAACCTCTACGAGGGTCGGTTCCTGGATGGGACAAAAGAAGGCGCGGTGCGCTACCTGAACACGCATCTCGAGACCTTTCTCGAGCGGGAGGTGGAAATCGCGCTCAGCCAGGTGAAAGCCGACGTCGCGTTCTTCACCGACGAGTTCGGAAAAGCGGCGCGGGCGCTCGAGGCGGCCCAGCAGGCCCTGTCCGACTACAAGGCGAACAACCCCGACGCCCTCCCCGAGCTGGTGCGGTCGAACTATACCCAGTTCGAGTCCCTTCGACAGCGCCGGCTCACGCTCGAGCAGACGGCGGCGAGCATCGAGGCCCGGATGCGAGAGAACCGTCGGCTGCTCCAAGCCACGCCCCGGACCCACGCCGGCTCCTTCGTCGCCGGGAACAACTTTCAGAGCCAGATAGGCACACTCAACGCCCAGCTCGCCGCGGCTCGGGCGGCGGGCAAAGGGGACGAGCACCCGGAAGTAACGCGGCTGAAGCGGCAGGTGGCCGAACTCGAAGCGCTCGCCCAGGACCCAGAGATGACCCGCTCGACCGCCCAGCTTGCGCTGAACCCCCTCTACCAACAGCTCGAGCAGCGGATCAATGAGGACAGCTCGAGCCTCGGAGCGCTTCGAAAAGAGATGCAGCAGGTGGAGAAAGATTTCGAGGCCCAGCAGGAGAAGCTCAAGGACTATCTGCCGAAGGCGGAGGCGGAGTTTCAGGAGCTGAACCGTCGCTACGAGACGGTCGAGGCCGAGCACAAGGCGCTCGACCGCAAGCTGCGAAACGCGCAGCTTCAGCTCGAGCGGGAGCGAAAGCGGGCGGACGTCCAGTACCAGCTGATCGTCCCCACCCGGCCGCTCACGAAATCCACGGGAAAGGCCCGCATCATTCGCCTCGCTGCAGGGGCCATCGGCGGGCTCGCGCTCGCGTTCGCGATCGCCACCACGATCCTCTTTGCGACCGGTCGCATGACGCTGCGGATGATCTTTGGCCGGGACGTCTCGCTCACTGCCCTCTACGCCATGCTCGACGACGCCGAGCGAAAGCTCGACACCCCGGCGCTCCCCGCGCCCGAGTCGCAGAACCTCCGGCGGCTCGGCCCAGGGAAGCTGCCGCCGGACGACCCGACGGAGATCAACGGCGGGCCATCGCGGTAACGGGTCCGTCCCCTCCCCTTGAGTCGAGCAGCACCCGGATGCCGACCTGAGCGGACAGCTCCCTCTGGGCGGTCGCGGCGTCCTCGTCGCCAAACCGAGATACGTGGGGGCCGCGCAGCGCGAACCGGGCTCCGGCGAGGAGGCTGACCGAGCGGTCCACCAGCCATGCAGAGCCCAACTCGGCGAACACGCCGCTGAGATCGGGCAGCTCGGCCCCGCGTGCGCTCTCGGCCAAGGCCGGGTCATCGAAGTCCTCTGGGCAGCCCCCTCTTGGCACCCCGACGAGGGGCGTGCGAGGCGGACAGGACGACTCGGGAGAGAGCGCGAACACCCCCGCTCGGAGGGTTGCGGTGACGTCGCGTTCGAACAGAGCGGTGACCCCGATGGAGCCCTCGGCGCGGGTCAGGAGTTGTCGACTGAGCGGGTCGGCCAGGGCATCGAGGCCGATCAACGTGTCCCCGCGAAGCTGCAGCGCTCGAAGCTGAAGCAACATGGCCTCGGCGCCGAACAGCAGCCGCGGCAACACCCGCAGCGACTCTGCGCCCTCCTCGGGGGAAGCGTCGGCGAGGAGGATGCCGCCGGCGAGGATGTTCAAGCTCGAGCTTGCCGTCGTGCGGGTCACGAGCCGCACATCGGCCCTCGCCCCGTGGAGCATCGGTCCGGGCTGAAAATCGTTGAGCTCGTACCCTCCTCGGATTTCTAGGGTCGTCACCTCGGACAGCGCGCTGATGGTCGCGAAGTTCAGCCCGAAGGTGCACGTGTTGGCGAAGAGCCCGCCGGGGTCGGCACCTACCGCCGCATCCCCCCCGCCGAAGCACAAGGTCCCTTGGTCCCCATTATCCGGCGCGGGAGCAACCCCCTCTCCCAAGTCTCCGGGGTACAGAAGGCGGAGGCTGGCCGTGATCCGAAAATCGTCGTGGCCGATGAGCGGTCCCACCAGCGATGTCTCGACGCTGAGCGATTCCACTTGGATCACCGGAGCGACGGGCGTGGTCGTCGGACCTCCCGGAGTCCCCGGCTCGCCCGGTGCCCCGCCCCCGGCGAACAAGACGAAGTCCATCTGTCCCGACTGACCTTGCGCCGCTCCGCTCCACGTCCACCGCGGCGCGATTCGATGCTCGAATTCGGCGGTGGCGTCGTGAAGGAGAAGAAAGGGGAGGTCTTCGGTCTCGAGCAGCTCGGGCCCTTGCTCGAGGAAACTTACTCGGAGCAGGAACCGAGGCTGGTAGGAGACCCTCACCTCCGTGCGGGGCTCCGACAGGCCGATCTGCAGCAGCGGGGTCAGCTCCGTGTCGTAGGCGAGCAGCGAGCTCCCGTCCGCGAGGCCAACCGGGAGCTCACCGTATCGCTGCAGCAGCGTCGCGCCGCCGACCACGTATGCGTTCCACTGCCCAGCGCAGGCAACGAGCATGGCCGCAGGGATGACCCCCATCACGGTCACTCGACCACGACGACGTCGCCGTCGTGCAATCGGAAGAGCGTGGACGCGGGATCGCCGGCCCGGAGCGCCTCGTACCGAAACCGGACCCTCGAGATCCGGGGCCGCTTTCGAACCACGTAGATCCCGTCCCGATTCGCAAACGGGGTCAGCCCGCCGGCCCGGGCGATGACGGAGAGCACCGACTCGTCGAACGCGACCGTGAACTGGCTCGGGGTCCGAACCTCGCCCACCACGGCGACGCGGACCGGCCGCGGGGTGATGACGGTGACGGTGACCTTCGCGTCCACCACGATCCCGCGCAGCCGATTCGCGAGCCGGGTCGCCGCCTCGGCCTCGGTGGCGCCGGCCAAGGACACCGGTCCGACCAAGGGCTGCAGGTAGGTGCCGTTCTCGAGCACGGTGAAGGTCCCGCTCATGTCGTCCTGGCCCTTGACGGCAACTCCGATGCTGTCACCGGGCTCGATGCGCCGCGCCTCTTCGCTCGCCGGGAGATCCCCCACCCAAACGAACGGCCGCGCCGTGCCACAAGCGGTGAGGAGCACACCCAGTACGAGCGGGCGCATTCGAGGCCGAACCATCGGCGCTCACGTCGCACGTTGTGGGGTTCGGTTCAACGGAGCGACCGCTGGATCCAAAGCGGACAGCGACGCACCCGCGACGGTCCACCACCCGCCGCCCATCTTTACCCGATGCAGCCAAGCGGATAAGCCGAAGGGCGAGGGCGGTGAAACGCTCCTCGGGCCAAAAGCATGGACACCGCGCCGACCTTCAGCTGCTTTCTCATCGGGGGGGACACCCTGCTCAACGAATGCGGTGAAACCCTGATAACCAAGGGCCATCGCATATCGGGCGTGATCACGGCTGCGCCGAAGGTCCGAACATGGGCGACCAAACGGGGCCTGCGCCACGTGGACGTGAACGGCCGCTACGCGGAGGCGCTGGCCGAAGCCCCGTTCGACTACCTGTTCGCGATCACGCACCTCTCGCTCATCCCGGACGACGTGCTGGCGATGCCCCGCCGGGGCGCCGTGAACTTCCACGACGGACCGCTGCCCCGCTACGCCGGCCTCAACACCCCCGCCTGGGCCCTCATGAACGGGGAGCGCGAATACGGGATCAGCTGGCACGTCATCACCCCGGGCGTCGATGAGGGCGATCTGCTGAACCAGCGCCTGTTCGACCTCGCGCCGGACGAGACCTCGCTGTCGCTCAACACCCGGTGCTTCGCGGCTGGCCTCGAATCGTTCGCCGAGCTCGTGGACCAGCTCGCCAGCGGGAGCGAGGTCCGCACCGCTCAGGATCTCTCCGGGCGCTCGGTGTTCCTGCGCGACCAACGACCGGCGGCCGGCGCCATGCTCGATTGGCGGCAATCGGCGACGGGCCTCGCAGCGCTGGTGCGGGCGCTCGATTTCGGTCCGTACCCAAACCTGCTCGCGGCCCCCAAGGCCAGGGTGAACGGGCAGGTGGTGCTCGTCCTCGAGGCGGAGGCGAGGGACGAAGAGGGCATGGGCGCTCCCGGATCGGTCCTCTCGATGGACGACTCCGAGCTGCTCGCGACCACCGGCGACGGCGTTTTGCGGCTGACCCGTCTCGCCCTCCCCTGCGGCGCGCCGCTGACCCCGGCCGGCTTGGCGGAGCGAGCGGGGCTCGCCGCCGGCGGCGGATTCGACGTGCTCTCGGACGCAGAACGAGCGGAGATCGACGAGCTGGTGCAGCGGACGGCTCGTTTCGAAGGGTTTTGGAGAAAGCGGCTCGAGGCCCTCGAGCCGCTCGACCTGCCCGGCGCCACCGCTCGAGAAGCTGAGCCGGCGCCGGTGGCCGAGCCGCTGGCCCTGCCCGACGCCTGGCTCGGGGGATCGGGCGACCCGGTCGCCCGCCTCGTGGCTGGCTTCGCTCTTTGGCTGGGGCGAACCGGAGGAAAAAACCGGTTTCACCTCGGATTTGGCTCCGACCGCCTCGACGAGCGCCTCGGGGCGCGCCGGGACCTGTTTGCGACCGAGCTGCCGCTGGCGGTGGAGCTGGACCTCCACGCCTCGTTCGCGGCCAGCCAGGACCGGATCTTCGCCGAGCTCGAGCGGGTCGAGCGCCGCGAGACCTACTTGCGCGACCTCGTCGGCCGGCAGCCGATCCTCGCCGATAACCCGGCGCTCGGGGTCGGTCTCGCTCCGGTCGCGGTGCGCATCGGGGACCCGGCCGCCGCCCGCCTCGCTCCGCGAAGCCAGCTGACCGTCACCGTCGATCCGGACGGGAACCGCGCGACCGCGGTGTTCGACGGCGCGCAGGTCTCGGCCGAGTCCCGCGCCCAGTGCCTGAGCCAGATCCGGGTCCTGCTCGAGAACGTCGCCGCAGCCCCCGAGGCCCCGGTTGGGGAGATCGGCCTGCTCTCGGCCGATGAGCGGCAGCGGGTGCTCACGGAGTGGAACCGCACCGCCCGCGACCACGACCGGACCCGGTGCCTGCACCAGCTGTTCGAGGCCCAGGTCGACCGCTCCCCAGACGCGACCGCGGTGGTGTTCGAGGGGCGCAGCCTGAGCTACCGCGAGCTCGACCACCGCGCGAATCGCCTCGCCCGGCATCTGCGCAGCCTCGGCGTGGGGCCCGACGTCCTCGTCGGCGTGCACGTCGAGCGCTCGCTCGAGCTCGTGGTCGCGATCCAGGCCGTCCACAAGGCCGGCGGAGCCTACGTCCCGCTCGACCCCGCCTTCCCGGCCGACCGGGTGAACTACATGGTCGAGGACGCCCGGTGCGCGGTGATCCTGACCCAAAGCGCGATCGTCTCCCGTCTGCCTCCGGCGCCGGCCAAAGTGGTGCGCATCGACGGCGACGCCGCCGCGATCGACCAGCACGACGGCGACCGCCTGGGGGACGTCGGGGTCGCCGCGTCGAACCTCGCCTATGTCATCTATACTTCGGGGTCCACCGGGCGGCCGAAGGGGGTGATGGTGGAGCATCGAAACGCCCACAACTTCTTCGTGGGCATGGACGAGCGGGTGCCGACCGAGACCCAGGATGGCGCGCAGCCGTGCTGGCTCGCGGTGACGAGCCTGTCCTTCGACATCTCGGTGCTCGAGCTGCTGTGGACGCTCACCCGGGGCTTCAAGGTGGTGGTGTTCAAGGACCGGGAGCGGGGCGGCGAGAAGGTCCCGCCCCACATCGCCGCCCGGGCGATGGGCTTCGGCATGTTCATGTGGGGCAACGACGATGGCCCCGGCAAAAAGAAGTACGAGCTGATGCTCGAAGGCGCGAAGTACCTCGACCAGAACGGATTCACTTCGGTGTGGACCCCGGAGCGGCACTTTCACGCGTTCGGGGGCCCCTACGCGAACCCATCGGTGACCGGCGCCGCGCTCGCCGTGATCACGAAAAACGTGAGCATTCGCTCCGGCTCCTGCGTCTCTCCTCTCCACCACCCGATCCGGATCGCGGAGGAGTGGGCGATGGTGGACAACCTGTCCGATGGACGGGTGGGGCTGTCCTTTGCGTCGGGGTGGCAGCCGAACGACTTCGTGATTCGCCCCGAGAGCTACGGCACCAAGGAGCGCCCCCGGGCCAAGGACGTGATGCTCGAGCAAATCGAGATCGTCCGGAAGCTGTGGCGGGGGGAGAAAGTGGAGTTCCCGAACCCCTTCGGTGACATGGTGCCCATCCAGACCCTGCCTCGGCCGGTTCAGCCCGAGCTCCCGTTCTGGGTGACCACCGCCGGCAACCCGAAGACCTACGAGGACGCCGGACGGACGGGTGCGAACGTACTGACCCACCTGCTCGGTCAGACCTTCGAAGAGGTGGCCGAGAAGATCGCCATCTATCGAAAGGCCCGAGCCGAGGCCGGGCTCGACCCGAAGACCGGGATCGTCACCCTGATGCTCCATACGCTGATCGCGGAGAGCCGGGCCGAGGCGCGGTCCTTGGCCCACCAGCCCCTGAAGGATTACCTCGGCAGCTCCGTCGCCCTGGTGAAAGGCTTTGCGTGGACCTTTCCCGCCTTCAAGCGGCCCGAAGGCGAGACCGCCTCGCCGATGGACATCGACCTCGGCACCTTGAGCGCCGAAGAGCTCGACGCCATCCTGGAGTTCGCCTTCGACCGGTACTTCGAGACGAGCGGCCTGTTCGGCACCGTCGAGGAGGCGGTGGACATCGTGAACAAGGCCAAGGCGATCGACGTGGACGAGATCGCGTGCCTGCTCGATTTCGGAGCGCCCACCGGGATGGTTCGGGACAGCTTGCCGCTCGTGGCCGAGGTTGCGCGCCGCGCCAACGAGCACGTCGGGATGGTGGTCTCGGCCGGAGCCGACCTCTCGATCGCCGCCCAGATCGGGGACAACCACGTCACGCACCTGCAGTGCACGCCGTCTCTGGCTCGGATGATGCTCCTCGATGATCGGGCCCGGTCGGCGCTCGGCCGAGTGCAGCACATGATGGTGGGCGGGGAGGCGCTCCCGGCCGACCTCGCGGCCGAACTCACCGGGCTCGTGCAGGGGACGGTCACCAACATGTACGGACCCACCGAGACCACGGTGTGGTCCTCCACCCACCGGCTCGACCGGGACGGCAAAGCGGTCTCGATCGGGCGACCGATCGCCAACACGTCGCTGTACGTTCTCGACGGGGCGCGCCAGCCCGTACCGGTGGGGACGCCGGGCGAGCTGTACATCGGAGGCGACGGCGTTGTGCGGGGCTACCTCGACCGGCCGGAGCTGACCGCCGAGCGCTTCGTCCCGAACCCCTTCGTGCCGCTCGAGAGCGGCGCTCGGATGTATCGGACCGGCGACCTCGTGCGGTGGCGGGAAGACGGGAGCCTCGAGTTCATCGGGCGGGTGGATCACCAAGTGAAGATCCGGGGATACCGGATCGAACTCGGGGAGATCGAAGCCCGCCTCGCCGAGCAACCCGGCGTTCGGGAGTGCGTGGTGGTCGTGCGGGAGGACGTCCCCGGTGACGCCCGGCTCGTGGCCTACCTCGTGGTCGGAAAACCCACGCCGGAGACTTCTGCCCTGCGCTCGGCGCTGAAGCGGACGCTCCCCGAATACATGGTGCCGGCCCACTACGCGGTGCTCGAGGCGATGCCGCTCACCCCGAACGGCAAGATCGACCGAAAGGCGCTGCCGAACCCGGACGAGCTCGCCGCGGCGGCCAAAGAGGTCGCCTACGTCGAGCCAGAGAACGAGACCGAGCAGCGCATCGCCCAGATCTGGCAAAAGACCCTGGGGCGAGACCGAATCGGGGTGGACGACAACTTCTTCGACATCGGCGGGCATTCGCTGCTCGTCGTGCGGATGCACCGGGAGCTGAAGTTGGCCTTCGACGAGCCGATCGCCCTCACCGATCTGTACCGCTTTCCCACGATCCGAAGCTTCACCGAGCATCTCAGCGGCGAGGGCCCCGCCGGCGCCGCCCAGAGCGGGACCGACCGGGCCGCGCGGCGCCGGGAGCTGGCGGCCCGGCGCCGCCGCCGCTGACCATTGACCGTCGCCGCCCCTCGTGGCGGACATGCCCGCGTGCGTCCCTCGATCGCTCTCGCGAGCCTTCTTGGCCTGCTGCTCGCCCGGCCGGCCGCGGCATCGGAGCCGCCGTCGGTCGCGGTGCTGCGCTTCGACGGACCCACCGCCGACGACGTGAGAGCCGCGGTCCTCCGGGCGCTCGCCGGCCGCGCCGACATTCGGCTCGTGGACGGCAGCGCCGCGCTCGGGCCGGCGTACGAGCTCGACCGGCTCGGCGTGGCAGCGACGGTGAAAGGCACGGTCGGGCGGACCGGGCGGCGATGGACGGCCACCGTCGAGGCGGTCCACCGCGCCACGGAAGAGGTCGCCGGTCGATTCTCGGCCTCGAGCGCGACGCTCGGTGGGCTGCCCGCGGCGGTGGCGGCCGGGGTTGGAAAGCAGCTGTTGCCCGCCCTCGTCGCCGCGCCGGCCCTGGCCGCGCGGAGCGAGCCCCCCCCAGAGGCGCCCCTACCACGACCGACGCGGCGCCCGTCGCCCCCAAAAGAGCCCCCTGCGGTCGCGCAGGAGGCCCCAGTGGACGCGCCGGCTGGCCGATCGCTCACGGTCTCGGCGGGGGTGGGCGTGCTCGGGAGGAGCTTCTCCTATACCGGAGACCGGGGCGGGCTTCGCCCGTACCAGCTCGGCGCGGCGCCCACCCTGAAGGCGTCGGCGCTCTGGTTTCCCGGAGTCCTCTTCGGAGCCCTCCCCTGGCTCGGGCTCGAGCTGTCGGGCGAGGCCGCCGTCGGCCTCGGCGCGACCGACGAGTCCGGGCAACGGTTCGGAAGCTCGGCCTATGGCGTGCAGGCCGGGCTCTTGGGCCGGCTGCCCTTGGGCCGGGTCGACCTCGACATCGGCGTCGGCGGCGGACTCGATGGGTTCGAATTCGGGCCAGGCGAAGGGGGGCCGGAGCCGGGTATCCCTGGGGTCAGCGTCGCGTACGTCCGGATCGGGGCGGAGGGCCGAGCGGCGCTGCCCTACGGCTTCTCGCTGCGGCTCGGTGCCGGCCTTCGACCGATCCTCTCCGCCGGCGAGATCGGCCAGGATCGGTGGTTTCCTGGGGCGGGGGGCTTTGGTTTCGACGCAGCGGCGGGCGCAGCCCTCGCCCTCGCCGATGGCCTCGAGGTCGAGCTGCGCGCGGACGTGCGCCGCTATGGGCTCGGTTTCGACGCCGAAAATGCCGATGGGGCCGAGGACCTTCGCTACGGCCTCTCCGCAAGCCTCGGCTACAACTTCTGACGCCGCGCCTCGCCGCCGCCGGCTCTTGGTGGCGGCGGTCGTTGACGTGCCTCTCGGGTGGGGGCTTGATTCGGGCGCGGCGGCGCCCGGCCAGGGGCGGCCGGGGTTATTCATGGCCTCCAACGAAGAGCAAGAGATCACCGAAAACGACGTCGCGATCATCGGCATGGCGGCTCGCCTGCCCGGGGCTCGCAACATCGAAGCGTTTTGGGAGAACCTGCGGGACGGCGTCGAGTCGGTGCGTCGGTACACGGAGCAGGAGCTGCTCGACGCCGGAGAGTCCCCGGAGGCTCTGCGGGACCCGAACTATGTGCCGTGCGGGGCGCCGCTTCAGGACCTCGAGCTGTTCGATGGGGAGTTCTTCGGGTTCAGCCCCAAGGAGTCGGCGATCCTCGATCCGCAGCACCGGCACTTCCTCGAGGTGGCCTGGGAGGCGCTCGAGAACGCCGGGCACCCGCCGGACCGCTTCCCTGGCTCGGTCGCGATCTATGGCGGGGTGGGGATGGGGGCGTACTTCATGTTCAACGTCCTCACCAACGCCGAGCTCATCGATTCGGTGGGGATGTTCCTCCTTCGCCACACCGGCAACGACAAGGACTTCCTCGTCACCCGGGTCGCGTACCTGCTCGACCTGAAGGGCCCCGCCATCGGGGTCCAGACCGCCTGCTCCACGTCTCTGGTCGCGACCCACATGGCGGCGCAGGCCCTGCTCAACGGGGAGTGCGACATGGCGCTCGCCGGCGGGGTCACCATCGAGCTGCCCCACAACCGGGGGTACCACTTCAAGGATGGTGAGATCCTGTCTCCGGACGGACACTGCCACGCCTTCGATCACAGGAGCCAAGGGACGATCTTCGGCAGCGGAGCCGGGGTCGTGGTGCTCCGCCGGGCCCAGGACGCGATCGAGGACGGCGACCACATCCACGCTCTCATCAAGGGCTCGGCGATCAACAACGACGGGGCCAGCAAGGTGGGCTACCTCGCCCCCAGCGTGGACGGGCAGGCGGCGTCGATGACGGAGGCCTACGACATCGCGGGCATCAGCCCCGAGACCATCGATTACGTCGAGTGCCACGGAACGGGGACTTTCATGGGCGACCCCATCGAGGTGTCGGCGCTCACCCAGGCGTTTCGAAAGAGCACGAGCAAGAAGGGCTTTTGCCGCATCGGCTCGGTGAAGACGAACATCGGCCACCTCGACACCGCGGCCGGGGTCGCGAGCCTCATCAAGGCGAGCCTCGCCCTGCAGCACCGGCAGATGCCTCCGACCCTCAACTTCGAGAAGCCAAACCCGAACATCGACTTCGAGAGCAGCCCGTTTTCCGTCAACGACCGGCTGACCCCCTGGGAGAGGCGGGGCCACCCCCGCCGCGCCGCGGTGAACTCCCTCGGGGTGGGAGGCACCAACGCCCACGTCGTGCTCGAAGAGCCGCCGCCTCGCGCCCCGAGCCCCCCGAGCGCGAGGGATCTGCAGCTGCTCGTGCTCAGCGCAAGGAGCCGCAAGGCGGTGGACGCCGGCGCCCAGCGGCTCGCCGACCACCTCGAGCGGCACCCCGAGCAGCCGCTCCCGGACGTCGCCTTCACGCTCGCCGCCGGCCGCCGTGCGTTCGAGCACCGGCGGGTGGTCGCCGTCCGCGACCGAGACGAGGCGGTGCGGCTGCTGCGGGACAACGACCGGCAGCGGGTGTTCACCCACGCGAGGGTCGGAGATGACCCGGGCGTCGTGTTCATGATGCCGGGCGGCGGGGCCCAGTACGCGGCGATGGGCCACGGCCTGTACGACAGCGAGCCGGTGTTTCGGGAGAACGTAGACCGGGGCCTGAGCACCCTGCAGAAGAAGCACGGGATCGACCTTCGCCCCTATCTATTCCCCGCGTCCTCCGACCGAGCGGCGGCCGACAAGGAGCTGTCGCGGATCGCGCTTCAGCTGCCGGCGATCTTCATCGTCAGCTACGCCATGGCCAAGCTGCTCGAGTCCTGGGACATCCGCCCCGCCGCGCTGATCGGCCACAGCCTCGGCGAGAACACCGCCGCCTGCCTCGCGGAAGTGTTCGAGTACGAGCAGGCGCTCGGGCTCGTCACCCTGCGCGGCGCGTTGATGGAGCGCATCAAGGGCGGGGGCGTGACCACCGCGCAGCTCGGCCCGGAGGAGCTCGCCCCCCGCCTCGAGGAGCTGGGACTCGACTTGGCCGGGGTGAACGCCCCGGGGCTGTGCATCGTGTCCGGTCCGGTGTCCGCGCTCGAGCTCCTCGAGCGCCGGCTCGAAGCGCAGGAGGTGGACGTTCGCCGGGTCAACGTGCCCGTCCCCGCCCACTCCCGAATGTTCGACTCGATCCTCGGGGAGTTTCGCGACTACCTCGGGACGATGCGCCTGTCGAAGCCGAAGATCCCGATCATCTCGAACCACACCGGGGACTGGCTCACCGACGAGGAGGCGACCAGCCCTGACTATTGGGTTTCTCATCTCCGCCACACCGTGCGCTTCGCCGATGGCATGGCGAAACTCCTCGAGGACCGGTCTCGCATCTATCTCGAGTGCGGACCGGGACGGATCCTTTCGTCCCTCGCTCGCGCGCAGCCCGGCGCCGACGCCGCCCTCCCCGCGATCTCCTCGATGCGCCACCCGGACCACGACGTGTCCGACCCGACTTGGTTTCTGACCACGATCGGGCGCTTGTGGGCCGCTGGAGCTCCGCTGGACCTCGAGCGGCTGTGGGAAGGGGAAGGCAGGCAGCGGGTGCAGCTGCCCACCTACGCCTTTCAGCACGGGCGTTATTGGATCGAACCGGGGGCTGGGGCCCGGCCGAGCATCGACGCCAACCGTCCGACGAAGTTCTCGGACCTCGATGACTTCTTCTACCGCCCGGTCTGGGCCGGGGCGCCCCCCATCGACCCGAGCGAGGACACCCATCGGCATACTTGGCTCTTGTTCATGGACCCGAGCGGCCTCGCCGAGTCGCTGGCCGGCCGGCTGAGGGCCCGCGGCGACACGGTCATCACCGTCGACGTCGGAGACGCCTACCACCAGGCCAACGACCACACCTACATCGTGGCTCCCGAGCGGGGCCGGGAATCCTACGACAGCCTGGTCCAGGACCTGCTCGCCTCGGGCAAAGCCCCGGATCGAATCGTCCACATGTGGCTCGCGACCGGTGAGGGCCGGGTTCGGCGCGGCTCGAGCCAGTTTCTGACCCACAGCCAGTATGGGTTCTACAGCTTGCTGTTTCTCCTTCAGGCGGTCGCCGACGCGGACCTCCCCCGGCCCATCGACCTGGTGGTGGTGACCACCGGGGGTCTCGCGGTCAGGGAGGAGCAGATCCCGTTCTTCGAAAAGTCGCTGGTCGCGGGCCCGGTGAAGGTTGGTCCAAGGGAGATCGAGGGGCTGACCGCGCGGTGGGTCGACGTCGAGTCGCTCCAAAAGCCCACCCTTCTCGAGCTGCTGCCCGTTGCGCCGCTGCAGCGCCTGGCCGAGCGCCCGAGCCACGCTACGGTCCCCGGGCTGGTCAACCTTCTCGAGCGCGAGGTGCTCGGTCGCCCCGAGAATGGGGTGTTCGCGTGGCGAGGCGGGGAGAGATACGTCGAAAGCTACCGGTCGTCCCGGGTCAAGCCGAGGGCGGCCGGCCCGAAGCTGAAGCGCGGCGGCTGCTACCTCGTGACCGGCGGGCTCGGCGGCCTCGGCTTGACGTTCGCGCAGCACCTGGCCAGCCGCTACGCCGCCCGGCTGGTCCTGACCGGCAGAACGGCGCTGCCCGCGCGGGAGTCGTGGGACGGGTGGCTGCGGGAGCGAGGGATGGACGACCGCACGAGCCGGCGCATCCTCCGGATCCGCGCTCTCGAGCAAGCGGGCGCCGATGTCATGGTCGCCGAGCTCGACATCACCGACATCGAGACCCTCCGGGAGGTGGTCGACCGGGCCGAGGCGCGATTCGGCCGCATCGATGGCGTCCTGCACGCTGCTGGCGTCGTGCGGGACGAGCTGCTGCAAATGAAGACGCAGATGTCGGTCGAAGACGTCTTCGGTCCAAAGGTTCACGGGACGATGGTGCTCCAGTCGGTGTTCGAGAACCGGGACCTCGACTTCATGCTGCTGTTTTCCTCCACCTCCACCGTTCTCGCGCCCGCCGGCCAGGTGGACTATGTAGCGGCCAACCAATTCCTCGACGCCTTCGCCCACCACAAGTCTCAGGCCGGCCTGAACGTGGTGTCGGTCAAATGGGGCATCTGGAACGAGGTCGGGCTCGCGGCGGAGACGATCAAGAGCAGCCTCGAAGGCGGCGCCTCCGAGTCCCGAACCCCCATCGGGCTCCCGCTGCTCGACGCGAAGGTCGGCGCCGAGCAGGGGGCCACCGTGCTGACCGCGCTGTACGCGCCCGACACCCACTGGGTGCTCGACCAGCACCGGACCAAAGGCGGGGACCCGGTCCTGCCCGGAACCGGCTACCTCGAGCTCGCCGCCGAGGCGGTCGAAGCGTTCGGGCACAAGAAGGCGTTCGACATCGAGAACCTGTTCTTCCTCCGGCCGCTGCACGTGGCCGACGGCGAGGCCAAGGAGGTTCGGGTCGAGCTCGAGCGAACCCCGAGCGGCTTCGACCTCGAGATCCGGGGCCGGCGCACGGTCAAGGGGAAAGAAGGCTGGGAGCTGCACGCGCAGTGCAGCCTGCTGCTCGGTGGGGTTCCCGGGGCCCGACCGATCGACGTCGCCGCCCTCGAGGCCCGGTGCGGACGGGTGGAGTCGTCGCCGGAGGGGGCCTCGAGCCCGCAGTCGGTCCACCTCGGCTTCGGAGCGCGCTGGTTCAACCTTCGGCGAGCGGCGTACGGGGCTGGGGAGGCGGTCGCTCGGTTGTCGCTCCCGGACGCGTTCGCGGAGGAGGCGTCGAGCTACCGCCTGCACCCGGCGCTCGTAGACATCGCCACCGGCTTCGCGATGCATCTCATCCCCGGCTACGACGCCGCGACCCTCTGGGTGCCCGTTTCCTACCAGCGGGTCCGCTACCACCGGCCGCTCCCGGCCGAGATCGTGTCGTGGGTTCGGCTTCGAAAGTCGAGCGGCGGCCCGGTCGCGACTTTTGACGTGGTCCTCGCGGAGCCGAGCGGCCGGGTGTGCGTAGAGGTCGACCAGTTCTCGGTCAAGCGACTCGACGGCAAGGTGGACTTCGCGGTGGCCTCGGACCCGAGCGCGGCCGAGTTTCGGGTGGACCAGCGGGGCGGCCGGCAGCTGAGCCCGGCGGAAGAGCAGCTGCTGCGCAACATGGAGCAGGGTATCTTGCCGGCGGAAGGGATCGAAGCGCTCGAGCGGGTCTTGAGCCCTCCGCTTCGGCCAGAGACGGTGGTGAGCTCGATGCCGCTCGACCAATTGGTCCGCCAGCAGGAGCAGCTGTCGGCCCGGGTCACCGAGTCGGGCAGCACGAAGTTCGACCGCCCTGACCTCGATTCCGAGTACGTCGAGCCCCGGGACGACGTCGAGCGGACCATCGTCGGCTTTTGGGAAGAGCTGCTCGGCGTGAACCAGGTCGGCGTCAACGACAGCTTCTTCGACCTCGGGGGCCACTCGCTCATCGCCGTGCGCTTGTTCGCCAAGATCCGCCAGGCCTACTCGGTGGACTATCCGATCTCCATTCTCTTCGAAGCACCGACGGTCGAGCGGTGCGCATCGATGATCAAGGAGGCGCTCGGAGCGCAAGCCAGCCCGGCGACGGGGCCGGCGAACGGAGCAGCGAACGGGGCGGCCGAGGGCCCCGCCTCCGCACCGTCACGCCCGGGGCTGCGGTACATCCACCTCGTGCCGATGCACAAAGGCGAAGGCGGCCCAAAGCGTCCGTTTTTCCTCGTCGCGGGCATGTTCGGAAACGTGCTGAACCTCGGGCACCTCGCGAACCTCATCGGGGCCGACCGACCGTTCTATGGGTTGCAGGCCCGGGGTCTGTTCGGCGACGCCGAGCCGCACGAGACCTTCGAAGAGGCGGCGCGGGATTACATCGGCGAGCTCCGCCAGGTGCAGCCGGACGGCCCCTACCTGCTCGGCGGCTTCTCGGGCGGCGGCCTCACCGCGTGGGAGATGGCGCTTCAGCTCGTCGAGGCGGGGCAAGAGGTGGCGATGCTGCTGCTGCTCGACAGCCGGCTGCCGAAGGCGCCGCCTCTCACGAGCGAGGACCGGCTCCGGATGAAGCTCATCGACCTGCAGCGGAGCGGTCCGAGCTACGTGGTCGACTGGGGCAAGAGCCGGCTCGAGTGGGAGATGAAGCGAGCCCGCAAGCGGTTCTTTCCGGCCGAGGAGAACCTCCGCCCCACCCCCACATCCTTTCAGAACGAGGCGATCGAGGCCGCCCACTACCGGGCGCTCGAAAGATACGAGATGCGCCCCTTTCCCGGGCGAACGGTGCTGTTCCGCCCCAAACTCAGCCCTGCCTACATCGTGGGTGAGGGTCGATGGATCAGCGACGAGAAGCGCTACATGTTCCACGACAACGGGTTTGGCCGGTACGCGCCGGACCTCGACGTCTACGAGACCCCCGGGGACCACGACTCGATGGTGCTCGAGCCCAACGTCCGGGTCATGGCCCGCCGCCTGAGGCGGTGCATCGAGCGGGCCGAGCAGGAGATCGAGGCCCGGGAGCAGGGCGAGGCTACCCCTCCGCGGGACCAGCGAGAGCTGGAGCTCGCCCGCTCGGTGCGTGGCCCTCGAGACTTCAGCGCGTCCCCGTGACCCCGGCGGAGCTTCGCGACATCTCGGCCGCGGCGTCTTCGCTGCTCGGGCCCGGAGTTCGGGTCGCTGCCGCCGCCTGCGCCGGGCCGATCCCTCCGCTGTGGCCGCAGGAAGAAGCGGCGGTGGTGAACGCCGTGGACAAGCGGCGCCGGGAGTTCGCGGTGGGTCGAAACCTCGCTCGAACCCTCATCGCCGAGCTCGGATTCTCCCCCGCTCCCATCCCCCGGAGCGCCGATCGCTCGCCCGCTTGGCCAACCGGCGTCACCGGGAGCATCACCCACACCGATGAGGTGGTGGTGGTCGCGGTGGCTCGGGCAACGGAAACCTCGGGTTTCGGGGTCGACATCGAGGGTTCAGGCCCACTCGATGAGGCCCTGTGGCCGTATGTTCTCACCCAGGAGGAAGTCGTCCGGCTCGGACCGGCACCGGGGCGCCTCGCCAAGGTGGTCTTTTCCGCCAAGGAGGCGTTCTACAAGGCGCAGCACCCCCACACCGGCGCGCTGCTCGACTTTCTCGACGTCGAGCTTTGCCTCGACGTCGAGACGCGACGTTTTGCGGTGTCGGTGCGCCACCCGGCCGGGGCGCTCCTCCCCGTGCCGCTGCCCCAAGGCGCCTGGGCCGAGGTCGGCGGCCATGTCCTCACCGCGGTGCGCTTTTGAAGGGTGAGAACTTGTGGGCAAGAAAATCGGCGAGGAATCGCTTGGGGTCGGCCCGAGGTTTTTGCTGTATCCTACGCCGCACTTCCCAGCTCGCTTGCCCGGCGACGAGCGCGATGTCGGCGGCCTGGCGCCCGGCCCAGCCGAGGTGCTTGTCGTAGTATCGTCTTCGGGAGTCGAACCAGTAGCGGGAGCGGCGTTTGTCGGTCGAGTAGGCGCCGGTGCTCGCCGAACCCACGTGGGCCACCGATGCGGTCGGGACGTACCAGGTGGACCAGCCGGCCTGCTTCGCGCGAAGGCATAGGTCGGTCTCTTCGAAGTACAGAAAAAAGCCCTCGTCGAACAGCCCCACCTCGTCGAGCATCCTTCGGCGAAGGATCATCGACGCCCCGGCCGTCCAATCCACCTCCACCGGCGTCGAAGGCATGGGGAGGATGGGCACGACGTAGCGGGAGAGCAGCCGGCTCACGGGACCGAGGCGAAGGGTCGATTCGAGCTCGCTCGCGACGGACGGGAACCGAAACGCGGTCTCGTGCGGGCGCCCGTCGACCCCGTGCACGTAGCTTCCGGCGATCCCCACTTCGGGATGGGAGTCCATGAACTCGATCAAGGTTCGAATCGCCCCGTTTTCTGGGAAGGCATCCGAGTTCAGGAGGTATATGTAGTCGGGCGGGTCGTCGCTGGCCAGACCGAGCCGGATGGCAAAGTTGTTGCCGAAACCGAACCCACCGTTGTGACCGGATTCGACGAGCTCGACCCTTTGGCCCCACGGCTCGGCGTCGAGCCTGGCCCGCATGCGCAGATGGGATCCGTCCCTCGAGTCGTTGTCCACGATGATGACCCGAGACGATAGCCCCGCGAGTTCGGGCATCAGGGCCGCCACCGCGTCGATCGTCATGTCTGGGGTCTTGTAGTTGATGGTGATGGCGAGGAGTTTCATGGCCAGTCTCAGGGTTCGGAGAGGGTCCGGCCTTCTTCGAGCAGCGAAGCGCGAACCCCTTCTCGGTAGCTTGGATGGCGGAGCGGACCAATCAGGCCCTCTCGAAACAGCGAGCGGCACCTCTTTCCCCCGAGCCTGAGCTCGATCGCCTCGCTGGACATCTTCTGCCTGGCCTCGTCGAGCGGCAGCAGCTCCGGAGGCGCGACGCCCAGGAGCCGAGCGGTGTAGGCGGCGACCTCGGCGGTGGGCACCGGCGCCTCGTCGGTGGCGACCACCCGGGGCGGAGGAGCGTCGGCGAGCGCGACGGCCACCAGCAGCCGAGCGAGGTCCTCGCGATGGATTCGGCTCGTAGGGGGCCCATCTTCGAACAGCACGAGCGAGCGGTCCTCGATGCGCGGGGCGAGGGTTCTGCCTGGTCCGTAGATGCCCGCGATCCGGACCACGTGCACCGGGCCGGGCGCGTGGTCGAGCAGCGCGGTCTCGTAGGCGAGGCGGGCCGTGCCCAGGCGGCCGCGCGGACCGGCCGGGCTGTTTTCGTCCACCCACTCCTCGTGCTCGGGCGGCGCGAACACCCCCGTGGTCGAACCGTAGACCACCCGGTCCACCCCACGGGGCAGAGCGGCCATGACCCGGCCCGCGTCGTCCTCCGGGACCTCGCCCGAGGGCGGGGGCGCGAGGTGGATGAGGCGAACGGCTCCGTCGAGCGCGGCCCGCAGCCGCCCCAGGTCTCGGGTGTCCGCCACCCGAGGTGCGACCGCGTCGCCCCCAGCGGCGGCGAGCGCCAGGACCGGGGCTTCCCTCCGGCCGATCGCGATCACCTCGTGACCGGCGCGGACCAGGTCCAAGGTGACGGCGCGGCCGGTATAGCCCGCTCCGAGGACGGCGATTCGCATCGGCCAAAGGATAGCAGATGGGACGACCGAACGGTCAGTGGGGGTGAGCGAGCCGAGCGCCGCTGGAGTCTTCGGCCGGGAGTTTCCCGGTCATTGACAGGTCTCGTGACTCTCGCTTGGGTGTCGACCCCACCCGCGGCGCCCGTCAACCGAGCGGCACGGCGGTCCTCCTGGAGAAGTCCCCATGCTCGAACGTCCCCCGTTTTTTGGCCTCGTCGCGGTCTTGGCCGCCCTGTATGCGTGCGGAGACCCCGCCGATCCCGTCAATGGAGACGGAGGCGCGGCGGACGTCGGCGTCGATGCGGACGGGGGCCGGGAGCCGGACGCGGGATCGGGCTCCGACCTCGGAGTGGACCCCGGCGGCCGCGTGGTGCCGGTTGGCGCATCCTTTGCGCCAGGTACCGTCGTTCGAGACGCGTACACCGGTGCCACCGCCCAAGTCGCCGAGGACCGCACGGTCCGGCTCGCCCCGGGACCGGAGGGGGTGGTGCTCCTCGAGGCTGCGGGCGCGGTGCCGCTCCCGTTCGTCTGGGACAACGCGATTGTCTATTTCGTCATCACCGATCGGTTTTTCAACGGTGACCCGAGCAACGATGGCGCGCACGGCCGGAGCTTCGACGGCATGCCGACGGTCGGGACCTTTCATGGGGGAGACCTGAAAGGAATCGTGGACCGGCTCGACCACATCGAAGCGCTCGGAGCCAACGCCCTGTGGATCACGGCCCCCTTCGAGCAGGTGCACGGCTACGTCGGGGGCGGCGGGGGTCGCTTTCCCCACTTCGCCTACGCCGGCTACTGGGCGCTCGACTTCACCCGGCTCGACGGGGCCTTTGGCACCCCCGACGATCTTCGGTCCTTGGTCCGCGAGGCCCACCAACGAGGCATTCGCGTCGTGCTCGACGTGGTGATGAACCACCCCGGCTACGCGACCCTGCCCGAGATCGACGCCTACTTCCCGGAGGCGCTGCGCCGAACCGACTGGCGGCAATGGCGACCGGGCCCTGGAGAGGACTGGAACCGCTTCAACGAGCTCTTCATCGACTTCGATCACCCCTCGTGGGCCAACTGGTGGGGGCGGGACTGGGTTCGGGCCGGCCTCCCCGGCTACGACGCTCCTGGCTCCGGCGACCTCCGTCGCTCGCTCGCCTCCTTGCCCGACTTCAAGACGGAGGCGTTCTTTCCGACCAGCGGCCTGCCCCCGATGATCGCGGCCAAGGCGGACACCGCCGCGACCGTCCAGTCCGGGTTCACCGTCCGCCAGTACCTCATCGATTGGCTGACCGCTTGGGTTCGCGAGTACGGCATCGACGGGTTTCGATGCGACACCGTGAAACACGTCGAGCTGGATGCATGGCGAGAGCTCAAGTCGGCGGGCGTCGCCGCGCTGCGCGCGTTCAAGGAGGCAAACCCGTCGGAGGCCATCGACGACCTCGACTTCTGGATGGTGGGTGAGGTTTTCCCCCACGGCGTCGAAAAGGACGCCTACTACACGGAGGGCGGGTTCGACTCCCTCCTGAACTTCGAGTTCCAGCCCAGGGCTCTCGAGCTGTCGAGAAGTCCATCGGCGCTCGAGCCGCTCCACGTTCGCTACGCGAGCCTCATCAACGGCGACCCCGAGTTCAACGTGCTGACGTACATCTCGTCGCACGACACCTATCTCTTCTCCGACCGAGCCCAGGGGGACCTCTCCCGGCAGCGAGGCGTAGCCACCGCGCTGATGAGCCTCCCCGGTGGGGTCCAGATCTTCTACGGGGACGAGACCGCTCGGGCGGCGGGCCCGAATGAGGGGGACGACACCGCGGGCACCCGCTCGGACATGAACTGGGAGGGTTTCGACGAGGCGACGCTCGCGCACTGGCAGCGGCTCGGACAGTTTCGGCGCCGACACCCCGCGGTCGCCGCCGGGGTCCACGAGACCCTCGCCCAGGATGCCGGGGTCTATGTGTTTCGAAGGAGCCTCGAGCGCGCGGGCGCGCGCGACGAGGTCGTAATCGCCCTGTTCGGGCCTTGACTGGAGCCGGGCGGTAGCCCGGGCTCGATGAGGCGGACCGGGCTGCCCGGTCCCGCCATCGTGAGGTACGCAGGCTCAGCCTGCAGGGGAGGAGATGGATGAACACGAAACGATGGGGCTCCGCGGCCGCGGCGCTTTTTGCCTTCGCGGGGATGGCGGCCTGCGGAGGAGACGACGACTCGGGCGACGGGTCCACCGACGCGCGCGCGCCCGACACCGGGGCGGCGGATGCCGGGACGGTCGCAGACACCGGGGTGCAGGACACCGGAGGCGGCGACGCAGGCTCGGTACCCACCTTCGCGGTGCACTACCACCGCCCTGACGGCACCTACGACGGCATCTCTGCGCTCGTAGGTGGGGACGTCGCAAATCCCGGCACGGTCTCGGCGACCGGCACCGATGGCTTCGGAGCGGTGTACGCGGTGGAGCTCAACCCCGGTGCTGCGACCATCACCGTGCAGTTCGTGGGCGCGGAGGCTTCCGATCCCGCCGCCCCGGTCTCGATCGAGCTTCCGGCAAACCCCACCGGCGTTTGGTGGTTTCATGGTCACGACCAGGCGATGACCCGTAGGCCGCCCGCGATCCCAGGCGAAAACCAAGTGGCGATCCACTACGTCCGTGCCGACCAGGACTATGGCAACTGGGGCCTTCACTTGTGGGGCGACGTGATGAGGGAGACCCAATGGATCGCGCCGGCCATGCCAGGTGGGGTCGACCCCGAGCTCGGCGCGTGGTGGCTCGTGGACGTACAGCCCGGGGGCGACCGCGTGAACCTCATCGTTCACTTCGGAGACGTGAAGGACCCCGGTCCGGACATGGGCTTCAACATCTCCATGCTCGGCGACATCGTGTTCTTGCGATCCGGCTCGGCCGACATCTTCACCGTCCCCCAGTTCCTCGCCCCGGTCCAGATCGACGGAATGGCCGCGCACTGGGTGGATCGCGACCTCCTCCTCTTCGACGGCCCCGAAGACGCGACCACGTTCGAGCTGCGCGCCTCGCCCGACGCCTCGATTCAGGTGAACGAAGAGCTCGACGTGGTGGGCGGCGACACCTTCGCCCTGCGCCGCGACCCGGACCCGCTGCCGACCCCGGTCCGAGACAAGTTCTTCCACCTCCGGACCCGCGGCCGCCTGCGCCTCGGCGAAGGCGCCATCGAGCAAATCGGGACCCTGGTCAGGAGCCAGCTGGTCGTGGTCGCGAGAGATGCGGACGGCGCGGTCCTTCAGGCCACCCGGGTGCAAATCCCGGGGGTGCTCGACGCCCGCTTCCCCTACCGCGGCCCGCTCGGCGCCACCTTCGCCGGGCGCGTCCCCACCCTCCGGGTGTGGGCGCCCACCGCCCAGGATGTTGGTCTCGTTCGCTACGGAAGCGATCTATCGCGCATCGGAGAGGCGCCGATGGCCTTCGACCCGGAGACCGGGGTCTGGAGCGTCACCGGAGACGCCGATTGGTACGGGTCGTTCTACCGGTACTCGGTGCGGGTGTACCACCCGATCACCAACCGAGTGGAGACGTACGAGGTCACCGATCCCTACTCGACGAGCCTCTCCACGAACAGCACGCACACCCAGATCATCGATGTCGAGAACGACCCCGAGCTCATGCCGCCGGGCTGGTCCACGCTCACGCTCCCCCCGCTCGACCCTGCCGACGTCGTGATCTACGAGGGTCACGTTCGTGACTTCAGCATCTGGGATCTCACCGTTCCGGAGCAAGACCGAGGCAAATTCAGGGCGTTCACCCATGCCCGGTCCGCGGGCATGACCCACCTGTCGAACCTCGCCGAGGCGGGGCTCACCATCTTCCACGTCCTTCCGAGCTTCGACATCGCGACCGTGAACGAAGACCGAGCCCTCCGGGTCGAGATCACCGATGGCTTCGACCGGCTCTGCATGCTCAACCGGACGGTGCCGATGACCGAGTGCACCCGCCACGGCTCGACCCCGATCGCCCAGGTGCTCGCTGGGTTCGACCCCCGCGGACCGGACGCGCAGCAGCTGGTGACTTGGATGGCGGGCCTCGATGGGTTCAACTGGGGCTACGACCCTCTTCACTTCAACGCGCCCGAAGGTTCGTACGCGTCCGACCCGAATGGTTCGGCTCGGGTCCGAGAGTTCCGGGAGATGGTCGCTGCCCTGGCCGAGCTCGGGCTCAGAACGGCTTTCGACGTAGTCTACAACCACACCAACGCCTCCGGGGTCAGCGACCGCTCGGTCCTCGACCGCATCGTGCCCGGCTACTACCACCGGCTGAACCCAGACACCGGCAACGTGGAACGCAGCACGTGCTGCGACAACACCGCCACCGAGCACGACATGATGGAAAAGCTGATGGTGGACTCCCTCGTGATCTGGGCCCGGGACTACAGGGTGGGGGCTTTACGCTTCGACCTCATGGGCCACCACATGGTGCGAAACATGCAGGCAGTCCGCGCCGCCCTCGACGGGATCGACCGCGACATCTACGTCTACGGCGAGGGCTGGGACTTTGGAGAGGTCGCGGGCGGCCAGCGGGGCCGAAACGCGAGCCAGGCCAACATGGCCGGGACCGGGATCGGCACCTTCAACGACCGGGTCCGTGACGCGGTGCGCGGCGGCGGGCCGTTCGACAGCGGGCCGGCGCTCCGCCAAAACCAGGGATTCGCCACCGGCGCGTTCCACGCCCCGAACGAAGCGAGCCCCGAGGCCATGGTCGCGAGGAGCAACCTCCTCATCGCGTCGGACCTCATTCGCGTGGGCATGACCGGCAACCTGCGCGACTTCCGGCTCGTGGACAGCGGCGGGTTCTCGGTCACCGGCCGGCAGATCTCATACAATGGAGCGCCAGGGGGCTACACCCTCTCACCGCAGGAATCGGTGAACTACGTCTCGAAGCACGACAACCAGACCCTCTTCGACATCGGCGCCTACAAGATCGCCACCGGGACCCCGATGGACGAGCGGGTCCGGCGCCAGGTGCTCGCCCTCGGGGTGACTGCGCTCGGCCAAGGCATCCCGTTTTTCCACGTCGGGGCGGACCTGCTTCGGTCGAAGTCGATGGAGCGAGACAGCTACGATTCGGGCGACTGGTACAACCGGGTGGACTTCACTCAGCAGACCAACAACTGGAACGTCGGGCTGCCGAACGCGGAGAAGGACATGTCCAACTGGTCGACCATCGGGCCGATCCTCACCGACGCATCCATCGCGCCGGAGCCCCGGCACATCGCCGCGACGTCGGCGCGGTTTCAGGAGCTGCTCCGGATCCGCAGCAGCACTCCGCTGTTTCGCTTGTCGGGGGCGCAGGCGGTGCAGACGAGAGTGGACTACCACAACGTCGGTACGGAGCAGGTGCCAGGCCTCATCGTGCAGTCCATCACCGACGGCGCCTGCGCCGGGGCCGACCTCGACCCCGCGGTCGAGGCGGTGGTCGTGGTGCTGAACGGAACGAGCACCGAGCAGACGGCCGCGGTGCCGGGCGCCACCGGCTTCGAGCTGCACCCGGTGCTCGCCAGCTCGGTGGACCCCGACGCGCGAACCGCCCGCTTCAACGGCGGCAACTTCATCGTCCCGCCCCTGACCGCGGCCGTGTTCTGGCAACCTCAGACCGGGCCCCAGGGTGCGGGCGTGGCCTGCAACAGCCGCTAGCGCCGCTCTTCGGATAGGACCACGAACGCGAAACCTCGGCCGTCGAGGCCAGCGAACTCGAGGCCGTCGGCGCCGACCGCCGGCGGCGCCTCGAGCCCCTCCGACAGACCCACCTTCGCCACCCGGCCCCCGACGCCTTTCACCGCGAACGGCCCCGTCCGCTCCTCGTGAAAGTTCACCACATACAGGATCGAATCCGATTCGCCGGTGCGGAGAAACCCGGTCGTGCCGCGGCCGCCGCCTTCGACTCGAACCGGCTCGAGGCCCCCGTAGCGCAAGGCGGGCTCATCGCGGCGGTAGGCGATGAGCCGCTGGTACAGACGCCACAAGGACGTGTCGTCGGATCTTTGGGCCGCCACCGAGACGCCGTCCCGCTCCTGGGAAACGCGCCACGGAGTCGCCGCCGTGGTGAACCCAAACCCTGGGCCGCTGTCGTCCCACCGCATCGGCGTGCGCTTGTCTTCGTCGGCGGCGGTCGGCCCGCCCCGCATGCCGATCTCCTCTCCATAGTAGACGAAGGGCGAACCGGGCAGGGCGAACAAGGTCGCCGCCGCGGGGCGGTTGCCGGCCTCGGCGTCGCCGAGCTGCCGCATCACCCTCGGCATGTCATGGTTGGTGAGAAACGGAGCGACGAACTCGAGACTCGGGTAGACGTCGCGCAAGGTGGAGACCGCCTGCGACACCGAGGCCCGCAGCCCGTCTTTCGCCGCCTCGACGAGCGCCCCGGCTACGTCGAAGCCGAACGCGAGGTGGTACTCGTCGCCGTCTCCATAGTAGGGCGCGACGTTTTCGGCCGAAGTCCACGCCTCGGCTACGAGCACCGCCTCCGGGTGGGTACGCGATAGTTCGGCCCGAATCCGTCTGGACAGGGCGTGGGTCGCCGCCGTGTCGGCCACCGTCCCGTCCTCGTCCTCGAC
>DAIQNR010000019.1:59081-65968 GCA_036788295.1 Myxococcota bacterium
TGGACAGGGCGTGGGTCGCCGCCGTGTCGGCCACCGTCCCGTCCTCGTCCTCGACCAGGTAGCGCACCGCATCGACCCGAAATCCATCCACCCCGCGCTGTAGCCAAAACCGCATCGACTCCACCATGTGGCGTTCGACCTCGGCGTTGGCGAGGTTCCAATCCGGCATTCCGCTCCAGAAGATGCCGTAATAGTAGCCGCTGCCTCCATCATGCCACAGCTGGGTGGAGCCGTCCCACGGACGGACGAACCGAGGGTCGGGATTCGGCCGCCAGACGAAGAAGTCCCGGCGCGGATCCATCTGTCCCCGGCGCGACTCGAGGAACCAGGGGTGGCGTGCGGACGCGTGGTTGAGGACGAAGTCGATGATCACCCGGATCCCGCGGGCGTGCGCGGCCTCGATGAAGGCATCGAAATCGTCGAGCGTGCCGTAGTCGGGGTGGATCGCTCGGTCGTCGGTGACATCGTACCCGTGGTAGCTCGGCGAAGGGTGGATGGGCATCAGCCAAATGGCCTCGATCCCGAGGTCGTCCGTCGTCGCTGGATCGCCGTCGGACAGCGCGTCGAGTCGCGCGGTGAGCCCGCGAAAGTCCCCGACCCCATCCCCATCCGAATCAGCGAAGCTCCGCACGAAGATCTCGTAGAACGTGGCGCCCTGCCACCATGACGGACGAGGCGATTCGGGCGGAGCGTCCCGGTCCGGCGCCCCTCGCTCGGACGGTCGGGCCGTCGCCTCCGGGTCGGCATGGCGGCACCCGCCGAGCAGCAGCGCGCCGAAGAGGATCGTCGATCCGTGTCGATTCATGCCCCAACCCTGAGGCAGACTCGGCGCGGGGGCTACCCTCCATTGAGCCGGGCCTCGGGCGTCCCGAGCGCGATTCCCGCGCTCGAAGGGCTCCGAAAGCGAAAAAAAGCAAAAAACGACGTTCCGCTCTCGTGACTCATCGGTTAGACACGCTCCCCGGGGGGAGCGAGGGGCCCGGACCGGGTCCGCCGCCGATACACACATGAGCAGCGAACGCTGGGCCGCGATCGGTCCGACCTCGTCCTGTTGGGCCCTCGGGCTCGCTTTGACCACCGCCTGCGCTGCCGGCGGCGCCTCCGGAGGCGGCGCGGCCGACGACGGATCGGTCGTCTTGCTCGACCCGAAGGGCGACGACAACGGCCCCGGAACCTACAAGTATCCGACCGACCAAGTCTACACGCCGGGCGCGTTCGACATGACCCGTTTCGAGGTGATCCCTAGGGGCGGCACGGTCGAGTTCAAGGTGACCATGGCCCGCCGCATCGACGACCCGTGGGACTCGCCGGCCTGGGGCGGAAACGGCTTCTCTCTGCAGATGGCGTTCATCCACATCGACACCGACCACGTGGCCGGCTCTGGCGTCACCGAGGGCCTCGCCGGAACGAACGTCCGCTTCCCGGAAGACCAGGCCTGGGATCGGGTCGTGCTCATCAGCCCTCAACCACCCACCCGGGTGTACTCCGAAGTGGATGCCAAGGCCGCCGCCTACAAGGACAGGGTCGTCGTGCCCAAGATCACGAGGGCGACGGGCCGGGTGCTGTCAGCGATCGTGGATACCGAGGCGCTCGGCGGCGCTCCCCAGCCGGGGTGGGGCTACCAGGTGCTCATCCAGTCGAACGAGGGGTTCCCCGCGAAAACGGACCTGCTGACTCGGAAGGTGAACGAGTTCGAGGGTCAGCACCGGTTCGGCGGCGGGACCGACTACGACAACGACCCTCACGTCATCGACATCCTGGCCGGGTCCGGCCGAGGCACCGAGGACGAGATCGCGCTGCAGCACGAGATCCTCTCCCGCTACAACCGCGACGCCGAAGAACCCACCCCCGAAGACCTCGCGGTCGTACCGCTCATCTACCCCGGTCGCTGACCCGTTCGCCGCGGAGTCCCCATGTTTTTCTCGCGTCCGCTGCGTTCGTCCGTCTTTCGCTTCGCGCTGCTCGGCATCTTCGTCTCGGTCTTCGCGCCCCGGTCCGCCACCGCCGACACGGCGAACTTCGAGCTCAACGGGAAGATCTACACGAAGTTCCTCTACAAGAACGACGACACGAGGGGCTGCCTCTCGCTGTCGAACCCGTTTTGGCCGGACAACATCGGCGGCGGAAACGGGGTGTGCTCGGAGTTCGAGCTCAACATCCTCGGACGGGTGAGCCGCTACATCACCGCCGGGGTGAGGGTGAAGAGCCGCTTCGGAGCCCTGTGGCAGGGATGGTGGGAAAACGGCGATACCCGCTGGGACAACGACACAAACCTGTTCGTCGAGAACACGTCCGGCGAAGCCCTCGGCATGAACCATGCCGCCTACATGAAGCTGCGGGGCACCTGGATCCGAGCCGCCGTCCCGATCCCCACCGTTCGCTGGCTGCACATCGGGTCGAGCGACCTCGGCATGTTCAACGAGTGGACCATCGGCAAGTCGCGGTACATCGACCGAGACAACGGCGCCGGGGTGTTCATCGAGGGCGACTTCGCCGAGGGGAGGGTGGCGTACCACACCGCCGCGATCGCTCTGCCGAAGCTGTTCGTCGGGCCGCGCTGGAACACCGGTCTGCGAAACGCCGACCCGCTCGCCGGGTTCTGGGGCGCAGAGTGGGCCTACGCGATGCGGCTCGAGGCCCGCCCCATCGACGATCTCACCATCACCGCCATCGGAAACTACATCAACGACGTCGAAGCCAACCGGTTCGACCCCGACGCTCGGGGCCTCGGCGACCGGCTCGATGGAGCCGACCGGGCCGTGGACTGGGTTTCGCGCTTTCAATCGGTCAATGCCACCATCGAGGCCCGGTATGCGCCCTCGTGGCTCGACAAGCTCAGCGTGCAGGGGCTGGTCGCGTTCTCCAACTCCGCCGTGAACCCGGAGTATGCCTCGAACGGCGTCCGTCTCGATCAGGGTTTCTCGCCGGTGCTGTTCACGACCGACGAGCTCGGCAACCCCCGCGACTCTCGGGACTTCGCCGGCAAGCTTCTCGTGGAGCTCTTCGACCCGTTCGAGATCGGGCTCGACTTCAAGTTCGAGTATTTCAACATCGGAGCGGAATTCAACGCGCCGTTCGGAGCCAGGCGGGAAGCGGACGTGCTGCTCACCGATGGGTTCATCACCTCGGGGTTCATCTCCGGAGGCCAGCTCCCCACGTTGAACCTCGCCAACGAGTTCGTGGATTTCGACGAACCATGGTTCGAGACGATCATCGGCTGGCACGGGGCAACCGGCGTTCTCGAGTACCTGAACGGCGGCCTCAAGCTCGACGGGGAGTTCACCTACATCACCTACAATACGAACATGCAGGACCGGGACGTGGACAACCAGTTCCCCGATTTCCTGTACACCGACGGCTTCACCGACGTGCAGGCCTACACCGCCGACTTCGACTACGCGAACATCTTCGACCGAGGCCGTGACCCGCGGTCGGTTTACAAACGTTTTCAGGACCGGCGCTCGATGATCGCGGTAGTGAACCTCCAGTACCTCATGCCGTTCGGGAACAACTTCGTGGTGCGGGCCAAGGGGAAGTTCGTGGACGACCACGACGGGCGCCGGGATGACGCGGTGCGGCGGAGTTTGGGGATCAACGAGTCCGACGACTACAACGGGCGCATGTACATCGGGTTCTTCGGGATGAGCTTTCAGGTCAACGACGAGCTGAAGCTGGGCGCTGGCTACGAGCACCAGTACTGGGACGAGAGGAACCGCTCGGGCAGCCAAGAGACCGGCTTCTTCGACTACGAGACGACGAAGAACACCGGGCGGCTCACCGCGGCCTACAACTTCGGCGGCCTCTCGTTCAGCTACCTGCTCGAGTACTTTCACAAGGACCAGGACCGCTTCCGACCGGGCACGTTCGACCAGAGTTGGCGGGTGTGGCGCTCCAAGGCTACTGTTGAGGTAGGGTGGTGAACATGACGCAGCGCATCTTTTCGGCCCACGCCCCCTGGGGGCCCGGTCTCTCGGCCCCACGAACGTCCATGGGGCGCGGATCGGTCGGGCGGCTGGGCGCGCTCGTGCTCGCAGGGGCGGCGAGCGGGTGCGGGCTCGAGGGCATCTTCGCCCAAGCCGCGAGCACGGACCACCAGCGCCCCCGCGCGACGCTGCGAGGCTCCGTGGATGGGCGACTCCCGGCGCCGCTCGAGCTGGAGCGGGCCCGCTTCGAGATCCTGACTGCGGCCGGAGCCGAGGTGGAGATCTTCGACGTCCGCGTCGATGGCAACCGCTTCGACCTCGGGCTCGACCAGGCCCGGTACCCGAACGCCCGGCTCAGCGTGTCGGTGGGCGGCTTCAACCTGCTCGCGCTCGTCCCGGAGATCGCGAGGGTGGACGGCGAGAGCGAGTTCGACTCGAACCGGGGCCTCGTCCCCACCGAGGTGCTCGTCACGAGGGAGAGCACGATCGAGGCCCTGGTGATGGTGGGCAAGGTGACGAGCCTGGGTCGCACCCTCCAGAGCCTCGACCCGCTCGCCACCCGCAACACGCTCGCCCGCATCGGGGAGGAACTCGCCGCCGGGACGTCCACCCTCGCCCGGGTCGCCTCGGTCGTGGACCAGCTCCTCGATCGCGCCGACCCGCTCGCCGAGACCTCGACCTCGACCCCGGTCGTGTTCCAGTGGCCCGAGTACCAGCCCGACGGGCTCCCGATCGCGAGGGCGTTGGTGCAGGGCACGCCGGTCATCGAAGAGGGCGTGGATTTCGGTCTCGCCACCCCATCGAGGGGGGAAGTGGCTCGGCTCCGCTTCGATCAGCTGGTCGAAGCGGCAGGCTCGGACATCCCCCTGCAGGAGTGCCTCGACCCAGAACTGGTCCGCGTGGTGCTCGAAGTGGACTTCAACGACGGTCGGCTCGACGGCAACTGCACCCGCATCAACCGCTTCAAGTGGGTTCGGGACGAGCCCGGCAAGTCGATGTGGTTCGTAGGTGGGATTCACATGGAGTCCCCCATCCAGGACACGGAGATCGACGGCACGCTCGGAAACCAGGGCTCCTGGCGGCCCAACATCATCCCGATGTTCGACGACGGAGCGAGCGGAGATGCGGTCGCTGGCGACAACATCTGGACCATCACCTTCGATCTGCCTCGCGGTCTTCGCATCGGCTACAAGTTCACCTGGGGGCAAAAGGGCGACCTTTGGACAGGAGCCGAGGAGTGGCCCGGCAACCAGCGCCTTCTCGAGGTGGTCGACGTGAACGACGACGGCTTCGTGTACCGCCGCGACAACTTTGGCGACGAAGCCACCAACAAGGATTTGGCCAACCAACGGATCGGCGTCGGCGGCGTGCTCACCTGGACCACGGACGCGGACCGAAATGGAATCCCCGATGTACAGGAGCGGCACGATTTGACGAACGACTGCCGCCCTGACCCTTTGACCACCCCCACCGGGATCGGGCCGGCCACCGTGCCACCCAACCCGGACGGGACCTGCCCAGTTCGGCAGTAAATGGGGGCCTGGCGGCCCTGCGAGAATCTTGGAGGAGCAGAGAAGATGAACATGATGAGGATCGCCCTTGGCGCTTCCCTGGCCGTCGTCCTGGCCACGGCCTGCGGAGACAGCGACGACACCACGCCCGACACCGGAACCGCACCCACCGACACCGGCACTGGACCGACCGACACCGGTACCGGACCCGCCGACACCGGTCCTGGACCCGCCGACACCGGACCTGCCGACGGCGGCGGCGGCGGCGGCTTCACCCAGCCCCCCGACACGGTCCCGGTGAACTTCACCATCGACGACAGCAACAACCGCTCGTTCATCGCTGCCGACGGCCTGGCGTGGAAGGGCTCGTTCAACTACGACTCCACCACCCGGATCCTCCAGCTCGACACCGGCTGGGGCGGTCCTTTCCCCATGGTCTTCGACGACGGCCCTTGGGACGAGGGCGGCCACGAGCCGGCCGGCTCCATGGCGGGCGACAACATCTGGGGCGTGACCGTGTTCGTGGCGGTGCCGACCGAGGCCCCAGTGAACTTCGAGTACGGCGCCATCTCCGGGTCCACCAACGGCTCGGACGGCGACTGGATTTGGGGACTCCAGTCCCCGACGAACGGGAACTTCTCGGTGCCGGTGGGCGCGGCGGATGCGATCAACGCCATGGGGCTCGAGATTCCGGCCTGGGGGGACGTGGACTTCCGCGTCACCATCAACGTCGCCATGGCCGCCGACCCATTCGGCGCGACCTTCGATCCTTCCGCAATGGGCATCCAGATCAAGTCTTCGCACTGGGGCTGGAGCCTCCAGGACATGCGGGACGACGGGATGCGCGGGGACCAGACCGCGGGCGACGGGATCTACACGTTCCAGATGCTGGAGAACTCGGGCATGGGCCGGCCGCTGCGGAACTTCGGCGGGATGAACCGGGGCGCAACGGCGCAGTTCGTCCTCGAGTTCCGGCGGGGCATGCAGGGTGAAGAGTACAAGGGCCTCGTCGAGATCGACGGCAGCGAGGTCAACGCCGGGCTGCTCGACGGGGTGACCGCCGAAATCCGGGTGGGGACCGGGGACTGGACCCCGGTGACCATCGCGCGGGCAGGAAACGACAACAACCCGGCGATCAACGCGCCGGGCCGGTGACCGAGACCTAGGCTCCGCCTCGGTCCAGGCACGGGCCGAGGCAGGAGCCCACCCCAGCCACCGCCTTGGCCGCTCGGCCCGGGCACCATTCGGTGCGCGAGGACATCCGAATCGAGCCGATCGCTGAGACGAGAGGGGACGAATGGGCGCATCCCGAACCAGGCGAGCGGCAGGGTCGCACCCTCTCTCTCTATCGGCGTGCATCGCCGCCTCGTGGATGCTCGGCGCCGCGCAGGCCTCCGAGTACCGGGTGGTCCTCGATGACCCCGCTCGGGACGACCACGGCCCCGGCGACTAT
>DAIQNR010000019.1:66068-73882 GCA_036788295.1 Myxococcota bacterium
GTACCGGGTGGTCCTCGATGACCCCGCTCGGGACGACCACGGCCCCGGCGACTATGTCTACCCGTCGAACCAGGAGTACCGGCGCGGATCTTTCGACCTCCGGTCGCTGACCATCGAGCGCGACGGGGATGATGTCGTCTTCGAGGTCCGGTTCGGCGCCGAGCTGTGGGAGCCGCCAGAGACGAGGCGCACCGAGGCGCAGCGCTTCGTGCTCGAAAACGGCATCTTCGTTCAGCACGTAGACATCTACATCGACCACACGCCCGGAGCAGGCTCGACGGAAGCCCTCCCTGGCCGCAACTTGGTCATCGACTCGAAGAACCCTTGGGACGTGGCGGTGGTGCTCACCCCCCGGCCGTTCCTGCTCAGGTCCCTCATCTCCGACTGGAAACCATCGGAGCGGGTGGTCGTACCGTCCAACCTTCGCTCCTTCAAGAACGTGGTCCGGGCTCGGGTTTCCATCGCCGAGCTGGGTCGAGCCCCAGACCCATCTTGGGGCTACGTGGTGGCCGTGTTCGGCGCGCTTTGGGAGAACACCTTCGACGCGGTGGACCGGCTGACCGGAGGCCCGATCGTGAACGCGCTGACCATGCCGGTGGTCACGGTGGCCGAACCGCTCGCGTTCGGCGGAGGGCACCTCCACAACTGGCAGCCGTTCGCGATCGACATCATCGTTCCCCCCGGCCGGTCGCAGTCCCAGATCCTGTCGAACTACGATCGCGAGGCTCGGCGCGTAGTAGCCCTTCCCGCGGTGTACCCCGATGAAGACGCGAGGGCCGCCGCCGAACGGCGAGCACGGCCCGCCGACGCGCCGGGGAAAGAACCCGGAGCCACGCCCGGAGATGGGTTGTCGCCGTCGGAGGATCTCGTCGTCGCCGTTCAGCGCATCCAGGGCGAGATCGTCGTCCTCGAGGCCGCCGAAGTCCCCCCCGAACCCTTCGCGATCGGGACCATCTTCGGCCCGACCAAAGAGCGTTTGGCTCGGGTCGTCGTGACCCAAGTCTACCCGAAGTTCATCCTCGCCACCGTCATCGAGGGAGCGGAGCACGTCCGCCCCAACGTGTTGGTGCGATTCCCCAGGAGTCCTTGACATGCCCCCGAACCGATTCCTCCCCGCTGCGCTCGCCGCGCTCGGACTCTCCCTCCCCACCGCCGCCGCTGCCGCTGACGTCATGCTGTGGCACGCCTACCGGGCCCAAGAGCGAAAGGCGCTCGAGCAGGTGGTGAAGGCGTTCAACGACAAAAAGGGGGACATCCAGCTGAAGCTCCTCGCCGTCCCCTACGACGCTTTCGCCGACAAGATCACCGCCGCCGTCCCCCGCGGCAAGGGTCCGGATCTCTTCATCTTCGCCCAGGACCGAGTGGGAGATTGGGCGGCGAGCGGGGTCATCGAACCGGTGGATTTTTGGCTCGACGAGGCGTCGCGGGGGGCCTTCCTTCCCCCGACGCTCGAGGCGCTCACCTACGACGAAGCCGTCTACGGGCTGCCGATGGCCTTCAAGATGGTGGCCCTCATCTACAACACCGCGCTCGTGAAGGCCCCTCCGAAGACCACCGATGAGCTGGTCGCGCTCGGAAAGAAGCTGACGAACGCGGGCGAGGGCAGCTTCGGCCTCGCCTACGAGAACGCGAACTTCTGGTACCATGGGGCGTGGATGCAGGGCTTCGGGGGCCGGGTCTTCGACGACCGAGGCCGGCCCACGCTCGACGCGAAGCCGATGATCGAGTCGCTGGCGTTTGCGCAGGAGCTCGCCCACCGCTCTGGGATCATGCCCCAAGAGATCAGCGGGACGCTCGTGAGCACGCTGTTCAATCGGGGGAAGGTGGCCATGGTCATCAACGGCCCATGGTTTCTCGGAGAGATCGAAGACGGCGTGAAGTATGGGGTCGCACCGCTGCCGACGATCTCGAAGAATGGGAAGACGCCCCGGCCGTTTCTGACCGCCGAAGGGGTCATCATGAGCGCCCAGACCCAGGACAAGAAGGCGGCGTTCGAGGTGATGCAGTACCTCACGAGCCCCGAGGCGGCCAAGATCATGGCCACGGTCGGCCGGCAGACGGTGGCTCGCCGGGACGTTTACGACGACCCGAAGATCGGGAAGGACCCGATCCTCTCCGCGTTTCGCGCCCAGCTCGACGTCTCGATCCCGACCCCGAACACCCCCGCGATGCGCATGGTCTGGACCCCCGCCACGACGATGATGAACAAAGTCATCAACGGCAAGATGGACCCGGCGGAGGCGGCGGGCCCAGCCCAGACCGACGTCGCTCGGCTGGTCAAAGGCGCGAGGCGCTGACATGGCCCGGGTGAAGCTCGAGCACGTCTACAAGCGCTACGGGGACGTGACCGCGGTCCGCGACATGAGCCTCGACATCGCCGACGGGGACTTCGTGGTCCTGGTCGGTCCTTCCGGGTGCGGCAAATCCACCGCGCTGCGGATGATCGCCGGCCTCGAGGAGATAAGCGACGGCCAGCTGTCGATCGGGGACCGGGTGGTGAACGACGTCTCTCCCCGGGACCGGGACGTGGCCATGGTCTTTCAGAGCTACGCGCTCTATCCGCACATGAGCGTCCGAAGGAACATCAGCTTCGGGCTCGAGCTGCGAAGGATGGACAAGCAGGTCATCGCCGAGCGGGTGGCCGAAGCGGCCCGCATCTTGGGCCTGACCGAGTACCTCGAACGAAAGCCGAAGCAGCTGTCCGGCGGTCAGCGCCAGCGGGTGGCCATGGGCCGAGCGATCGTGCGCCAGCCGGAGGTCTTCCTGTTCGACGAGCCGCTGTCGAACCTCGACGCCAAGCTCCGGGTGCAAATGCGAGCCGAGATCGCGAAGCTCCACCGCCGGCTCGGCACGACCACGGTCTATGTCACCCACGATCAGGTCGAGGCGATGACGCTCGCGAGCCACATCGTGGTGATGAGCATGGGCATCGTGCAGCAAGTGGGCGCGCCCCTCGAACTGTACCGAAGCCCGGCCAATACATTCGTCGCGAGCTTCATCGGCAGCCCCAGCATGAACCTCTTCGAAGTCATGCTGGAGGGAGACCGGATCTGTGGAAAGGGCTTCAGCCTCCCCATCCCCGAACGGCTGCGCCCCCACCTCGGAGGCGACGCGAGAAAGACGCTCGGTGTCCGTCCCGAGCACATGTACGAGTCCGACCGACAAGAGGACACGATCCCACTTCAGATCGACGTGCTCGAGCCGCTGGGCTCCGAGGTCCACGCGCTCGGCGACTGCCTAGGTCAACCCATGACCGCGCAGCTGTCCCCCGACACGAAGGTGAGCGTTGGCGACGTGGTTCGGGTGGGCGTCAACCTCGAAGCGGTGCACCTGTTCGAGCGGGAGAGCGGGCGCTCGGTCCTCGGGGAGGCGGCGTGATTGGGCGGTTCCTTTGGAGCGCGGCCGCGGTGCTCGTGGCCACGGTCGCTTTCTATGGGCTTGCCCATGTCCTCGCCGGGGCGGGGGCGGAACGGTTTCAGGCCGAGCGGGCCACCGTCGCCGCCCGAGCGCTCGCGTTCTCCGCGGCGGAGGCGCAGCGGGCGAGCGACCCAGAGAGGATGCAGGCGGCGGTCACCGCGCTCATCGACGCGCTGCCCGCGGTCGAGGAGGCGCTGGTCCTGCGCCGAATGAAGATCCTCGCCCACACCGACCCGGCGCGGGCCGGCGCGCGCCTCGCCTCCGAGGATGAGGCCGACAAGGCCCTGTTCGACCAAGAGCTCGCCATGCGGGCCGACGTTCGAAAGAACGAGGACGAGCGGGAGGAGAACCCTCTGCTCGGCCGCGACGCCTATCCCGAGGCGAAGGTCGAGGCGCTGCCCGGCGGGCGGTTTTCGGCCCGAGTCCCGGTCAAGGTGGACGGCGCGTTCTCGGCGATGGCGCAGGTCACGCTGAAGTCCGAGCCCGTACCCACGCCGTTTCCGGTGGTGCTCGGCCTCATCGGCCTCTTGGCCGCGCTCGTGATGCTTCCGGTCGCGCGGCTGCGCGGCCCCGCCCTGCTCGCCGCCGGGGGATCGGTGCTGGCCACGGCGCTCGTGCTCGAGACGCTGCAGCTTCGGGGCTGGCAAGCGTCGGTGCTCGACGACCGAGCCGAGCGCCACGGCCAGCTCGCGGCGCGCCTCGCCGCCGCCGGGCTCGCCGCTTTGGCGCCCGAAGACCGAGATCCAGCAGGCGAAGACCCGGCCGACCGAGATCCCGCCGATCCGTCCGTCCGGGCCCCGAGCGACGACTTCGCCGCCGCCCTGTCGCTCGATGCGCTCGGCGTGGCCACCGGTCGCATCGCTTCGGTCCGTTCCACCACCGTCGCCGGGGCAGCGCCGCCTGCCCCCACCGAAGCGACGGACGGTCCGTTCGCGGTGGCGCTCGGCGAGCGGTGGCGGGTCCTGGTCGAGGCCGAGCATCTCGCCGTCATCGAGCAGTGGGCGGTCGGAATCTCGGTCCTGGCCGCGCTGGTGTTCGTGCTCGGCATCTTTGGAGCCTTCGACCGGGCCGGCCGGGCGCTTTACACCCACCGAAGCGCCTACGGCTACCTCAGCCCGGCGATGCTCGGGCTGGTGATCCTGGTCTTCATCCCGGTTGTGGTGGGCATCACCCTCGGATTTCACAGCCGGATCTACAATGAGTACCACTGGGTCGGGCTCACGAATTACATTCGAATCCTGTCCGATTTCGACCTGAGCAACCCACGCAGCTTCTGGTTCACGCTGAGCGTCACCGTCTTGTGGACGGTCTCGAACGTTCTCCTCCATGTGAGCCTCGGGCTGTTTCTCGCGCTGTTGCTCAACGACCAGATGCTGAAGGCCAAAGGCATCTACCGCGTGATCCTGGTCGTTCCCTGGGCCATCCCGAACTATGTGACGGCCCTCATCTGGAAGAGCATGTTCCACAAGCAGTTCGGGGCGGTGAACGCCGCGCTCGAGGCGCTCGGCTTCGAGGGGATCGCGTGGTTTCAGACGTTCTGGCCGGCGTTCTCCACCAACGTGGTCACGAACACGTGGCTCGGCTTCCCGTTCATGATGGTCGTGTCCCTTGGCGCGCTTCAATCCATTCCGCCGGACCTCTACGAGGCGGCGCGGGTGGACGGCGCCTCCCGGTGGCAGCGGTTCAGCCGCATCACCTTGCCGCTGCTCATGCCGGCGCTGGTCCCAGCGGTGATCGTCGGCACGGTCTGGACCTTCAACATGTTCAACATCATCTACCTCGTGAGCGGCGGCGCGCCGAACGGCGCCACCGACATCCTCATCACCGAGGCGTACCGGTGGGCATTCGAGATGGATGACAAAGGCTTCGCCGCCGCCTACAGCACCGTGATCTTTCTCATCCTGCTCACGTTCACGCTCGTGACGAACCGCATCACCGGAGCGACGAAGGGGGCCTTCGAATGAATGACAAGCAGCCGCTGTGGGCGAGGGTGGCGAAGAACGCCTTCCTCGCCGCATTCTGCGCCCTGACTTTGTTCCCGGTGCTGTGGGTGTTCAAGATGGCGTTCACTCCATCGCAGACATTCGACAGCAGCCTGAATCCTCTGCCCGAGGATCCGAGCTTCACGAACTTCGTTCATCTTTTCACCGAGCACCCGTTTTTGGTCTGGGGCATCAACAGCGTGCTGGTGTCGGCGGCGACGACGCTGATGGGCGTGTTCCTCGCTTGCACCGCTGCCTACGCCCTCAGCCGATTTCAGTTTCCCGGCCGCGCGACCGGGATGATCGCCTTTCTCGTGGTGCAGATGTTCCCCGGGGTCCTCACGATGATCCCGCTGTACGAGCTCATGCATCGGCTCGGGCTGCTCGACATGCTCCCCGGCCTCGTGCTCGTCTACTCCACCACCGCCATACCATTTTGCGTCTGGATGCTGAAGGGGTACTTCGACACCATCCCCCGCGATCTCGAGGAGGCCGCGATCATGGATGGCGCCTCGAGGGGCATGATCTTCTGGCGGATCATGCTGCCCCTGAGCTTGCCCGCGGTGGCGGTGACGGCGTTGTTCTCGTTCATGACCGCGTGGAACGAGTTCATCCTCGCCGCCACCTTCATGAACCGGGAGGACGGCTACACCCTGCCGGTGGGCCTTCAACGCATGGTGGGTCAGTATGCAACGGAGTGGGGTAACTTTTCCGCCGGTGCCATCCTGGTTTCGCTGCCGGTGGTGGCCCTCTTCTTCGCGCTGCAAAAGCAGCTGGTCGGCGGCCTGACCGCGGGCGGGGTGAAGGGATGACATGGAAGGGTAGGTCCCCGTGGTGGCTCACGGCCTTCGCGCTGGCCTGTGGCGGCGGCGCTTCGGACGGTCCCGGACCGGCCGACGCCGGACTCGAGGACTCCGGCGTCGCGCTCGACGCCGGGTCGGATGCGGGTCCTGGGCTCGATGGCGGCGATTCGGACGCGAGCTCTGTCGATTCGGGTGCCGAAGCGGACGTCGGGGCCGATGCAGGCCCTCTTTCCCCCTACGGCCCTGTGCCGTACACCGGAGACGTCCCCACTCGGCTCGAGGGCGACCGGTGGCGCGAGCACTGGGTCCGGGACATTCGGCCATTTTGGATGCAGGACGAGGCGCTCGGGGACCCGCCCGGCAACTTCCCCACCTACCGGGGTAGAAACGGGAGCGTGCAGCCCCCTCTCGAGCGGCGCCCGCGCATGCTGGCCCGTCAAATCTATGCCTACAGCATGGGATACCTGCTCACCGGGGAGGTCGCGCTGCTCGAGCGGGCGGATCTTGGATTTCGGTGGCTCATGGACCGCGCGGTGGATCCTCGCGGGGGCTGCCACGAGCGGCTCAGCCCGAGCGGCGCGCCGATCGACGGCCCAAAGTACGCGCAGGATCTCGCGTACTGCGGGCTCGGCATGGCGTCCTACTACTTCGTGACTCGGAACCGGGAAGCGGAGGCGGGGCTGCTCGCGCTTCGGGACCTCCTCTTCGACCCGGAGCGGTACTTCGACGCCGAGGCGGGGCGGATCCGGGACGGCGCGACCGCGGATCTCTCCGAAGAAGTGGACCAGGAAGGAGATGGGGGCTGGGAGCTGGTGGCGCAGCTCGACGCGGTGAACGCGATGCTTCTGCTCGTGCAGCCCGTCTTGCACGACCCTACCCGGCGCGCCCAGCTCCTCGGCGACCTCGAGCAGCTCGGCCAGGCCATGGTGGAGCACTTCTTCGAGGACGGGATCTTCTGGGGGGTTTCGACCCGCAAAGGGGCATACGGAACCAGGCACGTGGACTTTGGCCACACGCTCAAAACCTATTGGATGCTGCTCGAGATCGACAAGCGCTTGTCCTTGCGCGCCCGTGAGCCCGGCGAGCCCGAGGAACTGCTCAGGCCCTTTGGCCGCCTGCTCGAAACCCACCTCGATGCCTGGCTCGAGCGCGCCCATGACGGGCTCCGGTGGAAGAAGCGCCCGCTCGCACCGGACCGGGACGAAAGCGGCTCGGACTGGTGGTCCTACGCCGAAGCCCAGCAGCTCGCAGCCACCCGCAACTTCGCCTCCGGGCGGTGGACCGAGCGGCTCGACACCGCGAGCGGGGGCTGGCTCGACGGCTACGTCGATTTCTTTGGCGGCGGGGAGGTCTTCTCTGGGCTCCGGCCGAACGGGCAGGCCGTCTACGTCGGCCCGCCCACCGACACCTTCAAGTGCAACCTTTGGAAGAATGGATACCACAGCACCGAGCACGCCCTCGTGATGTACCTGCATGGTCGCCACATCGAGGGCTTGCCCGCTCGGCTACACTTCGCGGTCCCCGAGGACGAAGCGGAATCCTTCCCCGCTCGACCCTACTTCTTTCACGGCGAAGAGACGCTTCGAGTCCTGGGCAGCACCGTCTCCGCTGG
>DAIQNR010000020.1:0-35839 GCA_036788295.1 Myxococcota bacterium
GGCGACCGGACGGCCAGGGACGCAGGAAACGAGCCTGGGGCGTTGCTCCAGCCCGATCGGTGCTCTAGTCCATCTTTGCCCCGAGCACCGAGGCCGGGTCGGGGAGGTCCACCTCGACCGGCGTCCTCGGGACCATCACCCGCGCCTCGCCTGTGACCACCGTCTCCCCGTTTTGGTTTTCGACCCGGCAGGCCAGGGTCGCGAACCCCCGGCGGTCGTCCTTTGCGGTCACCTCGAGGTGGGTGCTCAGCTCGTCTCCGGGCCGCACCGGCCGTTCGAACCGCAGAGTCTGGGCAAGAAAGATCGTGCCTGGGCCGGGCAGCCGGGTGGCGAGCGCAGTGGAGATGTGGGCCCCGACCAGCATCCCATGGGCGATGCGCCCTTCGAAGCGGGTGCCGCGCGCGTACGCCTCGTCGAGGTGAATGGGGTTCGTGTCCCCGGAGAGGGCGGCGAACGCCCGAATGTCCTCGTCGGTCACCGACTTGTCGAGGCGAGCGGTCTGGCCCAGCTCGAGCTCGTCGAACGCGACGGAGCGAACCCGTGTCATGGCGGAAGAGGGCCGAGACGGACGAAGAACGTCAACAGGACCGGTCGTCGCGGCTGGTCGACATGACCGGCGAGCAGAGAGCCGGTACCGTCGGGGCGCCGATGCTTCACGCCTACCACCTCGGGAAGGTGTACGACGCTGGGGACCGACCGGCCCTGCACGACGTCTCCTTCGTGGTCGAGAAGGGGGAGTTCGCGTTCCTCACCGGACCTTCCGGCGCCGGAAAGACGACCCTTCTGCGGCTCGCCTTCGGAGCGGAGCGCCCGACCCGAGGCCAGCTGTTCGTCAACGGCGAGAACGTCGCCCAACTGCGCCGCAAGGATCTCCCCTATTTGCGTCGCCGCATCGGCGTCGTCTTTCAGGACTTCAAGCTCATCGGCACCCAGACCGTGGCCGAAAACGTCGCCTACGCGCTGCACGTCGTGGGCACGCCGGAGCGTGAGATTCGGCGCCGGGTGCTCGCGGTGCTCGCCGGGGTCGGGCTCGCCCACAAAGCGACCGCCCTGCCGCCCAAGCTGTCCGGCGGAGAGCAGCAGCGGGTGGCCATCGCCCGGGCGCTGGTCAACGACCCAGCCCTCCTGCTCGCGGACGAGCCCACCGGAAACCTCGACACCGAGCTGACCGCCGAGATCATGGAGCTGCTCGAGCAAGCCAACGCCCGGGGCACGACGGTGCTGGTCGCCACCCACGACCGCGCCGTCCTGAGCCGCTTCGGCCGGCGGGTGATGACGCTCGACGCCGGCCGGCTCGACGAGACCTCCAAGCGACCGTTTCGGTCGGCGGGAGCTTGATCGCGCCGAGCCGGCTTCAGCACCAGGACGCGCCGCGCGGCGACGCCGACAGCAGCTCGCGGACCGTGGCCTCGATGACCCGGTAGCCCACATTCCCCTGAAGGCGCTGCCGACCGCCATCGAGCAGCAGCGTCGGGCTGATCCGGACCTCGTGCTCCCGCGCCAGGTCCAGGTCCCGGCCGAGCGCGGCGTGGGCGCGCCCGTCCTCGATGCGCCGGTCGAGCTCCGCCGGGTCGAGCCCGAGTTCCGCGGTCAGCCCTCGCTGCACCGGGCGCTGGCTGACGTCCGCCCCCTCCGCGAAGAAGCCGACGCGAAAACGGGACGCCAGCCGCCAAGCCGCCCCCCCGGGGAGCTCGCCCTCGGCCTCGGCTTCGCGCGCCGCCGCGAGCCAAAGGTGGGCGCCGAGCGAAGACTTCGGCTGGACCTCCGCGAAGCAGCCGGGCCGAACTTCGACGTGGGGGAACGCAGCCGCGGTCTGGATCACGTGGTCCTCGTAGGCCGCGATCCCGCCCCGGTGCCCCCACCCTCGCTCCATCTTGCCCGCGACGTCGGAGAACACGGGAAGGTAGTGGTAGCGCACCGACACGGCGGCCCCGAAGGTCCGGTCGAGCTCCGCCAGGCGCTGCTCGGCGACGTACGCCCAAACACACAGAACGTCCGAGAAATGGAGGATGTCGACTCGGTCCATCCCGAGACCTGATGGCAGATGGGGGAGCCGGAGGCTTCGACTTTTTCGCTCGCAGAGCCCTGGCGACGCACCGTCCCGGATCGCCCGGAAACCTCTCGTTTACCCTCTTCTTGCCCGCCGGTGGGCGACAGCGATGCGGCCCATGGAGCACCCGAGTGAGGTCGCGCTGCCGAGGCTGCATCGAGCCTGAGACCGCCGCAGGGCCGATTCACCCCAGAATGACCGCATTTCGCCCCTCCGCGCGACGATGCGCCGCAACGGTGACCCATTCGGCAGCCGTGTTAGGTCGAGCGAATGGAGGCGCTGGTCGTCGCTTTGCGAGTCGTTTCCGCGGTGGTGGTCGTCGATGCCGCGCTCGCGTTCGCGTTCGGCCCGACGTCGGCGGTGCGAGCATGGACCGGTCGTTTGGTCGAACCCCTCTACCGTCCGGTGCACTGGGTCGTAGACCCGCAGCGGGTCGGTCTCGACTACGCGCCGATGGTGGTGGTGATGGCGCTGGTCGCCCTCGCGTTCGCCGTCGCCCCCGAAGCCGTCGCCGGCCCGTAATCGCGCAGGCTCGGGTCAACCGTCCCCGTCGGGGACCGTGCCCGCTTGGGCAGCGAAGTACGCGAGCGGCCCTTTCGGACCGTCGGCCGGGGGCGCCTTGACCCGGGCGAGTCCGCCCTCGATGCGCTCGGCCGCGGCGGCGAGGACGGACCGATCCTCGGTGACGAGGTCGTCGCGGTAGCGGAGGCGAAACTCCGAGCACAGGGCAGCGGGTAGCGGATTCGCCGCGAAATACGCCGCCACCTGCGCTTCCGCTTCGGCCGTCGTCGCCTCCGGCTCCACGCCCGCCCGGTCGGCGAAGCCGGCCATCAATCGCTCGAGGGACGGGGTGAGGTCGTCCGGGGTCCCGCCGGACAAGAGCACCGCGGCGAGCAGATCTTGGGCTTCGCGCTCGCCGAAGCGGCGACGCCCCTCTTCGTCCCGGGCGAGGAGGAGGTCCCCGAGCCAGGACAGATCGCTCACAGCCGCTCCAGAACCTTCCGCGCGCTGTCGGTCTCGAGCCGGTGCAGCGCCATCTCCACCCCGAGCGCGTGCTGGCGGCCGACGAGCGCTCGCTTCAGACCCAGGGCCGCCGTGGCGGCGTCGAGCCCTTGTCCCCGGAAGGCCCCCGGAGCGCGATTTTCGACCCCTCCCGGCCCCTGAACCCCGGTGAGCGAGCGGATTCGCTCTTCGACCTTCACCCGCCGATGATAGCCCCGATTCGAATGGCTCGGGTCGGATCATCGGCGGACCGCAGGCGAGGTCGGTGGACCGGGGAACCGTCGAGCACTCCGGGCCGACGCACCCTCGGCGAAGCCGCCGCCTCATCCAAACCGGGTCATGGGTGGGCTTTGGCTGCTCGATCGAACCGGCCCGCGTTGACTTCGAAGAGGCGGCTCGGCAGGGTCCGGCGCGGCGGGGCGCACCCGGGTAGGTCAAGGACGATGGATTCAGAGAAAATTCCCATCCTCAACATGCAGGTCGACAACGTGACCATGGACGAGCTGCTCGCCAATTTTCACGAGGGCGCACTGCTGACCCTGCATGTGGACATGATCGCGAAGCTACAGAAGGACAGGGAGTTCTACGAGCTGACCCAGCACTTCGATGTCATCACCTGCGACAGCCAGATCCTCTATTTCGCCGCCAGGGGCATGGGTTTTCCTCTCAAGGAGCGGGTCTCCGGCTCCGACTTCTTCCCCCGCTTCTACATGCACCACCGGGACAATCCGGAGATGAGCATCTTCATCTGCGGGGGGGGCCCCGGCATCGCCGAAGAGGCGATGCGCCGGGTCAACGAGCGGGTGGGCCGGCAGATCGTGGTCGGCGCGGACAGCCCGCCGTTCGACTTCGACCAGCACCCAGAGGTGGTGGACGCCATGGTCGAGCGGATCAACGCCTCGCGAGCCCGCGCCCTGGTGGTCGGCCTCGCCGCGGGACGTCAAGAGAAGTTCCTGATTCACAACCGGGACCGCATGCCCCACGTGAAGCTGCTTCTGCCCCTCGGCGGAACCATCGACTACGAAGCGGGCGCGGTGGTGCGTCCCCCCGCATGGGTCACCGACGTCGGTCTCGAGTGGTTCCTCCGCTTGGTTCGCGAGCCGAAGCGGCGCTGGCACCGGTATCTGGTCCACCAGCCTCCGGTGTTGTACTGGCTCACCCAGCAGGCGATGGGAACCTACAAGAACCCCTTCGCGAAAGACCCTTTGGTCCCCTGACCGGGCGGATCAGCGGCCGAACACGCGGTCGATGGCGTCGAGCAGGGTCCGCCGCTCCATCGGTTTTTGCAGCACGGCGGCCGCGGCTGGCCCTGGATCGTAGGGCAGGCCGCTCATCAGAATCACCGGGATCGTCGGCCAGCACGACGACACCTCGGCCAACACCTCGACGCCCGACAGTTTCGGCATGTTGATGTCCACGAGCATCGCGTCCGGAACAGGGCCGCTGCGCAGCTGCTCGAGCGCGGCCTCGCCGCTCTCCACCTCCGTGACCCGGTACCCGGCCCGGTGAATCTGCCGAGCGAGCGCGCGACGCACGAGCGGCTCGTCGTCCACGACCATCACCAGCTCCGAGCGGTCTCGTCCCGGTTGCGGTGTCGGCACCGACGCCAGAGGCGGCTGGCTGCTCGGCAACGTGATGGTCACCCGCGTGCCCTCGCCGAGCGCCGAGGAAAACGCAAGGGTGCCGCCGTGGTCGCGAAGGAGCCCCATCGATGTCGCCACGCCGAGCCCGGTGCCCCGATCCGGCCCCTTGGTGGTGAAAAACGGCTCGCCGAGCCGCCCGAGCACCTCGGGGGCCATGCCGTGACCGTTGTCCTCGACGAGGATTCGGTGGCTGTCCCCGTCCGGCGCGAACAGCTGGACCCGGAGCTTGGGTCGAGAGCGGCCGTCGAGCGCGTCGCGCGCGTTCATGCACAAGCTCAGCAGCGCCTGGTGGAGCTGCGAAAAGCTGCCCCGAACCCACGCCTCCTTCGGCTCGAGCTCGATTTCGATGGCGATGGTCGGGGCCCAGGTCCGGCGCAGCAGATCGACGACCTGGGACAGCAGCGCCGCGAGGTCCACGTCGTCTTGGGGAGCCTCGGGGAGCCGCCTTCCCACCAGCATCAGCTGGCGGACCAGCCGCCTCGCCTCGTCCGCGGCCCTCGCCGCGTCGTCGAGGAAAGGGCGCGCCTCCGGGGTGGCCAGGGCCCGGGCGTGGTCCACGTTGGGGAGGATCGCCGCGAGCAGGTTGTTGAAGTTGTGCGCGACGCCTTCGGCGAGCACCCCGACCGCCTCGAGTTTTTGGCTCTGCTTCGCTCTATCGGCCAGCTGCCGGTGCTCATCGATGTCGAGGACGGTGCCGGTCCAGCGCAGGCCGCCATCGAAGGCTTCGGGCCGAGCGCGAGCGGTGGCCCACCGCCACGGGGCTGAATCTCCTGCCCGCAGCCTGAGGTCGAGCTGCACGTCGCGCCCGACCGGGTCCGGGTCGAGCAGCCGCGCCTCGACCGCTGGCCAGTCGTCGGGGTGGACCCGGCCATGGATCGCGGCAAGCGGAAGTGGGACGTCATCGGGCCCCACCCCGATGAGCGCGCTCGCCCCCGGAGTGACGAAGGTGGCGAGCGCCTCTCCTTCGCTGGTCTTCTCGGCGAGATAGAGGAAGCTCCCAGGAAGCGCGTTCAAGAGGAGCTCGGTCTGGGCGAGCGTGCGCTCGAGTGCGGCTTGGGCGAGGTGGCCGGCGGTGACGTCGGTGATGGTGGCGACCGTGCCCCCGTCCGGTCCAAGCGGAGATGCATTGACCAACAACCAGGCCAAACGCCCGTCGGGGCGGCAAACGGAGATCTTTGCCCCCCGGACGACCTCACCTCTTTTCATGGCCCTGAGGCAAGGCACCTCGGTCATCTCGAGCGGGCGGCCGCCCTCGTCGGTCAAGCGCCAGATCGGATCGTCCGCACCGCGGCCGATGATGTCCTCTCGACTTCGGCCGAGGATCTCGCAGGCGGACGGGTTCACGTCGCAGATGCGCCCCGCCGGATCGTAGACGATCACCCCTTCGGCCACCGCGGCGAGCAGCTCGGCGAAGCGGGCCTCCCGCTCGGCCAGCAGCAGCCCCTCCGCTCGCCCCGGTTCCGCTGGTCCCGGTTCCGCTCGGCCCGGTTCCGCTCGGCCCGGTTCCGCTCGGCCCGGTTCCGCGGACCCCGGTTGGGCCACGTCCGGTTGCTCGCGCGGCCCATCGGACATCCTGCTCAAGATCGGGCCGACGTCGACCAAGCTGGTCACCACACAGAGGACCTGGCCCGCCTCGTCCCGACGAAGCGCGCTTTGGCAACGGAGCCACCGGCGCCCCCCAGAAGATTGCCGAAAACCGAGCAGCGCCCCCGCTTGCTCGCCGGACGCCAGCGCCACAGCGGGAGGGAGCGCGCCGAGCGGCACCGCGTGACCGTCGGTCGTCACGACGTCCCATTCTTGCCTTGCGCATCTACGCCCGAGGAACTCCTCGCTCGTCACGCCGAGCAGGGTTTGGCCCGCTGGGTTCAGATACACATGCCGCCCGCGGGCGTCGGTGACGAGGACCCCGACATCCAGGACCCGAAGCACGGCTCCGAGGTAGGTCTCCAGCGCCTCCACGACGGCGGTTTACTCGACCGGTTCGGCGAATTCGACCCTCCCATCGGACAGGTGTGTGCGAATGCCTACGCCGAACCCGCGCTCGCGCGGCGGAGCCGGGCCCGACCGGCCCTTCGGCTTCGCCCCCAGCGCTCGCGAATCAGCCCGTCTGCGCACCCTCCCGCTCTCCCCACCGCACGAGGATGGCGCCCCAAACGTACCCGATCCCGGCGGCGAGCATCGCCATGAGGTGGCCGTCCCGGAGGCGGCCGAGCCGAAGCCCCTCCGCCACCGCCAGGACCTGGTCCACTTGACCAAGATGCCCGAAGTTCTCGAGGTAGACGCTCTGGGACTCCGACAGCCCGAGCGTATCGAGCATGGCCCGATGCATCGACCGCTTGAAATGCAGCACGTTCAAGAATCCGATGTCGGCCCGGGTGGCCCCCGACCGCTCGAGCGCCCGGTCGAGGCACGCGAGCCAGTTGGGCATGGAGACCTGCTCGAGGCGGGCCTTCATGTGCTCGGGGTCGAACACCGTGAGCGACCGGTGGCCCCGCTCTCGAAACCCCGCCAGCTGCTCCGGTGGCAGCCCCTCGATCGGGTGCTCGGTGCCGCCGTAACGCACCCCGACATCCCGAGCCATCGACCCGTCGGTCATGATGTGGGCGCCGAGGATCTCGTTTCTCTCGTGCCCGCGCTCGACCAGGAAGGCTCCCGCCCCCGCGCCCAGGTTGTACAGAAACGATGTCGAGGGGTCCCGGTAGTCGACGAGGTCGCCGTTTCGGTACCCTCCCACCACGAGCACCGACCGGATGTCCTCGTCGGACCGGCACAGGTCACGTGCGATCTTGAGGGCGGCGACGGTCGAGTTGCAGCGCTGCTGCACGTCGATGGCCCAGGCCCGGGTGGCGCCGATCCGCTCCTGCACGAAGATCCCCGACGTGGTGAGCGGGTACTCCTTGTGCTCCTCGCCGACGCACAGGATGAGGTCGATGCGCTTCGGGTCGTAGTCGGCCCGCTCGAGGCAGTCCTTTGCCGCCCGGACCGCCATCTCTTGGGTGCCGTCCTCCGGACCGGGGACCGGCTTCTGGAGGACTCCGAGCTTGTCCCTAACCGCTTCGGCGCTCCACCTCCCCCCGGTCTCCGCCGCGATCTGCTCGGCGCTCATGGTGGTGGCGGGCAAGTACAGACCGAAGTCGACGATGCCGACCGGCGCGGGTTGCTGCATTGCGAAGAGCCGTACCCGACGGACCGGGCCGGTCAAGCGCCAGGTGGAGGCTGGCGGTCGAGCAGGGCCGGCTGCCTCGCCCGGGCCGCCCCCGCCCCCACGAGAAGGATCAGCCCGACGGCGGTGAAGCCGGGGTCCTCGGCGTGCCACGCCAGCGGGGCGAAGCAGGCCAGCGCCCCGAAGCCGGACGAGAAGAGCCAGACCCGACGGCGGGGCAGCGCGAGCAAGGCGCCGAGAAAGGCGAGCAGCGGGACGCCGAACACCACGGTGCGGACGACCGCGTGTCGGCTCGACCGGACGTCGGCCCAGTGGTGGACGACCACGTCGAGAAGTACGGCGGCCGCGCCCAAGGCCACGACCAACACCGCCCCGGCCGCGGCGTCCTTCGCTCGTTTCGCCGGAAAGGCCCAGGTCTCGGTGGCGAGGTCCACGATCGCTTCGAGGGCGGCGTTCAGCACTTCGAGCGCCACGACCAGCGCCACCGCGAGCAGGAGGGCGGCGCGGGCCGACAGCGGCAGCGGCAGCGCCATGCCCACCAGCATCACCGCCATGGCGCTGACCCAGTGGACCTTCATGTTGCGCTCCCCGACGAGGGTTCGAAAGACCCCATCGAGGGCGAAGACAAACGACGCACGGAGGCCGGGAGCGGGCATGGCTCAGCGACGCAAGAGGACGTAGACCGCGCCCGCGCCCCCGTCGCTCGGCCGGGCCGTGCAAAATGCGAGCACCCGCCGGGCGATCCGCCCCCGCTCGAGCCAGTTTTTGAGCGCCACCTTGAGAACGGGGATGTTGTCCTTCGAGTTGAGTCCTCGGCCATGCACGATGAGCACGCAGCGGCGGCCTTGGGTGTGCACGTCGGAGAGGAACGCCTCCACCGCCACTCGCGCCTCCCGCTGGGTCATCCCGTGCAGGTCGAGGTGATCGCGAAAGGCGTAGTCGCCTCGGCGCAACCGCTGGAGGACGCGCCGGTCGAGCCCGGCGATGCCGCCCTCGATGAACTCGTCGGAGTCGGCGATATCGAAGTGAGCGGTCCCCTCCACCAGGCTCACGAGCTCGGCGTAGGCCTCGGCGTCCTCGTCGTACACGGGGATGTGGTCGGCGTGCGGAGGCGGAAGCGGGCGCTCGGCCACGCCCCTCGGGTCGTGCAGGCGCTTCGCGCCCGACACCGCGTCCTGGAACAAGGCGGCGTCGCTCGGGGCCGGTGGCGGCACCACCGTGGGCCGGGCCCGGACCGGTCGAGCGGGCGTCCGAGGGGACGGCTCGGCCCGAACGGCGCGGCGCAGCTCGGGGGCCAGGGCCAGAAACGGGTTGTGAAACGGCTGCGGTTTCCGGGACACACGCACCTCCTGCGGACCTAGCTCGGAGAAGGCCCTAGCACCGATGCGAACCCGGGGCACGACCGGAGCAGCTTCGACGCCATGTCGCCGCGGCGCGATGGGGGCGAGCCTTCCTCGACGTCTCGGAATGGATCGGCGGGCTCCACGGTTTTGCGGCCTCAGCAGCGGTTTGCTCGATCCGGTCCCCGTTCGGGGGTCGCCCGTCTCAACCTGCTTCGTCGCCCGCCGATATTCCCGGCTGCGATGCCGAACCGCCGATCCGTCCTCATCATCGACCGGGACCCGGGCTTCCGGCGGAACGCGTCCCGCTTCCTGCGAGAACGCGGCTTCGCGGTGCTCGACGCCGCGGAAGCGGCGCTCGGCTTGTCCCTGCTCGAGGACGAGAGGCCGAGCTTCGTACTCCTCGACCTCGGAATGGCGGACCCATCCGGGATCGAGGTGCTCGAGACGGTAGCTCGATCGGCGGATCGCCCCCATGTGGTCGCGGTGGTGGGCCACGGCAAGGTCCCGGACATCGTGACCGCCATTCGAAACGGCGCCCTCGACGTGTTCGAGCGTCCGGTGGACGGAGAGCGCTTGGTGGCGCTGTTCGAGGAGACGCTCAACCACCTCGAGCACGGCCGACCTCGGCCGCTGGTGCTCGACCGGCGGCCCGAAGCCGACCTGCTCGTCGCCGCCAGCCCGGCGATGCAAGCCACCCTCGCCGCGGCCCGGTCCCTGGCCGAAGCGCCGCTGCTGCTCGTCGAGGGGGAATTCGGCGCCGGCCACGAGTGCGTCGCCCGCTACGCCCACGGGGTGAGCCCCCGAGGGTCGGGGCCGTTCATCCGGGTGGCCGAGCACCCCGACGGCGGCACGGTGGAGGACCACCTGTTCGGGACCGGCGATCAGAGCAGCGCGTTCGCCGATGCCCGGGGCGGGGTGGTGTTTCTCGAGTCGATCGGCTCGCTCGGTCCGGATGGGCAAGAGCGGCTGTCCCGGCTGCTGCAAGGCCTCTCGGCGGCGAAGGTCAGCGGAGCGGAGGTCCGGTGGCCACCGATGATCGCCGGCATGGACCGGGACCTCGACACCGAGGTCGCGGCCGGTCGGCTGCGGGAGGACATCGCCCTGGCGTTCGGGGTCGCGAGGGTCAAGGTCCCACCGCTTCGCCAGCGCCGGGAGGATATCCCCGAGATCGTACGCCGGCTGCTGCACGCCGTGCAGCGGCAGCTGGGCGCCGCCGGCCACTCGGTCAGCCCGAGGACGCTCGACCACCTCGCGGCCCGGGACTGGCCGGGCAACGTCACCGAGCTCATACAGGTCATCCAGGAGACCTGCGTGCTCGCCGATGGAGGCCTCATCGTGCTCGACCCGAGCGCCCGCCCGCCCTTGGGTCAGACCAGCGCGGAGTCCCCCGAGCCGAGCCATCTCGGCTGGCGGCCGGCCCTCGACTTGTGCGGCGAGGTGCAGCCCTACGACATCTACGAGGCCGAGATCTTCCGCTTCGCGCTCGAGCACTCCGGCGGCTGCGTCTCCCGCGCCGCGGAGCTGCTCGGTGTGGGCCGGGCGACGATGTACCGCAAGATGCGGAGCTACAACATCGACGTGCCCCCAGTGGCGGAGCGGTCCATCGCTCGCAGCCGAGGCGCCCGCGCCCGCCGGCAGGAGGAGCGCGCGGCGGCCGAAGCCCGGCGTCGGGCGTTCCAGGAGCAGAACGCCTCCTGACCGTTTCCGACCGGCAAGGCCGGTGCGAATCCGCGCACGCACTGCGCAGCCAACTTCGCCCTTCGTGACCGCAACGTGTCGGCTGAGGAACGATTCGGTCTTTCGATCACTTTGGTATGCGCGATGCATCGAATCCGGCCGGAGCGCCGCGACCGATGCTCAGCCCGAACCAAGACCCCTCTGACCGCCGCCTTCGACCGGCCCCCCAACGCTCCTCCCCGCTGCCTTCGGGACGGGTCTGCGTGCTCTTGAACGCGAACGCCAAGCAGGTGGACGACCGGTGCATCGCCAGCTTCGCCCGGCATTTCTCGTCCGAGCAGCTCTTCGTGTCCCGCACCGCCGACGACGCGCTCCGGTGCGCCCGCCTCGCCATCGCCCGCGGGGACCGCGCCGTCCTCGTTGGGGGCGGCGACGGGAGCATTGCCAACTTCCTGAACGGTCTGGCCCAGGTGGCGGCCGAGCGCGAGTTTCGCGAAGCGACCGTCCCGGCGATCGGAATCCTGAAGCTCGGCACCGGCAACGCGCTGGCCTCGGTGGTCGACGCCGGCCGCCCGCTCGACGACGCGCTCTGGTTTCAAAACGGCGGGGGCGGCACCCGGCCGCTGCGAATGCTCGTCGATGACGAGACCAACACGCTGTTTCCTTTCGGCAGCGTCGGCCACGACGCGGCCGCTCTGAACGACTACGAGGCGATGGTCCACGCCACCGGTTCGCGGTGGGGAAGGCGGCTCGCGAAGTCCCTCGTCGGTTACCTGTACGCGATCGGCACCCGGACCCTACCGGCCCAGCTGAGCCGTCCCGCCCCCTGGGTTCGGGTCTTCACCGGGGGAATGGCGTCGATCCTCGACCCGGAGACGAGCGAGGAGATCCCGCTCGAGCGGGGGGCCACCTTGTTCGAGGGATCGGCGCGGGCCATCGTCATGGGCACCACCCCCTGCTACGGCTTCGGTATGCGGGTGATCCCGTTTGCGGAGCGCCGGACCGACCGCTTCCACCTTCGGGTCAGCACCGCGAGCGTCGGCTACCTCCTGCGGCACCTGAGACCGTTCTGGCGGGGGACGCTCCGCACCGACCGGTTCGTCGATTTCTTGGTGGAGGACGCGCGCGTCGAGTTGTCCGAGCCGACGCCGGCCCAGCTGTCCGGGGACGCCGCCGGCCACCGTCGGCGGTGGTCGGTTCGCCTCGCCGACACCCGGTTTCGGGTCCTGACCCGATCCTGCGCCGCCTCGGACCGCCGATCGACGCTGTACGCGCCCCCTGACGCCCCGCCACACTGCGGGCGGTGACCGACACAGAACGGCTCATCGAGATCCCGTTCGAGGTGGGTCCCCATGAGCACGGCCTGCGCATCGACCTCTTCCTGTGTCGGCGCATGGTCCGAATGTCCCGAAGCCTCGCCGCTCGGCTCGTGCAGACCGGCCGGGTCCGACGGGTGCCGGCCGGACCTCTCAAGGCCTCGACGCGGGTCTTTCGCGGTGAGCAGGTCATCTTGCGCCGAAAGCCGCTCGACGAGGGTCCGACCGACGACATCGTGGTGCCGATCGTGCACGCCGACGACCGGGTCCTCGCCGTCAACAAGCCGGGGGACCTCGTGGTGCACCCGACCGCCTCCCACTACCACCGCACGCTCATTCGCATCCTCCGCAGCCGCCTCGGGGAGGAGTCCCTCGACCTCGCCCACCGCATCGACAAGGAGACGAGCGGGCTCGTGCTGCTCGCGCGCGACTTCGAGGCTGCGTCCGATCTGAAGGGCCAGTTCGCGCGGCGGCAGGTGGACAAGAGCTACCTCGCGATCGTTCGCGGGGTGCCGGCCGAACCCCGCCAGACGGTGACCGCGTCGCTGCGCCTCGCCGACACCCTCAGCCAGGTCGTCATGGAGGTGGTGCCTCCCGGCCACCCCGACGCCCAGGCGGCCATCACCGACGTCGAGGTCCTGGCGTCGGGCGACGGGGCCGCCCTCGTACGAGCGCGGCCCCGAACCGGCCGCCAGCACCAGATACGGGTCCACTTGGCCCACATCGGCCACCCGATCCTGGGCGACAAACTGTACCTGGGCGGTGAAGCGTTTTTCCTCGACGCGATCCGCCCCGACTTTCCGCGCTCGGAGCTGGTCTGTGCGGTCGGCCACCCACGACAGGCGCTGCACGCCTACCAGGCCGGATTTCGCCACCCAGGGACGGGCGCGCGGATGACCGTCACCGCCCCGCTCGCCCCGGACCTCGAGGCCCTGGCCAAGGACCGGGGCATCGCGCTCGAGCACGGCCGTCCCGAAGCGGCCGCGGTCTTCGAAGACGGGCCAACCGAGGGACTCAACTGAGGCGCCCAGCGTCCCCGCGAAGCAGCGCTCTCAGGACCTCGAACTCGGGGGCCGGCATCCCGGGGTGAATGAGCCGGCGCTCGAGCCGCAGGCCATCCTGCCTGCCTCCGTAGTGCCCGGGCAGGTACTCCCTGACCGTGAACCCGGAGCCCTCGTAGAAGCGGAGCGCGCCCACGTTGCCCACCCGCACGTGCAGCCACAGCGACCCTGCCCCCGCCTCCCTGGCTTCGACCTCGAGAAAGCGCAAGAGAGCTTGCCCCACCCCGCGGCGCCGGACCCTCCGGTCCACCGCCAGCAGGAGCAGCTCGGCGTCCTGCTCTCCGAGCTCGAGGGCGGCAAAACCAGCGAGGAGCCCGCCCGGCGCCCGGGCGACGACCACCTCGGTGTCGTGTTGCCCCATGAGCCGAGCCACCGCCCCGGAGCGCCACCGCCAACCGAGCCCGCTCTCGAGCTCGTCTCGCGACAAGCGGGCGATCCGAGGGGCATCGGCGACGGTCGCGAGCTCGAGCGAGATGCCTTCGGTCATCGCCCCACTCCCGCCGCTGCCCGGACCGCGCCGACCAAGGAACGCGCGATCCGATCGGTCGCGCCGACGTGCCGCTGGCTCATCTCCACCATGATTCCCGCGTATCCATCCCCGAGGCGGCGGAGGCGAGTCACGAGGTAATCGGAGCGACCGTCGTAGGGGACGTTCGGCGCCGCATCGAGCCCTGCCGCGCCGAGCTCTACGGCGATTCGCGTGGCGAGGTCGGCCTCGAAGCGCCGGTCGGGGTCGAACAAGACCCCGACGTCCCACGGCCGCGGCGCCGCCCCGAACGAGGGGTCGAAGCTGTGCACCGAGAGATGAAGCACCGGGCCGGCGGCGAGGCGGCCCGCGACGAGGCCGGTCACCTCCTCCCAATAGGGGGCGTGGTAGCGGGCGATGCGCTCGGCCCGAGCGGCGGGCCCGAGAGCGCGATTGGCTGGGATCGCCACCCCGAACGCCAGCTCGGGGACCGCCTCGGGGTTGTCCGGGCCGCGGTTCAGGTCGGCCACGAGGCGGGTGAACCGGCCCAGCCGGACGGGAGCGTCGAGCGCCTCGGCCACCGCCAGGGCCAGCGGCCGCGCCCCTGGGTCCCACGCCACGTGGGAGGCGAGCACGTCTGGACCGAGCCCCAGGTCCCCGAGCGGCTCCGGGACCTCGGCGCTCGCGTGCTCGCAGCTGACGACGACGCTCGCAGCGTTCACCGGCACATCTCATCACGGCCCAAGGCGACGCGAAAGGGCGGGCCGTTTTCTGCCCACCACGAGCCCGGAGGCGACACGCCGTGGCGGCGAGTTTTCGCTTCACCGCGGCACGGGACCGCTGCTTTGCTCCCCGCCGATGGGCTCCGTCGAACCTCGCCGCATCGCCGCCGTCGCGGCCTTGTTCGCCTCGTCCTTTCTCGCCGCGCCCTGGGCGGTCTACCAATGGATGGAGCTCGTCATCGCGCTCGACGGGGGGGAGGTCGCGTGCGCGGCCGGACCGACCTTCGACTGCCTCGCGGTGTGGTTTCATCCCGCCGCGAAGTCCGTTCACCGGCTCAGCGGGCTCCCGGTGGCCGGATGGGGGCTCGTCTGGGCGTTGACCGCTTTCGTCGCGGCGGCCCGGCTCGCCTTGTCGCCCTCGGCCTCGGCCGCGCTGTCGGTGCATCTGGTGGGGGCGGTCGGCGCGGTCTCCTCGGTTCTGCTGTTCGCGCTCAGCGCGGCAAGCGGGACGTTCTGTCCCACCTGCCTCGCCACCTACGGGCTCGTCGGGGTGTACGTCGCCGGCGCCTTCGCTGGATGGCCGGTCCGGCGGGCCCCTTGGGTCCCGGCGATCACCCCGTTGGCGCTCGCCGTGGTCGGGGGCTGGGCCGGGCTGCTCGTGCCCGGGCTGAACACCGCCGTCGAGCCTTCATCGGGGCTCGAAACCCTGCGGGAACCGAAGCCGGCCCCAACGACGGCGGGGAACCCCCCTCAGGATGAGCTGAGCCGGTTCATCGCGAGCCTGCCTCCGCGGGGCAAAGCGGCGCTCGCCGACACGGTGGCCGGGCTGCGCGGACCCATCAGGAACCAAGGCGTGGTCGCTCGCCGCCGAATCGGCCCGGACCAGGCCCCGGTGCTGCTGACCGACTTCAGCGACCTCCGCTGCCCCCACTGCCAGCGCCTGACCGCCGCCCTCGCCGAGCTTCGGGGCCGATTCGGCGACCAGTTCGCCGAAGACCCGCGCTACTTCCCCCTGTCCGCCGATTGCAACCCAGAGGTTCCGCCGTCGCTCGTGGACCCCACCGGGGTGCGCTGCCTCGCGCCGAAGGTCCTTTTGTGCTTCGAGGACCGGCCGGAGTACCCGGAGCTCAGGGAGCGATTCTTCGCCGAAGAGAACCTCGACCGGGATCGAATGGCCCACTGGCTCGCGGAGGTCCTGAACGAGAAACCGGAGGCGATCGACTCCTGCGCCGAGTCCGCCGAAGTGGCGGAGAAGCTGGCGGCGGACATCGCCTACGCGATGCGCTACGACCTGAAGGGCACGCCGCTGCTGCTCTGGAATGGACGGGAGGTGCAAGGACACCCCCAGCTCCTGTTCGCCCTGCTGCTCGCAAACGGCGACCCTGACCACCCCGCGTTTCGCGCCCTCCCCTCGCCGACGCGGTAGCGCGCCGGCCAACGGTCTGGCCGCGGCGCGGATGGCGCCTCCGGTGTTGGCGCCCGGTCAAACCGATGCGGGCGTGGGGATGGTCTCCGAGTCGGGCCCGGCGGTGCCGTCCAGTTCGGAGAACGCCATCGTCAGCTTCTCATTGGCCTCGTCCACGTCGATCTCGACGTGGCCGCCGTTCACGAGCCGGCCGAACAAGATCTCGTCCGCGAGCGGCCGTTTGATCTCGTTTTGGATGACCCGGGCCATGGGCCGGGCCCCGTACTCCCGCGAGTAACCCTTGGCCGCGAGCCACTCCCGAGCCTCGGGGGTCAGATCGATGGTGACCTTCTTCTCGGCGAGCAGCACGTCGAGCTCGCTCACGAACTTGTCCACGACCATCGAGATGACTTCGCTCGGAAGCTGGCCGAACTGGATCACCGCGTCGAGGCGGTTGCGGAACTCGGGGGAGAACACCCGCTCGAGCGCCTTGTCCGACGACGCCACCTCGCCCTCTCGGGAGAAACCGATCTTCGCTTGGGCGATCTCGCGGGCTCCGGCGTTCGTGGTCATGATGAGAATGACGTGCCGGAAGTCGGCCTGCCGACCGTTGTTGTCGGTCAGGGTCGCGTGATCCATGACCTGCAACAGGACGTTGTAGATGTCCGGGTGCGCCTTCTCGATCTCGTCGAGCAGCAGGACCGAGTGGGGCGTCTTTCGCACCGCATCGGTCAGGAGTCCGCCCTGGTCGAACCCGACGTACCCAGGCGGCGCCCCGATGAGCCGCGAGACCGTGTGCTTCTCCATGTACTCCGACATGTCGAAGCGCACGAACTCGACGCCCAGGACCCGGGCGAGCTGCTTGGCGAGCTCGGTCTTGCCCACCCCGGTCGGTCCAGCGAACAGGAAGCTGCCGACCGGCTTGTCCGGGGCACCGAGACCGGAGCGGTTGAGCTTGATGGCCTGCGACACCGAGTCGACCGCCAGATCCTGGCCGAAGATGGACAGCTTGAGCTGTTTGGCGAGGCTCGCGAGCGTGCTCCGGTCGTCGGAGGACACGCTCTTCGGCGGGATTTGGGCCATCTTGGCCACGATCGCCTCGATGTCTTCCGGCTCGATCTTCACCTTTCGCTCCCCGACCGGACGCAGCCGCTGGGCCGCGCCGGCCTCGTCGATCACGTCGATCGCCTTGTCGGGAAGAAAGCGCTCGTTGATGTGCTTGCTCGACAGCTCGGCCGCCGACTCGAGCGCGGCGTCGGTGTACGTCACCCCGTGGTGCTCTTCGTACCGGGGCGCGAGCCCACGAAGGATCTGGACCGTCTCCTCCGTGGTCGGCTCCCGGACCGTGATCTTCTGGAACCGCCTCGCGAGGGCGTGATCCTTCTCGATCGAAGCCTTGAAGTCCTTGTGGGTCGTGCTCCCGATGCACCGCAGCTCGCCGTTTTGCAGGGCGGGCTTGATGAGATTCGCGGCGTCGAGCGAGCCGTCCTGGGTTGCCCCGGCGCCGACGACGGTGTGAATCTCGTCGATGAACAGGATCGCTCCGGGGATGCGCTTCACTTCGGCGAGCACGCCCTTGAGCCGCTCCTCGAAGTCGCCCCGGAACTTCGTCCCGGCGAGCAGCGCCCCCATGTCCAGGCTGAAGATTCGGGAGTCGTTGAGCAGCTCGGGGACCTGGCCGTCGTGGATGCGCAGGGCGAGCCCTTCGGCCAGCGCGGTTTTGCCCACCCCCGGATCTCCGACGAAGATCGGGTTGTTCTTTCGCCGCCGGCACAGCACCTGGAGCGTCCGCTCGAGCTCCTTGTCCCGGCCGATGAGAGGGTCGATCTTGCCCGCGGCGGCCATGGCGACCAGGTCGGTCGCGAAGGACTCGAGCGGGGTCTTCTCCTTCTCTTCTTTGGGCACGGCCGGCCCAGCCGTCTCCTCGAACCCTGCGCCCTCGTCGTCGACCGGCTCCCGGACCTTGGCGATCCCGTGGGAGATGTACCGCACCACGTCGAGGCGGGTGATGTCCTGCTTCTGCATCAGGTGCACCGCGTAGCTGTCGCTCTCGCGGAAGAAGGCGACGAGCAGGTTGCTGCTGTCCATCACCGTCTTCCCCGACGACTGCACGTGCATCACCGCTCGCTGGAACACCCGCTGAAAGGCGAGCGTCTGCTGGGGGTCCTGTTCGATCCCCTCGGCCAGAGAAGGCATGTTGTGGTCGAAGAACTCCTCGAGGTCGGCCCGAAGCTGCTTCAGGTCCCCCCCGCACGCGAGGAGGATCTTCTTGCCGTTCGGATCATCGAGCAGGGCGTACAGCACGTGTTCGAGGGTGACGAACTCGTGCCGCTTTTTCAGCGCCTCGTTGAAGGCGGTGGCGAGGGTGTCCTTGAGCTCCTGCGAATACTCCATGGTTCAGACCGGCTCGTACGTCACTTCCAGCGGGAATTCGTTCTTGCGAGCGAGCGCGAGGGTCTGCGCGACCTTCGTCTCGGCGATCTCCTTCGTGTAGACCCCAGCGACACCCACCCCGTTCTTGTGGACGTGCATCATGATCTCGAAGGCGCTCGCCTCGCTATGGTGAAAGAGGGTCACGAGGACCGAAATGACGAACTCCATCGTGGTGTAGTCGTCATTGTGGAACAGCACCTTGTACATCGGAGGCTTTTGGGTCGCCTCCTCCGTTCGGGTGACGGTCTCGGTTCCGCCGCTCGTCCCTGCTCCGCGTTTGGTCGACATCGGGCGTCTCGGACCCTAGCCCAGGCGCCGGCGCGAATGAAGCGCGGCCCGACGGCAAGCGCCCATCACCGTCCACCGAATCGCGGCGGGCGCCGCTCGAGGAACGCGGCGACGCCCTCTTTGCCGTCCTCGCTCCCGCACAAACCGGCGATCGAGCGCGCCTCGAGCTCGGCCTGGCTCTCGAGCGGCCGGCCGAAGCTCTCGATGAGCAGCCGCTTGGTCGCCCCGTACGCGAGCGTCGGTCCGGCCGCGAGCCGCGCTGCCGCCTGCTCCGCTTCGGCGAGCAGCTCTTGGTCAGGGTAAACCTCAGTGAACAAACCCCACGCCCGCGCCTCCTCCGCCGACAAGACCCGGTCGGTGAAGAGCAGCTCCTGCGCTCGCCGAAGGCCCACCAGCCTGGGGAGCAGCCACGTGGAGGCGCCGTCGGGGGACAGGCCCACCTTGGCGTACCCGAAGGTCAGCTTCGCCGAGGCCGCGGCGAGCACCAAATCCCCGCACAGCGCGAGCGGCACCCCGCCCCCCGCCACCGTCCCGTTGACCGCCACCACCACCGGGGCGTCCATCCGGCAAAAGCGCGCCACCGCGGCGTGGATGTGGAGCGCCGTGTCGGCGAGCCGCCGGCCCATGCCCGACCCGGCGGCAGCGAATTCGGCCAGGTCTCCCCCCGTCGAGAAGAAGCGCCCGGTCCCGGTGAGCAGCACCGCCCGGACGTCGGGGTCGTGGTCGCAGCGCCCGGCGATCTCGCACAGCTCTTCGGCCAACCGGGGGCTGTAGGCGTTCGCCTTCGGCCGATCGAGCACGATGACCCCCACCCCGCCCCGGACCTCGAAGCGCACCGAACGAGCTTCCATCTCTCGATGCTCGGCCGGTCGGCCGCCGGACGCAAGGCTCGGGTTCTCCCGGGGGGTGTTCCAAACGCCCGGCGCTTGTTAGCTCCCGGTGGGTGCCGTTCCCACTCTTCCTTGCGCTGCTCGGGCAAGTTGGGACCTCGAGTACGGTCGAGCCGGTGCAAGCCGTGGTGGTCACCGGCAGCAGGACCGAAGAACCGCTGCCCGCCACCCCGTTTTCGGCATCGGTGCTGACCACCGCCGACATCGGCGCCGGGCGCCCTACCCTCAGCCTCGGCGAGAGCCTCGCCCAGGTGCCGGGCGTGTTCGTCAGCTCGAGGGGCAACTACGCCCAGGACAGCCGGCTGTCGATCCGCGGCTTCGGGGGCCGCGCCGCCTTCGGGGTCCGAGGCATTCGCGTGGTCATAGACGGGATTCCCCTCACCCTTCCCGACGGGCAGACCCCGATCGACCTCGTGGACCTCGCCAACGTGGGCCGGATCGAGGTCCTCCGGGGTCCGGCCGGCAGCCTCTACGGAAACGCGGCCGGAGGCGTGCTCTCCATCGAGTCGAAGCTGGCCCCCGCGACGCCCCGGGCCGAGGTCTTCAACTTGGTGGGCGCGTTCGAGACCTGGAAGCTGGCCGCCTCCGGGCAAGGTCGGTTTGGCGGCACCGACGTGTCCGTCTTCGCGTCTCGCACCGAGACCGGCGGCTACCGGGAGCAGTCGGGGACCGAACGGATCGCCGCGCAGGCGCGGACGGTGACCCGGATCGCGGACGGGGTGCGGTGGATGAACGTCGTCCACTACAACCAGATCCCGTTCGCGGAGGACCCGGGTGGACTCACGCCCGAAGACTTCGATTCGGCCCCCCGCTCGGCGGCCGGACCCAACCGCCAGTTCGCCACGGGGGAGACCTCGAGCCAGCTCCAGCTCGGCAGCCGCCTCGTCGCCGACGCCGGCCGCCACCACCGGTTCGAGCTGAGCGGCCACGCCGGGATCCGCGACTTCGTGAACGCGATCCCGGCCCGGACGGTGGCCTTCACCCGCAACTTCTTCGGGGGCCTGCTCGTGTACCGCTGGCAGGAGCCGACCTGGCTCCACGGCCACCGGCTGGCGATCGGCGGCGAGGTCCAGGCTCAGGTCGACAGGCGGAGCAACCAGGGCAACCGGGGGGGCCGACCGGACGGCCGGGTGCTGCTGCTGCAAGACGAGCAGGCCGTCGCGCTCGGGGCGTTCGCGCAAGAGAGCTTGACCCTCTTCGATGGCTTCTCGGTGCTGGCGAGCGCCCGCTACGACCGCACCGATTTCGAGCTGTCCGACGACCTGAGAGACGCCCGCGACACCTCGGGGCAGCGCAGCTTCGATCAGCTGACCGCGCAGGCTGGGTTGTCGGTCCGGCCCTCGGCCTGGTTCGACGGACCGTCCGCGCCCTTGGACCTCGAGCTGTTCGGGAACGTGGCCCAGGCCTTCGAGACCCCCACCCTGACCGAGCTCGTGAACTCAGCCCCGGACGGCGGGCTGTCGCCGAGCCTCGACGCCCAAAAAGCCCTGTCCTACGAGGCCGGAGCTCGACTTCGGGCGCCCGGCTTCGCCGCCGAGGCCGTCGGCTTCTACCTCGACATCGAGGACGAGCTGGTGCCGGGCGAAGACGAGCTGAACCGGACGATCTTCACCAACGCGGGCGCCTCCCGCCGCGCTGGCGCCGAGCTCTCCGTGCGGTGGCAGGCGGCGCGGCAGCTCGAGCTGCTCGGCGCCTACACTTGGCTGCTCGCCACCTACGAGGACGAGGGGCGCGCGGGCAAGCTCCTGCCCGGTTTGCCCGAGCACCGCTTGTTCGGGCGGGCCCGTTACGACGATGGGCGCATCCACGCCACGTTCGAGCTCGAGTGGGTGGACGAGCGCTTCGCCGACGACGCGAACCTCGTCGCTTCCCCCGCCTACGCCCTCGCCGAGCTGCGGGTCGGCCTTCGCTTCGCGCTCGGTCCGGAGTGGACCGGCGACCTCGTCGTCGGAGCGAGAAACCTCTTCGACGTCCCCTACGCCGACGGAATCCGCCCCAACGCGTTCGGACGCCGCTACTTCGAGTCCGGAGCGCCGCTGAACCTCTTCGGCGCGCTCACCGTGACCTTCGACGCGCTCGACCGCTTCTGACGAGCGACGGCGCTTGCCCAATGGCCGCGGCGGGCGTACCCGCGGCTGTTCATGAGCGCATCGGATCCTTTCGACGTCCTGCCTCCCCCGATCGCGCTCGCCCTGCGCAAGCGGGGTTTCGAGACCCTCACCGCCGTGCAGCTGTCGGTGATCACTGAAGACCCGGCGATCCACGACCTCCGCATCTCATCCAAGACCGGCTCGGGAAAGACGGTGGCGCTCGGTCTCGCCATCGCCCGGACGCTCGAAGCCGAAGACCCGAGCCGGGTCGGGCCCCGAGCGCTGGTGCTCGCCCCGACCCGGGAGCTGGCCGCGCAGGTCGCGCAGGAGCTCGGCTCCCTGTTCTCCGAGACCCCCGGGGTCGAAGTGCAGGTGGTGACCGGCGGCACCGACCCGGTACGGGAGCGGCGGGCCCTCCGCAGCCGCCCGGACGTCTTGGTCGCCACACCGGGCCGGCTGATCGATCACGTCGATCACAACGGGCTCGACCTGTCTTCGGTGGCCCAGGTGGTGCTCGACGAAGCCGACCAGATGCTGGACCTCGGCTTTCGCGATGAGCTCGAGTCGATCCTCGAGCGCATCCCCGAGCAGCGACGCCTCCACATGGTCTCGGCCACCTTCGCTCGCGAGGTGCTCCGCTTCGCCGACCGAAGCCAGCGGGACGTCGTCCACGTCGAGGGGACGAGGCTCGGCGAGGCGAACGAGGACATCGAGCACGTCGCCCACCTCGTCCTGCCGATCGAACGGCACGGCGCGCTCGTCAACTTGCTGCTCGCCGACCACGCCGAAGGCTCAGGGTCCTGGCTCGTGTTCGTGCGTCGCCGGGCCGACGCGGCCGAGCTGGCCGAGCTGCTCGTCGAAGACGGGTTCTCGGCGATGCCGTTCTCCGGCGACCTGTCGCAAGTGCAGCGAGACCGCACGCTCGGCGCGTTTCGCCGCGGCCTCGTCAAGGTGCTGGTCGCCACCGACGTCGCCGCCCGCGGCATCGACGTGCAGGACATCTCCACCGTCGTGCACTTCGACCTTCCGACCGACGCGGAGGCTCTGACCCACCGCTCTGGGCGCACCGGTCGGGCCGGCCAGAAGGGCCGATCGCTGCTGCTCGTTCCGCCGAGCGCAGAGCGGCGCATCCGCCAAGTGCTGCGGTCGGCGAAGGTCGAACCGAGCTGGCAACCGATCCCGGACGCCCGGCGCATCGAGAAGGCGGCGCTCAAGCGAACCCGCCGGGCGCTGCACGCCAGGCTCGACGCCGGCGAGGAGCTCGCGGCCAAGCAGCTCGAATACGCCCGCAGCCTGCTCGAGGAGCGGGACCCGGCGGTGGTGATCGCGGTGCTGCTCGACATGGCCCGCACCGAGCTTCCCCGAGAGCCGGAGGTGGTCCGCCCGCTCGAGCCGAGGGGCGACGCGCCCCCGCCCCGCGACCGCGCCCCTCGAGCTGGGGGCCGATTCGCCGGGGGACGGCGACCGGATGGGCCGCGCGGATTCGGAGCCCCGCGGCCGGGGAGCCAAGACCGGTTTCGCCGCGACGAGCCGGCGAGGCCGGAGCGCCGCCCGAAGTGAGGCCCGTTCCCCGCGCCGCCGGAGCCGGCCGCGACGGGGCTTCGCCGGGGCTTTGGCTCAATCGGGCAGCTGGGTGCCAAGACCGACGGCCTCGATCACCCGGCGAAGCACCGGACGGGCGACCGCTCGGGCCCTCCCCGCCCCCTGGGCGAGCCACCGCTCGATCTCCGTGCGGTCGGCCATCAGCCGCTCGTAGCGGTCGCGGGCGTCGGCGAAGACGTCGAGCATCGCCTCGGCCAGCTCCCGCTTCGCGTCCCCCCAGCCAAAGTGGTTGGCGGTGGGCTCGTCGAGTGCTTCGTCCGGCACGCTCGGGTCCTTTCGCCCCGACCGGTAGCTCGCCGCGACCCGCTCGGCCCGGGCTGGGTCGAGCAGCCCGATCAGCTCGAGCAGCACGTCGCCCTCCGCCGAGAGCGGGGCCCCATAGGGGGTCGAATCGGTGACCACCCGCTTGAGCGCCCGCTTCAGCGCCGCGGCGTCCATGAAGGGAGTCAGGGTGTTTCCGTAGCTCTTCGACATCTTCTGGCCGTCGAGCCCGCGAACCGTCATCACCGACTCGTCGATGAGCGGCTCCGGCACCTTCAGCACGGTCTGCCCGGCACCATAGTGGTGGTTCACCCGACGCGCCGCCTCCTGCGCGATCTCGAGGTGCTGCTTTTGGTCCTTTCCCACCGGGACCAGGTCGGCGTCGAACAGCAGGATGTCGGCCGCCATCAGCACCGGGTAGGCGTACAGACCGTGGAGGATGTCCCCGGCGTCGGTGCCCTTGGCTTGCACGTCCTTGAACGAGTGGGCCCGGTTCAGAAGCCCCAGCGGCAGATTGCAGGAGAGAATCCACGCGAGCAGGGGGATCTCGGGTACGTCGCTCTGGCGGTAGAACACCGTGCGCTCCGGGTCGAGGCCGAGCGCGATCCATGCCGCCGCGAGCCCGCACGACTCTTCCCTCAAGGTGGCCGGGTCGGGCCGGATGGTGAGCGCGTGGAGGTCGGCGATGAACAGAAAGGACTCGTGCCGGCGCGACAGCTCGATCGCCGGCCGGATCGCCCCCAGGTAGTTGCCGACGTGGGGGAGGCCGGTGGGCTTCACCCCGGTGAGGACCCGCTTGGTCATGGGACGAGATGACGCCCGCGGCGCCCACCCACGGTCAAGCCGCCGAAACGGCGGCCCTGCCCGGTCCGGCACGGAGCTGCTATGTTTCCCCCGTTGGGACTCCTTCAGGCCGCGGCGCGGATCGTCCACGTGCTCCTCCTCGGGGGATGGATCGGTGCGCTCGCCACCTGCGGTCTGCTCAGGCAGCGAGCGGAGTGGGTGCTCGACTCCGCGCATGCCGCCGACGCCCTCGCCCGGGACCTGATCGGGGTCATCGACGGGGTTGGGGTGCTGGCCGGGCCGGTCCTGCTCGGGAGCCTCGTGCTCGGGTGGCGCTCCTTTCAGGCTCCACTGCGAGGGCGCGCGGTCGGCATTCTCCTCGTGACCGGGCTGGCCGCGCTGTCCCGGCGATGGATCGGCCCCAGGCAGGCCGAGCTGGTGGCCGAGCTGGGCCGGCGCCTCGACGACGTGGATCTCGGCGCACCCGGCGTGGCCGAGCTGGCGCAGCTCGAGCAAGTCGGGGTCGTCCTCAGCGTCCTGCTCGCGTCGATCCTCGTGTGGCTGCTGGCGGCGGCGATCCAAGGCAGCCAGCCCCGGCGCCGCTTCGCCATCGAGCTGTGAGGCGCCTCGCGAAACTCCGGCGCCCCCGCCGGCCAACCGGATCGAGGCGCCCGTCGCTCGGGCCGATCGAACGGAACCGCAGCAGGGCTCGAGCGGAGCCAAGAGGACCGGATTCGCTGCGCTTCGGTGGTGCATCCCGGTCCCGGCGGTTTCGTCCTTACCCCTTGCGCTCGGTCTTCTGCCGGACCATGGAGGGGCATGCGCGTGTTCGTACCCCTCGAGCGAACGCCGGGCGAAGCCCGGGTGGCGCTCGTGCCGGAGGGGGTCAAGAAACTGACGAAGGCTGGCTTCAGCGTCCGGGTCGAGACCGGCGCCGGCGCCAAAGCCCACTTCTCGGACGAGGCGTACGTCGAAGCCGGAGCGGAGGTGCTCGCGGACGCGGCGGAGGGCTTTGGTACGTCCGATGTGATCCTGAAGGTGGCGCCGTTCACCAACAGCGAGGCGCTCGGCGGCCACGAGGCCAAAGCCCTCAAGGAGGGATGCCTCGCGATCGGGTTCATGGCCCCCCATGCCAACCACGACATGGTGCGCCACCTGGTCTCGAGAAAAGTGACTTGCATGGCCATGGAGCTCGTGCCCCGAATCACCCGGGCGCAAGGGATGGACGCCTTGTCCTCTCAAGCTTCGCTCGGGGGATACAAGGCGGTGCTGCTCGCCGCCTCCCACCTCGACAAGTACTTTCCGCTCCTCATGACCGCGGCGGGCACGATCCAGCCCGCCCGCGTCGTCATCCTCGGGGCCGGCGTGGCCGGTCTTCAGGCCTTGGCCACCGCGAAGCGGCTCGGAGCGAGGGTCGAGGTTTCCGACATCCGGCCCGAGGTCAAGGAACAGATCGAGTCGCTCGGCGGCCGCTTCATCGAGCTGCCGCTCGACGAGGTGGAGCAGGGAACCGGGGGCTACGCAAAAGAAGTCACGAAAGAGTTCCTCGAGAAGCAGCAGGCGTTGGTCGCCGACCGGCTGGCCGAGGCCGACGTGGCCATCACCACCGCGCTCGTCCCCGGGCGGCCGGCGCCGAAGCTCATCAGCGCCGCCACCGTGGAGCGGATGCGAAAGGGCGCGGTCATCGTGGACATGGCGGTGGCCCAGGGCGGCAACTGCGAGCTGTCCGAGCGCAACCAGACCGTCGAGAAACATGGCGTCACCATCATCGGGCACGACAATCTCCCGGCTACGGTGCCCGGCGACGCGAGCGTCATGTACTCGCGAAACGTGCTCGCGCTCCTGCTCCACCTGGCCAAGAAGGCCGAGCTGAGCCTCGACCTCGAGGAGGAGATCACGAAGGGGTCGATGCTCACCCACGCCGGGCAGATCATGCATCCGCCCACCCGCGAAACCATCGAGGGAGGAAACTCATGATCCTTGGACCGTTCTTGGTCGGCCTCTACGTGTTCGTGCTCGCCTGCTTCGTAGGCTTCGAGCTGATCACCAAGGTGCCGCCGACCCTGCACACCCCGTTGATGAGCGGCGCGAACGCCATCAGCGGAATCACCATTCTCGGCGCGATCGCGGTGGCCGGTCAGTCCGACTCGATCTTCGCCGAGCTGCTCGGGACGCTCGCCGTCGCGTTCGCCACCATCAACGTGGTCGGCGGCTTCATGGTCACCGATCGCATGATGCGCATGTTCGGGAGGAAGAAGTGAACGAAGCCGGCCAGACGAGCGTGCTCGTACCCCTCATCTACCTGGTCTCGGCGATGATGTTCATCTTCGGGATCAAGCGGCTCTCGAAGGTGAAGACCGCCCGAAGCGGCAACCAGCTCGCCGCCGGAGCCATGGCCGTCGCCGTGCTCGGGGTCCTCGTCGAGATGGGGACCTTTCACTGGGGCTGGGTCATCGTCGGGGTCATCATCGGCGCCTCCCTCGGGGCCTACGCGGCCCTCAAGGTGGAGATGACCGAGATGCCGGAGATGGTCGCCCTCTTCAACGGCTTCGGCGGGGCCGCCTCGGCCCTCGTTCCGCTCGCGTTCTTCTGGGAGCGGTTCATGGTTCCGGACGACGTCGCGAGCGTGTCCGAAGCCCTCAACGGCGGAGCGAACGTCATCACCACGGTCCTGTCGATCCTGGTCGGCGGCCTGACCTTCACCGGCAGCATCGTCGCTTTCATGAAGCTCCGCGGGACGCTCAACAAGGGCAACCCGATCCTCCTACCGAACCGGCACTACAAGAACCTCGCCATCGCGGTGGGTGCGGTCTTCTTCGCCTGGGTGTTCGGCTTCACCACCGCCAACGGCTTCGTGGTCAGCATCGGGCTGCTGGTGGTCATCGCCGCCGCGCTCGCGCTCGGCGTGCTCTTGGTCATCCCGATCGGAGGCGCCGACATGCCGGTGGTGGTGTCGCTTCTCAACTCCTACTCCGGGGTCGCGGCGGCCATGGCCGGCTTCGTCATCGGCAATCCGCTCCTCATCGTCGGCGGCGCCCTGGTGGGAGCGAGCGGGCTCATCCTCACCAACATCATGTGCGTGGCCATGAACCGGTCCCTGCTGAACGTGCTCATCGGCGGCTTCGGCCAGCAGGATGGCGGCGGGGGCGGCGACAACTCGGAGTACACGACCGTCACCTCCGCCGGACCGGAAGAGGCGGCCATGGTGCTCGAGGCGGCCAGCTCGGTGATCATCGTGCCCGGCTACGGGCTCGCCGTTGCCCAGGCCCAGCACACCGTGCGGGAGCTGGGGGACCAGCTCAAGGCGCGAGGAGCCACGGTTCGGTACGCGATCCACCCGGTCGCGGGCCGGATGCCCGGCCACATGAACGTGCTGCTCGCCGAAGCCGACGTGCCCTACGAAGAGCTGCTCGAGATGGACGACATCAACCCCGAGTTCAAGAACACCGACGCGGTTATCGTGATCGGGGCCAACGACGTCGTGAACCCGGACGCGCTCGACAACAAGACCTCCCCCATCTACGGGATGCCGATCCTCAACGTGCACGAGGCTCGCACCGTGTTCGTGGTGAAGCGAAGCCTGAGCGCCGGGTACGCCGGCATCAAGAACCCGCTGTTCGAGCGGAGCAACGCCGTGATGCTCTTCGGCGACGCCAAGAAGATGGTCCAAGACCTCCTGAAGGAAGTGAAGGACCTCTGACCCGGTTTCGCCGAGCCTCGCCTTCGGGCAGGCTCGGACCGTGGTGCGCCTGTTCACCCCGCAACTGTCCGATCTTCTCTCGGAGCTCGACCGTTCGAGCGCCACCTGGATCCGGGTGGCCGCAGCCGAGCTCGAGCGCAGCTTCAGCGAGCGGGGCGGCCAACCCCATCGCTTCTACGCGCTCCCGCTGTGCGCCGCCCGCAGCCTCTCGAACGCCGAGACCGACACCGTAACCGGGGTCCTCGACGGGCTCCAGATCCTGTTCGACTTCACGGACAACCTGGCCGACGCCGACGAGGACGAGCGGGCTGGCGTCGACCACCTCGGCGCCTACGCCGAGATCCCACCCGCGGCCGTTCCCGCACTGGGACCGCTTCTGTGCTCAGCGCTGCTGGTGAAGCTCGCGGCCCGGTTTCCTCCACCCCGCCGGGGCGCGGAGGCGGCGGAGCGGATCGTGCGCGTATTGGGCCGAATGTGCGCCGGCCAGGCCGAGCCGCCGGGCAGCCTCCGCCACGAACTGGGCACGGCTGGACACCAGGCCCTGCTGCTCGCGCTGCCGCTGTGGGTGAGTCTCTGCCCCGACGATGGCCCGATGCTGACCGCCGTAGAGGGGTGGGCGACGCGTTTCGGCATCCTCTGGGCCCGATCCCACCGCTGCCTCGATGAGCCCGAGAGCATCGTGGCCAGGTACAACCGCGCCGGAGCCGAACGAGAGCTGCGGGCGGCGTGGCCGGATGCATGCCCGTTCCGGCCGGGCGAAAGCCTCGGCGCCGATCGGCTGCTCGGCTCGATGTTGCGTACCTGACACGGGGGCTGCTTGCGAAACCTCGACAGGCGATGCAGTCTTCGGCTCGGCGACTGCGTCGCGGCCAGACCATGATCCCCATTTATCTCACCGAAGAACTGTTCAAGCTCCTGCTCGAGATCGGCAAGGAAGTGTACGACAAACCTGAGGGCAGCGACACCTGGGAGGTGAGCACACAGGGCCTCGAGGCCTGTGTGGCGCTGACCGGCGACCCACAGAAAGGGCAGGATCTGGCGACGCGTCTCGCCGACGCCTACAACGGCTACGTCGAGACGGCTCCGCCCGCCGGGGAAATCCACGCGGTCCCCTGACAGCCTGGCCTCCCGATGTTCCCTCGCGGCGCAAGCGGTGCAAGGGCCGACCCCGGTGGGGGTTGCAGCCCGGAGGCACTGCGAGGCATTCCGTGGGTCGTGCCCGACGCGTTGCGCCGAATGGGAGGGCGGGCGCTGGCGGCCCGGGTGGGGCCGGGTTATGCCCCATCGGCCATAGCGACGCTGGTCCTCCTCTGCGGGGCGCTGCAGGCTGCATTCCTGCTCCTCCATATCCCCCTCGACGGAGGACCACCCCGGTACGGCTGGATCGGCGTCGCACCGCTCTCCGCCCTGCTCGCCGCCACCTGGCCGCTCATGCACGTCTCGCGCCGCCGAGCGATGGCCGAGGACGTGGCCGGGTTCGAGTGGGCCTACCTCGTACAGAACACGCTCCAGATCCTGTGGGTCGCGCTGCTGTGCTGGATGGTCCACCCCGCGTTCTCCGTGGTGGGCGCGCTCGGGGTCGCGGCCAACCTGTTCAGCGACCTGCGGATGTTCCACGACGCTCGGGTCGTCCGCCTGTCCTACTTGGTCCCGGTCGTTCTCTTTCTCGTTTGGCTGCAAGTCGCGCACGGCGGTCAGCGGGACGCGGTCGCGGCCCAGCTCGTGGTCGGGACTGCCGCCCTCGTGGTCCAGGCGATCATCCACATGGTGGGACCGCAGTACCGCGAGCACGACCAAAGGGCGGTCGCGCTGGCCCAGGCCGAGCAGAGCGTGACCGAGCTGAGGGACGAGCGGATGATCCTCGGCCGGTACTTTCGCCTGCTCGAAGCGGGCCTCAGCTCTGGTCGCTTCGCCCACGACGTCCGCACCCCGATCACCGTGATCCGAGGCCAGATCACGAACCTCGAGGAGCTGTCGGACGACATCCCCAACCCGGCCCGAGCCTCGCTGCGGGAAGCGGCGTCCGACCTCGAGCAGGCGAGCCGGCGCCTGCTCGACATGACGCGGTCGCTGGCTCTCGGCCTCAGGGGCGACGACCAAGGCGGGCCGATCTCGGCGTCGGATCTCGCCTCGGAGGCCTTGATCGAAGCGGAGAATCGGCTCGCCGACGTAGGGATCCGCATCGGGGCGACCCAAGTGGACGTCGAGCCGGCCCTGCTTCCCGCCGGCCTCACCGGGACGGTGGCGAACCTCCTCATCAACGCGGTCAAGCACGGCGGGGAACCGGTTCACCTTGAGGGTCATCGCCGGCCGAATGCCTACCGGCTCGTCATCAGGGACCACGGACTCGACGGCGAAGCGCGAGAGCGGGCCCTCGAGCGCATGCGGTCGAGCATGAGCATGAAGCCTGCCGCCGCAGGCGACGACGACGGCTACGGGATCGGGCTTGGGCTCGCTCGGGTCGGGGTCATGCTGGTGGGCGGCCACATCGAGGTGCGGCCGCCCACGTCGGGCCGGGGGATCGTGGTCGAGATCGACGTTCCGTGCCGGGAGCCCTGAGTGGTCCGCTACGACGACGACGCGGACGACGACCGCGCCTTCTACCTCCCCTACGCCGACGAAGAGGTGGAAGGCGCCGACATCCAAGGCAACATCCTCTTTGGATTCAACAAGCCGAGGCAGCGGCTGCTCGCGCTGTTGGTCATGGACGGCGGGCGGTTCAGGACCGCGCTCCGCACGCTGCCTCTGGTCTCGTCGGTGGCTGTCCTGAAGCACCGGGCGAAGCGCAAGGAAGACCCGGCTGCCACCGCCGAGTGGCTGCAAGTAGCCTTGACATTTCCGGGACTCCAGAAGACGTATCCGGACCGCGCGACCGAGCTGAAGTCCCTATTTCCCGACTTCGCCGAGGGCATGGTTCGGCGGGCCGGACGGCTCGGGGGCCAGCCTGACGAGGCCGCGGAGCACCCGCTGTCGGCCGCCGACGCGGTCCTCCTGCTCGCCGCCGACGGCGATTCTGCGCTCGAAGGGCTCGAGCGGGAGATCCTGCGTCGCCTCGACGGCTCGGCCCAGACCGTCTTTCCGGAGGCGAGAAGCGCCGCACGCGAGGAATTCGACGAGCACTTCGACCCGTTCGGCTTTCTCGAGCTCGGGTCGCAGCCGGGTCTGTTCGGGCACATCGAAGTCGATGGCCGGACCCGGTCGATCACCCCGAGGCGCACCCCGATCGACCGGCGTCAGGGCATGCCTGGGCAGGCGCTCATCCCAGCCGGAGAGGTGGTCCTCGGCTACCGGCGAAACGGCGCGGCCCGCCCGATTGGACCGCTTGCCGTCCCGGTTTGGGCCCGAAATGGGAGCTTTCTCGTGGCTCGCCGCTTCCGGTTGGAGGTCGGGACCTTTCACCGATTCGTCCACGACACCGCGAAGACCCACGGGGTGTCGCCGGAGCTCGTCGCGTCCCGGATCGTCGGCCGCTGGCCGAGCGGCGCTCCCCCGCTCCGGGCTCCGTTTCGGGATGAACCGAAGCTCGGGAAGAGCCACTGCGACTGGAACTACTTTCTTCACCGGCGCCAAGTCCCCGGCCTGCCGAACGTGTTCCCGAACCGAAGAGAGTGCCACGGCCCACGGCCCGGGGTCGAACTCGACCCGCTCGGTCAACTCTGTCCGTTTTCGTCCCACACCCGCCGCATGAACCCCCGCGACGACGTCGGGTCCGGAGCAGGGCTTCCCGTTTCGACGGTCGAATCTCTGGGACGGCGCATGGTCCGGAGGTCCTTCTCCTTCGGGCCGCCCCGGACCTCGAGCTTCTCGAGCCCGCACGAAGACGGTGAGGAGAGGGGGCTCATGTTCCTCTCGTACCAGGCGTCGATCGAGCGCCAGTTCGAAGAACCCTACCGACTGGCCCTCGACCCGGACGGGATCGCCGCCGGCAGCGGGGTCGACCTGCTGCTCAGCTCCGGCCGGCGCCACGCGACGCTCGGTCGACTCACCCAAGGCGGTCCGTCCCTCTCGGTCGAGACCGACCTTCGCTTCTCGACGCCAACCGGCGGGCTCTACGGCTTCGTCCCATCGATCTCGTTTCTCCGAGGCCCCTGAGTGGCCACCACCGCGAAGCCTTTCGCGGCTCTTGCTCCCTCCTCCCGCCGCCGACCGAGCGAGGCCGAGCGAATCGCGGCTCAGCTTTCATTCGCGGGTCCTTTTCGCATCCGCTCGTCATGGGTACGTTCCGGGGGGTGCGCGCCTGCTCGCTGATCGCGCTGCTCGCGCTCACCGCCGGGCCCGCCCAGGCCCAGGGCCTGCTCTGCCTCAACTCCTGCCCGTTTGCGTTCGACGGCGAGTGCGACGACGGGGGCCCCGGCTCCCTGACCTCTGCGTGCGTCTTCGGCACCGACTGTGGGGACTGCGGCCCCCGGACCGCGGGCGGGGGCGGGGGTGCCGGCCTGGCTCCAGGGTTCGGATGCGGGGATGACCGGCCGAACGAACCGGTTTCGGTCTGCGAAAACACCTGCCGCACCGCGTTTGACGGGGTCTGCGACGACCAAGGCCCGTGCCCGGTTGGCAGCGACTGCGGCGATTGCGGTCCCCGGACCCTTCCCCGGGGCGAGCTCGGCGGGTGCACGGCGGGAGGCGCCCCCGCCCTCGCGCTGCTCGCGCTCGGCTTGCTCTGGAGGCGCCGAAGAGTCGTCGTCCTGGTGCTCCTCCTCACCGGTCCGAACCCGAGTTGGGCCGGCACCGCCACCGAACCGGACGCGAGCGCGTCCTCGTCGATGGCCTACGTAGAGGGCGGGGGCGTCGAGCTCGTATGGGGACTCGGGGCGGGGGCGAGCCTCGGGCCCGAAGGGGGAGCCTCCCTCGGGCCCCGGGCCCGGATCGCCGTCGGCCACGCGGTCACCCCCGGGCTGCTGCTCGGTGGCGGCGGCACCGCGCAGGTGGGGTTGCTGCTCTCGAGGCCGAACACCGACCTCGGTCCGACCAGCGCCGCGGGCGGGCGGGCTCACCTCGACCTGTTCTTCTCCGCATGCGCCGCGCCGTTTTCCGGCCTGTCTTGCGTCGACGCCGGCGGCTTCGTGGCCACGGAGCTCGCCTGGGGGCTCGAAGGGAGAGCTTTGGGATCCGAACTCGGCGCCGGCCCGCTGCTCGTCCTTCATGCCCTGCCCCGGGCCAACGGGCACACCGTTCGCTCCACCCGAATCGAGCTTGGCTGGGACGCAGTGAGGGGCCGGTTCGAACTTCGGCTGGGGTTCGAGCTGTGAAATCGACGCCGTGGGCCGCTTGGCTGCTGCTCCTTGGGCCCACTCCGGCCTTCGCTCAGTTCGATCTCGTGGGGCTGTACCAGCACCGAGTGAAGGGCTTCGAGGCGGTCTACTACCTCGAAGCCGACGAGCGCTGGGCCCGGGACCGCCGGGTCTTCGAGCTGTTCGGGACCCTGAACGTCCTTCAGCGGGACCCGGAAGAGGAGCGGTTCGGGGAGGCGCTCTTTCACGTCAACGCCGGGCTGCTCTTGAACCTTCGTCCAAAGGACGGCCCGGTGCAGCTCACCTTGTTCTCGATGGCCAACCAGCTGCGGTTCAGGGTGAACGACATCACCGAGATGCTGCACGGCGCTCGGGTGACCGTGGAGGACTTGCTCGAGGTCACGCTCGGCGGCTACTGGCTGCTCGAGAACACGAGGCAGAGCTTTGGCACCGGCCAGGCTTCGGTGTACTTCGAACTCGGGTTCCCATTCCTTCACGCCCGCTCGAGTTATGTCATCGGACCGCGGCTCGACCGAGGCGCCGAAGACGCGCTGCTGCGGTTCGACACCCGCTTTTCCTACGAGCAGCTGCGCTTCGTCGATGACATCGGCTTCGAGCTGACCCGCTTCGACCTGAGCGACGCCGAGAACCTGCTCGCGACCGTCGGCTTCGTCCGCCTGGGTACCGATGCCTTCCGATTTCTCACTGCCGACGCGAGCTGGTCCCTCTCCGAGGGGAGGCTCGCCCACGCGAGGGCGGGCCTCGACCTGCTCGCGCAGCTCGACGAAGACTTCAACGCCACCCGACGAGGACACTTCGGGACGAACTTTCGCCTCGAAGCGTATGCGACCTTCGCCTCGCCGCTCGCCTACCGGCGGTTTCGACCTCGAATCGCGTTCGCCAACGCTTCCGAAGGCCGAGCCGGATTCACGGTGGAGGGCAGCGCCCAGATCCCGGCCAAATGGTTCTTCACCACCCTGCTCGTGGTGGCGAGCGCCGGGGCCGCCAGCCTCGAGCCGAACGAGCGGACCAGGCAGCGCTACCTCGACACGGCCGTTCAGGTCACCGCCGACACCATCGAGCACCCAGAGGACGAGCTGTTCGTCCGCTTGACCATGACGTACGCCTACAACGACCCGGCCGTGCTCGAGATGTTCCCCGAGTACTCCGACCAACATCGCATCTATTTCACGATGGGGATCATGTATTGATCGCTCGGAGCCATAACCCATGATCGGGCCGGCGCTCTTCCTGTTCGGGCTCGTGAATGTGCCGGCGGCGGTGGCGGCTCACGGCCCCAGGGTGGCCGAGTCGAGCTTCTCCATCGGTTGGAACACCCACTTTCAGGCGGACACGACCACCTATGGACCGAACCTGACTTGGAGGAGCGACGGCGGCTTCCTCCTCGGCCTAGGGATTCACCCCGGTCACCAAGAGCGAGGCCCGCGGGCGGTCGAGCTCGGCGTGGGAGCCTCGCTCGACCTCGGCTACGGATTCGAGCTCGCCCGGCTCCCGCTCGGCGACGGCCAGCTCCGTCTCGGGGCATCTCTGCGGGCGTTTTCTTTCCTTGGCACCGGGGCCCTCGACGGTCTCGCGCTCGGCGGCGCGGTCGCCACCGCCCTCGGCTTCGCCGGCCCGAAAGGCTCTGGTCTGGATGCCGCCCAGGTCTTCGTCGAATACCGCCCGGTGGTCGGCACGCTCGAGCAGTCCGAACCCACACTGCACGGGCTCCGCCTCGGCGGACTCATCGTCTTCGATCCATCCGGAGGCCCCGGGCCGTCTGCGACCGACCGCGGCCCGTGCGTGCTCTTCGGGGCCGCCGTGGAACGCGCGTCCCTGCTCGAGACCGAGGGCACCGCTCTGACCGTCGAGGTGGGCCTCGTCCTCTAGATCTAGAGCGCTGGCTCGAGCCGCACCGGCTTCGAAGGCGGCAAAACCCGTGCACGAGCGCGGTCCAGAACGCCTTCTCGACGTCCGGACGCGGAGCGTTCCACCCGTTGACAGGCTCGACGACGACCGATACCACCTTCTGCAATCGAGTCGCAGATGCGCTCCATGCCGCCCCCACTTCGCCACGCCCGTCCGAGCAGCCGGTCCGAGTGGCGCGAGCCGCAGCGCTCGCGCGGCCGATCGGCGAGCGGCCGGGGGCCGAGGCGCGCGCTTCGGCTCCTCACGTGGCTCGTGCTCGTCGGCTTGCTGGCGAGCGTGCTCGGGCACCTCGTCGGGGTGGAGCATCGGGTGGGGCTCGCCGGCGTCGAGCATGTGGACGATTGCCACCTCTCGGACACGGGCGCCGGAAAGGTCAGCCTGGGTTGCGAGCACGAGCACGAGCACCAGCTCTGCCCTCTGCTCGGGCTCCGGAGCCATCGGTCCGCCCCGACCCCTCTCTCCATCGGGCGCACGATCGGCCCCGCCGACCTCCCGGCGCTCCCGCTCCCGGCCGCAGCGTGTCCGGGCAGCGTGCTCGCTCGAGCCCCGAAGACCTCGCCTCCCGGCCTGACTGGAGCGGGGTCCCTCGCGCGGAGCCCCCGAGCCGCACCGCCCGAAGTCTAGTCCGGCGAGGGCCGGCGAATCGGAGCGGCGCCTCGGCTTGGGCGTCTGCGCACGGGGCTCTCTCCCCTCGGTCGATCACCCCAACCCTTGGCCCCGCTCTACGAGCGGGACCTTGGCCCCGCTCCTGGAGCGGGACCTTGGCCCCGCTCCTGGAGCGGGA
>DAIQNR010000020.1:35939-63348 GCA_036788295.1 Myxococcota bacterium
CGGGACCTTGGCCCCGCTCCTGGAGCGGGACCTTGGCCCCGCTCCTGGAGCGGGACCTTGGCCCCGCTCCTGGAGCGGGAATCTTGGCCCCGCTCCTGGAGCGGGAGGAGCTACGAGAATGGACCTCAACCAGAATTCGATCGCCTCGCGGCGCAAGCTGCCCTTCACCTTACTGCGGCCGCTGGGGTTGTCCCTCGCCGCCGCCGCCCTCGCCTTCGCCGGCGCGTGCGGCGAGGACGAGCACGAGCACGAACACTCACCGATCGAGGAGCTCTGCGAGCACTTCGCCGACGGCCCGTTTCAGGCCGTGACGGCCAGCTCCGACGCGGCCAGCGCCCCCTCGGCGACGTTCGAGCACACCCGGGTCAACGTGACTCTCCCGGCGGGAGCGAGCATGAACGAGGGCTTCGTGCACCTCGACATGGAGGCCGCGGGCGACGTCCTGATCGGTCTCTCCCAGGCCGTACCTCTGCGGATGGCGCGCACCGGGGGGGCGGAGCTGATGCCCGAGCGCACCGAGATGGTGACCGAATGCGGCGAGGTCGCCGTGACCCACGTGTTCGACGTCGAGGTGGGGCGCTACGACCTCCAACTCGGCCCGACGAGCGAGTCGGTGGTCGGCATCGGCTTCGAGATGATGGGCGGGCATTCGGACCACGACCACGACCACGACCACGGCGATTGAAGTCCGAAGGGCGGCGCGCTCGGCAGACCCGCCGAGCGCGCCGCCCGAGCGTCGCCACCCGTCCGCTCTCGAGCCGAAGCTCAGCCCGCTACGCAGCTATCCGGCGTCGAGCCGGGGACGTAACCGCGATGACAGACGCAGCCAGAAGAATACAGGTCCCCGTGGCCCGAGCACGGCGCCTCAGGGCGATCGTCCCAGCAAGTCGCGACCCCGGCGGCCTCATCGGCGAGGCAGCGCTTCAGGGTGCCGCAGGGCTCCCGCGCCAGCACGCCGCTCGTGCAGTTCAAGGCGGTGTTCCCCTCGCAGGTGAAGCTTCCCTCTTCGCAGCTCGCGTCGCCGTCGGTGCAGACGGCGCGACGGTCCGAGAGCTCGGTGCACTCGAGACCGGCCTGCGCGCACTTGGCCCCGCCGTGGAAGTGGGAGGTGCCAAAGGCGTGGCACCAGATCACGTCCCCCCCGTCGCAGCGCTCCCAGCGGTCGCGGTCGTCGGTGCAGGCCCACGGCCCCTGAGGCTCGCTCACCGGATCGTCGCCGCAGGCGAGCCCCCCGGGCGCGGCGAGCCCGAGGGCGAGGGCGGTCCATGCGGCGGCGACCGTCCGCTTCGAAACGTGGGCTTGGCTCGATTGGGCTGCCATGGGAGCAGCATGCGGCTTTCGGCCTTTTTTCGCAATTCCATTGCATTTGCTCGGGAGGACTCGGAATGATCCAACGTAGGAGATCGATCGCCATGTCGCCGGAGCCGAGCGCACTGCCGCGCCGAAGGACCTCGATGCTCGGGGCCATCACCCTCGCCTTCGCGGCGGCCGCCGGCTGTGGAGGTCTCACCGCTGGGGACCTCATCACGTACGAGGTTGCGGCGGCGTCAACCACCGCCACCGCTTCGCCTGAGCGCTTCCCCTCCGCGACCGCCTGGACCATCGAGCTCGACACCGCGCTCGTGCTCGTGGGCCCGGTGTATCTGTACGGCGGGGGCCAGCGCGCCGAGAGCTGGGGCCTCCCCGCTTGGCTCGGCCCCCGCGTCGCCTACGCCCACCCCGCCGACGCCACCTTCGACCGCGGTCCGGTCCTCGGCGACGTGCTCGATCAGTTCGTCGTGGACCTCCTGGACCCGAGTCCCACCTCGCTCGGGATCGTGCCCGGCGTCGCGGGGACGACGGCCACGATGGAGCTCCACCTGCACCCCGCGGGCTTCACCGCGCTCGGCTCACCGGTCGCCGAGCTCGAGCCGCTCGGCGGCGCGACCTTCCTGCTCGAAGGGAGGGCGAGCCGGGGCGACGTCACCGTCCCCTTCTCCGCCCGCGGAGACCTCGTGGGGCAGCCGGCCCAGCGCGTGGTCGAGAGCGTCGAGGTCGGCGTGGAGCTGTCGGACAGGGGCGACAGCCCCGGTCGCCTGATCATCCAGATCCGCGTCGACGAGTGGTTTCGATTCGTCGATTTCGCGCGCCTCGAGGACGTCCCGGACCCGTTCGCCCCCGAGACCGTGGCCGGCGCCGCCCTCCGACGAGGGATCCGGTCTCGCTTTGCCTACGGCGCCGAATGGAGGACCCCATGACTCGGATCGCTCGAAGGGCCGCGCCCCTCTGCCTCGCGCTCGGCGCCCTCGCCTGCACCGGCGAGGACGTCGCGGGGCAGGGCAACCTGCAGCTCTCGCTCAGCGGTGGGCTCGCCATGCGCGAGGGCTTCCCCCATGACGAGCCCGGCGTGGACCGGCTCGAGTTCGCCGAGGGTTGGGAGCTCGAGTTCGACAAGTACATCATCACCGTGGGCGAGATACGGGTCCGCGAGCAGCACGCGGACCAGACGGACGGCCCCGTGATCGCCAGCTGGGCTGGACCGGCCGTGGTCGACCTCATGCGGCCGCCCAGCGGGGTCGAGCTCACCACCCTGACCGATCTGCCGGCCACCCGCCACCACATCGGGCTCGACGTCGTGGACGCGACCGCAGGGACGGAGAACGTCTCCGCCTCGCAGGCCGACTTTCAGACCATGGTGGACAACGGCTGGACCTTCTGGATGGCGGGGACGGCCACCCTCAGAGGAGGGTCCGGGACGAGCACCGCCGTTCGCTTCTCGGTGGGCTTCTCCGCGCCCACGCGCTTCCGCCGCTGCAGCAACGGGGTCGACGGGACCCGGGGCATCGCCATCCCCAACGCGAGCACCGTCGGCGCCTCCGTGTACCCCCACAGCGTGCACCTGTTCTGGGACGTGCTGCTGCAGGGCGAGACCCGGCTCCGCTTCGATCCATGGGCGGCCGTCGCCGGACCGGACGGCGTGGTGACGGCGGAGGGCCTAGCCCAGCAGGACCTCCTCGATCTGCGGGACGCGAGCGGCGCCCGGCTGATGGATCCCGTGACTAAAAGCCCCGTGCGCTACGACGACGGGGGGCTCCTGCCCCCGGACCAGCTGACCCTGCTCGGGTACGTCGTGTACGGCTTTCGCCAGAGCATTCACTTCAACGGGCTCGGCTTCTGCTCCTGGGAGCCGCTCTGACTCCGCGCTCGCCTGCGCGGCGGCCCTCGTGTAGCCGAGGCCGAGCGTCATGCGCGCACGCCTGATCCTCTCCGTCGCGGCGCTCGCCGCCCCCACCGGCGCCCTCGCCCAGCCCTCCGCGAACGGCGATGCGCCGGTCGCCGACGCGGCCCGCCGGGTCGCCGAGCTACGGGTGACGGTGGACGACCTCGCCGCCCTGGTCGCGGCCGAGCGCGCCGGGCTTCAAGAGGACCGCCGGCGCTACGCGGACGAGGCGCGCGAGCTACAGCTCGGCGCCGTGCGCACCCGGGCCCGCGTCGAGGCTCTACGGGGGGAGCTGCGTGGCCTCGAGGCAGCCGCCTCCGCGCGGCGCAGCGAGGCCCAGGCGGTCTTGCCCGCGCTCCTCTCGGCCGTCGCCGAGCTGAGACGCCAGGTCGAAGAGGGGCTCCCCATCCGGACCGAGGCGCGGCTGCGCGAGCTCGATGAGCTGCGCCGCGGGCTCGAGGCCGAGACCCTCGCCCCGGACCGCGCTGCCAACCGCCTCTGGCGCTTCATCCGGGCCGAGCGGCGCCTGGCGGAGACCAGCGGCCGGGACCGGCGCGCGATCCCGGTCGAAGGCGCGACGATCATGGCGGAGGTGGCGCGGCTGGGGCTCGTCGCCCTCCTGTTCCGGCTCCCGGACGGCCGCGCCGGATACACCCGCCCCGGCCCGACGGGCTATCGCTTCGTGCTGACCGAGGACCGATCCGAGCGCACCGCCATCGACGCCACCCTGGACGCCCTCGGCCGAGGGCGGAGCCCCGGTCGGCTCGAGGTGCCGGCGGACGCGCTCGTGGAGGCCCGATGAAGGCGTTCCTCCTCCTCGCACTCCTCTCCTCGGAGCCCGATCTCGAGGCTGCCCTGCAGGGGGAGGCGACCGCCCTCGACCTCGAGCGCCGAGCCCTCGAGACCCGCCTCGGGGAGCTGCGGGAGGCGCGCCGAGCCGCAGGCGCCGAGGGCCGCGCCGAGGTCGAGGCGGCGGCCCGGCAGCTCGAGGGGCTGCGGGCCGAGGCCGCCCGGCTCGAGGCCGAGCTCGGGGCAGCGGCGGCGGCACCGGACGAGCCCATCGGGTTCGGCGCCCTCTTCCAGGAGGCGCGGGAGACCCTGGAGGCAGACATCCCCGAGGACCCAGAGGCTCCCGAGGCCCTCGAGCGGCTGTTCGGGGCCGCGGTGACCGCCCTCGAGCGGGCGCGCAGCCTGCACGAGGACCCGGAGCGCTTCTTCGGGCCGAGCGGCCGGGAGGTGGAGGGCGTCGTCCTCCACGCGGGCGCCCTGACCGCCTTTGGGCGCGCCCCCGGGGGCCTCGAGGGCCCCTTGGTCCGGCTGGAGGGCGGCTGGACCCTCGTCGAAGGAGCCGACGTGAGCCGCGTGTTCGGAGGCGACGGCCCGCGCGTGGTGCCGCTCGCGGTCGACCCGGCCGCCCTCGAGGACCGGGGAGGGACCGGGGTCCTCGACCGGATCGCGGCCGGCGGTCCGCTCGCCTGGCCGATCCTCGGGCTCGGACTGCTCGTGGGCCTGGTCTTCCTCGAGCGGGTCCTCGCCCTCGGCCTCGCCAGTCGCAACGACGCCGAGCGCGAGGAGGCGCTCCTTGCCGCGGCGGCGGGCGACCCCGAGGCGCCGCTGCCGGCGTCGATCGCGTCCGGGGGCACTGGGGTGGCGCGGGTGGCGCAGGCTTGCTTGCGCCATGGGGGTGCCTCCCGAGAGGCCCGCGCAGAGCTCGTCCAGAGCGTCCTCGTGGCGCAGGTGGCCCGGATGGAGCGCCGGCTGTCGCTCCTGAAGCTCATCGCCGCGGTGGCCCCGCTGCTCGGGCTGCTCGGCACGGTGATGGGCATGATCGAGACCTTCGACGTCATCAGCGTCTACGGCTCCGGAGACGCTTCGCGCCTGTCCGGCGGGATCTCGAAGGCCCTCGTGACCACCGAGCTCGGGCTCCTGGTCGCCGTCCCGACCCTCTTTTTGCACGGAGCGCTGGCGAGCTGGGTGGACCGCCTGGTCGATCGCCTCGAGCGGGTGGCGCGGGACCTCCCCGCGCTGCTGGAGTCGGAGGCCGGGCCGTGACCACCGCCGCGCTCGCCTTCCTCGCCGCCGGGGGCCCCATCCTGTGGCTCCTGCTCCTGCTCGGCGGCGCGCTCGGGTTCTCCGTCACGCTCCGGGCCCTGCTCCTGCGCCGGGGCACCGCGGACCCGCTCGAGCGCCTGCTCGACCGCCCCCCGCCCGGCCGGGAGGGCGTGCTCGTGGCCGCAGCGGAGATCTTGGGGCAGCCGCAGCGCGGCCCCAGGGACGACGTCGCCCGCCGCAACTCGCTGTCTCGGCTCGACGCGGGGCTCGGGCGCTTCCGGCGGACGGTGCGCACCTTGAACGCCACCGCCCCCATGCTCGGCCTGCTCGGCACCGTCAGCGGGATGGTCCAGACCTTCTCCGCGCTGGGCACGGAGGACGCCTCCACCGGCGTGGCCGCCGGGATCGCGGAGGCCTTGTTGACGACCGAGGTCGGGCTCGCCCTCGCCATCCCCGGGCTCTTCTTCGGGACCTGGCTGGATCGGCGGGAGGAGCGGCTGCGCCAGGAGCTCGCGGAGCTCGCGCGACTCTCCGGAGGGCGGACGTGAGCCGCCGGCTGCTCCGGAGGGGACGAGGCGAGGACGAGGGCGAGGGCGTCAACCTGTCCCCGCTCGTAGACATGACCTTCCTCCTCCTCATCTTCTTCGTGGTCAGCTCCACCCTGGTCGACGATGTCGAGATCCCGATCGAGCGCCCAGGGGCCGCGAGCGGGAGCTCGGTCGAGTCGAGGGCGATCCGGGTCGCGGTGACCCGCGAGGAGACGGTGGCGGTGGAAGGGGAGCCGGTGCCGCGGTGGATGGTGGAGGCGCGGGTCCGTCACGTCCTCGGCGGCCATCCGACCGGCCGCATCCTGGTCGTCGCGGACCGGCGCGTGGAGGCCGAGCTCCTCGTGGACGTCGTCGACCAGTGCCGGCTCGCTGGGGCGCGGCACGTGGCGGTCGCGGTGAAGGAGGGCCCGTGACCGCGCTTTCCATCCGGCCCCGCCATTTTGCCCTCGCTGCACTCGCGGGGCTGAGCCTCGACCTGGCCCTCGTCCTCGCCTTCGCCGGGGCAGCGGTCCAGCCGGCGCCCCGGGCCGCGCCGAGCCCGCCGGAGGTGAGCTTCGAGGTCGCGCCGCCCCCGCCCGAGCCGATTCGGCCCTCGCGCCCGGACCGTCCGAGCACGCCTGCGGCCGCCGAGGCGCCCGCTGCCCGGGCGGAGCTCCGGGCTCCGGAGCTGCCGTCCGCCTTCCTGGATCCGGGCGTCGGCCCCCCGGACTCCGATCTCGGGCCCCCCGTGCGGGGCCCAACCGAAGGCGAGGCCGCGGCCCCCCGCGTGAAGTCGGCGGAGGAGGTCAGCGAGCCGCCCCGGGTCCTGCAACGCCGCTTGCCCCGCTACCCCGCGGCCGCCGCCGCGAGCGGGACGGAGGGCGTCGTCGTCCTCCGCCTCCTCATCGACGCGACGGGGCGGGTCGCCCGGGCGCAGGTGATCGAGGCCCGGCCGCCCGGGGTGTTCGAGCAGGCCGCGCTCGCCGCCATCCGCGAGTGGTCCTTTTCGCCGGCTCGAGACGGCGGAGCGCGCGTCCCCGTCCTCGCCACGAAGACGCTGAGGTTCGAGCTCCGATGATCGCGCTCCTCCTGACCGCGGTGCTCGCCCCGGACTCGGCGGTGGACCGCGCCCTCGCCCTCGCCGAGCGCGGCGCCATCGAGCCCGCGGAAGCGCTGGTCCGACAGGCCCGCCTCGACCCCGTCGACCGGGCCCAGCTGCTCGGCTACCTCGCCCTTCGGCGTCGCGACCCCGAGACGGCCGCGTCGACCCTGAGCCGGGTGGTGGCCGCCGACCCCGGGCGCGCCGCGGCGTGGCTGCACCTCGGGGTGGCCCGCCATCACCTCGGCGACCCGACCGGCAGCCTGGCCGCGCTCCGGCGGGCGGAGGCGGTCGGCTCGCGGTACCCTGACTACTTCACCCTCCTCGCGCGCAACGAGCGGCTCTCCGGCACCGCCACCGCTGCGTGGTCCACGCTCGGCCGCGGGCTGTCCCGCTTCGAGTCCGACCCCGGGATGCTCCGAGAGCAAGTCAGCCTTCTCCTTCAGATCGGCGCCTACCGCGGGGCGCGCGCGCGGGCCGAGCGCCTCTACCAGACGAGCCGGCACCCGGAGCGGGACCGGCAGTGGGTGGTGCGGGCCCTGCTCGACGCGGGCGCTCTCGACGAGGCCGCGATCGCCCTCGAGGCGGCCCGATGGGCCGAGCCGAGCGCCGTGGAGTGGGTAGCGCAGCTCGCCTGGATCCACGCCCAGCAGGACCGCCCGAGGGTCGCAGCCCGGCTCCTCGACCCGGCTCGACTCGGCTCCGCCCGCTACGCCTTCGAGGCCGCCGATCAGTGGCGAGTCGCCGGCGACCCGGCCGCGGCGCTGCGCGCCAACCGCTTTGTGGAGGACCCGGCGCGGCGCCAGGCTCAGCGCCTCCTCATCCTGGTCGAGGCGGGGGCGCTCGAGCGCGCGCGGGCGCTTCGGTCCGAGCTGTTGCCGGAGGCGCTGGACGACGTGGGTCGGTACGCGCTCGCTTTCGCGCTCGTTCACACCGGGAGCCCAGAGTCCGCCGCGCCCTACGTGGCCGCGGTGGAGGACGCGAGCGCGCTGCCGGGACTCGAGGAGCTTCAGCGCGCGATCGACGCCGCGCCCGAGGGCCGGGGACGTTGAGCGCGGCGCACGCGCCGGCCAGGGTCCGGCGGGCGACCCGAGCGACCGCGCTCGCGGCGGTGGTCCTGCTCTTTGGCCTGCCCGCGGTCGGCCTCGGGCAGACCGCGACGTCGAGCGCGGCGCTGCCGCCCCTCGACGACCTCGACTTCGGCGGTGTGGACGTCCTTCGCGCCGAGCTCGGAGCCGGGAGCAGCACCCGCGCCTACGACCTCGGAGGCGAGACGGTCGCCGGTCGCCGGCGGAGAGCCGCCGCGCCCGCCTCCCGCTTCGTGGCCGACCTCGACCGACTTCGGGCGGTGCCGCGACGCGACGCCGCCGAGGCCCTGATGCTCGCCCCCGGCGTGCTCACCACCCAGGCCGGCGGCGACGGCCACGCCCACGAGACCTTTCTTCGCGGCTTCGCGGCGGGGACCGGTCAGGACATCGAGTTCCTGGTGGACGGCGTGCCCCTCAACGAGGTCAGCAACGCCCACAACCACGGCTACGCCGACATCTTCTTCATCCCCCCGGAGGTGGTGCAGCAGGTCGCGGTGACAAACGGCGTCTTCGATCCCGAGCAGGGGGACTTCGCCTTCGCGGGGACGGCGGAGTACCGGCTCGGAGTCCCGGAGCGCGGCTCCCGGGTCCGGCTGACGCAGGGATCCTTCAATACCACGCGCCTCCTCGGGCTCGTGGCCCCGGTGGACACGAGGACCGAGACCTTCGGCGCCTTCGAACTGTACCGAAGCGACGGCTTCGGAGCGAACCGCGCCGCGGAACGGGCGAGCGCCCTCGCCCGCTACACCGAGGACGACGGGACCGATGGCTTTCGGTGGTCGGTGTCCGCCTTCGGCTACGGCGCCCGCTGGGACCAGGCCGGGGTCATCAGGCAGGACGACTTCCTCAGCGGGCGGGTCGGCTTCTTCGACAGCTACGATCCGAACCTCGGGGGGGAGAGCACCCGCCTGCTCGTGATGATGGACGGCGCCTCGGGCCCGACGGACGCCGAGCTCCGCTTCAACGGGTGGCTGCAGCTGAGGAGCCTCCGCAACCGGGAGAACTTCACCGGCTTCGCGCAGGACACGATGACGCCGCAGCGGGGCGACGGGATCGAGCAGCGCTACGAGGCGATGACGGTGGGGAGTCGCGGCGGCTACGCTCTCGCCACCACCGCGCTCGGTCAGACCCAGGAGCTCGCCTTCGGCTACGCCCTCCGCTACGACCAGGGCCGCTCCGAGCAGCTCAGCCTGCGGACCGTGACCGCCATCCCGTACGGCGTCGTGTTCGATCGAGAGCTCGACATCCTCAACGTCGCCGGCTGGCTCCGAACGCAGCTGCGTCCAATCGAGTGGTTGGCGGTCCGGGGCGGGCTGCGGGTCGACGCCTTCTCCTTCGGGGTGAAGGATCTGAACCAACCCCCCGCGGACCGGGAGGGGGCGCGGGTCCCGAACCAGACCAGCCAGGCCTTCGGCTTCGCGCTCAGCCCGCGGGTGTCGGTCGAGCTGCGGCCCCTCGACGCGCTGACCTTCGTCGCGAGCTACGGCCAGGGCACCCGCTCCACCGACGCCGCCGCCCTCTCCGACAACGAGACCGCGCCTTTCGCGGTGGCGCAGGAGGCGGAGCTCGGCGCCCGGTTTTCGCTCGCCGAGGGCGAGCTCGCGCTCGACCTCCAGACCGCCTACGTCTTCGCGACGATCGATCAGGACCTCGTGTTCGAGCCGACCGCCGGACGCAACGTGCAGGTGGGGCGCTCCACCCGCAACGCGGTCCTCTTCGCCGCCCGCGCCAGCTACGGCGGCTGGCTGGAAGCGCTCGTCAACCTAGGTTACACCAACGCGCGGCTCGACCGGACCGGCGAGCGCATCCCCTACGTCCCGGACCTCGTCGGCCGCTTCGACGTGGCGGCGAGCCACGAGCTCTTCGGCTGGGTCCTCGACGGCCAGCCGGTGACCGGGCAGCTCGGGGTGGGCTTCACGTTCGTGCCCGGGCGCCCGCTGCCGTTTCAGGAGATGGGCGACGCCTTCTATCTGTTGAGCGCATCGGCCGCGGTCCGGCTCGGACACCTCGAGCTGGGGCTCGAGGGGAGAAACCTCCTCGACCTTCGCTACCGGCAGTCGGAGTTCAACTATGCGAGCAACTTCCGCGGGCCGAGCATCCCCGGGTCCCGAACCCCGCAGCGCCACTTCGTGGCTGGCGAGCCCCTGTTCGTAGGCGCGAGCCTGACGGTCCACGTCGAGGCGCTGCTCCGAGGCCTGAGCGCGTCTTCCCCGTAGACGCGAAGGCGGACGGAACGCTCGATGGCCGCTCGTCCGAAGGCCGGCTTCAGCGGCGCCGCCGACCGAGCCACGAGCCGACCGCGACAGTGCCGAGCCCGGCGACGATGAGCCCGCTTCCGATGCCGCCATCACCGGCTGAGAGGCACGTCTGGCACTCGCTCACCCACCCGTAGGTGGTCAGCATCACCGAGGTGAGCACCATCGCCATTCCGGTCGGAACGATCATGTCCATGGCCCATCGTACTCCGTCCCGGCCCACCGGTTTCACCCCGCGACCGGTCGCCGCGCCGATATCGCGACGGAGGAGAATGGGACAAGGAGGGGCGGTGGACGAGCTCGAGCAGCGCCTCGATCGGGCGTCGGCCCGGGTGCTGCGGCTCGGGCTCCCCCCGCTCGACGGGAGCCTCGACGACCTCGAACGGATCGCCGCCGCTGTCGCCGGCCCGCCCGGCCCCCGGGCGCTCGAAGACCTGGGCGTCGCGTTCGGCCGGGTCATCGCCGGTCAGCACTCGAGCTTCGAATGGGCGCTCGTGGACGACGAGCTGGCCCTCAAGGACCGACGGTCGTCGCTGGTGCTGTTTCCGCTCGGGCTGTTTGCAAAGCGGGCCGCCGCCGGGCAGCGGATCGACGTGCTCGGGCTCGCCGCCGCCCTTCTCGAAGACCTCCCTCGCATCGTGGCCGCCGCCGACGGACCGTCCTGACGCGGCGGGGCTCGCTGTCTCCATCTACTCCGACGATGCGGCGCGGAGCAGGTCGGCGAGCGCAGCCCGGGCCTCGGGCCTCCCGAGGTCGTTTTCGGTCAGGTTCAGCACGCCCGCCCTTCGGTTGTTCCGGTCGAGCACCACCACGTCCCGGTAGGTGACCTCCCATCTCGCCCAGGCGTCGGTCTGCGTGGTGTCGGAGAGGATCGGAAGGGTCCCGAGCGCCGACATCGCCGCCACCCCGGACCCGTGCCCCACCCCGTTCACCGCGAGCAGCTGCACATCGAGGCCCTCGGCCTCGAGCTCCCGCTGAAGTGAGTCCAGGGAGCCAAACTGGCTCCGGCAGTACCCTCAGGTCGCGTGGGTGAAGTACCAGCCGCTCACCTTCTCCAGGTAGTCGCGGGGGGACACCGCCTCTTCGAAGCGGTCCGAGCCGGCGTTTTCGTCTACGAGCGCGAAATCCGGCACCAGGCCGTCGGCGCTGAGACCAGGGGCATCGGCTCCGCAGCCGGCGAGCAGCAGCCCGAGGGTGACCGCCCTCCGCATGAATCCACGATACGCCCCCGCCGACGGCGCAGCAAGACGGGCCAGAAAAGCGCAGCGGCTCGAGCGGTCGAGTCCCGGCCGCTTCTGCCGTAGGCTCCGCCCGTGCCGGGGGGCCTGCTGTCCTTGCTCATGGTTGTCGCCGCGGCCCCGGTGACCGTGCTGTCCGGGTCGACCCCCGAGCCGGTCGCGTTGCTGCTGTTGAGCCCGACCGGGGAGCGGGGCCGTGTCTCCCGGTCGGATGCGATCAGGACGGTGGAGGCGAGCCTGCTCCGGCGCACCGAGCTCTCGCCGACCGCTGTGGACCCCCGGATCGGAGCCGACTGCCGCGGCAAGACGAATTGCATCATCCGGGGCCTCCCGCCGGGCGACGACGGGCCGGTCGGGTGGCTGCTCATCGTCACCCTGGTCAGCCTCGAAGGCTCCCCGGACCGGGCCTCTCTCGTCCTCATCCGCCTCCCTCGCGCCCTGCCCATCGATGACGACGCCCTCGAGATCGCCCTCGACGGGGCGAGCCACCGAGCTACCCCGTCGGACATCTCCTCGAGCGAGGCATTCGCGCGCTTCGTCGATGCCGCCATCGACGGTCCCCTGTCGGCGGTGCTCGAACAGGAGCGCGCGCAGCGGGCTTCCGGGGAGGTCTTGCTCTCCCGCGTCCCGCTCGGCGCCGTCATCCTCGTCGACGGCCGGCCGGTCGGGACCGCCGCCACCGCCGACATCCGCATCGAACGGCTCCGGCCCGGCCCCCACCGGATCGAGGTCGCCCCCTCGACCGGGCCGACGTGGCGGTCCGAGCTGGAGGTCGGGGTGGGCCGGGTGGCCCCCACAGTCGAAGTCGCGCTCGACCTCGACCCCAGGAGCCGAGCCAATCGAATCGGCGTCGGCATCGGGGGCGGAGCGCTCGCGCTCGGCGGGGCGGCGCTGGTCGCGGTCGCCGCCGCCATCGAGCGCCCGGTGGCGAGCGCCTGCTTTTCTTCCGTCCCCGGCTGCGAGTCCGGGACCAGCTTCGTTCGCTCCGGGTACGACCCGAGCGCGCCTCTCAGCGCCGACGTGAACCGCTATGGCGTCCCGCTCGTCCCGCTCGGCGCCGCGCTCGCGGTCACCGGAGCGGGGATCGCGCTCGGCGCCTGGCTCGAAGACCGCGACATCCCCTGGTGGAGCGTTGGGATCTCTACCCTCGCTGGGGCCGCGGTGTTCGGCGCGGCGGCCCTGGCCGAGTCCGGCCGGATGCCGTGAGCTCGCTCAGCTCCGCTCGAGCCCGATGAAGAGGCGCTTCAGGTCTTCGTTCACGACGATGAAGTCGGCCTGTCCCTTTTCGTCCTCGAGCTGCTTCTCGAGCGCGGGCAGCACGCTTTTGTCTCCCACTTTCCAGTAGGAGAAGATCGCCGCCGCTCGGGCCTTTCGCTTCTTGTCGGACAGCCCCTTGGCGAGCACCTCCTGCGCCTTCGGGCCGCCGATCCGGCCCAGCTCCCAGTACGCCTTCTCGCGAATGAGTTCGTTTTTGCTCTTGGCCTTGTCCGCCCAGCAGTTGGCGTCCTCGCCGCAGGTCTTCGCGAGCTTCGCCGCCTCGAAGCGCTCGAGGAAATAGGTCTTCAGCTCGGGCTGCGACTCGGCCATGAACACCTGCTCGAGCGCATCGACCCGCTCGGCATCGACGAGGTGGGTGACCATGTCGGCGGCCGCCTTCTGCGCGCCCGCCCTGGACAGCATGTCCTGCTCGCAGGCCGACTTGCTCGCGCCCTCCTTGACGCAGCGCTTTACGAAGTCTTTCTCCGTCACCGCCTCGATCATCTCCGGAACCGGCCTTCGGTCCCCGATCTTGTTGAGCGACTCCATGATCCGCTCCCGGAGCGACGCGTCGGGGTGGGCCATGTTCTTCATCAGCACCGGCACCGCTCGCTCGTCCTGCAGCGCGCCGAGCGCGAAGGCGACCTCCCTCAGGATGACCGGATCGTTCTTCTCCATCGCCTTCTCGTAGGCGGCGATGAGCGGCTCGACCGCCCGTGGGTCCCTGAGGTCACCGAGCACGATGGCGCTCTTTGCCACCACCGCCGACTCCTTCATCCCGCCGCTTCGCTCGAAGATCGCGTCCACCTCTGGGTTCTTCAGGGCCAGGGTCTCGAGCAGCGGCTCGACCGCCGGCGCACCGACCTGAAACAGCGCGTACGAGGCCTCGCGGTAGAACGAGACCCCCTCGAGCTCGACGAACATCATCTGGATGAGGGCCGGGATGGTCTCTGCGGTGCCGATGTCGCCGAGCGCCATCACCGCGTTCTTGCGCATGAACTTGTTCGGATCCCCGAGCGCCATCCGAGTCAGCGCCTTTGCCGCTTCCGGCGAGCCGATCCGCCCCAGGGCCCGCATCGCCCACAGCTTCACGTTGTTGTCCGGGGACTTGGCCTTCAGCTCGAGCAGCTTCGGCACCGCGCGGTCATCCCCGATGAGCCCGAGCGCCTCCGCGATCTTTTCGTTGTCCCGGTTGCCCATCCGGTCCTTTGGGTCGGCGCTCGTGCCGAGGCCGAACTCGATCGCGGCCATCAGCGGCTCGACCGCCTCCTTCGCCCCGATCCGGCCCAGCGCCCGGGCCGCCTCGGCCTTGTGATCGTCCTCCGGGACCCCCGAGACCGGCACCGCGAGCACCGCGAGCAGCCCCGGAACCGCCTCCTTCACCTCGTTTCGCCCGACGAGGTGGATCGCGTCGGCGCAGGCCTTCCGCTTGGGATGGCTCTGCTTGAAGGTGAACGCCTCGGCGCAGGCGGCCCCGTTCTCGTTCAGCATCTGGGCGCAGCGGGCCTCGTCCTCCCCACACTCGGAGATGCCCGAGCAGCCGCCGAGCACGGCCGACGCCGCGAGTCCGCCGAGCCTCGCCCACCGCAACGATGAATCTCTCTTCCCCATGAGCGGGAACCAATCACGGTCCCTTCCGCCTCGCAACGCGCCGCTCGTCCCGCTGGCCGATGCCGTCGTTCCCTGCCGAGCGCTGCGGTGCTAGCGTGCCGCCCGGGTCGCCGGCCGGACCGGTCGGGGAGGGACAGATCAGCTTGAGCCACAAAGACGCCACCGCCGCGCCGGGGGAGAGCAACACCACCGAGAGCAACCGCCGCTACCGCTCGTCGCTCGAGTGGGAGTCGAAGTTCTTTCGCGACACCGTCGCCATGGTCGAGCGGACCTCGGATGCGATGAACCTCGACCCGAACATCAAGGAACGGCTGCTCACCCCGCAGCGAGCCTTGGTCGTGAGCTGCCCGGTCCGAATGGACGACGGAACGGTGAGCAACCTCATCGGCTACCGGGTGCAGCACAACAACGCCCGGGGGCCGTTCAAGGGCGGCATCCGGTACCACGAGGAAGTGAACCTCGGCGAAGTCGCCGCGCTCGCCACTTTGATGACCTTCAAGTGCGCGGTCGCGGGGATCCCGCTCGGCGGCGCAAAGGGAGGCATCCGGGTCGATCCGCGCCGGCTGTCGAGCCAGGAGAAGCAGCGGCTGACCCGGCGCTACACCGTCGAGATCCTCGACTTCATCGGGCCCGAGTCGGACATCCCCGCTCCCGACATGGGAACGGACGGCCAGACGATGGCGTGGATGATGGATACTTTCTCCGAGATGAAGGGCCACACCTCGGCTTCGGTGGTGACCGGCAAACCGCTGCTGCTCGGCGGATCGAAGGGCCGCATCGAGGCGACCGGCTTCGGCGTGGCCTACACCGTGGCTTGCGCCGCCGAGCACCTAGGGGTGTCGCTCGAGGGCAAGACGGTGGCGATCCAGGGGTTTGGCAACGTGGGCAGCTACGCCGCGCGAAAGCTGGACACGATGGGGCTGAAGGTGGTCGCGGTCAGCGACGTCAGCGGCGCCATCTACAACCCGGACGGCCTCGACGTGAACCACCTCCTCAAATACGTCGGCATCCGCGGCGTGGTGCAGGGGTATCCGAGGGCGGAGCCGCTCACGAACGAGGAGCTGTTGACCCTGAACGTCGACGTCCTGGTCCCCGCCGCACTGGGCGGCGTCATCGACGCCGACATCGCTCGGCGGCTTCGATGCCGCATCCTTGCCGAAGGGGCCAACGGACCGGTGACCGCGGAAGGCAACGAGGTGCTCCGGCAGCGCCAGGACGAGATCTTCATCGTCCCGGACATCCTCGCGAACGCCGGCGGCGTTATCGTGTCCTACTTCGAGTGGGTGCAGGGGCTGCAGTCGTTCTTCTGGAACCTGGAGGAGGTCAACGAGCGCCTGTTCCGCATCCTTCAAGAGGCGTTCAACGAGTGCGTGGACTTTCAGCAGAAGTTCCAGACCGACATGCGCTCGGCGACCTTGATGCTCGGCATCCATCGGGTCGGTGAGGCGATGCTCACCCGCGGCCTGTTCCCCTGAGCTGGGGGCGGACGAAGGATTGCGCCGACGAGGGTCGCCCGGCAGACTCCGGGCATGAAATCCCGTCTCGGGCCGCCGATCCGTTCGTCGGCGCTCTCGTGGGCTGCGCTCTCCCTCGGGGTCCTGGGACCTTGGGACGCCTCGGCCCAAGAGGCCAGCTCGCCGAAGATCGAGTTCGGCTCCTCTCGGATCGGCGGCCCTGGCTTGACCGCGCCCGAGCGGCGCCGAGTCCGATCCTACGACGAGCCGGAGAAGATCCTCACCGAGGACAACCTCCCTCCTCCGGGAGACAAACGCCGAGTCCCGGGCCTTCACGTCTTGGCCGAGCGCCACTACGGCGGGCAGCAATGGGCCGAGGCGTGCCGGTTCTACGGGATGTTGCTCGAGGAGGGCGGCCCGGAGGCGGTCGAGGCGAAGCCCGGGGGAACCCTTCGGGCCCGGCGGGCCCTGCTCGAATGCGCCAAATCTGCGCTCCAGAAGGACCAACCGGCCGAGGTGGAGCCGCTGCTGGCCAAGGCCGAGCGCCTCGGGCCGAGCACCCCCCGCCACGAAGCCCTCCGCCGAAACGTGCTTCGAGCGGAGTTTCGTACGAAGATGGCCGCCGGCGACGTCGGTCGCGCCCACGCCGTCTACGATCGGTTTCAGTCCCTCGGTCCGCCCGACGAGGGGGAGCGCATCTGGTTCGGCGAGCAGCTCGCCCGCCTCGCCCGCGACGCGTTCGAGACCAAGGACGACATTCGGCTGCGAGAGCTCATGGATAAAATCGAGCAGGTCGCGCCGCTCAACACCGAGTACCGGGCCCTGCTCGCCCAGCAATCCGAGGACGCGACCCTGCTTCGCAACGTGGCGCTGGTCGTGGGCGCCGCCGTGGGCCTCGCGGGGCTTCTCACCCTGCTGTCGTGGCTGCTCGCCCGGGCCCGGGTGGGGAGAACCGGCCCAAAGAACCCGTTCCTCGACGACTAAGAACCCTAGCCTACCGCACCGAACGGTTGAGGACGGCGGCAGCGGGCCTCGGCCACAGCGCAAACGGCTGCTGTTGAACGAACGCCGGGTCGCCAAGCAGCTGCTCATCGAGGCTCGGGATCTGCAGTGGGGAGTTGATTTCGCGCTCCACACGATCTCTCAGCGCTCGATAGTCGCCGCGAAAGCGACCTTGGTCCCAGACCCGCAACAAAGCCGCGGTGAACTGGCCGTGCTCCGGACCATCCATCGCGTACTGGTGGTCCTGGCAGGCGCCGAGCCCGAGCACATCGGCTCTCACGACCCCGTCGAGCGGGGCGAGGAGAGTCTTTTCGTCCCGAGTGGTTCGGTTCCGGTATTCATCGAGGTTCTGCCTCCATGTCTGGGTCTCGACCGCCAACGGCATGCATCGCGGCCGCATCGCCGGGTCGGCCACGAAGGCGGCGGGCAGCGCCGGGGAAAAGGGGTTGAAGCGAATCTGGGTTCCGGAGTGGCAGGTATCGCCCACCACGAGAATGCGCACACCTTCGCGAAAGCGGGTCCAAAGCAGAAAGAGTTCGTCGTCCACAAGCTGCTCATCGAACAAGCACAGCGTCTCGTCCATCGCGGTGCCGGTGCCGTCGTCCACTTCGTCCCGGTTCCAGTCGGGGATGCGTCCGCCGTGGCCGGCCACGGTGAACAGGAACATCCCTCCCGGCTCCAAAGCAGCCGCCGCCGCCTCGATCGCCGCCACGACCGCTTGGCGGGTGCCCTGTTCGTTCAGCAGCAGATTGGTCTCGAAGCCCTGGCTGCGGGCGAGCCTCTCCATCGCGATCGCATCGTTTTCGCAGCCAGCCAGGGCCCCGTCCCAGCCGGCGTAGTGCCTCGGGTCTACCCGGTTGAGCCCGACATGCAGCCCTATGGCCTGCGACGCCTCCTTCACCGGATCGACCTCCGCCTGGCGCGCCTTTCGCTCGAGCTCCCGATGGTCGCCAAACGGGCCCCCGAGCGTGTACACCGATGCGGCGCCGCGATGGTTCGACAGGCGCTCGATCTCGATCCTGAGCTTTCCCGCGACCTCGGCATAGCCTTCGTTTTTGGGGTGGAGTTCATCGTGCCACAAGCCCTCACGAACCGTGTTCCGCATATCGACATAAACGACATGAGGCATGGCGGAGACAAGCCTCCGCAAGCCGCGGTTGAACCGGTCGATCATGTCCGCTACGATCGCTCGCTGTAGCGATGCATCCAAGATGTTCCTGAGCTTCATCGGCTGCCCCAGCCACCGCCCAGCCGCCGGGATCGCATAGTCGTATCCATGCACGAGAACCCTTACGTGGGGAAATGCGCCGTGCACGCCTCGCAGGATGCGCTCGTAGTCACCGAAGGCTCGAGTCAGGACCTGCTGAAAAGATGGCTTGAGATAGTCTGTGGGCTTCAGCGCCTCGTCGTAGTCCTCGAGGTGACGGGCGAGCTGACCATCGAGAAGCATGTCATTGCCGCCACCGCTGAGAAGGAGAATCGAAGCATTCGTCTCCCGCAGTGCGCCGAGATATTCCGCCTGCGTGGCCATGTTCCCGAGGAGGTCCCCAGCCGAGCTCACGCAGCGGATGGCGTAGTGCTCCGAGAGATGATCGATGGTATCCTCGAGAAGGATCGGGTATTGCCACCAGCTATCCCCCTCGGCGACGATCACCGGACCCGCGTAGCCGCCACTCATTCTGTTGAAGAACCGGAAGTACCGCGACATTCGAGCGAACCAGTTCGCGAGGTTGAGCACCTGCGCCGAGCGCGCCTCGCCTTGCGGTCCCTCGGGGATTTCCACCGTTTCGGGGTTGAGCTTGAACGCTGGACGGAAAGCGTCCTCGGCCTGGGGGTCGATGATGAAGAAGTCCTTGAACTCGGATTCTTCGGCAGAGAGATCGCGGAGGCGTTCCATCAGCTCCGCGGTCGTGATTCGGGTCATCTCATAACTCCTTTCCTTCGAGCGGAAGCGTAGGGAACCGGCACGCTCCTGTCGCGCGGCCACCCGAAGCTCTTCGATGGTGTGATAGATCTCGGCTTCGATCTGGGGGTCAGCGAGCAACGCGCTGTAGGCGACGCGGCCCACCTCGGTCCCGGGCCCCGCGATGGACGAAAGCTCGGACAAGGCGAAGTCGAACGAGGCAGCGCCGCTCTGCTCCGCAGAGTGTCCGCAGCGCATCCCGAGCATCGGGCGGGGCGGATGGGATGGGCGGGTGCGGGCTCGGCTCGCCGTTGCCGTGCTTTCCTGCTCGAGGCGGTCCTCGAACGAGCGTGAGACGAGCTGGAGCAGGGAACCACCGTATGCCCCAAAGCTGATCCGCTGCTCGAGCTGCGGCCCCGGCAGGTAGATGCGGGCCCGCGGAGGAGAGCCCGACCGGTCGCGGGCTTCATTCCAGTCAGACCGAACCGGAGTCCGGACCGAACCCTCCTGGCGTTCGTTCATGCTCGAGACCAAGTGGCCGATGCGGTGCCGGGCGCGGGCGAGGTCGACCGCGGGGTGAACCAGCGACAATGTGGTCAAGCGTTCGGGCAGCGCCTCGTAGTCCGACCGGTGACGGCAGCCAAGATGTTGCAGGAGCTCGTCGAGTACGAGCGCTCCTGCCCCTTCGCAAACGACATGAAGCTCGCAGGCAAACCGGTTGGCCAGGTCGAGCATGCCCAGGAAGGCCTCCGCTGCGGGACCACCGTCGGAGGCGCGGGCGGGGCCCCCGTCGATGCCATCGGATGGCCCCAAAGCGGCGCGGCGGGCACCTCGCTTGATGTCTCTCCAGAAGGCACGACCAACTCCCCTCAGCTTCGTCTCGATCAGGGCGTCGAGTGTCGGCCCCAGCGCACCGACCTGGGCGTAGGCGCTGTCGGCGATGCTCGTCAAGACATCGAAGCTCTCTGGGGTGAAAGAGTTGCACCAGAACAGGTGGTATGGATAGAGTCCGCGCGCCTCGACATTCCTCTTGCGGACGAGCGCGGCCTCCATCGCCAACCCAATCCCTTCGAAGGAGCCTGCAATCCAAAGAAGAATCCCTTTTCGCGGCCGGTTTCCCGCTTTGGCGGTTGCCGTTCGAGGAAGGATCTCCTCGAGGCGTTCGCGGGTGAGGCTCCAGGTCTTCCGGTCGGACGGGTAGGGCCCCTGCTCCACGTGAAAGCCATCGTCCAGATGCAAGTAGTGGCCGATCACCTGGTGGCAGGGAGCCTGACCTCGGCGGATGGTCTTCATCGTCTTCGAGAGACCCTGCCGGCCCAAAGTCGCGTCGAAGGCGCCCGACGTGGGGACGCCGAGGCGGAGGACCCAGCCATCCATCACCGTCTCTGCCCAATCGGGGTAGGTCCAGATTCCGACCCCCTCGAGCCCCATGGCGCCTCCCCAACGTTCGCCCCAGGAGTTCAACACCAGGAAGCCTCTGTCACAGTAGCCGACGAGGACGAAGGCATGGGCGCCACTCGGATGTCGAAAGCCATCGCCGACCTCATCGACGCTCGGCGCGAAGGGCGCGCGCCATCCTTCATGGACGAGCGCCGATACGAGGACGCCACCAGCATCGTTGAGGGCGGCGTGGTAGTCGTTCAAGACCGGGTCGAGCCGGTAGTAGGCGCCGAGCGTGATCTCGCGGGCCGCGCGCGCCTGCGCCACGGTCGGGAGGTGCTCGGAGCTGAACGGCGGCTCGACGCGGTAGCAGTCGCTCTGCCAGTGTTCGGGGAGCTTCGGGATGGGGGCGTCGCAAGGAATGTCGCGACAAACCCCGTGATGGTACAAGGCTTTGATCGCCGACCGAAGGGACCGGACGCCTTCCTGACCCGGAGGGCTCGATCGGTCGAGACCGAGCGCCGCCGGAGGCAGGTGGTCCGGACTCCGGTCGTGGTAGGCCGCCAAGTGGTAGAGCATGTCGGCGCTCACGATGTCGTGGCTGGCGATCGCTTGGCCGGTTGTGGATACTTGCTCGCGTCGTTGCAAGTCGATGAGATTGGCGAGCGCAAAACCCACACATCGGCCCGAGCTTCCCTGGTTGCGGATCGGGAAGCTCGGCCACGTCGGGCAAACCGACCGATCAGGCCCCTTTCGATGGGGCAGCACCGCGAGCGACGGCCGGTAGATGAGGTCACGAAGGTCGGTGCCGTCTTTTGCAACGCAGCGCTGCTCGGTCCGTTCGTCGCCGTTGTCCGAAGACGGCGAAGAGGGACCGGTCGCTGCCCGCCCTGACCCGACCACTCTGCCGAACTACCACGGAAAAACCAAAGTAGCAACCCGAACCTGTCCTTCCAGTCTTTGCACGGTTCGGTCCTGCACCGCTCGGAGCAGGTGCATCGCGCTCGACGCCGCTCGAGGGGATCCGCTTCCACGGCACGGAGGGACGAGTCGGCACCGGCTGCTTCTGACCCCGAGGGCCGACCTGTGCTTTACCCGGCGGGTGCTTGGGGCTTCTTATGCTGAGCATGCAAGGCAGATTGGGGGTCATTGCCCCGTTCGTGCTCCTCGCCGGCTGCTCTGGCGGGTCCATCAAGCGGGTGGACGGCGCCGCGCTCGGCTCGGCCACGCTGGCCCAGCAGACCGAAATCAACCGCCGGGCCGGGGCATACGAAGACGGGAAGGCCGCTCTCGAGGCCGCGGAGAACGAGCGAGCCCGAGCCGAGATCGCGCTCGAGATCCACTTGCGAGAGAGCGAGCAGGCCGAGGTCCAAGCGAAGAACAACGAGCAGCTGCGGAGGCGCGCCGCGGCGCTGAAGCTCGAGGACGCCGCCCGCGGGTACGCGACCCGTCGCGCGTCGCTCGAGCTCATCGTCGAGGAGGCGCGCCAGCGGGTGCGTCGCTCGCAGGCCGAACTCGAGTACGCTCGGCAGCAAGTGGAGCTGAGGGAGGCCGAGTTGAGGCTCGCCGACTCGGAGTGGGAGGTCGAGAAGGCAACCGCAGCCAAAAACCTCGACAACCCGCTGTCGCGGTCGGTCCAGCTCTCCGAGTTCAAGTCACAGGTCGCCGACGCCGCTCGAGCGGTCGCCCGGGAGCAAGACGACACCGCCCGGGCGTGGCGACGGGTCGAAGAGGCTCGGAAACGGCACAACCAAGCCCTCGAGCGGCTGCCTACCACCGCGGAGGCCACCAGGGAGATGGACCGCCTGAGCGGAGACAACGCGAGGCTCTCCGGCCAGATCGACCTGCTCGAGCGGCGGATTCGAGAGCTCGAGCGACAGAAGGCCCAGCTGTCGACGGCGCGGGCGAGCACGGCGACCACCGCGGACGCGTTGGCTCGGTGAAGGGGGGCGATCAGGTCCGCTGAAACGAGTACAGGCTGCCCAGCTCGAGCAGGCTCGTGAGCTCGTCGAGCGCCCGCCGGGACCGATCGAGCAGCGACGGATCCCCGAGATCCGCTGGCTCGAGCCGATCCGGATGGTGGCGCTCGACCCAGGCCACCAAGATGGCGTCGAGCGCCGGGGTGAAGCACAGCCGCGGGTTCATCGACGCTCGCTCCTCGTCGTTCAGCTCCACCCTCAGCCGAAGGCAAGCCGGCCCGCCACCGCCGTGCATGCTCTGGCCCACGTCGGAGAAGACCACGGCGGCGATCGGCACGGCTGGATCTTCAACGAAGCGATCGAGCAGAGGCCGGACCTTCGGGTGATCCGCGCACTCCACCGGGCAGATGAGCGCCCTGCCCGCTTCGGTGGCCACGAGCTGCGAGTTGAATAGATAGGTTGCCACGCAAGCGTCGAGGTCCACCTGCTCGGCCGGCACCACGACCACGGTGAGCGGCCGCCCGGTGAGCGCCAGGAACCGCTCCTTCAGCTCGGCCAGCACCGCCGGCGTATCGAGAAAGGCCTGCTCATGCACGAGCAGCAGGTCTCGGTCACCGACCGCGATGACGTCGTTGTGAAACACGCCGGCGTCGATGGCCGCCGGGTTCTGCTGCGCAAACACCACCCGCTCTCGAGGCAAGCGATGGAGCCGCGCCACCGTCTCGCTCGCCTCGAAGGTCTGCCGCGCGGGGAAGATCGATGGTTTTGGCTGCCAAGGCTCCGTCGCCCGCTGCCCGTACACGAAGAGCTGCAACCCAGGTTGCCCGTAGTCCAGGCTGAACCGGGTGTGGTTCGCTGCGCCCTCGTCGCCCAGCGTCGCGCTCCCCGGGAGCGGGTCGTGCACGACGAACCGCTCCCGGTCGGGAAACGCCGCTCGCAGGATGCGGGCCGTGGTCTCGGCCTCGATGGAGCGGTGGAGCTGGTTCTGGAGGTTGGCGGGGGTGAAGTGAAGCCGCCGGTCCTCTGAATCGGCGCTCGGGCCGACCGTCGCGGCGTTGGCGGTCCACATCGATGCCGCGCTGTAGCAGGCAGCGAGCGCCCGCGGCCCCTCGTGGAGGAGCCGGGGCAACACCTCCGACTCCGGTCCAGAGAAACCAAGCTTTCGGGCCAGCTCGAGGTCGGGCCGAAAGTGCGGAGGCAACACAGCTTGCGGCACCCCGAGCTCTCGCAGGGCCCTCATCTTGGCGAGACCCTGCAAAGCAGCCTGCCGAGGGCTCGATACCATGCCCGAGTGCTCGGCGGAGGCGAGGTTGCCGACCGCGAACCCCCCGTGGTTGTAGGTCGGCCCGACGAGCCCGTCGAACTGCATCTCGATCGCCACGGCCGGACTCCTAACCCCGACGACCGAAAAGGTCCACGCGCACGAACTACCGCAAGCCGCACACGCCCCCCCTGGAAACGCACCGATCCCTCGCGAGTCTTCTCGAGAACCCCGGAAACGCACGGGTACGGCTCGGAATATGCACCGGGACCGGCCGGTTGCCGTCTTCGACGGTGGATCCGCGATGCATTCTTCCCCAGGAAAGCGGGGCAGCGACGAGCCCACTTCGGTCGCGCCTGAGCCGGAGGTCATCCACAGGAGCAGGGATGCGGAGACCGAGCGGTCACGCGGGGAGCTGATCGGTCCGCGGCTGTTGCAGATCCGCGCCGTGCGCGATGGCGCCTTCTTCGCAGGGATCGGGCTGCTCGTCTTCTACTCGGTGAACGTGCTCGCCGCGCTCCTGCCCGTCCTCCTCGGCTTCTTTGGCGCCTACCTGGTCGCGCCGGCCGTGCGCTGGTTCGAGGCTCGTTCCATCCGCCGGTCGTACGTGGTCCTCGGGACTTCGCTGCTCTTCACTGGGGCCACGGCGTTCGCGCTCGTCCTCCTGCTTCCTCGGTTCTTCAGAGAGATCAAGCGCCTGCGCGACCGCATCCCCGACTACTTGGAGGTCGTTGGCGACGCCCTCGGGGTCCCGGTCTCCGAAGCGCTGAGGCCGCTCGATTTGGAGGCGACGCTCGGCGCGCTGGACCATTTCCAGCCGCTGCTCGGGGTGCTCGGCTCGCTGATCGGCACCACCGCCTCCACCTTGCTCTTCGTCATCCTGTTCTTGGCCTCGGTCACCGTCTTCACGCTCGAGTTCGATAATCTGCCCCGCCTCATCCGCTATGTGCCGAGCAGCCAGCGGGAGAAGTTTCAACCGAGCTCCGAAGTCGTCGTCCAGACGTTTCGAGGCTTTCTGCGGGGGCAGCTGGTCGTGATGCTGTTCACGGGCGGGGTCTACACCACCGGCTTCGCGCTGCTCGGCGTCCCCTACGGCGTGGTTGCCGGCCTGGTTGGTGGCATCCTCAGCATCATCCCTTACGGACAGCTCGCCGGACCGCTGCTCGCGGTGACGTTCAACCTGCTCGAGAGCCAGGTCTCCGGCGAGCTCGACCCCTTCCGGGCGCTCTTCCTCCCTGCCCTCGTCTACGCCATCATGCAGAGCCTCGAGAGCTTCGTGGTCACCCCGCTCATCCAAGGGGCAGCAACCAGGCTTCATCCGCTCGCGATCTTGGCCGCTCTGGCTGCCGGCGGATCGCTCGGCGGCATCGCGGGTGTGTTCTTGGCCATCCCGCTCACCGCCAGCGCCTGGATCATCGCCAAGGAACATGTCTTTCCCGCCTGGCGAAGGTGGGCGGAACAGCACTGACCGGCGCGCCGCCTCCGCGACGGTGCTCAAGGACGTCTCAGAGCCCGAGCAGCTTCGCGGTCGCCAGAAAGTCTTCCTCGGCGAAGCCCTCGGCCAACGCAGCCCGGTAGCGGCCGAGCACCGCCTCGGCCAGCGGCAGCGAGACCCCCGCTCCCGACGCCGCCTCCTGAGCGAGGAGCAGGTCCTTGTTCATCAGGTCGAGCCGAAAGTGCGGGCTGAAATCCCGCTCGAGGAGGTATTTCGTCTTGAAGGTCCCGACCCCGGTCTTGCCCGCGCTGTTTTCGAACACCTCGGCGAGCTTGTCGATCTCGAGCCCCTGGGCTCTCGCGAGCGCATAGCCTTCGAGCACGCCCTCGAGCACGATCGCCTGCGTCATGTTGAGGCAATACTTGATCCGCATCCCGTCACCGAGCCGCTCCCCTGCGTGAACGACGCACTTTCCCATCGCGTCGAACAGCGGCCGCGCCCGCTCGACCCGGTCCGAGGGGCCGCCGACCATGAAGGTGAGCCTTTTGCCCTCGGCTCCGAGCTTGCTCCCGGTGATCGGCGCGTCGAGCGGCTCGAGGCCCTGCTCTTCCCCCTTCTTTGCGACCTCGAGAAAGAGCTCGAGCCCAGTGGTCCCGCTGTCGATGAGCAGGGATCCGGTCGGGATGGCGTCGAGCGCGCCCGATTCGAGCAGCACGGCCTCTACCGCCGCGTCGTCGGCCACGCACACGACCACGGCGTCGGCGCCGGCGACGGCCTGAACCGGGTCGGCCTGGTGGCACACGCCGCGGCCAGCCCAAAGCGCGGCCCGCTCCGCGCTCCGGTTGTAGCCGGTGACGGCGTAGCCGGCTTCAGCGAGGTTCGCGGCCATCGGCCCCCCCATCGTCCCGAGCCCGAGCATGGTGACGTTTCGAATCATGCCTTCGGCGTGCCACGAATGGCGACGCCGGTCACGATTGTGGCGCCGGTGGTCCCGGGTTTTGGGAATGGAGTGCTCCTGCCGCGGGTTTTGGTAATGAACGGATGGGCAGCGCGGCGACATCGCCGCGACCCATCTTCCATCTCGGTTTGGCTCCAACACACCCACTCGAGCCAAACCTGTACCTCCAGCTACGGCTGATGCACGACAGGAGCTCGATATGTCCATCTTCAAACCAAACGGCGCCCCCGCCTACACATGGCTTGCCCTGGCTTCCATGGGCCTAGCCGCTTGTGCGTCCACGCCGATGGAACGTGCGAAGAGCACGAGAACCACCATGGACGACATGGAGGGTGATATCCAAGAGGCATCCCGCCAGCTCGACGCCACCGAAGCCTCCCTGGCAGCGCTGATGAGACCGGGGCAAGGTGAGATAAAGGAGACCTTCGACTCCTACAGCAGCAACGTCGAGAGAATGGCCTCCATGGAGCAGACGCTATCCGGACACGCGGACCAGATGAAGAGACGTGGCGAGGACTACTTCGACGAGTGGGAGAAGGATGGCGAGGACTACAAGAACCCCGCCATCAAGCAGCTCAGCAAGAACAGGCGAGAGGACTTCAAGCAAATCTATGACAGGATCGCCGCGAACAGCATCGGTCTCGACGCCGCCTTCAAGGAGTATGTTTCCGACTTGCAAGAGATCCGCTCCTTCTTGGCGAACGACCTGTCCGCCAAAGGGGTCTCCGCCATAGCCCCGACCTCGGCGGACGTCCTTCGCCGGGGGAACAACATCCAGGACGCGCTGCGCGGGGTGCAGTCTGCCATTCGAGAAGCGCGAGCCGAGATGGCGCACGCCGGACGCTCGTAGCCGCTCCCTTCACCTCCGCCGACGCCTTCACAGGCGGAGGTTCGCTCACCCACCGATGCCCCCGCCTTCGGAGACCCGAATCTCAGAGCGCCCCGCCGCGTCTTCGGATGCCGGCGGGGTGCCGATCTCCACCACCGCGTGATGCTCGGCCCCATCGTCATGAAGTGGGATGGTCCCGTCCGGTTGGTCGACGCCGTCCGCGCTCACGCGCGACACCTGTCGTCCGCCGCCTCGATGATGGGTCACGTGGATGTGATGCAGAGTGTCGTGGTGACGGTAGTGAACGTCGAAGCCTTCCCAGGACGAAGGCATGAGCGGAGCGACCCGCAGCCGGTCCACCTCGAGCGTGATGCCGAGCAGCGACTCGAGCACGAGTCGATACATCCACGCCGCGGAGCCGGTGTACCAAGTCCAACCACCTCGCCCGGCGTGCTGGGGGTTCGCGTAGACATCCGCTGCGACCACATAGGGCTCGACCTGGTAGGCGGCGATCGCCTCGGGGGAGTCTCCGTGGTGCACGGGGTTTATCATTTGGAACAGCTCCCAGGCCCGCTCCACGTCCCCCACCGCCGCGAAGGCCATGACCGCCCAGACGGCAGCGTGGGTGTACTGGCCGCCGTTCTCCCGGACCCCGGGGACGTACCCCTTCACGTAGCCCGGCTCGAGCTGCGACGCATCGAACGGCGGATCGAACAGCTGAATCAGCCCGAGGTCGCGGCGAACGAGCCGGCGGTCCAGGGAATCGAGCGCGAGCCGGGTCCGCTCGGGCGGCGCCGCCCCGGACAAAACCGCCCAGCTCTGCGGAATCGAGTCGATCTGGCACTCCGGGTTCGAGGCGGAGCCAAGCGGGGTCCCGTCATCGAAATAGGCGCGCCGATACCACTCGCCGTCCCATCCGTGCTGCTCGAGATGTCCACGCAG
>DAIQNR010000020.1:63448-66317 GCA_036788295.1 Myxococcota bacterium
AGGCGCGCCGATACCACTCGCCGTCCCATCCGTGCTGCTCGAGATGTCCACGCAGCGTTGCTGCCTCCCTCCGGCACGACCCGGCGAAGCTCTCGTCTCCCCTCGACTCGGCCAGCGCAGAGAACCGCTCGAGCACGTCGTACAGAAAGAACCCGAGCCACACGCTCTCGCCCTTGCCCTCGTCGCCTACGAGGTTCATTCCGTCGTTCCAGTCCCCGGTGCCCATCAGCGGGAGACCGTGCGCGCCGAAGCGCAGGCCGTGCTCGATGGCGCGCACGCAGTGCTCATAGAGCGAGCCGGACTCGTCGGAGTCCAGCGGGAGGTCGTAGTAGCTGTCCTCGTGGCTGTCCACGCTGCGCCCCTCGAGGAACGGGATGATCTCCTCGAGGATCCCGGTGTCTGCCGTCGCCCCGATGTACCGGCAGACCGCGCTCGGCAGGAAGAGGTAGTCGTCGGAGATGCGGGTTCGCACCCCCCGGCCAAGGGGGGGATGCCACCAGTGCTGCACATCCCCCTCGCGAAACTGCCGGCTCGCGGCCAGTAGGATCTGCTCTCGCAGGAGCGCCGGCTCCGCGTGAACGAGCGCCATCGCGTCCTGCAGCTGGTCGCGAAATCCGAAGGCTCCACCAGACTGGTAGAAGCCACTTCGACCCCAGAGGCGCGCGGCGAGCACCTGCTGCAGGAGCCACCCGTTGGCGAGAAAGTCGAGCGCGGCGTCCGGCGTATGGACGGTCACCGTCCCCAGCGCCCGCTTGTAGTAGGCCCAAACCGACTCGAGCGCCGACCACGCGGCGGCGGTGCCGCGGAAGCGGTGCACCAGGGTGCGGGCGTCGCCGACGTCGCGTCCAGAGCCGAACGTGAACGCCACCTCCCTCTCCTCGCCGTCGCGAAGCTCGAACCCCACCTGCATGGCGAGGCAGGGGTCGAGCCCCGCGCCCACCCGCCCAGAAAGATGCGCGCGTCCCATGCATTGAGGGTTCGCGAGGGTCCCGTTGCGTCCGATGAATTCGAGACGGTCGCCCAAGACCGTCCTCTGCTCGACGCTGCAGTCCAAAAACGCCACCCGAGAGGCAAACTCGCTCGAGAACGCGTTGCGCGCGAAGAGCGCGCCGCTGCTCGGGTCGAGCTCGCTGACGACGTGCGGGGAGTTCGCGGCGCGGTGGGTGCCGAGCACGAGCTCGTACAGCGCGGTGACGGAGAGCCGTCGGACGCGGCCGGAGCGGTTCGTGAGCCGAAAGACCATGAACTTCAGCGGAGCGTCCACGGCCACGTAGGTCTTGAGCTCGCTCGCGATCCCCCCGTCCTCGTACTCGAAGATGCTGTATCCGAACCCATGCCTGGTCTTGTAGGGCTGAGGTCCCCCAGCGGGCAGCGGCGTCGGCGACCAGAACCGTCCGGTCTCTTCGTCCCGAAGATAGTAGACCTCACCGCTCGCGTCGGAGACCGCGTCGTTGCTCCACGGGGTCAGGCGATGGCCGTGGGCGTTTTCGCACCATGTGTACGCGCTGCCGCTCTCGCTGACCACGGTGCCAAAGTACGGGTTCGCGAGCACGTTGACCCAGGGCGCCGGCGTTCGCGCGCCGCGCGAGGTGAGGGTGACATACTCCCGGCCGTCGCGGGTGAAGCCGCCGAGCCCGTTCCACGCGGCGAGGTCGGGGGGCGCGATCGGTCGGACGGCGGGACTCGATGGCGCCACCCGGGTGGCGCGGAAGTTTCTGACCGGCAGCTCCGCCGGCGACCGGCGGTCCACCTGCTCGAGGAGCGTGCCACCGGAGTCGGTGGCGATCACTCTGGCCACCGTCTGCAGGAGGATCCTGTCCTCCTCGGTGAGCTGCTCGCTCCGCCGCACGAAGATGCCCCCAGGTTGGTCGAGCAAAGCGCTCTCTCCGACCACGCCTACGAGCCCGATGATCTCGTCCTGCAGGACCTGTCGATAGCTCGTCGGATCCTCGTTCCAGATGACCAGGTCGGCCATGACCCCCTTGAGCCTCCAGTAGGCGTGCGCTTGGAGCATCTGCCGCACGATCCCTTGGTTGTCCTGGTGGCTCACCCGCACCAGCGCGATCGGCAAGTCCCCGGAGATGCTCTGGGGCCACAGGGCGGACTGGCCGCTCTTGTTTCGCGCGATGACGCTCCGGGGCGCGCGCATGTCGGCGCTCGAGTAGAGGAGCTTCGAGGCCAGCCGCTCGTAGAGCTGCGTCTCCGCTTCCGTTACGTCGAGGCGACGCAGGAGCACCTGGTTGTGCGTCCAGGCGAGCTCGAAGACGCGGTCCGCCGAGTGCCGCTCGCTGTACTTCCCGATCAGCGCGAGCGCGCCCTCGCGGGTCTCGGCCACGCCCGTCGCCAGGTGGACCCGCGCCGTCTCGTCCGGGTCGATCCGCAGTGAATTGCGGATCGCCACCACCGGGTCGAGCACCGCGCCCTCGTGGTTTTCGAGCAGCCGCCGGTGCATCGCCGCCGGATCCACGGCGTCCCGCCCCCGCCCAATGAAGGATGCACGGCTTGTCTCGAACGATGTCTCCCCGGCCCGAGCCCCATGCACCATCATGAGATGAAGCATCCACGGCGGACGCTCCTTTCCAGAGCGGGCCCGTCGCGTACATAGTATGGCTCCGCGCGACCGCACCAGCTCCGTCTGCACGAACAGGTTGCTGAAGGCGGGGTGGGCGTCGTCCGCCCGGGAAGACGCGAGCACGACCTCGGCGTAGCTCGTCAGGTCGATGGTCCGCGCAGCGCGGCCCAGGTTGGTGATGCTCAACCGGCGCAGCTCGACATCGTCCTCCGGCGACACGCTGATCTCGAGGAGCGCGTCGAGGTCACCGTCCCGCCGGCGAAACTCGGCCCGCCCCAGCGAGAAGACGGCCTCGTA
>DAIQNR010000020.1:66417-71496 GCA_036788295.1 Myxococcota bacterium
ATACACCCGATGGCTCGGCCCAGCGGGCTCGACCGCTTCGCCGGCGGCAGAGACCTCGGCTGGATGCGGATAGATCGGAGGTGTTCGCGGCACCCGCTCCTGCAGAAGGAGACTGGTAGCGCGAAACGCCGGCAGGGACTCGAATCGCCGCTGCATCGGTCGGTCCAGGAGCACATAGGCGATGGAGAGAAGCGCCATGCCCTGGTGGTGAGCCATATAGGACTTCACGGTCACCGCGCTGTGTCCAGGAGGCAGCCGCGACGGCGTATAGTCTACCGCTTCGTAGTATCCATAGGGTCCCTGACGTTGTTCCTCGTCGAGTCGCCGGAGGTTGAGGCAGGCCCGCCGCGGGTCGATCATGAGGGCCATGGCGCTCGCGTAGGGCGCGATCACGAGATCGTCGGCCAGACCACGCTTGAAGCCGAGACCCGGCACGCCAAAGGCCCGGTACTGGTAGTTCAACTGGGCGTCGGTCTTGTTGTACCCCGACTCCGACACCCCCCAGGGGACCTTTCGGGCGCGGCCGTATTCGATCTGGCGCTCGACCACCCCGCGATAGGTTTGCTCGAGCATCGTGCCTGGGTAGCTCGGCATCACGAGCAGCGGCATCAGGTACTCGAACATCGAGCCGCTCCACGACAGGAGCGCCGGGTGTCCAGCGGTGGTGGTGAGGAGCCGGCCGAGACTGAACCAGTGCTCTTTTGGCAACTTTCCTTGCGCGACGGCAACGAAGCTCGCGAGTCTGGCCTCCGAGGCGAGCAGGTCATAGAAGCCGAGATCCCGGCGGTGGTCGGTGACGTTGTAGCCGATGGCCATCAGGTGGCGGTCGGGGTCGTACAGGAAGTCATGGTCCATCTCCGCGAGCTCCCTGCACCGAGCAGCAAGCGAAGCGAGCTGTTCGAGCCGGCTGGCGGCCCGCGACGACGCGAGGCGCATCGCGTGAAGCCAGGTCTCCGAGACGCCCTTCACGGCGAGCCCCGGCGCGAGCTGACCGGCGAGCGCGGCGGTCTCTGCCAGGCTCGGCGGCCGATCGAGGTCGGCGGCGCGCTCGGGCCGCTCTGCTTTCGCCTCGAGCAACCAGGGCGCGATCCAGTGCAAGTCGTCCCGTGCGGCCCCAACCTCGCTTTCGAACGCCTGCGCCCACCAGGCCATCTCCCCGTCCTCCTCCTCTGCCACCGCGGCGAGGCGCCGCTCCCGACCCGAAGCGAGCTGCTCGAGTCGGTCTCGGGCCGCAGGCAGCGTCCAGGTCCTGAGCTTGGCTTGCAGCTCGAGGCGGGACAGGTCGTCGCTCAGGCCGGTCGCCCCAGCCTCGACCAGCACCCCGAGCGTGTCGGCAAGCCCGGCGAACACCTGCGGGCGAAAGATCGGCTGGTGCGCGAGCTGCTCGAGCCCAGCGGCGAGCGTGAGCAGGTGCCCAGCGAGGTTTCCGCTGTCGACGGTGGATACATACATAGGCGGAAGGGGCTCGAGGGTTTGGGTGTCATACCAGTTGTAGAAGTGTCCCCGGTGGCGAGGGAGCGCTTCGAGCGAGTCGAGCGTGCGCGTGGTGCGCTCGATGAGCGTCGCCACCGAGACATGACCGAAGTCGTAGGCGGCGAGCGTCGCGGTCAAGGACACGCCGATGTTCGTGGGCGAGGTGCGGTGGGCGATGCCCTGCGGTGGATCCTCCTGGAAGTTGTCCGGCGGCAGATACCGATCGGCGGCGCTGACGAACACCTCGAAGAAGCGCCAGGTGCGCCGCGCGACCTTGCGGAGGAAGGAGACGTCGAAAGCCCCGAGCTGGTGCGCAGCCGGCGTGAGAGGCTGGCTCGTCCACCAGGCGAGGAGCGGCGCGAGAAGCCACGACAGCCAAACCGGCGCGGCCGCGGGAAACGCGCTCGGGTTGAGCCACGCCACCGCGATCGCGGAGCCGACGGCGCAGACCGGGGCGCTCGCCATGGCCCAATGCATCTCACCCAGATTGCACTGGGCCACCCGCTGCGCATCGGCCGCCGTGCGCCATTCGAGGAGTTTTCGCTGGGTGACGAGGCGCGCGCCGGTCCGAGCGATGGCCACGGCGGTGAGCTGAGCGGTGTGGGGCAGGCACGCAAGGGCGAACACCTCCCGGCCCAGCTGCGTCCCGAGGGCGGCTGCGATTTCGCGGACGTGCCGATGTCGCGGGACCTGCTCGGGCCGCCGGGTCAGGCCGGCAGCGATGAGGCCAGGAACGATGAGGACCGACACGACCAGCGCGGTGATCGGCGAGGCGAGACCCGGCGTCGCCCAGCCCCCGAGCAGCAGCGCGAGCAGCGCGACCGGAACCAGACTGCGGCGAAGGTTGTCGAAGATCTTCCATTGGGACAGCCAGGAGAGCGGGTTTTCGACCTTGCCCCCGTCCCCGCCCGGAACCCTGCGGCCCAGCCAGGCCGCGAGCTGCCAGTCCCCCCGAAGCCAGCGAACGCGCCGCGCCACGTCGGCGGCGTAGGCCGAAGGTTGATCCTCGAAGAGCAGCACGTCGCTGAGCAGTCCTGCCCTCGCCAGCGCGCCTTCGAGGAGGTCGTGGCTGAGCACCCGGTTCTCCGGGAGCCGGCCGGTGGTCGCCGCGCGGAGGGCATCGACGTCATAGATGCCCTTGCCGACGTACGAGCCCTCGTCGAAGGCATCCTGGTAGACGTCGGAGACGGCGCGGGTATAGGGATCGATCCCGGGCTCCCCGCCGTGAAGGCGGGCAAAGCGAGAGCTACCGAGGCTCTTCAGCGTGGTCGCCACCCTCGGCTGCAGGATCCCGTGTCCCTCCGTCACCCGCCCCTTCGAAGGGTCGAAGTGGGGACGGTTGAGCGGATGGCCCATGGCCGCAGCGAGCTCGCGCGCCGCGTCGCGCGGCAAGTGGGTATCGCTATCGAGCGCGATGACATACCTGACGCCGAGAAGGAATGGGTGGTCGCCGACCACCGTGTGAAACCCGGAGTGATCCCCACGGAGCGCGTCGTTCAGCTGCTCGATTTTTCCGCGCTTTCGCTCCCAGCCCATCCACACCCCCTCCCGGTCGTTGTATCGACGCGACCGGTGGAGAAGGTGAAAGGGCGCCCGCCCAGGGTGGCGCGCGTTGAGATTTCGGATGCCGTCGCGGGCCCGGTGAAGGAGCTCCTCATCCCCCTCGATCGACTCGTGGCTCGCGTCCCGAAAGTCGGTGATCAGCGCGAAACAGAGCTCCGGATCGGGGTTTGCGAGCTGGTGCACCTCGAGCGACTCGAGCAGCGCGTCCACCTCCGTGGGGTCGGTGAGCATGGTTGGCACCGCGATCAGCGTCCGATGCTCGCTGGGGATGGCCTTCGAGAAGTCGAGCCGAGGGAGCCGGCGCGGTGGTGAAAACCTCGAAACCGCCGCGTGCACCACCGCGATCGCGAGCTGGCTGCTGGCGATCGCCACCGGGAGCAGCAGCAGGGCCAGCGTCCACCCTCCGAGCGCCGAGGCCGCCCCAACCAGGAAGCCCGCGCTGATTGCGGCGGTCAGCGAGAAGATGGCGACGGCGTAGGCGACGCGAAGCACGCTCCAGGAGAGTCGCCGCGCCGTCGCGCGGACCCCTCTTCCCGCGCCGAGCGCCTCTTCCAAACGAGCCCGGCCCTCGGGGACGAGGAGGTAGTAGCCCACATGGTTGACCCGGGAGCCGGAGGAGCTTCGGGCCAGGTCGACCGCAGCCCTCGCGACCTCGGGCTCATCCGCCCCGGCCAGCCGCGCGAGCGCCTCGACGACATGCCGGTAGTTGTCCCGAGTGGCGAAGTCCATCGTTCCGTAGACGCCCGCCGGGTCCTGGTTCAGCGCGCGCTCGACGACGCTGGATGCCTCGACGAAATCTTGCCAGTTCGTCGTAGTGACGAAGCGCAAGCTACCGATGGTGTTGCCGATGGCCACCTGGTCGGCGGCTTGGCTCTTGCTGACCACTTCAAGGACTTGCTCGATGGTTTGGCTCTCCGTCGCCAGACACTGCTCGAGCCACGCGATCGGAAACGCCATCACGGGGGCCTGCCCCCGCAGCCTGGTGACGAGCTCGGCCACGAACGGCGGGCTGAGCGCCGGATCCGCCTTCACCAGGTCGGCGAGAACGAGCACCGCGGTCGCTGGCGCGGCGCTACCCTCGAGCAGCTGGTCCGCCCACCGCCGGGCGTCCTCTCGGTCATCGATACCGGCGGTGACGCTCCCGACGATGCGGCGGAGATTCTCGAGCAACGCGAGGCGCAGCATGATGGGGACCGCCCACAACTCCCCCAAAGAGAGCGGGCTCCCGGTCTGAAACGCGGCGACGAAGGCGCCCAAGTTTTCCCCATCCACCCGGCCGTGCGAGTGCGAGATGAGCTCGATGGCGAGCTCGTAGACCCGGGGCATGCCCGCGCTCGGGCCGTCCATCAGTCGAGGCAACTCATGGCTGTATCGACGGGGCAAATGGAGACGGGCCGCCCGGACCTGCTCCTCGATGAGATGGTAGTTGTCGATGAACCACTCGGCCGCCGGCGTGATGCGGCGGCCGAGGGCTACGGCGTCGCTCACGAGCGCGTAGGCCTCACGGAGCGCGGCCTCGTTGTCATCGAGCCTGGACAAGAGCCGGTCGCGCCCTTCGACCGGCCCCAGCTCGCGCCGGCCGGACAGCGCGCGCGCGTGCTTCTCGAGCTGGGTCAGGCTGAACAGCTCGGCTGGAAGCGGCTTTTGGCCGTTGCGGGCAGGTCCCTTCTTCAAGGTCGTCCCCGGCCCGAGGTCGTCGATCCAGAGTTTGGGGATTCGCTCGCGCTTCCCCCGTTGCGAATCTCGGCGAAGATCGCCTCGTCCTCCTTGCGCTTCGATTCCTGCTCACGGAGGCGGGCCCGCTGCTCGGCAACCGCGGCGTCCTTCGACCTCGCGGCGTCTTCTACGAGGTCCTCGACCCCCTCCCCCTTGGTCTCGAGCTGCGTCGCCATCCGCTCCATGACCTCATCCTCATTGGGTGCGACTGATTTCATGAAATTACCTCTTCGCCGCCTGCGTAGGCGGGACGGCGCGGCCGAAGACCCAAACCAAAGATGCTTTGGCCGGAGCACCGCCCCGGTTGTGGTTGGCGGAGAGTCTGTG
>DAIQNR010000021.1:0-25635 GCA_036788295.1 Myxococcota bacterium
CTAGCGTGAATCCCAAGACCGGGCGTCACGCTGTTCAGGCCGCGCGAGGGGCGTCTTCGAGCGAAGGCGCTGGCGGCGAAGACTGGTCGCGGTGAAGCCCACCGTCTCGAATAGCGCCAGCGAATCGAGCCGTTCGGGACCGAGGGTCGGCGACCGAAGTCGTCCTCGCGAGCCCGCCGCGCGATGGCAGGGGCTCTGCCCGCCCCGAGTTGACGAGCGATCGAGGAGCAGCAATGCTCGCGTAGATGTGGCCGTGGGTGAAGCAGACCGCCCTTCGACCGCTGCGCGAGCCGCCTCTCGAAGAGGTCATTTGCGGTATCCTCTTCGACAGCTTGCCGATTGACCCGGTCGTCGCCGGGGCTTTCTGGGTGAACAAGCGCCGGGAATACCCTAATCGAATGTTCCTGCCCGCCTTGGTGGAGAGTCGCGTGGAGTTCCAGCCGGGTGCCAAGGTCAACGTCGCCGTTCCGGGTGGCCACGTTCGGACATGGTTGATCTCCGAAGACGACAGCCGCCTCCTACAGTTCCAGCACGACCGATTCTACTTGAACTGGCGTGCCCGGGGTGACGGTCAATACCCCCGTTTCTCGGGTGATGAAGGGTTGAAGGGACGCACAGAGGAAACTTTCGCGGACTTCGCGGATTTTTGCGAGGATATATTGGGGCAAAAGCCTGAGCCGAAGAAGGTCGAAGTGGGAAAGATCGACATGCTCGAACAAGGCACGTCATGGAATACGGTCGAGGATCTTCGAAGCATGTTCCCCACGATTGCTCCTTTCCTAGGCTTTGCAGCCAGCAAAAGTCCGAGCTTCGCGATTCGGTTCGGCGAGGTCGTCGATGGATGCGAGCTGCAGATCGGCCTCAACACGACGCTTACGTTTCATGCGGACAAGGAGGAGCCAATGACTGGTGTGAGGATCGAGACCACTGTCCGGACGCCGGTCGACGGCGACATAGGAGCAGCCTTCACGCGTTCGAACAGGGTGGCCAACTCGGTCTTTGCGCAGCTAATCCCGGACGCAGAGAGCCACTTTGGAGGCCTACAGTGATCGAGTTCGGCACCTGCGAGCCGAGTTCGATTGGCTACGTCGAGTCCCCCGCGATGGATTCCTGGAAACCCGATCCTGAGTGGTTCGGCCACCGAACGGTCTATCCGGCCTACCAGCCGTTGGTTTCAGGGAGTCGCGCGGGCCTCGGGTCGGTGGTCGTCACCGCTAAGGACAAAGCTGGGTCCAAAAGAACGGAATCACCGGTGCTGCCCTCCGGAAGCAGCGGGGAGTTCGATCACCCGTGCGAAGCTCGTTTCGAGCATCTCGCCGAGAATGACCCGGAGGGGTTGTTCGCCTGGGTACGATCGGGGGGCTTGTCGCCAGGCGATCTCACCCATGCTGCCGAAGCCTGTGGCCGAGTTCGCGGCCGCCAGGCCGAGGCGTTGGAGGTCCTCACCGGGTTGCTCGAGGACCCATCGGCGCTGGTCCGCGAGGGGGCCGTTTATGGGCTCCAACGGCTCGGGCGGCTTCCGCCGGTCCAGAGCCGGCTCTTGCGCATGACCATGCCTCAGTTCGAGAAGAGCGCTGGCGTCCGGGCGGCGGCGCGCGACGCCCTCGAAGACCTCGTAGAACGTGGCTGATACCGGAGTGGCCCGGATGACTCTCCGCGCTCTGAAGCGGAAGACGTCCATCGACCCTGATCTGAAGGTCGAAGAGGTCATCAAGGCAGAGTTTCGGACCCGACACGGAGCTTTTGACCTGAGGCTATCCGTATATGTTCAGGATGATGTGGTAGACGAGCAGCGTCATCCCACTGCCGTCCGAGTCCACGCGCGGCACGCAGTCAGCTTCCTCGGCGACCCACCGAATGGAGCCGTCACCATCGATCTCGAGGCGGCCCATCCCTTCACGCTGCGTCGGACCCCCGGGGCTTCACCGTACTTTCCACTTCTGAACGAAATGCACCACGAACTCATTCTCGACGACGAGGAGGCGCTCCGGAGTCTCGCCGAGCGGGCCCGCAACGTTCCGCCCGGCTACGTTTTCAGGCTCGAACGTGCAGCGTTGGTCGAGGAAGCCCGCGCCGGGGAAGATGGAGGGGACTTGGAGTGGTCTTCGGCGCTGTCTGCACCCGACCGAAAGGGATGGCGCAAGCGCGTCGAGGCCCACCGACAGCGGTCGAAGGCCGGGGGAGATTGACCAGGTCCAGTCCGCTATGTGCGGGTACCTGCTCGACGCCCACGCGTTCGGTCCAGGTTTCTGGATACCCGGGGTAGGGAGGGCGAGCCCGCGTCCCCGTCGCCTGGCGTCGGGCCGAGCGCGGTGGGTGAGGAGGAGAAAATAGGGCGCCCACAGCCTGACGCGGTTCTGCTACGGCCGCGGTTCGCCCAGGGGAAACCGCAAAAATCCTGAGCTACGCCCAACCATCAGCCTACGCTTCAGCGAATGAGGAGCAACGTCAAAGGGACCGCAAAGGGGCGTAGGCCGGCGTAGGCCCTGAACCATCTCATGGCCGCGCTGATTGGGCTCTGCGGCGATGCTCTTTCGGGCTGAGGCGGCAGCGACCCGAGAACGAAGGCGCCCCGCCATCTATCGGCGCTCGACCGAAACACTCGCCACGCCTCCTGGATTCCCGGGCCGAAGTCTCGGGCGAGAGCTCAAGCGGGCGGGGCGGAGGCGCGGAGCTCGCGGAGGGCGCGGGTCATGGGCCGGACTTCGGCGAGGCGGGCGATGAGCTCGAGGTCGATGTCGGGGAGGGTCACGCTCGTTTCGCGGGGCTCGTAGGCGTCGCCGACGAGCTCATGGACGTGGATCTTCTTCTTCTTCCAGGTCCAGACTTCACGGATCCCCAGCTTCCGATAGATCGCGAGCTTCGACAGCCCGCCCGACGTCCAAACCACCTCGATGGCGAGATCGGGCTTCTCCCAGTCATCGATGTCGTCACGATCTCCAAAGACGTAGCACTCGTCCGGCTCGAGCCCGGCCTCCTTTTCTTTGTTCTCGATGGTCCAAGACCCGACGGGCGTCAGATCGATGCCGCGGTCCATGCACCAGGCTTCGACCAGGCGTCCGATCACGGAGGCGATGGTCTCGTGGTAGCGGGAGGGGCTCTTGAACTCGAGGTTTCCTTCCAGGTACGAGATCCGCGGTACGCTTCGCTCGCCCCGAATCTCGAGCGCGCGCTGGTAGTCGGCCCACGTCGCCCCGCGTAGCGTGACGATGTGGTCGTGGCGGCCGGCGTCATCGACGTCGAGTTCGGGCGCGTGCCTCGGGAGCGTTTCCACCACGAGATGGACGATACCACGCCCGGCCCGCCGGTCGAGGCCGAGTCGCGGGCGCAATCAGTGGCGCTGCTCGGGGGCGAGGTGGTTGAGCAGCGCCTTGCGAAAGTCGTCGAGTTGGTGCTCGTCGAAGCCGAGGGCGACGGCCCGTTGAAGGTTCACTTGCTCGAGAAGCCAAGCGAGCGTCATGGGGGAGAAGCCGCCGTCCTTCTTTGGAGCGTCCCCGAGCGCCCGGTCGAGGTCCCCGCCGGCGGCGACCAGCGCGCGCACGTCTTCGAGGTCGCGAAGCTCCGAGCGGGACACGAGCGCGCACAGCTTGTTGACCAGGATCTCGTGGGGCGTATCGAGCCGAGTCCCGTCCACCACGATCGGCGCCTCGATGAAAGGCACCGGTTCGGCGACGAGGTCGACGACCACCCGCGCGGCATCGTCGCGAACGGCGAGGCGCAGAAAACTCGGCGCTCGGGTCAGCGTCTCGACCGAGAGCCCAGCTTCGCGAAGCAGGCCCTCGAGGACGGCTGGGGCTTCGTCGAGGGCCGCTCGCCCGTGAAAGAAGAGATCGAGGTCCTCGGTCGCCCGGTGCCCGAGGTAGAAACCGGCGAGCGCGGCCCCGCCGGTCAAGGTCCACTCGACCTCCGCTGGGGCAAGAACCTTCAGGATCCGGACCTGCAGGTCATTCAGTCGCTTCGACATCGTAACCCATTCGGTGCAGCCACCAGATCCAGAACGGCCGGCGCCGACCCACGTAGCGGGCCGCATGCGGCCAGAGGCGGAAAATGGTGGCCCAATCGACCCACTCGAGTACGTCGTCCGGCTTTGCGTCCCGCAGCGCGCGCGCGAGCCAGTAGGCGGCCTCTTCGGGGTCGTTGGATGAGACCTTCTTCTGCCACGCGTCGAGCGTCATCGACACGTCCCACAAAAAATACGGTCGCCCTTCGGCGTCGACCACCGATTCTGGGGGTGTCGGAGCCCGGAGCACGGGACCAATCTACACGAACGACGCCTCCGCCGAAGCCGCGCCCGGTCCTTCTGGCCCGGTCCTCTCGTCTGGTCTGCCCGACCCGGGGACAAACGGGTTAGCCTCCCCGGGTGAGAGAGGTCCCGCGCCAGCTGGTTCGGTCCATTCGGGAAGGGCGCTGCGTCGCGTTCGTGGGGGCCGGCTTCGCCCGGCCGCTCCTGCCGAGCTGGCACGACCTGCTGCTCGCCTTGTCGAAGCGCACCGGCGACGTCGAGGTGGAGCAGTGGCTGAAGAGCGACCGGCTGTCCCACCGCGACTACGAAGGCATCGCCCAGGCCCTCCGCGGGAAGGTGGACGGCGACCTCCGGTTCGAGGCGCTCCTGAAGGAAGTGCTCGACCCCGATGGAACGGACGGGGACCGGGCCCGGCGGCAGTTCGATCGGGAGCGGGTAGAGGCCCGGCTGCGCCTGCTTCAGGCGATCCCGTTTCACACCATTCTCACCACGAACTTCGACCGGCTGTTCGTGGGCAGCACCCCCTCTCGCGAGACCTTCGCCCGCGTCGTCAGCTCCGAGCGGCGGCCGTGGTGGGCGTCGAAGGCGTGGTCCGACGATGCCGAGACCCGGTTTCGGTCCTGGCACGCCCCGGTGGTGAAGCTGCACGGGGATCTCGACGCCGAGCCCGGCGAGCGCAGGCTCGCCTTCACGACCCGCGACTACCGGCGGCTCGTGCACGAGCAGCCCGGATACCGGGCGTTTCTTCGCACCCTGTTTGCCACCCACACGGTGCTCTATATGGGTTTTTCGTTCACCGATGGATACATCAACGAGCTCCGCTCGGAGATCTTGGCCTGGATCGGGCCAGAGCGGCGGCTCGACTTCGCGATCATGGGCAACGTGCCTCCGCTCGTGTGCCGGCACCTGAGGGAGAACGAAGGCCTCGAGTGCCTGGGTTTCGACGCGACCGCCGACGACTTCTCCGGGTTCGACGAGTGGCTCGCGGCCATTCACCGAGCGACCGCTCCGGAGGTGAGCTTGCGGCAATGCGTTCGAGGCCGGCGAATCCTCTGGCTCGATCCAAACCCGAAGAACAACGTCTTCGGTCGCTCCGCCTTGCTCGACGAGCACGGCGCCGGAGCGGCCGCGGTCGCCGTCACGAAGTCGGTGGACGAGACCATCGCCGCGCTGAACGGCACCGAGCGGTGGGATCTCATCATCTCCCACTTTGGCTACGACCCGGGGGGCCCGTCGAACTTCGAGCGCTTCGTCCTCGGGATGAGGCAGCTGGCCCAAAAGCGCCAAGCCCCGGTGATCGTGTTCAGCCACCCGGACAGCATCCCGCTGAACCGGGCCGATGCCCTGCGGCTCGGGGCCTTCGACTACGTGGGGAGCTGGCCGGAGCTGTTCGCGGCGATCGAGCGCCTCTTCGCGAACGACCCCGGCGCCTGAGCAGGCGGCGGCGGGAGACTTGCCGTCAGCGGATGGTGAGGGTCGGCCGCTCGGGGGGGGCGTTCGCGTCCACCGCGGCGGTGATCACCCAGGTGGTCGCTGCGCCGATCGGGGGCGGCAGGTTGGGGCTTATCCGCAGGTAGACGAAGTCCCCGGCCTGGGCGCCAGCGGCGATCTGGGCGTTCAAATACGCGACCAACGCCGCGACGTCGGTGTTCACCATCGCCCCAGAGGCGGTCGAGGGGGTGAGAAAGCCAGGGAGGATCATCGTCGCGTTCGGATCGGGGGTGCTGTCCGCGTGGAACATCGAGGTGAGCACCACGCCGTCGGCCGCCGCCGCCGCCGCCGTCCGGTAGGGCAGCCCGTAGAGGTCGGCGTTCATCGCGTTCTCCATGGCGCCAGCGACGTTGATCACCTGGATGTTCAGCGAGGCCTCGGTGAACCCGCTGCCGGTCGGGAGCGGAGGGAGCACGAACGGGATGATGAAGGCCGTGCCTCCTTCGGCGTCGCCTACCGTCGCGCCGCCGATGAACGCCTCCCGGAGCGCGGGCATCCCGCCGTTCCAAGAGACCACGCGGTCCTCCGGGTGAGCCCCGAGCACGACCCGCTGCGCGAGCCGCACCCACGCGATGTCATCGACGAAAAACGTCGCCCCGGCCGGGTTCGCCCCGTTGCCGATGGCGACCAGGAACGGACCGAAGACGTTCGAGTAGTTCCCGAAAGCAGCGAGGTCCACGGAGTATTGCGTGGGCGTCGTGCTGAGGGTGATGAAGTCGCGGACACCCACCCCCTCGCCGAGGTTCGGGTTGTTGAGGCCGGCCCCGAACTCGATGACTTCGCCGCCGGCCTGGCCCCAGGCCCAGAAGCTCACCGCGTTGGCGCCCGGCGCCACCCGGAGGCCCTGAAGCCCCATGAAGCCCTCGCCGACCGTCCAGAACGTCCCCGTGAAGGCGCCGCCCTGGCCGTTCCATACGAAGCGGTGGCACTCGCCCCGCTGGCTGCCGGCGCGGCTCGGACACATGTCGTCTTCGGTGTGAAGCGGCGGCCCGCCGTCCCCGAACGCCGAGCGGTCGGGGAAGTTCGCGTCCACCACCATCGGCAGCGGGATCCCGGAGGGGATGCCCCCGACCGTCCACTGGATGTCATCGAGGTAGAAGGTCGCTCCGCTCGGGTTGGCCCCGTTGTTGAGCGCGAAGATGAACGGCCCGAAGAGCTGGGTGTACGCCCCGAAGTTGGCGAGGGGGATGAAGTACTGGGTGGGGGTGGTGGTCAGGGTGATGTTCTCGCGGACCGAGGCCGCTTCCCCGAGGCCGGAGTTCGCGAGCCCTGCGCCCACTTCCACGACCTCTCCGCCGCGCGCTCCCCATGCATAGAAGCTGATCTCGGTCGCACCGGGCGCGACCCGGCGGCCGCGGAGATCGTCAAAGCCGGTGCCGTTGACCCAAAAGGCCCCGGTGAAGCCCCCGCCCTGGCCGTTCCAGATGATGCGGTGGCAGTCACCGTTCATCCCGCCCGCGCGCATCGGACACATGGCGTCCTCATTGTGAAGCGGTGGTCCGCCGTCCCCGAACCCGGCCCGGCCGGAGAAGTGCTCGTCCACCGTCATGGGCAGGGGGATCTCGGTGGGGGCGCTGCCCTCCACCCAGCGAATGTCATCGATGTAGATCGTCGCGCCGCTCGGGTTGCTCATCGACGAGAGGGCGACGAGGAAGGCGCCCCGAACCCTCATGTAGGGGAAAGCCTCGAGCGACACCGTGTACTGGGTTGGCGAGGTGGTGAGCGTGATGAACTGCCGGACGCCGTTCGCCTCCCCGAGGTTTGGATTGTTCAGGCCGGCGCCGAACTCGACGACCTCGCCTCCGGCGGCGCCCCAGGCCTGAAAGGTGATCTCCGTCGCGCCGGCGGCCACCGGGACCGCGGTGATGTCCTCGAAGCCGGTCCCGTTGACCCAGAAGCTCCCGGTGAAGCCGCCGCCCTGGCCGTTCCAAGTGAAGCGGTGGCATTCGCCGTTCATGTCGCCCGCGCGCATCGGGCACATGTCGTCCTCGGTGTGGAGCGGGGGTCCGCCGTCGCCGAAGGCGGCTCGCCCGGAGAAATGGGTGTCCACGGTCATCGGAAGCGGAACGTCGTCCATGGGGATGGTTCGAGCGGCCCAGCGAATGTCGTCTACATAGATGGTCGCGCCGCTCGGGTTGCTCATCGACGCGAGCGCGACGAGAAAGGCCCCGCGGACCTCCGAGTAGGTGAAGCCCTCGAGCGAGACGGTGTACTGGGTGGGCGAGGTGCTGAGCGTGATGAACCGGCGAACCCCACCGGCCTCTTGAAGACCAGCGTTGTTCAAGCCGGCGCCGAACTCGACGACCTCGCCGCCCGCGGCGCCCCAGGCCTGAAAGGTGATCTCCGTCGCGCCGGCGACCACGGGTACCCCGTTGATGTCATCGAAGCCGGTGCCGTCGATCCAGAAGGCGCCGGTGAACGTGCCGCCTTGGCCGTCCCATCGGAAGCGGTGGCAAGCGCCATTCATGCCCCCGGCGCGCATCGGACATTCGTTGTCCTCGGTGTGAAGAGGGGCCCCGCTTTCGCTGAATCCAGCCCGGCCCGTGAAGTGCTCATCGACGGTCATCGGGAGCGTTCGCGGTCCGCCCACCATGCCCTCGGTCACCGAGACGTCCACCGAGGCAGTTCGCCCGGCCAGCTCGACGTTGATGCTCGCGGTTCCGACCGAAGCCCCGGTGACGATCCCGGTGGGCCCGACGGTCGCGACCTCCCGGTCGCTCGACATGTAGACGGCCTGCGCGCTGCGGTTCGCCGTGGTGCCGTCGTCGAAGGTCGCGGTGACCGTCAGCGCGGCGGTCTCCCCCACGCGGACGGACACCGGGTTCGGGCTCACGGCGATCGAGACGACCGCTCGCACGTCCCCCGTATCGCTCGGGCCGGTGTCGCGGGGACCGGTGTCGGCCGGGTCCGGGTCGTCCCCGCCGCAGCCGGCGGCGCCGGCCAGGATCAAAAGCAGCCCGGCCGCTGGCCAGGACGGTGTTCTCGTCAATCTCATGTTCTCCCCCTCGTCGCCGGACCCTCAGCGGGCGCGGCGGTAGACCCTCACGTAGTCCACCAGCATCGTCTGCGGGAACGCGGTGTCGTCGCCGACCGGCCCCACGAAGGTGCCGCCGACGGCCACGTTCAGAATGATGAAAAAAGGTTTGTCGAAGACCCAGTCCCCGCGGGCCAGGACGTCCCGCGCGCTGAGCACGCTGTAGACCTCATCGTCCACCCACCAGGTGATCCGGCTCGGGTCCCACTCCACCGCGAAGACGTGGAAATCCTCGTCGAAGCCGGCTTCGGTCTCGAGGCGATAGGTCCTCGTGAGCGCGTTGCCTCCGGCATATCCCGGCCCATGCACGCTTCCGAGCACCGTTCTCGGCTCCTGCCCGCGGTACTCCATGATGTCGATCTCGCCGGTCTCGGGCCAGCCCACCTGCGAAAAGTCGTCGCCGAGCATCCAGAACGCCGGCCAGATCCCTTGGCCCCGCGGCATCAGCATCCGGGCCTCGATTCGGCCGTAGCGGGTCGAGAAGAGCCCTTCGGTCTTGATCCGGGCGGACGTGTACTCCCGCCCGGCGAAGCTCTCGCGCCGGGCGGTCAGGGCGAGGTTCCCGTTGCCGTCGAGCGACACGTTGGTCGGTTGGTCGGTGTTGAACTCGAGCTGCTGGTTGCCCCAGCCGTCCCCGCCCGGGCCGATCCCTACGTCGTAGGTCCAAAACGATGGGTTTGGGCTCTGGCCGGCAGGCCCATCGAACTCTTCCGCCCAGACCAGCTCGAAGCCCTCCGGCGGGCTCACGACGCCTTCCGTCTGCGCGCTGCAGGCGGCGCACGCGGCCAGCCATGCGGTTGCCAATTCTCTCATGACGTTTCCCCCTCCCGCGCAAACAGCGGGATCTCCTCGGCCTCGATGGCCGCCTGCAGGATCGCGGTCGCGGCGCCGAGCGCGACGCTCTGCTCATCGATCTGGCTCCGCACCACGCGCTGGGCCGGGTCGCCGAAGGTGCGCTTCGCGATGGCCCGGCGGAGCGGGCGCAGCAGCACCTCCCCAGCCAAGGTCAGGTCTCCGCCCACCACCAGCACCGACGGGTCGAGCACGTTGAGCAGGTTTCCGAGGCCCTCTCCGAGGCGCTCTCCCACGTACTCCATGATCTCGACCGCGAGCGGATCGTCCTTGCGCGCTGCGGCGACGAGGCCATCCATGTCGACGGCCCCCCCGTGAAGCAGGCTGTCCGGGAAGTGGGGCAGGCGGGCGCGGGCCCTCTCCACCAGCGCGGGGGTCCCGATCAGAACGTTCAGGCATCCCTGGCCTCCGCACATGCACGGAGGGCCGTTCGGATCCACGGAGAGATGCCCGAGCTCACCGGCGAATCCGTTCGCGCCGGTGAGGATCCGGCCTCCGATCATGATCCCGGCCCCGATCCCGGTCGCAACCTTCACGAACACCAGGTCGCCCGGGCCCCGGTGGCCCCACCACCGCTCGGCCAGGGCCCCGAGGTTCGCGTCGTTCTCGACGCGGACCGGGCGCCCGAAGGCGGCCTCGACCCGGGTCGCGGGGTCGAGGCCCTGCCACGCCGGCAGAATGGCTGGGTGCGGTTTTCGGCTCGCCGGGTCCACCGGCGCAGGCAGCGCCACCCCGACGCCGAGCAGCCGCTCCTCCCAGCCCTCGAGCACCGAATGCCCCATCTCGAGGAGCATGGGGAGGGCCTTCTTTGGTTCATGACGGGCGTCGATGCGCGCTGCGTCACGGCGGAGGATCTTCCCCCTGAGATCGGTGAGGACCGCGCCGACGTGGGAGGCTCCGACGTCGAGTCCGAGGCAGACCCGCGCGTCGGCCAAGAAGCGGAGGATGATGGGCTTTCGGCCTCCATTGGAGTCGCCGGCCCCCCGCTCCTCGACCAAGCCCGCCGAGAGGAGCTCGCTCACCGCGGCGGAGACCGTCGAGCGACTCAGGCCGCTCAACTTCGCGACGTCGGCCCTCGAGATCTCCCCTCTGGCCCAAAGGAAACGAAACACCGCGGAGCGAGGGTTCAGGGCCTCTCCGTCTAGGGGCAGCACGAGCGGGGACCCTTCCCCCTCGAGCGCGCGTTGTGCAAGACCGGTGGCCACCTTTGTCCGTCCTTCGAACAAAGTGGGCTTAGCCCGAGGACCTGTCAACCACTCGAATCTATGCTGCAAAGCAAAAATGGTATTTTTTGGTGGCACCGCATTGACCGAACCAAAGTAGCGCGCCTACATCGTTCGGGTGCCGAACAAACTTCGCGGTTCCGGAGCGCGACGCGCCCGGTTCCCCACCGCGTTTCGCTGGGGCGTGGCTACGTCCTCGGCCCAGATCGAAGGGATCGACGGTCGAGCCCCATCCATCTGGGACCGATTCGCCGCCGAACCGGGCCGGATCGAGGATGGTTCAAACCCGAGCGTCGCCTGCGGACACTTCGAACGGTGGAGGGAGGACCTCGAGAGCCTGGATTGGCTCGGGGTCAACGCCTACCGGTTCTCGATCGCCTGGCCGCGGGTCCTACCCGAGGGGCGGGGGCTGCCCTCCGCGGCGGGGCTCGACTTCTACGACCGGCTGGTGGACCGCCTGCTCGAGCTCGGCGTCACGCCCTTCGTCACCCTGTACCATTGGGATCTGCCGGCCAGCATCCAGGACGGGGGAGGTTGGTGCAACCGGGACACCGTGGAGGACTTCGCGGACTTCGCGCGGGTCTGCGGGCGGAGGCTCGGGGACCGGGTCCCTACCTTCGTCACCCACAACGAGCCGTGGTGCGCGGCGATGCTCGGGCACGAGCACGGCGTGCACGCCCCGGGGATGAAGGACCGCTCCCTAGCGCTCGCCGCCGCCCACCACATGCTTCTCTCCCACGGGCGCGCCGTCCAAGTCCTCCGGGCCGAGGCCCCGGGGGCCGAGGTGGGGATCGTGCAGCTCGTGAGTCCGTGCCATCCGGCATCGGGGAGCGAGGCGGACCGCGCCGAGGCGCGCCGCGTCGATGCGGAGCTGAACCGGTGGTTCATCGAGCCCGTGGCGCTCGGAACCTACCCGAAGTGCCTGGTCGACCGGTACCTCGAGCAGGGTCTCTTGTCGGACCGGCACCCGGCGCTGACCGAGACCGCGGACCTCGACATCATCTCCGTCCCGACCGACTTCCTCGGGCTCAACTACTACTCCCGGATCATCTGCAGGGCGCCGATTCCGGAGCACGAGAACGAGCCGCGCACGGTCTTCCGTGACGAGGAAGGGGTCACGACCATGGGCTGGGAGGTCTACCCGGACGGCCTCATCGAGGTCATCCGGCGGGGCGTCGAGGAGTGGCGCGCGTCGAAGATCTACATCACCGAGAGCGGCGCCGCCTACGACGACCAGGTGGGGCCCGGGGGGACGGTTCTCGACGAGCTGCGCTGCCGCTATCTCGAACGCCACCTCGAGGCGCTCGAAGCGGCGGTCGAGGACGGCCTCCCGGTGGGCGGCTTCTTCTTCTGGTCATTGCTCGACAACTTCGAGTGGGCCTTCGGGCTCAACAAGCGCTTTGGTCTCTTTCGAGTCGACCCCGAGTCGCTCGAGCGGAGCCCCAAGAAGAGCGCGTTTCTCTTTCGATCGTTTCTCGCCAGCAGCCAGAGGGGGGCTGAAGCACCATGATCGGGACGCTCGTTTTCATCGCCGCCGGGCTCAGTTCCCAGGCCGGCGTGACTCCCGCCGCCGCGCCGGCCCGCGCCTCGGCGGCGGCCATGGTCCGCACCGTCAAGGACGCCGGCGGCTGGCGGCTTCAGGTCGACGGCAGGGACTTCATGGTCCTCGGCATGAACTGGGACTACTTCCCGGTGGGGACCAACTACAGCTACGATTTCTGGGGGAAGCCAGACGAATTCATCCAGGTGGCGCTCGATCGGGAGATGAGCCTCATGCGAGACATGGGCGCGAACTCGATCCGCGCGTACATCGGCATGCCGCCCAAATGGATCAAGTACATTTACGAGAAGTACGGGATCTGGACGATCCTCAACCACCCCATGGCCCGCTACGGCCACATGGTGGATGGCGTCTACATCAGCCCGACCAACTACGCCGATCCGCGGCTCAGGCAGATCCTGAAGGAGGAGATCCAGCAGCTCGTGCTCCAGTACCGGGACACGCCCGGCCTCCTGATGTGGCTGCTCGGCAACGAGAACAACTACGGCCTGTACTGGGCGTCGGCGGAGATCGAGAATCTCCCCGACCGGAACAAGGAGGACGCGCGCGCCACCTACCTGTACACCCTCTACGGTGAGCTGACCGACGTCATCCACCAGCTCGACGACCGCCACCCGGTCGCGATGGCCAACGGAGACCTGCAGTTCATCGACCTCATCGCCCAGCACGCCGGCAACATCGACATCATGGGGTCCAACGTCTACCGCGGCCCCTCCTCGGGCGACCTGTTCGCGGTCGTCGCCGAGAAGCTCGACAAGCCCTTCGTCTACACCGAGTTCGGATCGGACGCCTACCACGCCCTCGAGAAGCGCGAAGCGCACCTCGAGCAATCGGAGGTCCTGCGCAGCCTCTGGCAGGAGATCTACGAGCAGAGCCACGGAAAGGGCCTGGTCGGCAACTCCATCGGCGGCATGACCTTCCAGTGGAGCGACGGCTGGTGGAAGTACCGCCAAGACGAGAACCTGAGCGTGCAGGACACGACCGCGAGCTGGGCGAACGCGGCCTATCGCTTCGACTTCGAGGAAGGGAAGAACAACATGAACGAGGAGTGGTTCGGCGTCTGCGCCAAGGGCCGGACCGACTCCCGGGGCCACTACCCGCTCTTCCCGAGGACCGCGTACTACGTCCTGCAGAAGGGCTACGAGCTCGACCCGTACGCGCCGCTCACCGATCTCGCCCGCATCCGGGAGCACTGGGGGAGCATTCGACCGGAGCGCCTGAGCACCCACTACCTGGTGACGTCCCTCGGCGAGAAGGTGCGCGAGCTGGGGATGGTGCAGGCCATCAACCTCACCATGCAGTTCGAGACCTTCACCACCGGAGGATCGCGGCTCACCGAGCCGGAGCGGGCCACGGATCGATTCGACCACCTGCAGTCGTTCTACGTAGACGTCGGGATAAAGCCGACCGAGAACATTCGGGGCCGCCTCTCGCTCAACGTGCTCGGAAACGTCGCCGCCAACCCGATCAACGAGATCTTCTACGAGAACCGGGCTCTCCCTCAGGAGGTGCTCGCACCCTTCGGCCGGAGCGTGGTCGTCGGCGACCTCGAGCGGCTCGCCGTCTACCAGGCCGACTTCGACTGGGAGGAAGATTGGTTCGATCTTCGGGGCTTCTACCGAGTGGGGCACTACCACTGGGCCTACGAGGGCGACTTCTTCGGGATCTACCAGGAGGCGAACTACCAGCCGGCGGTGGACATGTTCAACGCGAACGCCCCGAACGGCTTCGAGTTCGTGGGGAAGAAGTTGCTGAAGGGGCTCAAGATCGCGGCCGGGCCGGAGCTGACCTGGGGCGCGAACCCGACCATCATCGCGAAATACCACCGGGAGTATGGGCCGTTCGCGTTCTCGTTCATGCACCAGGAAGACATCGCCCAGCGGGCCAACGCGCCCACCTCCTCCGTGATCCCGCTCCCTCGAACGAGGAAGACCTCGCTGTACCTCGCCTACAAGCTCGGGGACCTGAAGCTCGAGGCGGGGGGGCTGATGGCCGGCACGGACCGCCTCGGCCGGTCCTTCACCGTCGTGCGGGAGGCGAGCGGCGACAGCGGCTACCTGGGGAGCGGCTTCGACGTCTTCGACGGGACGATCGACTACAACGACACTTTCGGGGCCAAAGCGAAGATCTCCTACACCCGCAACAACCTGAACCTCTACGTTCAGGGCAACTACCGGGGGCTCGTCGCCGACGGTGGCTACGATCAGACGATCACGTTCACGGGCTGGGCGCTGAAGGACACCGGCTACGGCAACAACTACCACGTGCTCGCCGGAGGCGCCTACAACATCGGGCCGCTCCAGTTCGCGCCGAACTTCATGTACCAAGTGCCGCTCGAGGGCCCGCTCCCCAGCGTCCCCGACCTCTTCGACCGGGACAGCGGCCGGTATTTCTCGGGGGTTCGGCCTCGAAACCTGCTCCAGGACCCGTTCTGGGTTCGGGAGAACCGGGAGACGATCGGCGCGGAGCTGCTCATCGGGTATGATCCGACGGGGGCGACCTGGGCCTGGGCGTGGGACAACGTGGTGCGGGAGGACGCGCCGTTCGCCGGCTTCTTGACCTTCGTCTACAAGGTGCTGCCGACGTCGCAGGACGCGGTGGTCGCGGTGGCCGAGGAGGGGTTTTTGTTCGCGTTCCCCGGGGCGCCCCCGGCGCAGGACCTCTACGAGGTCCGGGGCCGCATGATCTTCAACCCCGACTCCCAAACCCACATCGTCATCGATGGGTACGGGGGCATCGGCCAGGCCCGGGGCGACGACGACCGCCTCATCACGAGGGGCGGGGGCTTCTTTCGGGTGACCCACCGTCAGTTCGACCTCGGCGGCTTCGTGAAGGTGAACGACTGGGGTCCTTTCGACTACCACCAGGACTTCAACCTCACCTTTCCCCTTCAGACCAGCCTCAACCTGAGCTACGCAGCGACCACGCCGGAGTGGTTCGTCCGCGCCTACACCCGGCTCGGCATCGCCGGTCAGTTCCGGCTGCTCGACGAGTTCTCGAACCGCTTCCTCGTCGACGAGAACAACCCCGACGCGCTCGGGACTGAATGGGAGGTTCGCACCTATGTGCACATCACGCTCTGAGCCCCGGGCGCTGCTGACGTCCGTTGTGGCCCTCGCGACGACGCTCGCTGGGTGCGATCCGGACCCGCTGGTGCCCCGCTTCGGGGTGCTGATCACGAACCTCGAGTTCAACCTGTTCTCCGAGAACATGGGGATTCACCCGTTCGACGACGTGATCGGCGACCCCGCGAACCCGTTTCGGGAGACGGGGGTGAGCGACGAGGCGAAGTTTCAGATCCTCGAGGCCGGCGGCAACGTCGCAACCTTCTACGCCTGGGCGACCTTGCTCGCGTTCGGCCCGAACGGCGAGGCGCAGTTCTACGCGGCGGTGGCGCTCGAGAACATGACGCTCACCGGCGAGGTCGAGGAGGCCGACCGGGAGACCGTCCGGGACATGGCCCGGCGCGCCTACCGGTCGGTGCTCGTCAACTTCCCTCGGTCGGTGACCTTCGCCGCGAGCGGCATCGAGTTCTTTCGCCTCGCGACGCCCGCCTACGAGGGCATCGTGCGGCTCGGGGGCATCCCCCCCGAGGGCTGGGTGCTCGTCCCTACGGTCGCGGGGGGGCGGGAGGCGATCTTCGCGTCGGGCAGCATCGACGGAGACTCCGAGGCCGGAGGTGGGTCATGAGCTCGTCGAAGCGGCTCGCCCTGCTCGCCGCCTTCGGCGGGGCGCTCGGGTGCAGGCCCGAGCCGCCGGACGTCGATTACAGCTCGCACGAGGATCTTCGGCGGCGGGCGGCCGGCCCCGAGTTCCTGCTCGGACCAAACCCGTTCGATCCTTCCCGGCCCCGGCTCGGCCTCGGGCTGTTCTACGAGGGCCTCGCCTCGAGCACGGTCCCGGTGGACGGGGCCTCGAACTTCTACTTCATCTTCGACACCGCCGGGGACGGCAGCGGCATCTTCACCTACTCCCAAGAGCTCGCTTCGGACCGGGTGGAGGGCACCTTCTCCGACCGCATCGTGCACGCCGGGCAGGGGTTCCTCGGAGGCGGGATCGTCTGGTACTCCGCCCGCGACGTAAGCCGCTACGAGGCTCTGCACGTCAGCTTGAAGTCATCGGACGGCGCGTTCTCGACGCTCGCCATCAACCTTCAGTCCGGACGGGACCGGCCCGTGGAGGGACCGGACCCGGTAACCCAGGTGCGCGTGCTCGCGAGCACGTATGGGTTTCGCACCGACGGGGAGTGGCACAGCCTCCGAATTCCGCTCGCGGATCTCGAGGGGCTTGGTTTCGAACCCTCCCGGTGCAGAAGCCCGTTCATTCTGGAGGCGGGCGGGGGTCGAAGCGGCGAGACGCTGCTCGTAGACGACCTCTACCTCGAGTGAGGAGATGGTGATGACGAAAGTATCAGGGGGTATCGGGGGGTTTCGGGTCGAGGGGGACCGGTCCGCGGCGACGGTGGAGCGGCTCGAGCAGCTCGAGCCGTTCCTGGTGAGCGTCATCAGCGCCACCGATCTCTGGATGTTCGCGACCAGCAACGGGGGGATCACGGCCGGGCGCGTCGAACCATCGGGGGCGATCTTCGCCTACGAGACGGTGGACAGGCTCTACGAGCGCCCCGGGCGCGTCGGCCCTGTGACCTATCTTCGCGACGGAGCCGCAGCCGTGTGGGCGCCGCTGGGGACGCTCGGTGACTGGCTCGGCCACGAGCGCTCGCTGACGAAATCCGCGCTCGGGGACGAGCTGTCGTTTCGAGAGCTGAGCCCCGACGGAGCGTGGGCGTTTCGGTGCAGCTTTCGGCCTTCGGGCCGCTTCGGGTGGGTTCGCACCGTCGAGATCACGAACCTCGACGCGCGGACCAGGACAATCGACGCGCTCGATGGGTTTCTCGACGTGCTCCCCGCGCAAGTGGGCCTCACGAGCCAGCAGCGAGCGAGCAACCTGGTGGACGCCTACCGGCACACCGAGCTCCACCCGGAGCGGATGGACCTCGCGCTGTACGGGCTGTCCTCTCTGCTCACCGACCGGGTCGAGCCGGCCGAGGCGCTCCGCGCGAACGCGGTGTGGCGCGTCGGCCCCGCGGGCGCGGTGTCCCTCGATCCGCGGGCGGTGAAGAGCTGGTGGAGGCGGGAGCCCATCGCCGCCGTCCGGCACCTCCGGGGGAGAAAAGGAGCCTACCTGTTTCACCACGAGGCCGCGGTCGAGCCCGGCGCTTCGCTCCGGTGGCGGACGGTCATGGACGCGGGGCTCGATCACCGGGCGCTGTCGGAGCTGTCCACCGTGCTCCTCGGCGGGGATGCGGAGGCGAAGGTCGAGCAGGATCTCGAGGCCTCGCGGCGCCGGCTCGTCGAGCTCGCGGCGTCGATCGATGGGTTTCAGCGCAGCGGCAGCGGCCCGGCCGACCTGAACCATCTGTCGAACGCGATGTTCAACGGGCTTCGCGGGGGCTTCGTGCTCGACGGGGGGAGGATTCCTCGGCGAGAGGTGGAGCGGGTGGTCGAGGAGCGGCACCGGGGGCTGCTCGAGCGGCACTCCGGGTTCCTCGCTGCGCTGGGCGATCCGGTCGAGCCCGAGTTCCTTCGCGAGCAGGCGGCGCTGAGCGGCGACCCGCAGCTCAGTCGGCTGTGTGACGAGGTGGTGCCTCTCGCGTACGGGCGGCGCCACGGCGATCCGAGCCGGCCCTGGAACCAGTTCGCCATCCGGGTTCGGGACGAAGAGGGCCGGCCCCGGCTCGGGTACGAAGGCAACTGGAGAGACATCTTCCAAAACTGGGAGGCGCTCGCGCTCGGCTATCCGGAGTACCTCCAAAGCTTCATCGCGAAGTTCGTGAACGCGATGACCCGTGATGGGTACAACCCCTACCGGGTCTCGGATCAGGGGGTCGACTGGGAGGTGCCGGATCCCCATGATCCCTGGTCGAACATCGGCTACTGGGGCGACCACCAGATCATCTATCTGCTGCGGCTGCTCGAGGCGCTCGAGCGGTATCGGCCCGAGCTGCTCTCCGAGCTGCTCGACGCCCAGCGATTCAGCTTCGCCGACGTCCCCTACCGGATCGCCGACTTCGACGCGATGCTCGCCGACCCCTTCGAGACCATCGCCTTCGACGAGGCCCACGCCGCGGTCGTCGAGGGTCGGGTGTCCTCGGTCGGGACCGACGGGCGTCTGGTGTTCGCGCACGGTCAGGTGCTGCTCACCCATCTATGGGAGAAGCTCCTCATCATCCTGATGGCGAAGATCTCGAACCTCGTGCCCGAGGGCGGGATCTGGATGAACACGCAGCGCCCGGAGTGGAACGACGCGAACAACGCGCTCCCTGGGCGCGGACTCTCCGTGGTGACGCTCGCCCACGCGCTGCGCCTGGTTCGGTTCCTCTCGCCGCTGGCCGAGCGGCGAACGGCGCCGCTCGAGCTCAGCGAGGAGCTCGCGAGCTGGGTCGCGGAGGTGAAGGATGGGCTCGCCGAGGCCGTCTCGGAGCCCGGTGGCTCGGCGGCCCGCCGCCGGAGCCTGCTCGAGCGGTGGGGACACGCCTTCTCGGCCTACCGGGCCAAGGTCTACGAGGGGCACGCGGGCGGCGGACGGACGCTGCCCGCCTCGGAGCTGCTGGCCATCCTGCGGGACGCGGAGCAGGTGCTGACCCGGAGCTTCTGGGCGAACCAGCGGGAGGATGGTCTCTTTCACGCCTACAACACCCTCTCCTTCGATGGGGACCGGGCCGAGATCGGGCGGCTCCCGCTGATGCTCGAGGGCCAGGTCGCCGCGCTCGACAGCGGGGTCCTCGGCGCAAGAGAGGCGGTCCAGCTCACCGACCAGCTCTTCGCGAGCCCGCTGTTTCGCGCGGACCAAGGGAGCTTTCTTCTCTACCCGGACAAAGTATTGCCGGACCTCGAGTCGAGAAACGTCGTCCCGGAGGCGAGGGCGCAGGCCATACCGGCCGTCCGAGCCTGGATCGCCGAGCGAAACCGGAGCGTGCTCTACCGGGACGAGGGGGGCATCCTGCGCTTTTCCCCCGACCTCCACAACGCAAAGGCGCTCGCCGAGCGCCTCGATCGGGCGGCGGTCGGGGCCGCCGAGAAGGCCCAGGTCCTCGATCTGTACGAGCTGACCTTCGGCCACCGGGAGTTCACCGGGCGGTCTCAGGGGATGTATGGGTTCGAGGGGCTCGGCTGCATCTATTGGCACATGGCGGCGAAGCTCCTGCTCAACCTGGCCGAGGCGCTCGAGCTGGCCGAAGGTCCGGACGCTCGAGGCGCACCAGGCGGCGAGCACTCTGATCGGGCGGCGCTCCTCGAGCGCTACCTTCGGGTGCGCGCGGGCTTCAACTTCAAGAAGAGCCCCCTCGAGTACGGCGCCTTCCCCACCGACGCGTACTCCCACACGCCCGGCCACTCGGGCGCGCAGCAACCGGGCATGACCGGGCAGGTGAAGGAGCAGCTCCTGGCTCGCTTCAAGGAGCTCGGCGTGCGCATCCGCGAGGGGCGGCTCCATTTCGAAGCGCCGTGGGTGCCGGCCGATGAGCGGCCGCAGGAGGCGGCGCTGTGGACGCCGCCGGGGTCGAGTCAGCCGCTCGAGGTGCCGGCGGGCGGCCTCGGGTTCTTCTACGCCGGCGTTTTCGTGGTCCTACGTCCCGGCTCGACCTCCCCGAGCATCCGCCTCTCTTTCGAGAGCGGAGAGATCCGGGTCGTTCCGGGGAGCCAGCTCGACGCACAGACCACCCGCCTCTGGCTCTCTCGCAGCGGCGCGATCGCGGCGGTGCTCGTCGATCTCTCGGAGGCGAAATGAACTCTCGGATCACCCTCGAGCGCGACCGCGTATCGATGGCGGCGCGCCTCGCCTACGGCGTCGGCGCCTTCGTGAACAACCTGCTCGCCGCCGCGATGGGGGGGATGGCGATCGTGCTCAACCTCGGGCTCGGGATGAACCCGGCCTGGGTGGGTTGGCTCGGCGCGCTGCCCCGGCTCACCGACGCGCTCACCGACCCCTTGATGGGGTACATCTCCGACAACGCGAAGACGCGCTGGGGGCGGCGGCGCCCGTTCATCTTCGTGGGCGCGATCGCCGCCGCGGGCACCTTCGTGCTCCTGTGGCAGGTCCCGGCGAACGCGTCTTCGGAGACGCAGTTCTATTGGTTTCTGGGCTTCTCCATCGTCTTCTATCTCGCGTACACCTGTTTTGCCACTCCCTGGGTCGCGCTCGGCTACGAGCTGACTCCGGACTACCACGAACGGACGCGGCTCATGGGGGTCCAGAACTTCGTGGGGCAGCTCGCGTACGTCATCGCCCCCTGGTTCCTCTGGGTGATGCAGCACGATCTGTGGCGCGGGGACATGATCGCCGGGGCCCGGGGGCTCGCCGTCGCCGTCGCCGTGGTGACGGTGCTCCTCGGGGTGCTGCCCGCCGTGCTGCTCCGGGAGCGGTTTGCGGCCGAAGCCCTGGTCCTGTCCGAGCTGAGAGCGGACAAGAGCGGCCCGAAGCCGGGGCTCAGGGAGAGCCTCCGAGACTTCTTGTCCGGCTTCTCGGAGACCATTCGGTGCGGGCCCTTCGTGCTGCTGTGCACGGCGACCTTTCTCGTGTTCAACGGTTTCATCCTCATCAGCTCGTTTCAGTCCTACGTCATCATCTACTACGTGTTCGGGGGAGACACCGTACGCGGCGGCGAGTTCGTCGGTTACTCGGGGAGCCTCGGGGCCATCTCGACGTTCGTCGTCATCGCCATCGTCACTTTGGGGGCCACGAAGATGGGCAAGCGCCACGCCTTCTTCCTGACCACGGGGGTCTCCGTCCTCGGGTACGCGCTCAAGTGGTTCTGCTACGACCCGAACAACCCGATGCTGCTCCTTCTCCCCGCGCCGCTGATGGCGTTCGGGCTCGGGGGCTTGTTCACGCTCATGCCGTCCATGATCTGCGATGTCGTGGATTACGACGAGCTTCAGACCCAGCGGCGCCGGGAGGGCATGTATGGCTCGATCTTCTGGTGGGTGGTGAAGCTCGGGATGGCGGCGGCGCTCGCGCTGAGCGGGTACCTATTGAACGCGACCGGGTTCGACGTCGCGCTCGGCGGAGCCCAGAGCGAACAGACCATTTGGTGGCTGCGCCTCTTCGACGCGGCGATCCCAGCGGCGGCGTCGCTGGTCGCGATCGCGGTGGTGTGGACCTATCCCTTGACGGAGGCGCGCGCCCACGAAGTCCGCAGCGCGCTCGAGGCCCGGCGTGGTCCAGGTGAATGACATGGCCCATACTCTTGTGAAGACCCGGCGGCCCGAGCTGCGGTTCGCCGCGCTCGCCCGCTTCTCGTTCCTGTGTTCGTTCGGCGTCGCCTGCGCGTCGGTCCCGAGCGCCTCATCCGTGGAGAGCCTCATGCAAAGTGCAAAAGATCGAGTCGCCAACGAGATCGTGGCGCTCGCCTACTCCGGGTATCGCACCGGTCAGCATCCGGACCGGGGAGACGGGGAGAAGCCGCCGAGCCGAGCCGAGATCAAGGAGGATCTCGAGCTCATCGCCGGCCTCGGGGTCTCTCTGATTCGCTTGTACGACTCGGGTCCGCTTTCGCGGCAGGTGCTCGAGGTCATCGAGGCGGAGGGTCCCCCCATGAAGGTCCTGCTCGGGGCTTGGCTTCAGGCCGAGCTGAGCAGCCACGAGACCTGCTCGTGGGTGAGCGAGCCGGTCCCCGAGGAAAAGCTCGCCGCGCACCGAGAGGCGAACCGGGCCGAGATCGGACGGGTCATCGAGCTGGCGCGGGCGTTTCCAAAGACGGTCATCGGGGTGAACGTCGGCAACGAGGCGCTCGTCGAGTGGAACGACCACCTCGTCTCCATCGAGGCCATGACGAGCTACCTCCGAGAGGTGAAGGCGGCCATCCCGCAGCCGGTGAGCACGGCGGACAACTACGTCGCCTGGGCCCAGCACGCCGCCGCGTTGGGGGCGGTCGCGGACTTCGCGCTCGTGCATACCTATCCGGTGTGGGAAGGCAAGACGCTCGCCGAGGCGCTCGCCTACACCGAGCAGAACCTCCTGCAGGTGCGCGCGGCGCTCCCTGGGCTCCCCATCGCGATCGGAGAGGCGGGCTGGCCCAGCGTGGCGACCGAGTTCGAAGGCCGCGCCTCGGAGGACGCGCAGGCCACCCATTTGAGGGAGCTCATCCGCTTCGCCCGCGACAACGAGATCACCGTGTTCCTGTTCGAGGCCTTCGACGAGGACTGGAAAGGCGACGCGAACCCGGACGGAGCGGAGAAACATTGGGGCGTGTTCGACATCTCCCGGCGACCGAAGGCCGTGGTCACGAGGGGCGTGTTCTCCGATTGAATCGAAGCTGGGTCCGCCACCACGCGAGCACGAAGAGGCCCCAGAACCCCGAAACCCCCTGGGTGTTCTTGCAGCCTCCCGCGATGGGGGGCGCTTCGGTGGCGCGGACCACCGGGGGGCGCCGAAGCCCATCCTGCCCATCCTGCCCGTCGCCACCTTGCCCACCGCCATCTTGCCCATAGGAGGGGGCGCCGGCGTCGACCGGGGGCCGGCCGGCGTCGTCCATGGGATCTGTCCCCCCCGCGTCCGGAGGGATCCCTGCGTCCGGCGGCGGCGGCGGGGGATCTTCGCCCAGAGCAGAAAAGAGCCACCCGCCGAGCAGCGCCTCCCGGTCCCGGGCGTCCCTCAAGTGCTCGAGGGAGAAGCCGGCGGCGAGGGTTCGAGGTCCGAGCACGGCCGCGACCGCGGTGCCGTCGCCATACGCGAGCGCGGGCTCGAACCCGGGTTCGACCGAGAAGACGTCGGGGGAGCGGGCTTCGGCCCGGCCTTCGCCCGGTCCCGCGAGCGCTCGATCTCCCCCTCCGATGAGCTCGGCCAAAGAACCCACCGCCCGGACCCGGCGCTCCCCCCCGTCGTCCGCCCAATATCGGGCGCCGAGCACGGACCGGAGAAAAGCGCGGCTCTCGTCGTCCCCCCGGCTGTCGAGCGCGAAGCCGAGCTCGGTGCCGCCGATGTACAGGTGGCCGCCCTCTTGAACGAAAGCGGCGAGCCGGGCCCTCGTCGCCGGGGTCAGGACCCCGTGCTCGGTGGACTCGCGGCCGAGCGCGACCACCACCGCCCGATAGTTTTCGAGCTCGAGCCGGCCGAGCCCCGCTTCGCTCGCCCCGTCGATGCCGAAGCGGGCCGACGCGAGGGCGAGCGCGTGGGTCACGGCGGTGTCGCCGCGGTTGTCCTCGAGCTGCACCCACGCGTCCTGTCGCTCGAAGGCGTCCACCACCAAGACGGAGGACGCGGACGGGCCGGCCCTCGCCGCGAGCGCCCGGGACGGGGGGCCCTCCCCGCCGGCGTTCAGGCCCCGGACCCGCACGGCGACCACCTGCCCGGCGGGCAGGCCGTCGATGGCGGCCGGGCTCGCCCCGATGAGCGCCCCGGGGACGAAGGTGTAGCCGTCCACGGCGATCTCGACCCGGTGGGATGGAGCCGAGGATTCGAAATGCAGCCGAACTTGCCCCTCCGCGATTCGCTCGACCGAAGCCAGCCGAGGGGCGGGCGGCACGAGCGGCGCGCTCGGACCGGCGAGGAAGCGCGTGATCCCCTCGTAGAGGCCCCAGGCCGCGGCCCGCCGCCACCGCGGGTCGTGCAGGGCCTGGTTGTCGCTGGTCCTCAGGTCGGTGTCGCCGCGGCGTAGGTGGTCGTGAAACGCGGTCTCGACGAGAACTCCCGGGATTCGGGAGAGTTCCCGGACCTCGCCGAAATTCGCGACCCGGTTGCCCCGGTCCCGCCACGCCGGGTCCCAGTCCGCCCGGATTCGCCGGACCAGGCCGGCCTGAAGCTCCCGCTGCAGCCGGTCGGAGCCGGGCGGGTGGTCGCACACGGAAGGGCTCGGCGCGCTCGCGTGGTCGGCGACCGCCCGGCAGGAGTGGCGGTAGGTGACCGAGCCCGACGCGGTGCTGTTTGCCTGTCCGGACGCGTTCGAGTGAAGTGAAACATAGATGTCGGCGCCAAACCATTCGGCATAGGCGGGGCGGACGGTGACATCACCGCGTCCGAGGACAATCGGCGGCGCGCTCTGGTGGGCGGCAAAAGGCGCCGCTCCCATCTGCCACCACGGGTGGCCGCTTTCGTGGCGCCCGGCCCCGAGCCTCACCGCGTCGGCGATGAGCGCCCGGTCTAGGCCGGCGCCGGGCGGAAACCCGAGCCGCAGCTCGACCTCGTCGCCGCGGGTGAGATCCAGCGCGGACAGCGGCACCCAGCGCCGCCCGTGGGTGGTCTGGTCGAGCTCGAGCCGGATTTCGGCTCGGCCGGGCCGGCCGAGGCCGAGCCACGCGGCGCCGATCCGGTTTGCGCCGTGCAAGAACCAGAGGCTGGCCAAGGTCGGGCCGTCGCTCGGGGCAAAGAGCCGATAGGTCGCCGTCGCGCCCGGGTCGAAGCTCGCGAGGTAGCCAGCGCTGTGGCCGCCCTCGTTGGCGCCGGCTTGCCACCGGCCCTCGGTCGAAAACCGATGAGCGCCGTCGTCCACGAGGTCAAGACCCGGGTCCTCCGAGCGCTCCCGCAGAAGGATCACCCTCGCCCCGGCCCCTTCGAGCAGGGGGATGAGGTACCGGACGGCCAGTTGATGGGTGCCGAAGTCCTCCACGATGCCCCGGCAGTCCCCGCACCCGTCGAAGCGGAGGTTCGCGCGCTGCGTGGAGTAGCGGCCGAGGCTGTCGAAATAAATGTATCCGTGCCCAGGAGAGATCGCGACGGTGCGCCCGGCCAGAGCCTGCCCGTACGGAAACCGGCTCGCGGGCGGCGAAGCGAACGGGAGCGCCGGAAACGGCAGCGGGTCTTGGCCGGGCGGGGGGACTCGCTCCTCCTCGATGATCGGCACAGCCCGACCCGGGACCTCGAGCGGGCCCCCGGGGCGGGCGACGAGCAGGTCGAAGGCCACGATCTCGGGAGACGCGGCCCCGATGAGCCCAACCAGGGACTCGAACAGGTTCTCGGCGGCGTCGGGCACGGGATGGGTGGGGACCCCGGCCGGCAGCTCGAGGCCGATGTCGATCCGGTCCCCGGTCCTCACCAGGCTGCGAAGCCGGTAGCCCGGCTCCTCCGCCGCCACCAGCGCCGCCGCGTTCGCCTCGAGCTCGGCGGCGTCGGCGGGCGCGGCGGCGAGCGCGAGCGCGAACGCGAGCATGGGCGACATCATGACCGCCGGCGGCCCGGCCGTCATCGGTCAGGCCCCCACGAGCGGCACGCCGAGCCGCCGCCAACAGCGAGTCGGCCG
>DAIQNR010000021.1:25735-69787 GCA_036788295.1 Myxococcota bacterium
AGCTTGCCGATCGAAGGGTGGTGGACGATTTGGGAAGCTCGGAGCTTGCCGATCGAGGGGTCATCGACGATTCGGGAAGCTCGGAGCTTGCCGATCGAGGGTCATGGACGATTCGGGAAGCTCGGAGCTTCCCGAGCGAAGGCCTCGCCGGGGAATTTTCGGTCAGGCCCCCACGAGCGGCACGTCGAGCCTCGCCGCCGCCGCCTTCAGTTCGGCCCAGGTCGGCCGCAGGAACCACTGCGCGGTCTTCGGATCGTCGAGACCGCGAAGAAAGACGTACAGCGCCCCGCCGCAGCGGGCCTCGTAGGTCGATTCCGAGTCGGCCCCGGCGAGCTTGGCTGCGGCGACGGCGTAGATCTCCGCCTGCAGGAGGTAGCGGTCTCGGACGTAGCGATCGAGCCCCTCGGCCCCGCCGGCAGGGAGGGCGTCGCTCTTCCAGTCGAGCACGTACAGCCGCCCCCGGTGCTCGAAGACCACGTCGATGAACCCCTTCACGAAGCCGAGCGCCGGGTCCTTCGGCAGCGGGAAGAGAAAGCCGAGCTCCCGGGCCACCCGCTCCGCGCCGACGAGGCCCCCGTCGAGCTGGTCGCCACCGAGCCCGAGCGGGGCGGTGAGCGCGGCGTGCACGAGGCGCAGCCCGTGGGCCCGATGCTCCATCTTTCGCCGGTGCCGCTCGAGCAGCCGGTCGGCGAGCCTCTGGATCTCCGGGTCGGCGAAAAAAGCCTCGGCCGTGCCCACCCGGGAGAAGTCCACCCGCTCGAGCAGATCGTGCAGAAATCGGCCCGAAGCCGCTCCGCCGGGTAGCTCGTCCTCGGGCGCCGGCTCCGGCCGCACCGCCGGGGTCTCCGGTTCTTCGTCCTCCTCCGCCTTCATCCTCGAGTACGACGTGATCGTGGGCCCGAGCCGGACCGGCGCCGGCTCGGCCGGGGCGGGCGGAGCCGGAGGCAGCCGCCACCTCGCGACGCCGGCGGCGATGTCCTCCGCGGAGGGCGGTGGGGGCGGCGCGGCCGCGCGGCGCACCTCCCACACCCCCGAATCGGCATGGGAGGCCGCCGACGCCATCGAGGCCACCGCCTCGATGTGGGGCTCGAGCACGGCCTGCGAGCCCCCGAGACCATCCACCGCCGGCCCGCCGTCGGGCCCGGTCCCGAACCAGGGCACGTACAGGCGGGTCCGGGCCCGGGTCAGCGCGACGTACAAGAGCCTTCGGGCTTCGGCCTCGGCTTCGGCCAGGGCCGACTCCGGGGGCTCCCGGCCTACGAACAGGCGCCGCTCTCTTCCGTCGAAGAACGGGTGCACGTCGCCGGCCGGGTCCCGAAGCCCCCCGCAGAGGAACACCACCTCGGCCTCGAGACCCTTCGCTTTGTGCTGGGTCATGATCTGGACCGCGTCCTGTTCGGAGGCGAGCCGCTCGACGTCGCCCTCGAGCCCGGGCGGCCGGGCCCGCCCCTCGCGAAGGGCCACGAACCGGGCCAAGAGCTCCCCGATCGGCGGGCGGCCGTCGGCGGCCAGCTCCTGGACCAGCTCGAGCAGATGCAGGAAGTTCGTCAGCGCTCGGTCTCCCTTCGGCGAAAACCCGAGGCGGTCCACGAGGCCCCCGTCGCGGACGACGCTCGCGAACAGCCTCGGATAGTCCCGCGCGTCGGCGAGCGCTTTCCAGGCGAGCAGCTGGCCCAGCAGGCGGTCCTCCGGACCGAGCTCGAGGCAGCGGTCGAGCTGCTCGGCGGGCACGCCGAAGAACGGGGTGCGCCACGCCAGCAGGCGCAGCGACCGCTGGTAGGGATCGGCGATCGCGGCGAGCACCGCCTCGATGTCGGCGGCTTCGGCCCCAGACAGCAGGCCCTCTTGCTTGTACGGCGCGGCCGGGACCCCTCGCGCTTCGAGCGCCGCGGCGACCTCCCTGCCCTCACGGGCGCTGCGCACGAGCACGAAGAGGTCCCTCGGCGCGAGCGGACGCTCGATTCCTTCGGCGGTCCGCAACCGGACCTGCGAAGAATCGAGCAGGCGCGCCGCCTCGTCCGCGATCGCGGCGAAGAGCGCCTTTTCGGCCCCCCCCGAGCCCGGCGGCGCCTCTTCGAGCGCCGGGACGAGCAGCACCGCCGGCGGTCCGGGCGCGCCGCCTTCGAGCAGAGCCCCCCCGTCGGTGCGACCGGCCTCGACCGGGACGTCGTAGCGGATCGGCCCGGGGAAGAACGGCTGAGGGGCGGATGGGTCGAGCAGTCGGTTGAGCGCGATGACGAGCGCCTTCGTCGATCGATGGTTGGTGGACAGGGCCACCCGCCGCCCGCCCGCGGCTTCGATATCGTCGCGGGCAGACAGATAGATGCGGACGTCGGCCCCGCGAAACCCATAGATCGACTGCTTCGGGTCACCGATGAGAAATAGGCGCCCGGTGGCGCCGGGTTCGAGGTAGAGGCGGCGAAAGATGCGCCATTGGATGGCGTCGGTGTCCTGGAACTCGTCGATGAGCGCGGCCGGAAACCGGCTGCGGAGGCGGGCGACGAGCGGCTCCGTGCCCGGGCCGTCGAGGCTCTCGGCGAGCTGCCGGAGCATGTCCCCGAAATCGAGCTGGCCCGAGCGCTTCTTCTCGGCCTCGAGGGTGCGGGTGATGGGGGGCAGGACGACCTGCAGCACCGCCGACTCGAGCGTGACCGCGGCCTCGCCGAGCTGCTGCACCGCCGACGAGAGGTGACGCAATCCGGGTTGCGATTCGGCGGCGAGGCGAAGCTCCGCTTCGAGCGAGGAGACGAGGTTCGGCTTCAGCGCCGACAGAAACGACGGGCCGTCTTCGGCGTCGAGCGCGTCCCTGAGCTCGCCGAGCCTCTCCTCCATCTCTCCGAGGCGCGGGCCGCCGAAGCCGGCCCGGGCGAGCAGCGGGCGCACCGCGCGCCAGGCGGTCGGAGCCCGGCGGAGCTCGGTCTTGGCCCGCTCGAGCGCCGCTGGGTCGAATCGGGGGGCGATTTGGCCCCCGCGAGCGAGGCAGGTGAACGCGAGCCGGGAGAGCCGGTCGAGCCGGGCCCGCGAGAGCCACGCCTCGAGCCACGGCCGGTACTCCGGGCGCCGGCCGAGCTCCGTGCGGAGGGTGTGGACGAACGCGGCCTCGAACGCGGCCCGGTCGTCTACGACGGTCTGGGTGAACGGGCGCCCGTGCTCGAAGGCGTGCTCGACGAGCACCCGCTGGCAAAACCCGTGGAGCGTAAAGACCGACAGCCGCTCGAGGTCGGCGAGCGCGACGTCGAGTCGGGATTGGGCCTCCTCATCGAGGCTCCACGCCAACTCGCCGGCGGCCGGCTCCGGCTCGAGCCCGAAGGCGAGGCGGCTGATCTTCGCCCGAAGCCGGGCCGACAGCTCGGCCGCGGCCTTTTCGGTGAACGTCACCGCGAGCAGGCCCTCGACCGGGGTCCCGCCGAGGATCAGCTCCACCACGAGGTGCTCGAGCGTGAAGGTCTTCCCGGTCCCGGCCGAGGCCTCGATGACGGCGAGCCGCGCGTTCGCGAGCTGCTCGAGCACCCGGGGTCGAGCGGCCCGTCTCATCGCGCCTCCCTGGCCCGCAGGAACCGGCCGAGCCGCCGCTCCGCCAGCTCGAGCGCCTCTTCGAGCGGCGGAGGAGGAAGCGGCGCGGGCAGGGGGGCGAACGGCGATGGCCGGGCCCGCTCGAGCACCGCCTCGAGCCGCCGCTTGCCGTGGCCCTGGTTCTTCGCGTCGAGAAGGCCGAGCTGGACCGGGAGCGGGAGCAGGTGGCGGTGGCCGCCGCGGTGCAAGTCGAGGCAGAGCGCGTCGAGCTCCGCTTTGGCCTCCTCGGCGCTGACGGGGGAAAGAGCCCCCCGGTGCAGGCGAACCGGGTCGGCCACGAAGGCGGGCCAGCGCTCGGCGGAAAGGCCGCTTGCGGCGGCAGCGAGCTGGGTCAGCCACGCCCCGAGGTCCACCCGCACCCGGTCCCGCTCTCCCTTCAGCTCCGTGGCGACGAGGCAGAAGCTCCCGCCGCTGTCGAGGATCGGCTCGCCGTGGCCCCGGAGCGTCACCGATTCGAGCTCGAGCGGGGGCAGGCACCGGGTGGTCGAGCCCGGATCGGCGGTCCCGAGGCCGAGGCGAGCGAGCGGGGCCGGGAGGCCCTCGAGCGCCTCGAGCCAGGCGTCTTGCCACGCCTCCAGGATGCCGAGGTGGCGGGCTCGGGCCGCCTCACCGAACACGCCGGTGGGCAGCCGACCGGTCAGCTCGAGCCGCTCCGCCTCGGCGAGGTAGCGGGCCTCGAGATCCCCCCCGGCGGCGGCGAGGAACACCTGCCGGAGCACGCTCGAGGTCTCGAGCCCGGTGGGCTCGAACGGCTCGTCCACCCTCGTCAGCGGGTCCTCGGTTGGCGAGCCGGCGAGCGACAGGGCGTGCCTGGCCCAGCCTACGAACGGGTCCTCGAGAAAGGCGCGGAGGTCGCCGAGCCGCACCCGGGGCCGCCGGGGCCCGCGCGGCGGCGGGAGCCGGGGCAGCCCGATTCGCGCCGACAGCGCCTCCCAGGTCGCCCGGGGCAGGTGCTGCTCGAGGTGGGCGAGATCGGGCAGGGGGGCGCCGGTCGGCAGGACCGCGGCCAGCGACTCCCGCAGCGCCCGGGTGCCGGTGACCGGGCGGGGAGGGCTCGTCTCGCTGAGGCAGGCGCCGGGCTCGAGGTGATCGCGGCGCAGCACGTCCTCGAGCTCGACCAGGGCCGTCGATCGGTTCTTCGGGTCGCCGCTGTAGGGGTCCCGCCCCACGTAGGACAGCCGGACCGCGTCGCCGGTGGCCAGGAGCCGAAGCAGCAGCCGGTAGCGGTCCTCGTCCCGAGGGCTCGGCTCCTCGGCCCGTCGCCCCTGGCGCAGGTCGAGCGCCGCCGGGCCGTCCGAGGCCGGAAACGCCCGCTCGGCGAGCCCGGGGAGGAACACGACCCGAAACGGGAGGCTCGCGACGTCGGCGAGCGGCGCGAGGACCACCCCCTCGGCCAGGGGGGCGCCGCGGGAGCGGCGGGGGCGGTCGAGCCGGTTTTCGAACAGCCGCGCCGCCTCCCCGTAGCCCAGCTCCGCCGAGGGGAGCCCGGCGATCTCGTCGAGCGCGGCGTGGACGAGCTCGAGGTCCCGGTCCTCCGCGTCGCCGGGTGGGGACAGGTAGGTGTCCACGAAAATGCGGAGGCGCTCCGCCCAGTCACCGAGCGAATGCCGGGCCGACGCGATCGCCCGGGCGTCGGCGATGAGCGAGCGCGACAGGGCCAGCAGCCGCGCCGCGCTGCCCCGCTCCTCGGCGGTGAAATCGACCGGAACGAGCAGCGCCCCGCCGATCTCGACCGGCTCCTCCCGGCCGGCGCTCTCGCCGGCGACGCAGGCCCCGAGCGCGAGCCGCCGCGCGCCCTGGTCCCAATGAAAGAGGTCGCGCTCGATGTAGGTGCCTTCGTGGTCGGAGTGATCCGCGCCGTGCACCACGCCGAGCCGGTCGCACCACGGACCCCACTCGTCGGCGCTGCCGAGACCGAACCGGGCCCGGGTGGCCGGGTGGGTCAAGACCCGCAGCACGTCTCGCCGAGTGTAGGCGGAGCAGGGCAGCTTGAGCAGGCGCCGCACCCCGTCGAACAGCGAACTGTCGGCGGCCACGGGGACGGAGATGCCGTGGGCAGGGATGCGGGCCTCGGCGAACGCGACCTCGAGCGCGGTGCGGTAGCGGTCCTGCTCGGTCCCGGCGAGCGCGACGAGAAAGTCGGTCAGCCGGAGCGAGTCGTCCGCGGCCAGTCGGGCCCGGATCTCGGCCACGATCTCGTCGCATTCGGCTCGCAGGTCGGTGGCGGCGACGATCCGGAGGCTCGCGTCGGCCGCGCGCCTCTCGCCGTCCGGTTCGAGCTGCCGCACCGAGCGGGTCAGGGCCTCGAGCACGGTCGTGGCCGGGGAGAGCGGCGCCGCTCGCTGCTCGACGTCGTGGTGGGCGAGGGCGGAGGCCATGGCGAGCGCGGCGCGGCCGGCCTGGCCCCAGCGCCCGAGCAGGCTCGGGTCCCGCCGGTCGATGTCCTCCCAGAAATGCGCCGAGGGGTTGACGAGGTAGAGGTGCACCGGGCGGGCCCCGGCGACCCGCTCGAGCCACGCCGCCTCGACCGAGGCTCGGGGCGGGGCGTCGAACAGGAACACGGGGTGGGAGCCTCGCCAGCTCTCGACCCGCTCGAGCGCGTCGAGCGGCAGCCACCACGGCGAACGCTCCGGATCGAACGGGCCCCCCGGTCCGGCGACCGCCCGCAGCAGCTCCCCGTGCCACCCCCAGTGCCCCGGGTCGGCGTCGTTCGGCGCCGGCTCCCGGCGGCGCCACCGCCCCACCCAATCGGGGCGGTGCCTCCCGTAGGTGTCGAAGGCCCGGGCCAGGGCCCGGGCGAGGTCCAGAGCCTTGCTCTCGTCAAGCGCAGGCGAGCCCGCCCCGCTCGCCACGTACCGGCGGACCTCGGCCGCTTCCGAGCTTCGAATCGCGTCGAAGAGCGCGATCTCCCACGCCCCGACGCCGACGAGCGTCGCCCCGGGCGCCGCCTCCGCGAGCAGCTCCGCGAACAGCCGTCCGAGGCCTCCGAAGCGGAGGTGGGCCGCGATCCCGAGCCGGCGAGCGAGGCCCTGCTCGACGAAGGCCCGGTTCGCCGGCCCCTCGGTCACCACCCTGAGGGCAACGAGCGGGCCGAGCGTCGCTCGGGCCTCGGCGAGGTCATGGGCCAACGCGTCGAGCAGCCGGTCGAGGCCCTCGGCGAGGACCACCCGGATCCGCCCGGCCATGGGGCCTCAGCCGTCCACCAGCTCGAACACCCGGTGGAGGCGAAGCAGCTCGATGACGCTCGTGACCGCCGGCCCCGGGGAGAGCAGCTTCAGCGCGCTGCCCTTGGGCGCCACCCGTTTGTGCACGCTCACGAGCGCTCCGACGCCGGAGGAGTCGATGAACTCCACCGTGTCGAAATCGACGGTCACCACCTCCACGGTGTCCTTCCACGCCGCCTCGACCTGGCGCCTGAACTCGGCCGCGAGGGTGATGTCGAATTTCGGGCGGCGGACCCGGATGGTGAGGGTGCGCTGGTCGGCGGAGAACTCGAACTCGAACATGGCCCCCTCCTTCCGTACCACGGAGGTCGGCCTCGTTGACTAGCCGCTTTTCTACCTCTAGCTTCCGACCGCCATGGAGGGCTCCGCCGACTCGTTCGACCCGAACGAGGTCGTTCAGCAGTGGGAACGGCCCGCCGACCTTCGCCTGGTCCGCCGTTGGCGCCGTCGCCTCGCCTACAAGAAGAGAATCTGGCGCGCGACCTTCGGCCTCGCCGAGACGGTGAAACGGGCGATGGACATCGCGGGGAGCCTCGCCGCGATCGGGCTGTTCAGCCCGATATTTGTCGCGACGGCCGTCGCCATCAAGCTCGAAGACGGGGGTCCCATCGTGTTTCGGCAGCCCCGGGTGGGCCGGGGCGGGCGACTCTTCATGATGGTGAAGTTCCGCTCGATGGTCCCGAACGCGGACAAGATGAAGGACCAGCTCCTGGCCCAGAACCAGCATGACGGAGGGGTTACGTTCAAGATGAAGCACGACCCCCGGATCACCCGGGTCGGGCGGTTCATCCGGAAGTACTCCGTGGACGAGTTCCCCCAGTTCTTCAACGTGCTCTTCGGGGACATGTCCCTCGTCGGACCTCGGCCTCCGGTGCCCCGAGAGGTGGCGAAATACAAAGCGATCCACCTGCGGCGGCTGGCGGTGAAGCCCGGGATCACCTGCCTGTGGCAGGTGGGCGGGCGAGCGGAGATCGACTTCGAAGGGCAGGTCCGGCTCGACCTGCAGTACATCGCGTCGGAGAGCGTCTACAACGACGTCAAGATCCTGCTCAAGACGGTCCCGGCGGTGCTCAAGGGCGAAGGCGCCTACTGACCCCATGGAGGCGATGACCACGGCCCCGGTCGAGCCCCGGATGCTCACCTTGCACCTGCCCGACTGGCAGCACCTGGACACCGTGCTCCAGAGCCCGCAGCCGTTCGCGCTGTGGATGGTGGGCCCGCAACCGCTCCTGCACCATTGGCTCGATCACGCGGTGGACCAAGGGTACGCCCGAGTTCGGCTCTTGGTGAGCGACCGGCCGGCGGAGGTCCGGCGGGCGATGGAGGAGGCGAAGCTCTGGCCGGTCGAGTGGGAGGTCGTCCCCCGGCCCCGGATCGATCCGCCGTCGGCGGACGCTGCCGATGAGGCCTACCTCGACCGGCTGCCCGGCTCCTCCGCGGAGCAGCCGCCGCCCGAGGCCGGCTGGGGTCTGCTTCGACGGTGGTTCGAGCTGCGAAAGCTGTGGTTCGGCACGGTCGAAGAAGAGCGGATGGAGGCGTTTCGCACCCTGGCCCTCGGCCGCTTCTGCTCGATCCACCCCACCGCCGAGCTGCGGATGCCGGTGTGGATCGAGGAGTACGCGCAAGTGGGACCGGGCTGCGTCGTGGGCCCGAACGTGAACCTCGGCCGAGGCGCGGTGCTCGAGGGCCCGAGCTTGGTGGAGAACGCGGTGATCACCGATCACACCTACCTCGCCGGGCACACCGAGCTGCGGGACGCCTACCTCGACGGAGGTCGCCTCCTGAACCTGCGGCTCGGGGCGAAGGTGAACCAGCTCGACGCGATCGTGGCCGACTCGCTGCGAGAGCCGTCCCGGTTCGGTCCCACCCGCCTCGAGCGGCTGCAGGCGGGGCTGCTCTTTCTCGCGTTCGCGGTGGCGGACAGGATCCTCCCCGGACGGGCCGAGCCTCGCCCTTGGAGGACCGCGCAGGGGCTCGAGCTGCTCGATGGGGCCGGGCCGCCGTGGCGGCGGCGCCATCGGTGGCTGCGCGAAGTCGTCGCTGGCCGAATGCGGCTCGTCGGGGTGCTCCCGCGGACCGCGGAGCAGCTCGCCCAGCTGTCCCCGGACTGGCAGGACATCCTGCGCGACTCGCCGGTCGGCGTGTTCGCGTACTCCGACCTGCACGGCAGCCACGGACCGGACGACGACCTCGAGGCGGTCCACGCCGTGTTCCAGGCGTCGAGCGTCGGCGACGAGATCCGGGCGACCGTCCGGGAGAACCTGTGGACCATCCTGCGCAGCGCGGGCTGACCCGAAACGGTCGGCGCTCGCTGGCGTAGTAGGGAGGGTGATCGACTTGGCCTCCTCCGATGATTTTCTCGAGCGGCGCCGAGCGTCACGGTCTCGCGAGCGCGTCGCTGGGCTCCTCCTCGCCGCGTCGCTGCTTTGCGCCGTCGCTCTGTCTGGAGGCCGGCTGTGGCGGGTCGCCAGCGGTCCGCCCGCGCCCCGGCCGGGCCAGATGGCGCCGCGGTTCTCGGTCCCGGGCCTCGAGGCCGGGGAGCACACCCTCGCTGCCCTGCGCGGCCGGGTGGTGCTGCTCGACTTCTGGGCGACCTGGTGCCCGCCGTGCGTGGCCTCGATGCCCGCCCTCGACCGGCTCCACGCCAAGCTCGAGCCGGCCGGTTTGACCGTGCTCGCCCTGAACCAAGAGCCGGGGGACGAGGCCCGGGTCCGGGCCTTCGCCGCCCGCCGCGGCTTGAGCCTCCCGATCGGGGTGGACCCGGGGGAGGTCGCCGCCGCTTACGGGGTGCACGGCCTGCCGACGAGCTTTCTCATCGACCGGGCCGGGCGGATCCGGGGGAGCTATCGCGGCATCGTATCCGAAGCCCGGCTCGAGGAGGCGATCTCGGGCCTTCTCGACGAGCCGGTGGCCCCATGACGGAGGCCGAGGAGCTTGAGCCGGCTTGGGATCGGCCTGCGGTGGACCTCGGGTGGCTGGTCGAGCGGGTGCCGGTCGGGGGCGCCTCGGGAGCGCTCGGTCCGGGGAAGGGGCTTCTGGGGCCCCCGAGCGCGGTGCTCGCGGACGTTCCGCTCGGCTTGATTCACGCCGAAGACATCGCGGTGGTGGTCGCTCCACCCGCCGGCTTCACCCCGCTCGGGCCAGGCAGCGCGTGGTTTGGGTCCGGGCGCAGCCTCGCGGTGGCCGCCCCTCGGGGGGCTGGGCCGGTGGTCGCCGCGATCGGGCGATACGCCGCTCTTTCCGCCTGGGTTTTGGCCCGGCTCGACGGCGCGGCCCCGCTCGCCGACGCGCTGCGGTCCAAAGCGGTGGGCCCGGCCGAGCGGGTCGATCTGGCCCTCCGCCTCGAGCTGCCGGCGGCGGAGGTGGCCCGGCTCGACGCCGCCGGCGCGCTGCCCGAGCTCGGGTGGATGGCGTGCCGGCCGTTCTCCCCGGTCGTTCGGGTCGCGCCGGAGCTGCGCCCGTCGGTCGAGTTTCGGCGGGGCGCGGCGGCGGGGGCTTCGCTCGCGGCGCGGGCGGGGGAGGAGCTCGCCGTGTTCGCGGCCGAGGATCCGGTCGCGCTCCACCTCTTGTCTCCGTACCCGCGCGACATCGGGCACGCGCTGGTGGCTTGGGCGCTCGAGAACCCGGATCGCCTCGCCACCGTCGGCCTCGCCGACGCGATGGCGGCGCGGGTTCGGAGCCCCGACCCGGATCTGGTGGCGCTGGTCGCGGAGGACCTGCTCGCCGCCGAGCCCGGTCTGCTCGAAGAGCGCCGGGCCAACGAGCGTTCGGCCGGGCTCGATCTCGACGACCAGGGGCGGATTTCGGTGTCGCTCTTGCGCCTCGAAGCGCTCGCCGCGCCCGATGCGGCCATCGAGACCGGGCAGGGCCTGTTTGCCGTCGCCGCCGGGCCGAGCCGCCCGGCGCTCGAGGGCTTCGTGGCCGCGCTGTTCGAGCGGTCGCGGGTTCGGGCGCTCGGGCTGGTGTCTTCGGTCGAGGGCTCGCTGCCGGCGCCGCTCGCCCCCGGGGCGCTCGTCACCGCCGCCGACGGCTACGCGCTCCCGGGAGCGGAGCGGCTCCTCGCCGTCGCCCGGGAGCACGGCGCCTCCGTCGAGCGGGGGGCCTCGCTCGAGCTGACCGGATCGTCCGCGTGGGTGGCGCGATCGGTGGGAAAGGCGCGGCGGGCGATGGTTCGCGGCGCCGTGAGCCCTCAGCTCGACCTCTTCGTGGTCGTGCACGGCGCGTCCAAGCGCCCGCACGTCAATGAGCGGTGTTCGGTCCTGGCGGCGGCCCGGGCGGTGCTGTCGGCTATGGCTCGACCGGGCGAAAAGGCGAATTCGCCGGGCTCCATACAGGTAAACCCCGGTACAAACCGTCCGTTTGACCGACGTTTTCGTGCATAAATCGTCCAAAAGGGCTTTTTTGGCTCGCCGGTCTCAGGCAAAACGAGGACAGTCGCGACGCGAGGGGGTGGATTTTCGCTCTCTCGATTTTCCAGGGTATCCAAAGTTCCCCGAAGGTATTCAGAGGTAGTCAATGATGAACCAGGACAATCCGATGAGCAGCGCCCACGCGGCGGTGGCTCACCCCACTGAGGTGGCCACGCAGGAGCTGGTGCTGATCTACGCGTCGGTGGTGCCGCCCCAGCTCGAGCACTGGCTCCGCAAGCGGAACCAGCGCATGCACCTCAACAACCGAACCCCGGTCGATCCGAACGAGGTTCGCAACAGCGGGGCGCGCTACGTCGTGATCGACCTCGACGAGCTCCCCCGGGAGCACCCCCCCGTCGAGACCGTTCGCCACCTGCGCACCCACGTCCCGGAGGCGCGGCTGCTGGTGGTCACCTCCCGCAGCGATTCGAGCTTCTCTCGGGCGCTCGCCGACGCTGGGGCCAGCGGCGTCATCATCAAGCAGCCCTATGTGGCCGATGTGATCTTCGCGCTTCAGGCCGCCGGCGAGGGCCGCACCTACGTCAGCGGCCAGGCCAGCGAGCGAGAGCGGGCTGCGGCCCAGATCACCCCTCGGGAGCGGGAGGTGCTGGAGCTGATGGCCCATGGGCACAGCAACCAGTCGATCGGAGATCGGCTCTCCATCAGCGTGAAGACGGTGGAGGCCCACCGGGCCCGGCTGTTCAAGAAGCTCGGCGCCTCGAACGTGGCCGACGCGGTCCTGCTCGCGATCCGCAGCGGCCTCGTGATGCCCTGACCAGCGGCTCAGCGGTCCCGGGTGGCCCAGCCCGCTTCGAGCCGGGCGCGAAGCGTCTGTCGCTGCTCCTCGAGGTCGATGGGCTCCTTGACCGGGAAAAACCGCCCCGTCGGTCCGTCCCGGGGAACCCTCAAGAGGCCCACTTCGAACGCGGGTCCGTCGGCCCTCACGCTCCCGCTCGCCTCGCAGGTGATGGTCTCGAGCTGCACGGCGGTCCGCCCATCGACCGTCTTCTTCACCACGTAGCGGTCGAGCGGGACGTCCTTCGCCACCGCCTCCATCGAGAACACCATGTTGTTGGTGGAAAAGTCCGGCAATTTTTCCTGCGCGAAATCGGGGGGGAAGCGAAACCCCTCCACCACCTGGTTTCGGCCGCCGTCGATCCGGGCCGGGGCGCCGCCCTTGTCCCAGGCCCCGGACGCGGTCCTCCGCTTCTCCGTGACCTCGATGGTCATCGTTCGTCCGGATCGGACATGGTGTCCAACCACGCGGGGATCCACGGTGGCCCCGAGGTTGTCCACGTTCGAGAACAGGAGGTAGCGCACCCCGCGCTCGAAGAGCCGGTCGAGCACGCCGGAGCTGCGCAGGCAGCCAAAGAAGTCCCCGTGGCCAGGGGCGTGGTAGGAGGGCAGACCGTCGTCGCCGACGAACAGGTCGCCTTCGGGCGTGAGCCGCACCGAGATCGTCTGGTCGAAATCGAGCAGGTCGTCCGCTCCCAATCCAAACCGGTCGTGGCTCGCGACGTGCTCCGCGGTCGCGGCGGCGGTCGCGAAGGAGTTCATCAGCACGAGCGGGACCGGCCGGCCGAACCGGGCCCCGGCCCGGCGGTGGTCCTCCGCCTTCAAGGCGAGAAAGCTCTTGCCGTCCACCACTTCGACCACGCCCTTCACCACGCCGCCGAACCGGGTCGCCATGCCGCCATTGAGCACCACGGACGCGACCTCTCCGGCGGCGAGCGCGGCCTCGCCGGCGTCGCGGACTTCCGGGTCGCCGCTGTCGAGCGCGACCACATCGGTGGCCGGCTCGATCTGGCGGCCGTCGAGGATGTGGGTCGTTTCGGTCAGCGTGCCGTCCCGGATGGCGGCGTGGTCGGCCCGAAACCTCGCTTCATCGAAGCGGAACGCCGAGAGGAGGTCCCAGTCGATTCGCGCATCGTCCAGTGGGTGCATGCCCGTGGTTTTCGCGTTTCCGGTCTCGATGTCAACGCTCCCGCCCGAGCGCGTCCTCGATGGCGGAAGCCACCCGGTCCACTCGGATGCGGGTCGCCTCCATGAGCTTCGCGAGCTGGTGCCCGTAGTCGCCCCTGATCCCCACCTGGGCCAGCGGGCTCAGGTCCATCGCGACGTCCACCATCAGCTCTGGCTCCATCACGTCTTCGAAGGCGACGGTCAGCCGGTACAGATCCCGGGCCCGCCGCAGCTCGTCGTGGGCGACCATCAAGAACCGCAGCTCGCCTCCGGAGCGGCCGAGTCGCTCCGTGACGACCCGGACGTCCGCCGGCCCGAACGGGTGGTCGAGCTGGGCGAAGCAGCGCAGGGCGAGCCACAGCAAGTGGATCTCCCGCAGGCCGCCCGCGCCCCGCTTCACGCTGAGCCCGAGCGGCGGGAACCTCCGCCGGTCCTCGATCTCGTGCAGGACGTCCTTCAAGAACCCGAGCCGGTTGTCGCCGAGCACAAGCCCTCGGATGTCGTCCTCGAACCGGCGCGCCACCGCCGGATCGCCGACGATGAACCGCCCCTCGAGGACCTCGGCTTCGTCGATGAAGCAGTCGGCGCTGCGGCGCCTCAGGTGGGCCTCGAGCGTGGGCAGGCCCACGGCGTACGCGTTGAACAGGTCCGCGAACCGATTGTGGGGCTGAAGGCCGCAGCGGGCCATGGTGGCCGAGACCCGCTGGAGCACCTTGCCAAAGAACTTGCCGAGCCGCGGGTCGTCCTCGGCCACCACCGCGAAGTAGTCGAAGTCGCTCCCGAAGGCCTCGCCCCGGCCGTAGCCCCCGGTGGCGAAGACGGCGATCTGGGCCCCAGGGCGGTAGTGCTCGAACAAGGGCGAGCGCTGCCGGACCTCCCGAAAGTGGGCCTTGAACAGCTCCCGGACGAACTGGTCCACCGCCGCCACCTGCTCGGTGTCCTGGGTGGCTGGCGCCCCCTTCAGCACCCCGCTCACCACCGAGCGGAGGGTGGCGACGTCGCTCGCGTCCGCCAGCAAGCGAACTTGCTCGTCCGGGCGGTGCTCGACCGCGGCCCGGTGGAGGATCTCCGTGGCGAGGTCCTTGAGCCGTCGGCCGTCGCCGAGCCGCTGCAGAAACTCCGGGGTTCGAGCCATCACGCGGCTCGCGATCCGGCCCACCGCGTTGCTTCGGTGGTGCACGAGCAGGATCACCGAGCGCAGGGCCCGGGTCACCCTGGTCCCTCGGGGGGTGGGGTCGCGGGCCTCGATGAGGTCGGCCAGCCTCGCGAGGTGGTAGGACGGAAACGCGGTGGCGAGGCGGTGCAGCGCCTCCGACGTGGTTTCGGCGTCGAGCCGCTGGCAGAACCCCTCGAGAGCGGGGCCGCCCGCGGCGAGGTGCGCGACCATCTGGTTCCAGAAGAGGCGGGCGTTCGGTCCAACCTTCCCCGCCCGGACCGGGTCGAGGTCCCGGTCCTTGTCGGAGAGGAACACGAGGAAATCGACCATCGACGGCGCGTCCTCGCACATCATCCGGACGTAGCGGCCGGCGAGGTCCACCCGGCGGTCCCGACCGAGCGCGGCCAGATCGGCGACGAATCGATGCCCGGTCTCCGGCTGACGGCTGATGAGCTCCACCACCTCGTCCCAGAACACCCCCCCTTCGTGCTCCTCGAGGGCGAGGAGCAGGTTCTCGGCGAGGTTGTCCGCCGGCCCCGCCTCGAGCCGCTTTCCTCGCTCGACGATCCTCCGGAAGGTCGAGACCCGGCCCAAGTGGCGGTGGATCTCCGTGCTCAGGGTGGCGACGGCGGCGAGCGCGCGGGTCCTCAGGTCGGTGTAGGCGCCGATCAGCCGGTCGGCGGAGGTGCGGCGGGCCGACTCGCCGAGCCCGAGCAAGAGCGCGACCCGCTCGCTCGCCTTGCGGGCGGCCGAGTCCTTCAGGTTCAGCTCGTCGCCGTTGAAGACGTACAGGAACGCGAGCGCCCGGAAGACTTCGACCTGCACCAAGCTGTTGGCCAGCGAGATGTAGACGTCCTTTCTGGCCCCGTCCCGCTCCGCCACCTCCTCGAGGGCGAGCGGGGGCAGCGGCTCCATGACCCCGTGCACCACCCGCATCGCGCCGGTGGCGAGCTTCGCCGGGACATAGACCTCCCGCTTCGGGGCGAGCACCCCCGGGATGGTGCTCGGCACGAGAAAGTATCGCAGCTCGGCCATCACCGACCGCAGGAAGCCCTCGTGCACGAGCGGCTCCCCCCCGCCGGCGTAGTACGCGCCGGTCACCTCCTCTTGCAGGCTCTGGAACAGGGCCCGGCTCCCGCACAGGTATTGCGCCCCCAGCAGCTGCATCACCGAGACCACGCTGCGGTTCGGCCGGCGCTTCAGCTCGGCGTACTCCTCGACGAGCGCGCAGATCCGCGGGGTCTTCAGCTCCTCGGTCAAAAAGAGCTGAATCTTGGACGCGAACCGGACGAAGGATCGGGACACCGTGCCGAAGCCCCGGCTCAGCGCGGTCCGGGCCCGCTCGTCCGAGACCACGATGGCGAGGTCCACGTCCTCGTGGTCGGTCAGGGAGCCGGTGTTGAGCGCGACGTACGCGTCCGGGTCGAGCTCCGGACAGGCGACCCGGAGCGTGAACTCGAGCAGGGAGGAGATCCAGGCCTTCCGGATGCGCTCCTGTCCCCGGTACACCCGCCAGCAGGTGCGCACCCGGTGCCCGGGATCGGTGCGAAAGCTCTCTCGGAGCAGCTCCTGGGACATCTCCGCCTGGGTTCGCAGGTAATGATGGGCAAAATACGCGCCGAGCAGGTGGGTCCGCGACTCCCGATGGGCGACGGCGAAGCGGTCGAGCGCCTCGAACGCGACCCGAGGCGTGTCGGGGGTGTGGTCGAGCGGGGCGAGGCCGCCCGACCACTCGTGGGCCTGCACCAGGGCCGCGCGGTACTTTCGGCTGCTGGCGACGTGCCGGCGGGTGTGGTTCGCAAACCGCGCGATCGAGCGCCCGAGCTTCCCAAAGGCCGGGTCGAAGGTGAGCGGCAGGTCCGGGTCCGGGATCATCCCAGCAGCTCGATGGCCGCCAGGTGGCGGCCGGTCCGGCCCCCATCCCGGCGGTGGGAGAAGAAGAGGTCCGGGTCCGACGCGGTGCACCGGCCGAGGGCGTCGACGTTCCCCGGCTCGAGGCCGGCGCGAAGAAGGCATCGCCGGACGAGCTCCGGCAGGTCGAGGTGGGGGCGGCCGCCCGGACCGGGACGGGCGAGGCCGACCGAAAACCGGCCCGGTCCGGCGTCGCCGTCGAGGTGGAGCTCGGCTGCGGCGACGACCTCGGGGCCGACCTCGAAGCGCTCCGGTCCGATCGCAGGCCCGATTGCGGCCCGCATGCGGGACGGCTCGAAGCCGGCGGCGACGAGCGCGCCGACCGCGGCCTCGACGACGCCCGAGCACGCTCCCCGCCACCCGGCGTGCACGGCCGCCACCGCGCCAGGCTGGCCGCGGTGGTCGAGCGCGGCGAGCAGCACCGGTGCGCAGTCGGCGGTCCGGACCGCGACGGCGACGCCGGGCCCGGCGCAAAAGAGGGCGTCGGCCTCGGCGCCGGCGGAGTCCGCGGAGACCACCGTGGCTCCGTGGACCTGGTGGACCTCCGCGAGCGGGCCGAAGCCGCCAGCGGCGATGAACCGGGTTCGGTTCGCCTCGACCCGGGCGGGGTCGTCGCCGACCGAGAACCCGAGGTTCAGCTCGGCAAAAGGGGCGAGCGAGACCCCTCCCCGCCGGGTCGAGAAGCCGTGGCGCACGCCGGGGAGCGAGGCGAGCAACGGGCTCGAGAGCAGCACCGGCGCGACCCTACCTGCATCCTCCGCAGCCGGCGACAGCGGCAACACCAGGGTCTTCCTCCACCGTGAAAGCGCGGTGCTCGCGATTTCGGTCGGTGCGCCTCGATCCCCGCCCCACTTTCGGCTAGGTCTGCCGCCACGCTTCGGACCGGCTGGTCGCTCGGGCTGGCCAAGGAGAGGAAAACACCGTGAAGGTCATGATCTTTGCCGCGATCGCGGCCGCCCTCGTCTCTGCTGGCTGCCAGGCTGAACCGCCTCCGGGGCAGTTCAAGAAGTGGGGCCGCGAAGCCGGGTACGGAAAGGCGCCGGCCAAGAAGCAAGCCAGCGCGAAGCAGAAGGAGGCGGAGCTGGTCGCCGCCGTCGCTCCCAAGATGGGCGCGGACAAGAAGAGCGAGCCCGCCGCCCCGAAGACGGAGGCTCCGAAGACGGAGGCTCCGAAGGCCGACGGGGCCGCGGCAAAGACCCCGCCCGAGGAGGCGACCGGCAAGGTCGAGCCCACCAAGGAAGAAGCCGAAGCCGAAGCGGCGGCCGCGCCCGCGGAAGAGGCGTCCGACATCCCCGAGGCGCTGCTCGCCGAGGGCAAGAAGGTGTTTCAGCAGGCGTGCCAGGCCTGCCACCAAGGCACCGGCCAGGGCCTCCCCGGCGCCTTTCCCCCGCTGGTCGGCTCGGAGTGGGTGACCGGCCCGCCGCAGCGGCCGATCGCCATCGTCCTGCACGGGCTGATGGGCGAGATCGAGGTGAAGGGCCAGAAGTGGAACGGCGTGATGGCCGGGCTCGGCGCCCAGCTGAAGGACGACCAGATCGCCGCCGTGCTCACCTACGTGCGAAACGAGTGGGGCAACTCGGCCTCGGCCGTGGACGCCTCGATGGTCGCCGCCATCCGCAAGGAGACGAAGGGCCAGGGGATGTGGAACGGCGGGGCCGCCGTGAACCAGTGGTTCGAGACCAGCTCCACTCGCTGAGCCGCTCCGTAGCCCTTTTTGCCCACGGGCGGGCTCCGCCCCGAGGTTGACCGCCCGGCGAGGCCGTCCCACCCTGGATGGAGGCGCCATGTACCGCATCCACCGGAGCATCGACATCAGCTTCGCCCACCACGTCCGCGGCCACGCCGGACCGTGCGTGAACGTGCACGGCCACACCTGGAAGTTCGAGGTGGGCCTCGCCGCCCGGACCCTCGACCGCGAGGGCTTCGTCGTGGACTTCGGCGAGCTCAAGCGGCGTGTGCTCGAGCCGTGCCACAACCTGCTCGACCACGCGCTCGCGGTGGGCTCGGCCACGTTCGAGGAGGCCGGCCCGGCGCTCGTCGCGCTCGGAGAGGGGCTGGTAGCGAGCCGGGCTGCCGTGCACGGGCAGGCCTTCCCGTCGCCGATGCCCTCGTTTTCGCTCCATGGGGCGAATCTCGCCTACCCGGGCGGGATCAAGGTCTGCGTGTTTCCGTTCTCTCCGACCTCGGAGCGCCTGGCCGAGTGGTTGTTCGGCCTCGCGACCGCCGAGCTCGCCGATGCCCGGGTCACGGTCGATTTCGCCCGGATCTACGAGACGCTCCACCCGGTGGAGTCGGTGGCCGAGTTCGTGGCCGACCGGGGGAACTCGTGAGCGCGCTGCTCATCACCGACGTGGAGGACACCGTCCTTGGCGACGGGGCGGCGCTGTCCCGGTTTCGGGCCTTCGTCGAGGCCGACCCCGGTCGCCTCGCCGTGGCCTACAGCTCGGGGCGCACGGTCGATTCCGTGCTGGCCTCGGTCGCCGAGCACAAGATGCCCGCCCCCCGCGCGGTGGTCGGTCAGGTCGGCACCCAGATGCGCCTTCTGCCGGAAAACGACCCGGTGCCCGGGTGGACCGCGCGGATCGGGGTGCACTTTCGCCGCTCCGACGTCATGGCCGCGCTCGCCAACGAGCCGGATCTTCGGCTGCAGGCCGAGTCCGACCAGGGGCCGCTCAAGATCAGCTACCACCTCGAGGGGGCGTCTGCGGCGCGGATCGAGCGGCTCTCGGCCTTGGTTTCGCCCCTCGGGGCCCAGCTCGTGTACAGCTCGGCGCTCGACCTCGACGTGCTGCCGGCGGGCGCCGACAAGGGCACGGCCGCTCGGTTCTTGGCCGAGACGCTCGGGTATTCGCCGGACCGAGTTTTGGTGGCGGGCAACTCGGGCAACGATCTCGCGCTGTTTCAGCAGGGCTTTCGAGGGGTCGTCGTCGGCAACGCCCACGAGGACCTGAAGGCGGGGGCCGGTCCGCGCGCCTTCGTGGCCACCGCCCGGTTCGCCGACGGCGTGCTCGAGGGCCTCGAGCATTGGCTCGGGTGCGGTTGAGCCGCTTTCGCCCCAACGTGCCCTGTGGCAAGGGAGCGCCTCGATGCACATCGTGATCATCGGCCTCGGCGAGGTAGGGCGGGCGCTGGTCGCCCACTACGTCGACGGCGGCCACGACGTGGTGGCGATCGACCAGTCGAAGGCGCTGGTCGAGCGGATCCGCGAAGACGTGGACGCCACGGTGATGATGGGCCACGGCGCGAACCAAGAGCTGCTCGAGAAGGCGGAGGTGGGCGGCGCCCACCTGGTGGTCGCGGTCACCGACAACGACGAGGTGAACGTCCTGGCCGCGATCATGGCCAAACACCGCGGCGCCCGCAAAGTCATCGCCCGGGTGCAGGGCGATGAGATGCTCAAGAACGAGCGAGGCATTCTCCGCGATCTCATGGGGATCGACCTCATCATCAACCCGAGGGTCTTGGTCGCGCTCGAGCTCGCGCGGCTGTGCCAAGGCTCCGGCGCGGTGGAAGTCATCGAGCTCGCCGACGACAGCATCGAGCTGGTGAGGGTCCACGTCACCGAAGACTCGAGGGTGAAGAACAAGCCGCTGTCCGTCCTCAAGAAGGACGGGACCCTGATCGCCGCGCTCATCCGCGGCGGCGAGAAGATGCGGATCCCCGGCGGCGCCGACACCCTCCAGCCCGGAGACCAAGTCTACCTGGCTGGACTTCGGGATCACATTCGCGGGTACGAGGCCGAGTTCACCAGCCAACGGCTGAACACCCGGGCGCTCATCGCCGGCGGCGGGCTCACCGGGGAGCTCGTCGCGCGCAAGCTCCGGGCCGACGGGACCCAGGTCCGCATGATCGAACCGAACCCCGAGCGCGGCGCGGAGCTCGAGATGGCGCTCGGCGGCGACCGCTCTCGCTTTCAGGTGAAGATCGGGACCGCGACCGACCTCGAGATCCTGCAAGAGGAGCTCCGAGAGTGCGATGTCTTCGCCGCGGTCACCCCGAGCGACGAGACCAACCTGATGGCGGCGCTGCTCGCCAAAAGGCACCGGCCCGACTCCGAGCGCTCGAAGCTCATCACCGCCGCCATCGTGCAGAGACCGGAGACCCGCTCCGTCCTGCAGGATCTCGGGGTGGACATCGTCGTGTCGCCCCGCTCGGTCGCCTCCGAATACATCCTGCGGGAGGGCCTCGACGACCAGCTGAAGAAGCTGACCCGCCTCGACGACCAGGCGACGGTGTTCCAGGTCACCGCTCGCGCCGGTTCGGACGCCACCCGGGCCCCGGTTCGGGACTTGAGCCTCCCCCGGGGCAGCCTGCTCATCGGGGTGGTGAACCGCGATGGGGTCGAGATCCCGGGCGGGAGCACGAACATCGGGGCCGAGGCCCGGGTGCTGGCGCTGGTCGTGGACGAGAAGGACGCGAGGCCCACCCGGCTCAGCCTGGAGCGGCTCTTCGGGCAGGGCCGGTCATGAGATCCTCCGTGTCGAGGTGCTCGTGACCACCCGCGGCCTCCGCGACCTCCGCGGGACGCTCTACGTCGTAGGCACGGTGGTTTTCGGTCTCGGCGCCGCCATCGCCGTGTGCGCGGCCGTGGGCTGGGGCTTCGACCGCTTCGACGACCAGCTGCCGCCGGCGCGGGAGGGCGGAGAGCTGGACCTGCTCGCCGCCGCCGGGGTCGCTGGCCTCGTCGGCCTCGGGCTCGCCTGGTACGGCAAGCGCTACCACCACGACAACCTGAGCCGCCGGGAGGCGGTGCTCGCCGTCGCTCTCATCTGGCTCGGCGCCACCGTCATCGGCGCCATCCCGTTCGTCTTCGGGGCGGGCATGTCCGTGCCCGACGCGCTGTTCGAGACCGCCAGCGGGCTCACCACCACCGGCGCTACGGTGGTCGCCGACATCGAGGGCACGCTCGGTCGCCCGCTGCTCCTCTGGCGCTCGCTCATTCAGTGGCTCGGGGGCATGGGCATCGTCGTCTTGTTCGTGGCGGTGTTTCCGAGCCTTCGGGCCGGGGGCAAGCAGATGTTCGGGGAGGAGGTGCCCGGGACCGCCGCCGAGGGGCTCCGGCCTCGGATCGCGGAGACATCCCGGATCCTCTGGGTCATCTATCTTGGTTTCACCGGGCTCGCGTTTCTGTCGTTGTGGCTGCTCGGCCTGTCCGCTTTCGACAGCCTGTGCCACGCCCTGACCACGACGGCCACCGGCGGCTTCTCGACCAAGAACGACTCGCTCGGCGCCTTTCAGAACCCATGGGTCGAGATCGTGGTCGGCGTGCTCGTTCTCCTATCGAGCCTCAACTACGGGCTCTATTACGTCGCCTCTCGGCGAAGGTCCCCACTCGTCTTCTTCGAGTCTTCGGAGTTCAAGGCTTTCGTCGGCATCGTCGCCGCCGCCACCGCCGCCCTCAGCGCCGGGCTGTATCTTTCTGGCGGGCGGAGCGCCTTCGACTCGTTTCGCCACGGGTTCTTCACCGTCGCCACCTCCATCTCTTCCACCGGCTTTGCCACCCATGACTACATGGCCTATCCGAGCCCGCTGCTCGGGGTGGTGCTGCTGCTCATGTTCGTCGGGGGATGCTCCGGTTCGACCGCCGGGGGGATGAAGGTGGAGCGCATCGTGCTGCTCGCCAAGCTCTCCTACTCGGAGGTGCTGCGGTCGTTTCAGCCGAACCTGGTGCTGCTCGTGCGGATGGGCCGAGCCCGGGTCTCGCAGACCATTCTCACCGACGCGTCGGTGTTCGTGATCCTGTATTTCGGGGCCATGGCCACTGGGGTGGTCCTGGTGTGCGCGCTCGAGGCGGTGCCGCTGCCCACCGCGTTCGGCGCGGTCCTGACTGCGCTGTCGAACATGGGACCGGCGCCGTTCTACCAGGGCGCGGACAACTTCGCCGGGTACGGCGACGGGACGAAGATGCTGTTTGCGATGCTCATGCTGCTCGGCCGGCTCGAGTTCTTCGCCCTCTTGTCCCTCTTCACCACCGACTTCTGGAGGGCGTGACCCCTGTTCGCTCGGCGCCCCGATGTCCTTGATGCCCGCCTCGTCGAGCTGTTCGGGCGGCTCGACGAGGACCTCATGACCGTCGTCGCCCAAGAAGTCGGGCAGCCGCTCGAGCGCTCGTCGGCGCTCGGGAAGGAGTTTCTCGACCGGCTCAAGCGCACCGTGCTGGTTCGGCGCCGGCGGCTCGAGCGCATGGTCGAGGACCGCTACCGAGACGAGGAGGGGCGGGCCGCCGGCGCCGCTCCCCGCTCGGAGCGAGAGGGCCCGTTTCGGGACGCGGTCCGCGCCGAGCTGGTCGAGCTCGCCCGCTCGCTTCGGCTCGAGGTCCTCGGGCAGCGGGCTCGGGCCGACCGGGCGTGGGTGGAGGCGATGGATCTCGCCGAGGCGGTGGACACGGTCCTTCGCCGCCTCCCCGAGGTCGTCGAGGCGCCCGTCGAGCCGCTTCTGGCCCTTCCAGAGAGCGCCCGAGCGGCGCGCCGTTTCCGGCGGTGGCTGCTTCGGCTGCAGCGCCGAGTCGCCCCCCGCACCCCCACCCGTCGGGTCCGGTTTCGGGACTTCGTCCGCTACCACCTCCACCGAGAAGAGATCTCCCGGCTCGAAGGGGTCGCCACCATGATCCTTCAGGCCCACGCCCACCTCGAGGGCCGGGCTTGGACCTTGTACCGGCAGGTGTCGGCGATGCTCACCGACCTCGAGGGCGGCCGGGACGGGCTGCTCGAGCAGCTCGCGTCGGTCAAGGTACGGGTCGAGGAGCAGGTCGCGTGGGCCGCGCGGGAGTTCGATGACTACCTCGCCGACGCCCGGCGCAGGGCGGAGAGCAAACTGCAGGCGAGCCTGCGCTCAGCCGCGGAGGAGCTGCCCCGCATCGGGACCCTCGAGCTGCCGAACTCCGCGCGGCGACCGTCGAGACTGGCCCGGGCCCACGCCCGAGCCCGGGCGAGCCTCCACACCAGGCTCGACCTCGCGAAGCGGGCGGTGATCGGTGGGTACGGGCTCACCGCGCTCAGGCTCGAGGAGGCCGCGTTCGTGCTGCGGCTCGAGGAAGCGCTCGACCTCGACCGCGCCGCCCTCGAGACCGAGGCTCGGGGTCGGTTGCTCACCCAGATCGCGAGGGTGCGGGCGAGCCTCGCCGCCCTGCGCAAGGTCGAGGAGCCGACAGAGCGAGCCGACCCGGACCGAACCGGTGACCTCCGAGGCGGCGACGCCAAAGCCGGCGACGGCGCCGGGAGCGAGGAAGATCGCCTGCTCGAGGACCTGCTGCGAAAGCTCAGGGACGCGAAGGGCCAGTGCCGAGACCTTCAGCAGGAGCGGCTCGGCGGCGACAAGCGCCTCGGCCAGATCCCCGACCTGTTCGACCGAGCGGTCTGGGGGCTCACCGAGCGCTACGTCGTCCCGGTCTCCCGGCTCCCGGTCACCGAATGGACGGTGCCGCCGGCGCCGCTGACGGTCGAGGTGGAGCTCGCGAAGGGTGCGGCGGAGCTCGCCCGGGTGGAGCTGCAGGGCCGCCTCACCCGCGCCGGCGCCGAGGCGGCGGACGGGCTGAAGCGGCTGCTCGGGCAGTTCGACGACGTCTTCGCCATCGTCGGGCTCGGGGGGGAGGCCGAGCACGAGGGCCACCACGCGTCCCCTCCGGAGCGGCAGATCCGAAAAACGATGCTCGAGAACGCGGAGGGCCTCCTGGGGCAGCTGGAGAGGGACGCGCTCCGCTGGCTCGAGCGGCTGCTCTCCCAGCTCGACGAGGCCAGAAGCAGTCTGCCCCGGTTTCACGAGCGCCTCCTCGAGGCCGCCGTCCCGGTCCCACTCCCGGGCAGCTCCGAGGGGCTCGACCTGAGGGAGCGGGGCATGCTCTGGCTGCGCGGCGCGGTCGCGGGTACCGCGCTGGGGGAGCGGCTCCTTCGCTCGCTGCCGAAGTGGGCGAAGGTGGTGCGGTCGGCGGCCCGTCCGGTTTGGCGCCCCGGGGGGCCGGCGGCGGCCGCCGCCGAACCAGAGGCCCAGGGCTCGGTCCGGCCCGTGCCCGCTCCGGGGCTGCCAAAGGCGTACGAGATCATGTTCCTGAACCCGGCGACCGGCCCCGGTGGGGCGGTCGCCGCCTACGCCGAGCCGCTGGCCGCGCTCCGCCAGCGCCTGTCCCGCCGCGCCCTCGACGGCCGCCTCCGCAGCGCGGCGATCCTCGGCTTCGACGGGCTGGCCCAGGAGTATTTCGGGGATCCGGTGTGGCGGGTGAAGCCCCGGCGCCTCGGGTTCACCGAGCCGGCGACGGTGGAAGGGGTCAAAAAGGCGATGCAGGAGGTCTCCGGGGAGGGACCGGTGATCGTCTCCGGGTTCTCGTGGCTCGCCTCCGCCGGGCCGGGGGGCTTCGAGCCGCTGCGGGTGTTCCTCGAGCGGGTGCTCGACGACGCGGGACGCCACGCGTTTCTCGTCGAGGCGGATCGGCTGCCGTGGCGGTGGGCGAGCGCGGCGGCGCCGCTCGCCGACGTGTTCCCCCAGGTGTTCGACCCGCCCCCGCTGCGGCCGGAGGACATCGAGAGCAACATCCGGGACCGGCACCGGCTCGCCGGCCACGAGATCGGCTTCGATCACGACGGGGCCAGGATCGCGTTCTTCTCCGAGCTGCACCGGGTCGCCGAGGGCCGCCTCCCGGCCGCGCTGCCGTACTGGCTCGCTTCGGTGGAGGGCATCGACGAGGACGACGGAAAGCGATGGGTGCGGGTCAAGCCGGCGCCTCCCGACCCGTACCGCCACCTCGCCGGGCTGGGCCGGGACGACGCGCATCTGCTCTACCTGGTCGCGCGCCAAGGGTGGATGAGCGCCTCCGTGCTCGCCACCCTGCTCGGACGGCGGCGCCTGCACGCCGACGCCGCCCTCGCCCGGCTGTTCGGACAGCACCTCCTGCACCGCTTGCCGAGCGGCCTCTTCGTTCCGCCCCCGCACCTCGGGCACGCGATCGAGGCGTTCCTCGCCGAGAGAGGCTGGGTCTGAAGGGAGCCATGGACGCGTCGCTCGAGGTTTGGCTCGCCCTCGCCGGCGCGACCGCCTGGCTTCTGTCCCGGTGGGCCCTGCGCGCCGCTCCGGGGCTCGAGCAGCGCCCTCGATGGGCGAAGGGCCTCGCCTTCGGGGGTCGATGGGCCTCGGTCGTCGCCGGCCTCGCGTTCGTGGCCCTGCTCGTGACCCTCGTGCTGCCCCGGCTGCCCGGTCTGCCCGGGGACGAGGCGCCGCCTGCCCTGCTCCTCGTCTTCGGAGCGGTCGCGCTGCTGTTCGGGCTCGGTCTCGGGCCGGCCTGGTTCGACCTGTTCGCGGGCGGCATCCTCCGCGCCGAGCGGCGCCTCGGGCCCGGACTGAGGGCGGGCGACGGCGAGTTCGAGGGGGTGGTGGTCTCGGTCGGCTGGAGAAGCACCCGCCTCCGCGGGGCGCACGGGGTCGTGGACGTCCCCAATCGGCGGCTCGTCCACCGCTCGGTGTGGCTGCGGCGGGCGTCGGAGCACGAGCTGGTGTTGACCGTCCCCTCCGTTCCCCCGGCCGAGGGGCTTCGCCAAAAGATCGAAGACGTGGTCCTGGCTTCGGCCTACGTCCCGCTCGATCCAAAGGTCCGGGTCCGGCGCGACCCGCTCGACCCTCACCGGTGGCGCATTCGGGCTCGGCTGCTCGAGCCGTCGTTCGCGGCGGTCTTCGACGCCGAGATCGTGGAGCGGATCGCTTCCGCGCTCGAGAGTCGGGACCCCGCCTCTCGGGAAGCAGCCGCCGCTCGGGAGCCCGCCGCTCGGGAGCCCGCCGCTCGGGAGCCCGTCGCTCGGGAGCCTTGAATCGGCGCCGAACCCACCGGGCGATCGGGCGCCCCATACGGCTTGGACCGTGACGGACCCTCGGGCGGGGGCTACGGTCGGACCGCCGATGAAGCCGTCCGAGACCGCGCCGCCCGCGCCCCGTTACCGCCGCGACTACACCCCCCCGGACTTTTGGGTGGACCGGTTCCGGCTTCACTTTGAGCTCGGGGAGGGCGAAACCGTGGTCACGTCCACTCTCGCGGTCCGCCGCCGGGATGGGGCGCCGCCGGACGCGCCGCTTCGGCTCGACGGCGAGCAGCTCGAGCTGCTCGAGCTGTCGCTCGACGGGGTTTTGCTCGAGTCGCCGCAATTTTCGGCTACGCCGGACGGCTTGACCCTCCCCGAGGTGCCCGACCGGTTCGAGCTGACCACCAAGGTGCGGATCGTTCCCGAGAACAACACCGAGCTGTCCGGGCTCTACAAGTCCTCCGGGAACTTCTGCACCCAGTGCGAAGCCGAAGGCTTCCGGCGGATCACGTACCACCTCGACCGCCCCGACGTGATGTCCTTGTACGAGGTGACGCTGGTCGCCGACCCGAACCGCTATCCGGTGCTCCTGTCCAACGGCAACAAGGAGGAAGAGGGCACGCTCGACGACGGCCGCCGCTTCGTGCGGTGGGTGGATCCGTTCAAGAAGCCGAGCTATCTCTTTGCGCTCGTGGCCGGTCGCCTCGAGTGCCACGCTGGGCGTTTCACCACCCGCTCCGGCCGGGATGTGCGGCTCGAGGTCTGGGTCGAGCCGCAGAACCTCGACAAATGCGAGCACGCGCTGCGCAGCCTCGAGCGGGCGATGGCCTGGGACGAAGAGACCTTCGGGCTCGAATACGACCTCGACATCTATATGATCGTGGCCGTCGGTGACTTCAACATGGGGGCCATGGAGAACAAGGGCCTCAACGTCTTCAACGCGAAGTACGTGCTCGCCCGCCCCGACACCGCGACCGACGACGACTACGAGCACATCGAGGCGGTGATCGGCCACGAATACTTTCACAACTGGACCGGAAACCGAGTCACTTGTCGAGATTGGTTTCAACTCACCCTGAAGGAGGGGCTGACCGTCTTTCGCGACCAGCTGTTCACCGCGGACATGACCTCGGAGCCGGTGAAGCGGATCTCGGACGTGCGGCTGCTCCGCGCGACGCAGTTCGAGGAGGACGCCGGCCCGATGGCCCACCCGGTCCGGCCTGACTCCTACATCTCCATGGACAACTTCTACACCGCGACGGTCTACGTGAAGGGAGCGGAGGTCGTTCGAATGTACCACACCCTGCTCGGGGCCGATGGGTTTCGAAGGGGCATGGATCTGTACTTCGAGCGCCACGACGGGCAGGCCGTGACGTGCGATGACTTTCTTTTGGCGATGGCCCACGCCAACGACCGCTCGCTCTCCCGGTTCGAGCGGTGGTACGAGCAGGCGGGGACCCCAACCCTTCGCGCCTCCGGCGTCCACGACCCGGAAGCGAGCACCTACACCCTGACCCTCTCCCAGACCAGGGCCGATCGGCCCGGCCATGCCCCGTACGAGCCCTGCCTCATGCCGGTGCGGGTGGGGCTCATCGGTCCGGACGGGCAGGACCTGCCCCTGCGGCTCGCCGGCGCGGGGGGCGACGCGCCGACCGAGCGGGTGCTCGAGCTGTCCGAGTCGGAGGCCCGCTTCGTGTTCGAGGGGATCGAGGCGCCGCCGGTGCCCTCCGTGCTCCGCGGGTTCTCGGCGCCGGTCCGGCTCGAGCTCGACCGGAGCCGGGAGGAGCTCGCCTTCTCCTTCGCCAACGACAACGACCCCTTCAACCGCTGGGACGCCGGCCAGACCTTGGCCGAGCTGGTTCTGCTCGAGCTGGTGCAGGACCCGGATCGACCGGTGGACGCCCGGTTCGTGGCCGCCTACGGCCAGATGCTGGCCGACCGGAGCCTCGACGGTTCCTCGAAGGCGCTCGCGATGTCGCTCCCGGCGGAGCGGGTGGTCGCGCAGCGGCTCGACGAGGTCGACCCAGCGGCGGTCCACGGGGCCCGGGAGCGGGTGCTCGCCGCGCTGGCCGAGGCGCACGAGGCGGCGCTCGTCGAGCTCTACGAGACCCATCGGCCGCCCGGGGCCTACAGGGTCGAAAAGTTGGACATCGACACCCGCCGGGTGAAAAACGCCGCGCTCAGCTTGCTGTCGATGCTGGGGGAAAAGCACGCAAGCCGAGCGGCCGAGCAGTTCGACCACGCCGACAACATGACCGACGCCCAATCGGCGCTCTCGGTGCTCGTGGACATCGGCGGCGAGCACGCGGAGCGGGCGCTCGCCGCGTTTCACGCCAAGTGGCGCCACGACCCGCTCGTGCTCGACAAATGGTTCTCGGTTCAGGCCGGCTCGCGGCATCCGGACACGCTCGACCGGGTCGTCCGGCTGAGAACCCACCCGGACTTCACCCTGGACAACCCGAACCGGGCCCGGAGCCTGATTGGAGTCTTCGCGCTCAACCAGGCCCAATTTCACGACCCGAGCGGCGCCGGCTACCGGTTCCTCGGGGACCAGGTGGTGGCTCTGCACGCGAAGAACCCCCAGATCGCGGCCCGGCTCGTCTCCACGCTCAACGGTTGGCGGCGGTTCGAGCCTGGCCGGCGGGCCACCATGAAGGCCGAGCTCGAACGGGTGGCGGCGGTGAGCGGGCTGTCGAAAGACGTCTTCGAGATCGTGCAGCGCGCCCTCGCCTGACCCGGTCGGGGCGAGACCGGTGTGGGGCGGACGTCACCGAAGGACGCGAGAACGTCGCCGGCCGGTCATCGGGAGGTGCCTTGCCGTCGGCATGAAAGCACTCGGGGCAAGCGCCCCGAGGCCACCGTGAAGACCCATCGATTCGCGCTCCGCATCCTGCAGAACCGGGCTGGCCTCGTGCCCCGACCGTCCTGGTGCACCTACCGGGTTCGGGGCGACCAAGAGATGGACCTTTCGGCCATCCGCCGGGCCTTTCTCGGCATGGGGGAGCTCGACCTGGTCCGTTTCGTCGGCCCGGAGCCGCTGCTTCGGCCCGACCTGCCCGAGGTGCTCGAGACCGTGCTCGAGGTGTCGAGACCAACCATCCTGCAGCTCTCGACCGAGGGCCTGGCCCCGGAGGCGGCCGAGGATCTCGCCCGGGGCTTCAGCGAGGCTCGGCGGCTCCGATTCCTGGTCCATTGTCCGGCGCTGCCTTCCCGGGAGGCGCCGTTTTCGGAGCAGCGCCGCTTCGGCCTCGCCATCGAGACGCTCGAGCGGCTGCGACCCGCGGCCCGGGAGCGGGGGTTCATGGTCGCGGCCCACCACTTCGCCCCTTGGGACGTCGAGCCGGAGGCGGTGGCTCGCCTCCGGGCGGCGCTGCTGGAGCTCGGGGTGGAGCTGTTCGTCGAGCTGCCCCCGCTGCCCCCCGGCGCCTCGCCTCCCGCCCTCGCGGTCCGGGACGGCTTGCTCGCGGAGGAGGCGGCAGGCATCGCCGACCGCGGGGTGGGCGCGCTGGCTCGGCTCGGGCACCGGTACTACCTCGAAGGCACGCAGCAGCGCCTGCTCGGGGAGTGGGCGCCCCGTCCGAAGTGCACCGCGCTTCGCAGCCACGTTCGGCTCGAGCCGGACGGCAGCGTCCCGACCTGCGCGTTTCGGCCGGAGACCGTCGGGCGCCTGACCGAAGACTTCGAGTCGACGTGGTTCGGAGCCGCGGTCGACGAGGCCCGGGCGGTCGTGGACCGCTGCCCCGGATGTTGGTCGGCCGAAGAGGTTTTGCCGAGCGCCCTGTACGGCGGTGACATCGTTCGCGCCGTCCGGGACCGAGCGGCCCGGCCGCTCGCGCGCCGCCCGGCCTGAGCGGCCTTGTCCGGGTGGCGCGGCTCGGCCATCATCCGCCCGTGACCGAGGCGCTCGCTACCGGGAGCGGCGCGCTGGCCCGCGGGACGCTGCTCGGGGGCCGCTACCGGGTGGAGCAGGACATCGGCGCCGGGGCCATGGGGGAGGTCTACCGGGTGGTGCACGAGACCCTGCAGGTCCCGTTCGCCCTCAAGATCCTCCACCCCGAGCTGGCGGTGATCCCCGAGGTCCGGCAGCGGCTCGAGCGTGAGGCCCGATTGTCGGCCTGGCTCGACCACCCCTCGGTGGTGCAGGTCACCGACTACGGCGTGCACGAGGGCCGGCCCTACTTGGTGATGCGCCTCGTGGAGGGGGAGGAGCTGGCGGCGCGCCTCGAGCGGGGGCCCGTGCCTCCCGGCGAGGCGATCGCGCTCGGCAAGGCGCTGTGCGAGGGCCTCGCCCACGCCCACGGCCTCGGTCTCGTCCACCGGGACCTGAAGCCGGAGAACGTCGTCCTGTCCGCCCGTGGCCTGCGCATCCTCGATTTTGGCCTCGCTCGCGTTCTCGCGTCGGACGACCCTCGCCTGACCCGCACCGGCCTCGTGTGCGGAACGCCCCGGTACATGTCCCCCGAGCAGGCCAGCGGCGATCCCATCGACATTCGCTCGGACATCTATGCGGTGGGGGTGCTGCTCCACGAGATGGTGCGGGGGGCGCCGATGTTCGACGGCCCGAACGCGGCCGCGGTGCTCCGCCGCCAGATCGTCGATCCGCCGCCGCCGCTCGCCGTCCCGAAGACCCCCGGCATCGACGGCAACCGCTTGGTCGCGGTCATCGAGAAGGCGCTCGCCAAGGATCCGGCCCACCGGCACCGAGATGCGCTCGCGATGGCCGAGGCGCTCGAGCGGTGCCGATCTGGCGCTCGGGCGCCGGCCCGCTCGGCGTGGGTGGCGGTGCTGTCGCTCGGCGCCCTGGTCGCCTCGACGGGGGTGCTCGCGTGGATGCTCGCCCGGGATCCGCTCGTGGAGGCCCGGGCGGCGCTCGCCGCGGGCCAACTCTCGGTGGCCCGGCGCTCGCTCGAGTCCCGCATCGAGAGCGCGGACGGGGACCACCGGGCCCGGCTCTTTCTCGGACACGTGGCCGCGAAGGAAGGCTCGTTTTCGGAGGCGGTGCGGGCGTGGTCGGCGGCGCTGTCCGGCGATCCGTCGCTGTCGGCCGACCCGACTCTGCTCGATGAACTGGCCCCGGCGCTCGCCAAGAGCGGCAAGGAGGCCGGACCTCGGGCCGACGCGATCATCGAGACGCTCGCGGAGCGAGCGCCGAGGGAGGCGGTGCCGCTGCTGTCGCGGCTCGCCGAGGAGGCGCCGTCGTTTTGGCAGCGGCGCCGGTCCTTCGAGGGGCTCGAGCGGCTCGACGCCACCGACGCCCTCGACGGCTTTGCCGTGCTCGCCCGCGACCTCGAGGCGAACAAGACGACCGCGTGCGACCTGCGGCGCTGGTACCTCGAGCGCCTGCTCCGCCTCGACGAGGGCAGAGCCGAGCCGCTCGTCGCGAAGGAGCGAGCCCGGCGGCGGGCCTGCGATTTCTGACCTCAGGGCTTGGAGACGCAGCTGCAGGGCGAGGCCGCGCACACCGAGCACACCCCGGGATATTTCTTCGCGGCGGCGGCGGCGAGGTCCACCCCGCTCAGCTCGGCGAGGCTCGACAACCAGGCGAGGCAGTCGGCGAACTCTCCGGAGAGGTCGTGCCGGTCCGGCTCCCGCAGCGCCTCGGCGAGCTCACCGACCTCCTCCATGAAGTACATGAAGGTTCCGGCGGTCCCCCGGGCTCGGTCCTTGGCTCCGTAGACGCGGCCGATGTGGGTCTGGAACTCCCGAAGGTCCATCGAGCCCAGTTTGGGCCCCGGGACAAGAGCCGACCAGCGAAGTTCGGGGGGCGTGGTGGGTGACTGGTGGGCAGCGCCCCGGGACAAGAGCCGACCAGCGAAGTTCGGGGGGCGGCAGAGTCAGCGAGGCTCGGGGCCGTGGGCGTTGAGCAGGGTGACGTCGAAGGTGGCGTTTCGGCCGCCGAGGGCCCGGACGAAGTCGTCGTAGCGCTCCACGTTCAGGCATCCGATCGAGCTCACCCGGTCGCCGCCGGCGCCGACGTGAAACAGGATCTCGGTGAGGCGGTCGTTGCGCCGCCGCGACGCCGCCCACTCGTCGGGGCTGTGGACCCCGTCCTGGTTCGTGTCCCGCACCCCGGGGATCCGCCCGGAGCCGCCTTCGGTGCGCACGTGCCAGGAGTGCTCGCCCCGGTACCGGCCGTTGGGGTGGGCCCGGAAGCGGCCCTCGGCGATCATGCCCACGTCGCCGCGGCCGTCCCCGGTCACGTCGGGGGAGGCGCTCGACGCCCGCTGCCCCGGGTAGGTCGAGCCGCGAAGCCGCTCCACGCTCGGGCGCCCCTGGTTGTCCCTCGACAAGACGACGATGCTGTCCTGCATCCTCCCGTTGGCGGTGGTCGAGCGGACGGTGCCGTCGAGGTCGAGCCCCCTCAAGGCGAGCACGTGGCGCTCGCCAGGCCGGATTTGCCCGCCCGCGGCCTGAACGATCCGCTCGTAGTGCCGAAACTGGGCCTCGACCGAGGCGCCGGCCGGCGGGTGGGTCACCGGGACCCCGCCGATCGTCCGGGCGGCACCTCGGACTCGCGCCGGGTTGTCCCGCGCGAGCTCCCCGGCCCTCCTCGTCCCCGGGGTCCGCTCCGCTCGCTCCGCCTCGGTCGGGGCTCGTCCTCCCGTGCCCCCCCGGACGAAGCCGTCCTGAAGCGGCGCCTCGGCGAGCGCGGCCCTGGTCTGGGGTCCGACGATGCCGTCCACCGCGATCCCCGCCGACCGCTGAAACGAGCGGACGGCGCCCGCGGTCTGGGGCCCGAAGATCCCGTCCACCGCGATCGGCAGCCCTTGGGCGCGCAGGTTTTCCTGCAGAATTCGGACGTCCTCGCCCCGGGCGCCCTGCCGCAGGTTGCGGTTTTCGGGCACGAACGGGAGCGCGCGACGGACGTCGAGGGTCTGGTTCGACCGGACTTGCACCATCGGCCTGCCGTTATCGCGTTCGCCTCGAAAAAGTTGCTCCCGCGCCTTCTTGGCCTCCCTCGATGGGCCCTGCCCCGAGCGCGCAGTTGCCGGGCTCCCCTCGACGAGGCACAGTCCGCCCATGGCGACGTCCTTGCGCGTCCTTCAGCCCGCGCCCGACCCGCCCCCCGACGGCATGCTCGACTTCGCCTCGGCGCTCAGCCCTCGGCGGGTGTACGTGGACACCTTCGGCTGCCAGATGAACATGCACGACAGCCAGCGCATGGTCGCGGTGATGGCCGGGGAGGGGTATGTCCCCACCGACGATCCGGAGGAGGCCGATCTCATCGTGCTCAACTCCTGCAGCGTGCGGGAGAAGGCGGAGCAGAAGGTTCGGTCCCGGGCGGGGGAGATGAAGAAGATCAAAGCTCTTCGCCCCGATGTCGTGCTCGCGATCGGCGGCTGCGTGGCCCAGCAGGAAGGCCAGCGGATGCTCCGCCGCATCCCCCACGCCGACATCGTCTTCGGGCCGGATCATCTGTCCGCGCTCCCAGATCTGGTGCGAGAGGTTCAGGAGCGAAGGGTTCGGGTCGAGCGCACCGACTTCCTCGACCGGTCCGACTACAAGTTCCCGCCGGTCCCCGAGGAGGCGCCGCGGGAGGTCTCGGCTTTCGTCAGCGTGATGAAGGGCTGCGACAAGTTCTGCTCGTTCTGCATCGTCCCCTACACCCGGGGGCGGGAGGTCAGCCGGCCCGCGAGCGAGATCCTCGACGAAGTGCGGCGTCTCGCTGGCCAGGGGACCAAAGAGGTCGTGCTGCTCGGGCAGACCGTCAACTCTTACGGCAAGCGCAAGAAGGAGGGGCACATACCCTTTCACGAGCTGCTCGCCCGGGTGGCGGAGGTGCCCGGCATCGAGCGGGTGCGCTTCACGTCCCCCCACCCGAAGGATTTTTGCCTCGAGCAGATCGAGGCGTTTCGGGACATCCCAGAGCTGATGCCGCACATGCATCTGCCCGTGCAGTCGGGCAGCGACCCGGTCCTCTCGGCGATGCGCCGCGGCTACAGCCGGGCCGAATACCTCGAGATCGTTCAGACGCTGCGGGAGGTGGCGCCGAAGGTGGCCCTCAGCACCGACGTCATCGTCGGCTTCCCCGGGGAGACCGAGGCCGACTTCGAGGGGACGATGTCGCTGCTCGAAGAGGTGCGCTACGCCTCGGTCTTCTCCTTTTCGTACAGCGAGCGGGTGGGGACCCGGGCCCTCAAGATCGAGCCGAGCGTGCCGGTTCCGGAGCGGGCGCGGCGGCTCCGCGTCCTCCAGGGGAGGCAGGACCAGATCACCGCCGAGTGGCTGGCCGAGACCGTCGGGCAGGAGCAGATGGTGCTCGTCGAGGGCCGCTCGAAGACCGATCCCACCCGCAGCACCGGGCGCAACCCGGAGAACCGACCGGTGCACGTCGAGGGGACCTTCGCGCCCGGGACCTTGCTCCCGGTGCGCATCGTCGAGGCGTACAAGCACTCCCTGCTCGGTCGGCCCCTGCTCGGGAGCCCGGCCTCCGTCGCCTGAGGCCGCTTTGTTGCCGGGCGCGCCGGCCGCTGCTATGGCTCCAAAAACGCCCGTGAGCGGGTGGGAGCCACGCCCGTGTCCAGTCCACCCCACAGCTCGGTCCCGCCCGAGATCCTCCGGGTTCTTCGCCTGTGTCCGGTGTTTCGGGGGTTCACCGACGCCGGATTGAACCTGCTGGGGGCCCTGGTGCAGGTGAAGCACGCCCCGCCCGGGACCCCGCTGTTCGTGGAGCACATGCTCGGAGAGAGCCTCTTCGTGGTGGCGGAGGGCACGATCCGGCTGTCCGCCCGCGGACCGGGCGGGGAGGAGCTGGTGCTCGGGCGGGTGGGGCCGCCGGAGTCGCTCGGCGAAGCGGCGCTGCTGCGACCGGGGCAGCGCCAGTGCTCGGCCACCGCCGAGTCGGCGGCGGTCGTGTTCGAGATCCTGCGCCGCGACGTGATCACGCTTCAAAAGACGAAGCCGCAGGCCTGCCTGAAGCTCCTGATGGGGGTCGTCGAGCTCGTCGGGGAGCGGATGCGGGCCGCCGAACCGGAGCTGAAGGACTTCCTCGCGTGGAGGCTCGGGCCGTGAGCGGGCTCGACGCGCAGCTCGATCGCTACCTGCAGCACCTGCAAGTCGAACGAGGGCTCTCTCGCCACACCCTCGACGCCTATGGCCGGGACCTCGCCCGATTCTCGGAGTTCGTGGCCGCCCGCGGCCGCGCCGACGCCAAGGACGTGAGCCCCGAAGACGTCGCCGCGTGGGCCCGCTCGATCGCCGCGGCCGGGTGCTCGGCGGCGACGCAAGCCCGCCGGCTCGTGGCGGTGCGCGGGCTGTACCGCCACCTTCGCCGGGAGGGCGAAGTTCAAAAGCTCCCCACCGAGCCGGTCGATTTGCCCCGGCTGCCCCGGCGCCTGCCCAAGCTGGTGCAGGAGGGGGCCGTCAGCCGGCTGCTCGCCTCGGCCGAGGATCGCTTCGACCGGGCGGTGGTCGCGCTCCTCTACGGGGCCGGGCTGCGGGTGAGCGAGGTCGTGGGGCTCGACCTCGGCCAAATCCACCTCGACGCCGGCGTACTGAGGGTCATGGGCAAGGGCAGCAAGGAGCGGATCGTCCCGTTCGGCCCGGTGGTCGGGGCGGAGCTCGCCGCCTTCATCGAAGAAGAGCGGCCGCGGCGTCTGCGGGGCCGGGTGATGGATGCCGTCTTTCCCGGCAAGAGCCGCCGAGGACGGGTGAGCCGCCAGACGATTTTCTTGCGCCTCCGGCGGCTCGGGCTCGCGGCCGGGCTCGACGACGCGATCTGCCCCCACGCGCTGCGGCACGGCTTCGCCACCGACCTGCTGCAAGGGGGCGCGGATTTGCGCGCGGTGCAGGCGATGCTCGGGCACGCCGATTTGCGAACGACCGAGGTCTACACCCACGTGGACGACCGGCACCTGCGACGGGTCCACCGGGCCGCCCATCCGCGGGCGTGAACCGCCGCGCACGAAACGCGGCACCGTTTCGGGACGAACCGGGTTTGGGTCGCAACCGATGCGCCGAGATCCGATTCGGGGGCGCCAAGGACGCACGAAGGTTCCTTGTTCGCCCCCACCTGTGTAGCGTCTTCTCGAAGGCTGAGGTAGATGTCCCCGAACCAACAAGTCAGATTGCCGGAGGACCTGGGTGGAGACGTCCTGGCCCTGGTGCTCGAGCAGGCCGAGCAGGCCCTGGTCGAAGTCGACTGCCGGGAGGATCGACCCTTCTTCGCCCACATTGGGCCCGACGCCAGCGACGTCGGGCCGCTGCTGCTGGCCGTGTCGGAGCTGCTCGACGCCCACCCCGGGACCCCGTTCGAGCTCGAGGCGGTGACCTCGGGGCTCCGAGAGGCTGGCTCCGCTTCGGGGCTCCGGCGGCTCGAGTTCCACCCGCATCTGTTGCAGGTGGTGCGGATCTCGCTCGAGATCTTTTTTCGAAGGTTTCCGACGCTCGCCGACTACGAGGCCGCTCTCGAGCGCAGCGGCGAAGAAGACGGAGAGCTTCCCGGTCCGCCGCCCGAGCTGTGGCGGGCTCACCGCAGGCTGCTCATCAGTCTGCGCGGCACGCTCTCCTGATCCAGAATCTTGACCGCTCGTTCGGTTCATGGTCCCGGTTCGGGCCCATGCTGCCCCGTTCGCCTCTCGTTTCGGTGCTCATCGCCGTGGGGTGGCTTTGCGCCGCCCCCGCTCAGGCCCAAAAACCATCGCTGCCCCCCGCGACCTCGCCCGAGGCGATGACGGCGGAGGTCGGGGTGTTCGGAGGCCTCCTGTTCGTTTCCGACCGGCACGAGCTGTACAACCCGCGGCTCGACTGGGCCCCGATCGACAGCCCAGCGCTCGACATCGGGCTTCGCGCCGGCTTCTTCCCGGTGCGTTTCCTCGGGGTCGAGGCGGAAGGGGCGCTGATGCCGATGTCCATCGAGGGCGGCCGCAGCGGCACCGGCTACGCGGTCCGCGGCCACCTGGTGCTCCAGCTGCCCAATCGCTTCACTCCGTTCGCGGTGGTCGGCGGCGGCGCGCTCGGCATCACCTCCGCCAACGACGCGCTCGGGCGCAACGCCGACGCGACGTTTCACTGGGGTCTCGGGGCCAAGTATTATCTGAACGACCTGTTCTCCCTTCGCCTCGACGGCCGCCACATCGTGGCTCCGTCGCTCGACGAGGGCGAGGAGGTGCTCGATCCGAGCATCACGAGCCATTTCGAGGCGCTGCTCGGGATCGGGCTGACCTTCCCCCGGCAAAAGCGCGAGGACCCGGACCCAGACGGAGACGGGTTTCGCGGCGCGGCCGACAAGTGCCCGACCGTGGCCGGGGTGGCTCCGGACGGCTGCCCGCCAAAGGACACCGACGGCGACGGCTTTCTCGACCCGGACGACGCCTGCCCGACCGTGGCCGGGGTGGCGCCGGACGGCTGCCCGGCGCCCGACCGCGACCGGGACGGGGTCCCGGATCGGGAGGACAAGTGCCCGGACGTCCCCGGCGTGGCGAGCGCCCAGGGCTGCCCCGATCGCGACGGGGACGGCGTTCCCGACGCCGACGACCGCTGCCCGGACCGGGCCGGGGTTGCCCCCCACGGCTGCCCGGCCGACGACGTGGACGGCGATGGGGTGATCGGCGACGCGGACCGATGCCCCGACGAGCCCGGAGTGGCGCCGCACGGCTGCCCCGACCGAGACGGCGACGGGGTCCCCGACTTCGAGGACCAGTGCCCGGACGAGCCGGAGACCATAAACCAGTACAAGGACGACGACGGCTGCCCGGACGAGATCCCGGCGGCGGTCCGCCGGTTCACCGGGACCATCGAGGGGATCCGTTTCGGCAGCGGCAGCGCGCGGGTGGTGGCGTCGTCGTTTCCGCTGCTCAACCGCGCGGTCAAGGTCCTGAAGGACTTCCCCGAGGTGAAGATGGAGATCGACGGCCACACCGACTCGACCGGCGACCGGGACAACAACCTGACGCTGTCCCGGGAACGAGCGGAAGCGGTGAAGGCCTACTTCGTGAAGAAGGGGATCGATGAAGGCCGGCTGGTGGCCAAAGGTTTCGGCCCGGATCAGCCGGTGGAGACGAACGAGACCGCGGCGGGCCGGGCCAAGAACCGCCGCATCGAGTTCAAGCTCATCCAATAGCGGCCGGGGCGGCGCCGCCCGGGCTCAGGCCCCCGCGGCGTCGACCTCGGCCATCACTCTTCGTCGAGCGGAGCGCGGACCGCCCGAGGGCTTCGGACGCCGGCCCCGACCGCCGGGCAGGGCGAACCCTGCGGCTGCGCTCCGTCCGGGCGCCGTCTTTCGGTAACTGCAGCTGAGGCGCTTCGTAGCCGGGAGGGTGACGCGCGTCATCGCGGAGCGCTACGTGCTCGAGTCCGTCCTCGGTCGGGGCTCGATGGGCACGGTCTACGCGGCCCGTCATCGCCTCACCGGCGAGGAACTGGCGGTCAAGCTCATCACCCCGCGCGGGACCAACCTCGACCTTCAGCGCGAGCGCTTCCGACGCGAGGTGAGCCTCGCCTCGCGGATTCGCCACCCGGGCATCGTGAGGGTCCAGGACGCGGGCGAATCCGAGCAGCAAGAGCTGTTCGTGGTCATGGAGCGCCTCCGGGGCTTCGACCTCCAGATCTTCCTCGACTCCGCCGTGGCCGATCCTCGCGTCGGCCTTCGCGCGGTCTTCGACGCCCTCGAGCCGCTCGCGGCGGCCCACGTCGCCGGTGTCGTCCACCGCGACCTCAAACCCGCGAACATCTTCCTGCATCGACCGGAGCCGACGGGCCCCGTCTTTCCCGTGATTCTGGACTTCGGGATCGCGCGGAGCTTCGGCGACGGCGACAGCGGCACCCGCACCGACATGGGGGTCGGCACCCCCCACTTCATGAGCCCGGAGCAGGCCACCGAGGCGCGCCGTGTCCTTCCCAGCGCCGATGTCTGGTCGGCCGGGGTCATTCTCTTCCGGGTGCTCAGGGGGCACCTCCCCTTCGACGGCGGCACCCCGTTCAACACCCTCCGGCAGGTCTGCGAGATGCCCACGCCGCCGCTCCCCGAGGGCGCCTCCGAGCTCTGTGCTCGGGCTTGGCCGGTGGTCGAAGCTTGCCTCGAGAAGGACCCGTGGGTCCGCCCCGCCGACGCGGCGGTCCTCAGAGAGATGCTCCTGCGGGCCGGACTCGCCGCCTTGCCGTCCCTGGGAACCAGCGACGGCCCCTCCGCGTTGTCGGCGCTCGCGGATGACCTCGGGACGCCGAGGGTCCCCGAGGTCTCGAGCCGGGCCGGCGAGTCCGGCGAAGGGCCGATCTTCGGCCCTCGGCCTCGGCGCCTCCAGGGCTTCGCGCTGCTCACCCTGCTGCTCGGCTTTGGATCGATGGGCTTCTTCGAGTGGTGGTCCCACCCGGTTGCCCCACCCCCCACCCCGCTCATTCCCGAGGCGCCCACCCCGCCGCTCCACATTCCGGCTCTCCCCGACGCCGGCGCCGCGGGCGTCGGGGACCCGGGCCCCGCGTCGCTGGAGGTCTCGAGGGGTCGGTCTTCGAGGACGCCGGGCCGGGGGGAAGGTCGTCCGAAGACCGACGCGCAGCGGCCCCGTCCCCAGCGCCGATCCTCGACGAGCCCGGACGCCAAGCGGACGCTTCGACGCCCCCCCGTGGTTCGCGCCGCCGAACCGAAACCGCCCGAGCCGCCGACCGTCCCCCAAGCGGTTTCCGAGGTCTCCGGCGAGGAGGGCCGGCCCGGTGCCGGTTCCGACGCCGACGCTCCAGATGCTCCGGTTCGAGCGGACCCCGCCGTCGAATCGGCGCCTCGCCGCTCGGTCCCCGCCGAAGCCGAACCATCGGAACTCACCGAAGGCGCGGAAACCGAACCCGATGCCACCGAACCCACCGAACCCACCGAACCCACCGAACCCTACGAACCCTACGAACCCTCCGAACCCTCCGAACCCTCCGAACCCTCCGAACCCTCCGATCCTTCTGCGCCGGCCGAATCCACTGAGCCCGAAGCTACCGAACCCGAGCCGAGCGAGGCTCGACGCCCTGGCTTCATCTCCTTTTGAACTCCGAGACCTCCATGCCCCGACTGAGCCGCCTCGTTCTCGCCGCCTCGGTGGGCTTCGCGTCCACGCCCGCGCTCGCCAGCCCTTGGACCCTCCCGGGGGGCCAGCTCGTGGTGTCGTCGAGCTTCGACTTCCAGTTCGCGAACAGCGAGTTCATCGACCGCGGCGGAGAGCGGGCCTTCCCCCTCGAGGGCCAGTTCTTCGGAGGGGGGCTGACCCTGTCGGCGCGGCTCGGGATGACCGATGCGATCGAGCTCGAGGGCTCCTTTCCGCTGCGCATCGTCAGCTTCCAGGCCGACCCGGTCATTCTCCGCGCGGCCCCCGCCGACCTCGCCGGGCCGGGCGCGCTCGCCTTCTACCAGGACAACCTGGTGGATTTCAGCCAGACCGGGGCCGGCGTGGCGGACATCAGCCTGCGGGGCCGCTACCGCTTCCTGGCGGAGGGGGCGTGGGTGTCCACCCTCGAGCTCGGCCTGCGGACCCCGACGGGGTACCGCGAGCCGGAGGGGACCTTCGGCGCCGAGCCGACGACGGTCGAGGCCTTCGAGGCTCGCGCCGACGAGCTGGTGCGTCCGGAGAACGTCCGCGACGACGTCGTGCTCGGGGATGGTCGGCTGGAGCTGCAGCTCTCCGTGCTGGTGGGCGCCGCCTTCGAGACCGGTACCTTCGTCCGCGGGTCGGGCGGGTACGCGCTGCGCCTCCGAGGCGCCGGGGACCAACTCCGAACCGAGCTGAAGGTGGGGCAGAGCCTCGGCGACCGCGTTCTCGTGTTCGTCGAAGGGCGGCTCGCGGTCACCGTCGAGAGCGGGGAGTCCATCGGCATCTCGGCCGTCGCCACCGACCCCGCGGTCGATGCTCGCCGCTTCGCCACCGGCGGCATCACCCTCATCGAGCGGGTCCTGGAGCGTGACGCCCTCGACGTTGGGGGCGGCTTGGTGTGGCGGGTGACGAGGGACGTCGAGGTGAACCTCGCCTACAGCCGCACGGTGTGGGGTCGCTTCACCGCGGCGACCCACGCGTTCTCGTTTTCCACCCTCTATCGGCTCCCGGTGTTGGGCGCTCGGTAGGTTGAACGATCCGAAGCGCGCAGTTCCCGTTCGGCCGACCGAGCATCATTGCGCTAGCCGGGAACCCGAACCGCGGGAACACCAGCCTCTTCGTGGAGACTCGATCCTCGGCGTAGCTCGCACGATATGGCTGCCTTCGAAGTGAACGGTCACGCATGTCCAAACTGTCCGGGGACACTGCGCCCTCGGGGCCAGCCCGCGATCGTCGACGCCACCGCCGGCTCGCCCTTCGTGGACCCATCCTCCAGCGTCTCCCTCGCTTCCTCCGGCCGGAGGCGACCCGCTACGCCCACGACCTCAGACTCGCCTTCTCGAGCCTGAGCGAGCGAACAGATTCGAGGATCGAGGGGTCCTCGCTCGTAACGGAGCGAGACACGCGGCCGCCAATGAGCCGTTGGCGCGTCCGCGGGTGAGGATCGGTGTCGATAGGGCGACCAGGGGGTCTTTCACGGATGAGCACGGCACGGGTGACGCGAGAGACCCTGCTCGACGAGGCGGACGCCTGCGCCCCAGGCCGGCTCGCGCGCCGGCGGCGCTACTACGGTCGCCTCGTTCCCCAGTACCGCCTTTTCGGAAACGGCGTGGTGGTCGCGCTCCTCGTGGCGATCCACATCCTCCTCGGGCGCGCTTCCGTGTCTTCGTTCGTCCTCGGCCTCCTCGGGTTCATCGCCTTCACCCTTGGCGCGAACGCAATTCAGCGCGCCCTCGCGGCCCGGGACAGCGTGTGGAGCCGGGAACGATTCCTCTTCGCCGACTTCATCGGCTACGCCTTCGCGATCCTCGCGTCCGGCGGATCATCGAGCCCGTTGTTCTGGCTGCCTATCGTCCGCGTGGCCGACCAGCCTGGAGTAAGCTTCGCACGCACACGAGTGTTCGCGCTCTGCGCACCCGCCACCTACCTCGTCGCCGCCGCGCTCGAGGGGGGCTGGGGAGCCCTCGACGAAGCGGCTCTCCTCAAAGCTGCCGGCGTCCTGGGCGCAGGCCTCTACGTCGCCTTGGCCGGGCGTCTCGCCGAGCGAACGAGGCAGCGCCTCGAGGCTCTCCTCAAGCTGTCCCGTGAGCTGGTCGAGGAGGTCGAAGCCACAAACCAGGAGCTGGCAGGGCTCGCCGAGCGCAATCAGCGCCTCGCCAAGGCGAAGTCTGAGTTCGTCGCCAACATGAGCCACGAGATCCGAACCCCCGTCAACGGGGTCATCGGGATGGCCGAACTCCTCGCCGAGACCCCGCTCGACGACGATCAGCGAGAGCACGTCGACATCATTCAGGCCAGCGCTTCGACCCTTCTTGGGGTCATCAACGACATCCTTGATTTCTCGAAGCTGGAGGCGGGCCGAATGACGGTCGAGCGCATCCCCGTCGATGTCGGGGGCTGTGTGCGCGAGGCGGTCGCGATGGTTCGCCCACGGCTGCGCGGCCGAGACGTCGATGTCCAGATCGCCATCGACCCCGAACTCCCTCGCTATGTTAGGGGGGACCCGGTGCGACTTCGTCAGATCCTGCTGAACCTGATCGGCAACGCGGCGAAGTTCACCGAGACCGGGACCATCCGAGCCCAGGTCGCGGTGGCCGCGCCCGATCGCTTCACTCTGGAGATCTCGGACACCGGCATCGGCATGACCGCAGAGGTCTTGGGAAAGATCTTCTCCGCCTTTACCCAAGCCGACGAAGGCACCACCCGAAAGTATGGCGGCACCGGGCTCGGCCTATCCATCTGCGAGCGCTTGGTCACGGTCATGGGCGGACAGGTCACCGCGAGGTCAACGCCCGGGGTCGGATCCACCTTTCGCGTCGAGCTCCCCCTCGAGCCGGCGCCCGCGCCAACCCGCTCCGCCGAGCCGTCGAGCGGCCCTCGCAAGGCGTTCTCCGGGCGCGTCCTCCTTGTCGAGGACAACCCCGTCAACATCAAGGTCGCCCTCCGGCTCCTCGAGCGGCTGGGGGTGAGCCCGGATGTCGCGACGAACCGACTTGAAGCGGTCGAGCGCGCCCGCGAAGTCGCCTACGAACTCATCCTCCTGGATATGCAGATGCCGGAGATGGACGGCCTCGAGGCCTCACGACGTATCCGTCAGGAGGGCGACGGCCATCCACTGATCGTCGCCCTCACCGCCAACGCGATGCGCGAAGACCGTGAGCGATGCCTCGAGGCCGGAATGGACCACCATCTCGCCAAACCGATCCGCCTCGACGACCTGAAGCGCCTCCTCGAGGGCCAACTCGAGGAGCTCCGGCGGCACCGCCGTGGATCATGATGCGCGCTTCGCGGGCCCTCGCGCCGGCGTCGCCGTTTCCGCTGCTCAACCGCGCGGTCAAGGTCTGAATGAGATCGGTGAAGGCCGGCTGGTGGTCAAAGGTTTTGGCCCGGATCAGCCGGTGGAGACGAACGAGACCGCGGCGGGCCGGGCCAAGAACCGCCGCATCGAGTTCAAACTCATCCAGTAGCGGCCGGGGCGCGCCGCGCGGGCTCAGGCCACCGCGGCGTCGATCTCGGCCATCACCTCGTCGTCGAGCAGAGGGAGCACGCAAGAAGGGGAGGGGCCACTCGACGTATGCGCTATCGGGACCCGTCTTGCCGTATCGAGCCATATGTGTAGTGTTGCTCCGTGGAGACGACGACCGAAATCTCGGGCTTGCTGACGCTCCCCTTAGTTTGGCGAGGAGGGACGGGCGCACGCGCTCGTCGAGGAGGGTCTTCGGAGGGTCCTCGAAGGGCGCCCACGGTCGACCGCCTACCCTCTTTCGGGCCGAAGCGTTGGTGTCCCGGTCGGCGCACCTGGTAGCCCGGTTCGTCGAGGACGTCGCTGTTGCCGAGGCCAAGCAGAAGAGGACGGTCCCGAGGCGACGACGCCGAACCAGGGTCGAAGGTGGCTCGGGCAGCGGTGCGCCCGCTCATCTCCCGGAGGTCCATCGCGAAGCCTCGGCTCTCGCGGTCGGCGCGGCCCCCGCGGAGCTGGCCGCAGGACTTGGAGGACGCCCGCTACCTCGAAGACGAGGATGACGGTTGAGG
>DAIQNR010000022.1:0-14954 GCA_036788295.1 Myxococcota bacterium
GGTCGCGCATCGCGCCCATGTCATCGGCGTGCTGCTCACTGGGATGCTCGATGACGGAACGGCCGGGCTGCTGGCGGTCAAGCGATGCGGCGGCGTCGCGATCGTCCAGGATCCAGACGATGCCGCCTACCCCGAGATGCCGCAGAGCGCCCTGAACAGCGTCGAGGTGGACCACTGCGTCCCCGTGTCCGAGATGGGCGGGCTCATCGAGAGGCTCGTGGCCCAAGAGCCGGGAAAGAGGGTGCGAGTTCCGGAGGACATCAAGACGGAAGCGAAGATCGCGGAGCGCGTCCTGAGCGATGTCGAGCAGGTGGGCGGTCTGGGCGCTCAGGTGCCCTACAACTGTCCGAACTGCGGCGGCGTTCTGTGGGAGGTCGGCGAGGGCCCGCCGAGGCGATATCGCTGCCACACCGGACACTCGTTCACGGCCGCCGCGCTGCTCACCAGCCAGACCGAGAAGATCGAAGAAAGGCTCTGGGTGTCCCTCCGGATGTTCGAAGAGCGAAAGAACCTCTTGAACAACATGGCAGCGACGTCGGCCACATCGCTCGAGCGATCCTACAGGGAGAAGGTCAAGGAGGCGGACCTTCACATCAAGCGGATCAGGGAGATGCTGCACGCGGAGCAGCCCGAAGCCCGGGAGCAATAGCCGCCGTTTTCTGCACCCGGGAGCGGCCGGCCATCCCGGCTCCCGCGCGAGCTTCAGCGGAGGAGCCTCAGCAGCGCCTCGGCGTCGGTCGCCACCGGGGCGTTGGTCCCGTCGAGCACCCTCTCGGCGAGCACGCGCTTCTCCCCGTGCAGGGCGAGGACCTTCTCTTCGATGCTCCCCTTCGTAACCAGGCGATAGATCGTCACCGGCCGGGTCTGGCCCATCCGGTGGGCGCGATCCGAAGCCTGGTCCTCGACCGCGGGGTTCCACCAGGGGTCGAGGTGGATCACATAATCGGCGCCGGTGAGGTTGAGGCCGGTGCCGCCGGCCTTCAGGCTGATGAAAAACAGCGCGCCCTCGCCTTCCTGAAACGCGGCCACCTCGGCGCGGCGCTTGGCGGCCGGCGTGCTGCCATCGAGATAGTTGCTCGTCCATCCCATGGCGTCGGCTCGAGCGCGCGCGAGCTTCAGAAACGTGGTGAATTGGCTGAACACGAGCGCGCGGTGGCCGCCCGCGATCAGCTCCTCCGCGAGCGCCTCGAAGGCCTCGAGCTTGCTCGACGGGAGGTCGAGGTCGGGGCGTACGAGGCTTGGGGCGCAGGCGGCCTGGCGGAGTCGGGTGAGCGCGGCGAGGATCCGGATCACGGCGCTCGAACCGGCGCCTTCGAGCTCCTCGAGCGCCTCCTGGCGGAGGGCCTCCGAAAACGCCGCCTCATCCTCGGTCGGGATGACTTCGTGAACCACCTCCGTTCGCGGGGGCAGCTCGGTGAGGACCTCTCGCTTCGTTCGGCGGAGCACGAAAGGCCGGACGAGCTCGCGGAGCTGGCGCATCGCCGGTCCGTCCGGATCGCTCGCGATCGGCCTTGCGAACCGCCGCTCGAAGCTCGCCTGGCTGCCGAGCAAACCGGGGTTGGCGAAGTTCATGAGGCTCCACAGCTCGAGCACGCGGTTCTCGATCGGGGTCCCGGTGGTCAGGAGGCGAAAGTTGGCCTTCAAGGCGAAAGCGGCCCGGGCGCGCTGGGTGTCCGGGTTCTTGATGGACTGCGCCTCGTCGAGGACCGCCGTCGCCCACGTGAGCGCGGTGAAGGCCTCCGCGTGCAGGGCAAAGAGGGCGTAGCTCACGATCACGAGGTCGAAAGCCCCGGCGGCGCTGAGGTCGCCGGGAGCGCCGCTGAGGAGCTGCACCCGCAAGGTCGGCGCGAAGCGGGTCGCCTCGTCGGCCCAGTTGCCCGCCACCGACGTCGGGGCGACCACGAGCGCAGGGCCGGCGCTCGCCCGGGCGACGAGCAGCGCGAGCGTCTGCACCGTCTTTCCGAGGCCCATGTCGTCGGCGAGGCAGGCGCCGGCGCCCCAGTGGGCGAGCCGGCGCATCCATACATAGCCCTCCCGTTGGTAGTCGCGAAGGTCCGCCTCGAAGGTGCGAGGGACGCGGGGCTTCAGCGACGCCGCTTCCCGCGCGCGCTCGAGCCGGAGGCGCATCTCTTCGCTTGGCTCGAACCCAGCGAGATCGTCGGCCCAACCGGCAAAGATCCCCGCGGCCACCGGTGGGATGCGCACATCTTCCCGGTCTTGTTCCCGAGCTCCGCACAGCAGGTCGAGGCGCTCGGCGAGCGCCGCCGAGAGGGCGACGAAGCGGGCGTCGTCGAGCTCGATGAAGCGACCCCGGCGAGACGGCGCGCGATCGAGCAGGGCGCGCAGGTCGAGCACCCGCTCCTGGTCGAGCTCGAGTTCTCCTTCGAGAGCGAGCCAATCTCTGTCCGAAGCTTCGGCCGAGATTCGCATATGGCCGAGGGTTCGCTCGGGGAGCACCTCGAGCGGGTCGTCGCCCGTCCAGATCTGGACCGCATCGTCTCCGAGCGCCCAAAGCTCGAGCAGCACCTCGAGCCCGTCTGCCTGCTCGAAGCAGCGCGCTCCTCTGAGAGACTCGGCGCGGGCCAGCGTGGGGCACCGAGCCTCCACTTCGGCCGCCAGCGCGGTCTCCCGCTCGAGGTCGCGGGTGCACAGCACCCGCTCGCCCGCGACCTGCGCCGCCATGGACCGGCCCCCGGCCCCCGGCACGCGCATCGGTCCTTCGAGCCCAAGCGGCGCCACGTGCAGCTCGACCCGCAGGCCGGCCCCGGCTCGGCCGAGGCGGAGCACGGGGCGAGGGTCGGCCTCGACCTCCCGGCCGGCCACCACTGCCGGGTCCACGTCGCTTTCCACCGTCACCGTCCGGGCGAGGCGAGAGATGAGCGGCTGAAGCCTCGAGCGGGCCGCGGCGGGCAGGTCGATGCCGCTTCCGATGCGCCGGGCCAGCTCGATGGTTTTTCCTTCGAGCGGGTACACCTCGATGACATCGCCCACCCGCTCCACCACCGGGCTTCGGCCTGCGGGCGAGGGCGGGTGAAAGCAGAGCTTCGTGGATCCGTCGTCGTTTTCGATGACCCGGACGCTCGGCCTCTTCTCCACCACCTCGAGCCGACGCTCCGGGTCGCGGGACCACATCACCCGAGGGTGACCAACGAGCGCACGGGCGACGTCGACAGTGAACTCGAGATCGGGCGCTCCGTAGGCCCAGCCCCCGACGGGGGAGATGCAGGCCGCCGCCTTTCGATCTTCTTCACCGAGCCAGGGCTCGGTCCCGGTCGCCCGATACAAGCGGCGAAGCGCGACCGCCGCGCCGGCGGTCCACCCTCGCTTGTTTCGGCGCTGAAGCCGGGGCTGCACCACCATCTTTCCTCCTCGGTAGGGGTCGTCGAATACATCGGCCCACCACACCAATCTCTCCACCCCCTCCTGCTCCAGGGCGTTCGCGTCGTCGCCGAACGGCCCGAGCTCGGCCTCGATGGCGTCGAGCGCCGCCTCCCAAGGGGCGCGACGGCGAAGGATTCGGTGGAAGACGAGGTGCTCGGGCGGGTTCGAAGGCATCTCGCGCCAGGCCCGCAGCGCCTCGATCTGAACGGACAGCCAAACGTAGCCGTTTTGGAGAAGCGCCTTCTCGACGGCCAGCGGGACCGGCGGCGCGCTCTCCCCCCGAGCGAGAGCGAGCGTCACATGCGCTACGATTTCGGACCAATCGGGACGGCTGGTGGGGTGCGGGAGCTTCGACCCGTCGAGGTGGACAAGAGCCAAGCGCTCCGTGATTGTCATCGGGCGGTTACGCTTCCCCGCGACCGACTCCAAATGGGTCCGCGCCGCCGCGACCGCCTCGCCCTCGCCGGTGGCGAGGACATAGGCCAAAAAGTCGGCGTATGGGCCGTCGAGGCAAGGTTTTTTCACCCGCCGCGGGATCGCGCGCCACGCCCGAAGCGCGGCGTCTCGGCACCCCGCGGCGTCGCCCGCGGCGAGCGCGAGCAGGGCTCGACCTTCTTGCACCCAGCCGTGCGCCTCCTCTTCGAGGCCGTCGAGCAGCCCCCCGTCCGAGCCGGTGACGAAGATTTGGTAGATCGCGGCGCGGGCCCGGGTGTCGAGCTCCGCTCTTCGAAGGAGCGCGCGCGCGTCTTCGGGGAGCGGCCCGCCTTGCTCGGTCACGCGGTCGAAGAAGAAGGATAGGAGCGGGCGAACGGCCGCCGGCTCGAGCTCGATCAGGGCCGGCGTGAGGGGTCCGAAGCAGTCCTCGACCGCCTTCACCGCGAGCTCGCGCGCATCGCTGGCGCGGTGCTCGGCGGCGAGGCGTTGAAGCTCCCGCTGCACGCCCTGCGGGTCGCCCGCGTAGAGCGCAAACCGGGCCTCGATCCGCGGACAGAGGCCGTGCATCGGTCCGAACTCCGCCATCAGCGCGTCCCGGACCGCCCGCAGCAGCTCCGGGCGCCGCGAGAGGGCCACGCGGACAACCCCCGCCCGCTCATGAGGGACGGCGAGCTTTCCGCTCTCGGGCTCGACCAGCAGCCCCAAAGCGAGCCACCCTTCCATCGCCGCCCGCCACTTCTCCGGGGAGCGCCGCCCGTCCGCGATCTTCGCCTTCTTCGCTGCCGCCCGCGCGAACTGCTGGAGGGTTTCCGCGTCGACGCTCACGGTGGGCAGCGCGAGGCACCCCAGGGCGACCAGATCGGCGTCGGTCAGAGACGAAAGCACGTCGGCGTCCATCGAGGGACGTCATGGCCGGTCGAGCGCCCGAGGTCGAGACCCGGGACCTCTTTCCCCGCCCCGCCGAGCTTGCGGGGCGGGACGGGCTCCGGGGGGAATCGACGTGAACCGAGCGGTGAGGGCGAAGGATCCGGCGCGGGCGGAAAACATGGGGAAACGGCGGTTGAGGCCGCCCCTTTCCGGCCGCTGCCGCCCCTTTCCGGCCGCTGCGGCCGCCCCATTTGGATTGGGAGCGGGTTCGTCACCGGACCGCTCCCCAAGGAGATTCTGCATGTACCGCATCGCCTTCGCCGGCCTTCTCGGCCTCACCCTCGTCGCCTGCGGCGAGGACATCCCCTCCGACGGCAACCTCGAGAGCGCAGCCCGGCCCGCCCCCGGGCGGCCTGATCCGGGCACGGACCCCGGTCCGGGGGACCCCACCGACCGCTGCGTCGCCCTCCGCCGCCAGATCGCGGCGTGCAACGACCGGGCAGAGGCCGCTTGCGCCATCCCCATCGCCGACGCCGAGCAGTGCCGAGCCCGGCTCGCCACCTGCCTCGAACGGGCCCGCCGCACGGGGGACCGGACCCCCTGCATCCCCATCTCCCAGCGCTGCCAGGCCCTGGGGGACACCATCGACGCCTGCTTCGAACCCTGCCGCCAGCTCTCGGAGCGCTTCGAGGCCGCTTGCCGGCCCCCCGAGCCGCCGCCCCCGCCGGCGGACCTCTGTCGCAGCCTGCGATTCGCCCTGAACCAGTGCGAAGCGGAGACCTGCAGCCTCGATTGCGCGCCGCTCGCCCGGGTGTTCCGCCTCTACTGCGGCTCCGGCCCCGCCTGCGGGCCGGAACCTTCGGATCCGGCCGACCCATCCGATCCCTCGCCCCGGCCTCGCCCCGGCCGCTGAGGCCCGGCAACCCCCGAGCGGAGGACTCCCCTAAGGTGTTGCTCGGGGGTTTTGACCCACGATCCGGGGCTCGGGTTCGAGCTCGACCCCGAAGTGGGCGCGGACTCCGGCTCGGATCTCGTCGGCGAACGCGAGCAGAGCGGAGGTGGTCCCGCCGCCGTGGTGGACGAGCGCGAGCGCGTGCCGCGAGGACAGCCCGACCGGGCCCCGGCGGGTGCCTCTCTCGAATCCGCTCTGCTCGATGAGCCAGGCTGCGGCCAGCTTGACCCGGCCCTCCCCGGCAAAATAGCGCGGGGGCGGGGGGAGCCCCCGGGCCTGGGCCCGGGCGGCGACGTCTTCGGCCACCGCGACCTCGACCACCGGGTTCATGAAAAAGGAACCCACCGAGCGACGGTTTTCGTCGTCCGGCGCGAGCACCATCGACTTTTTGCGTCGAAGCGCGAGCACAGCGAGCCTCACCTCTTGTGCGCTGGCCCTCGCCCCGACCACGGCGGCCAGCTCCGGGTACCGAACGAGCGGCAACCCACCGGGTTCGAGGGCCAGCGTGACCGACAACACCACCCATCTGTCCGGGTTTCGCTTCAGCCGGCTGTCGCGGTAGCCGAAATCGACGTCCTCGGGGCCAAGACGGACGACCTGGCCGGATGCGCGATCGAGGACGCGCAGCGTGGCCAATGAGTCCGAGATTTGCGCCCCGTAGGCGCCGACGTTCTGGATGGGCGTCGCGCCGACCGTGCCCGGGATCCCAGACAGGCATTCAAGGCCAGATAGCCCCGCGTCCACCGTCGCCGCGACCAAACCATCCCAGTCCTCGCCCGCGGCGGCCTGCACCGTCGCCCTTGGGCCGAAGTCCACCCCCCGAAGGCGCACCGCGACCACGAGACCAGGAAAGCCACCATCGGCGATGACGAGGTTCGAACCCCCTCCCATGAGAAGAGTGGGCAAGCCCTCTTCCGTCGCCCAAGCGAGCGCCTCGAAGAGCCGCTCCTCGGACGCGGCCTCGAACAGATACCGAGCCGGTCCACCGAGGTCGAGCGTCGTGAAGGGAGCGAGCGGGACGTTCTCCCTGAGGCCTGCCGGAGCGGTCACGAGATCTCGGTCAGGAACAGTTGTTGGGGATCCCGGGCGGGGTGGGGATGATGGTGTCGGTCATCCGGAAAGACCCGGTCGCGCCGTCCCAATCGATCTCACCCGCGAGCCAGACCTGGTTGCAGGTCATCCTGCGGGTCTGGCGGCCGACCTCCTGCCCGCCGAGGCTGGTTCGGACCTCGGCCTCGCTCGCACCCCGGCGGTTGTCGTTGAAGTAGTGGACGAACACCCGGTAGGTCCCCGGAGCAGCCCGGGTCATGTTGATTCGCTCTGGACCAAACCCGGTCGTGACGTCGCGGTCGAGAAAGCAGTTGTCGGTTGGGTCGCCGCGCACGCCCCAGTCGGGGTTGCGGTTTGCAAAAAAGCAGTCGAGCGGGCCGAACAGAGCGCCCGCGGGAGCGACGAGGTGCAGGTCGAGGTCCGTAAATCCGGTGTTCCAGGTGAGTTCGAGGGCGATCGCCGTCGCATCTGCTGCGGGCTCGGTGACCCGGCCCCGAAGGTTCAGCCGGGCCTCGGACCGGCCGCCCGCGTCCTCGAACGAAAGCGTCAGCGTGGCCTCGCGGGGGCCGAGCACGCCCGTCGGGGTGAACTGCACCGGGACCATGATCGACCCGCCCGCCGGCACCACCCGGCCGGCGAGGTTCGGCGCGCCGAAGTTGGTCGGATCGCTCGCCTCGGCGCTCAGAATCCGGACCTGGCCCCCGCTCGCGGTGCAGCTGGCGGACCGCTCGCTGCTTCGGCCTCGCTGGACCCCACCGAAGTCGAGCGCCACCGGCTGGCAAGTCAGGTTGCCAAGCGGCGGCCGGCCCCGTCCGGTCAGCGCGAGCTCGACCGGCTCGCGCATGCCGTCCACGTCGAGCAGGATCGTCTCCCCGAACGTCGCGGCCGCGGAGGGGGTGAATCGAAGGACGATGGCGCTGCCCTCCTCTGCGACCGCGACGACCACGGGCAGCTCGGTGTCGAGACCATAGATCGGACCTTCCCTCGCGTCGCTGTCGTTCGAGCGCAGGCGCGCGGACACCACCCGGCCTTCGGCGGTGCCGTCGTTGTTGAGCAGGATCTCCCGGCGGTCGGTCTGCCCGACCGGCACTTCCCCAAAATCCACCCGGACCGGATTCGCCCGGACATCCGGTGCCATTCGAATGGTGCCGATCCCTCGAAGCGGCAGCTCGATGTCGTCGTCCATGGTGCCGAGCCTCACCGAACCTTCGATGAGACCCTCCTGAAGGGGGAGAAAGACCACGTCGATCTCGACCGAATTGTTCGGCGGGAGGATCGCGCCCTCGAGCGGCCGCTTCAGCCCCCGGAGGCTGAACGACTCGGCGATGTCGACCGCGGCCACGTCGAGCCCGACCTCTCCGGTGTTGGACAGCACCACCGGCAGCGCCCGGGCGCTGCCGACCGTCACCTCGCCGAAGTCGAGCGCCTCGGGGGCAAAAGCCCCGGAGGCGGTGAGCTGGTTGAGCGTTCCGCCGTCCTCGCAGGCCGCGGCCAAAACCAGCGCCCCGATCCACCGTCTCGACATCGTTTGCATGGCCAGATGATGGCACCGAGGAGTCCGTAGCGCGACTCCGAGCCGGCTCGATGTGGGCAATAAACGCACATTGTCTCCTAAAGACACACTCATGCCGGCTTGGCGGTGTCCGGAGCCGGCGGCGAGCCGAGGTCGTCAGCGGTCCGGAACAGCACCGCCCGGTAGTGGGCCAGCTCGCGAATCGACGCCCGCGCGTCGGACAGGGCGGTGTGATCGGAGCTCTGCTTCGCGCCGGTCGCCTCCGGCGGATACCACCGCTTCGCGAGCTCCTTCACGGTGGAGACGTCCACCATCCGGTAGTGGAGGTACCCGTGCACGGCGGGGAAGTACCGGTGGAGGAAGCGACGGTCCTGGTGGATCGAGTTGCCGGCGAGAATGCCCTCGCCCGGTCGCACCCACCGGGCGAGCATCGCGAGCAGCTTGCGCTCGGCCTCGAGCAGGGCGACCTCCGACTTTCGAACCGCCTTGGTCAGCCCGTTCTCGTTGTGCATCTTGCGCACCACCGGCTGCATCCGGTCGAGCACCGCATCGGGCTGCCAGATCGTGAACTCGACCGCGTCGAGCTCCACGAGCTCGGCGTCGGTGATCACCGCCGCCACCTGCAGGGGCACGTCGGTCTCCGGGTCGAGCCCGGTCATCTCCATGTCGAGCCACACCAGGTGGTGCCGCGGGTCGCTCATGAAGGGGCGCGATAGCACGCGGACGCTTCGACGGGGAACGGCTCAGTCGGCGGTGATCGTAAACTCCACCCGGCGGTTCAGGTCTCGCCCTTGGCGGGTCGCGTTCGTGGCGATGGGTTTTTCCTCCCCGAATCCGATCGCGGTCAGCCGAGCCTGCTCGACCCCCCGGCTGATGAGGTAGAGCCGCACGCTGTCGGCCCGGGCCTGCGACAGCCGGAGGTTGAAACTGTCGGCGCCGACCGAGTCGGTGTGGCCCTCCACCATGATCTCCATGCTGCGGTAGGTGCTGAGGACCTCCGCCACTTGGTCGAGCAGCCGATAGCTGACCGGCTGAATCGTGGACTTCCCGGTGTCGAAGAAGACCTTCTCCTTGATCTCGATCTTTTTTTGGTCCCGCTTCACCTCGACCAGGTCGAGCTTCACGTCGGGGCAACCATCCTCGTCCTCGAACCCGTTCACCGTCTCCGGCTCGTTCGGACAGATGTCGAGGTGATCTGGGATCCCATCCCCGTCGTTGTCCGGGTCCGGGCATCCATCCTCGTCCTCGAACCCATCGAAATCCTCCGGCTCGTCCGGGCAGCGGTCGAGGTGATCCGGGATCCCGTCCGCGTCCCGGTCCCCGGCCGGGCAACCCTGGTTCTCGCGGGGCCCGGCTTGGTCGGGGCAGCGGTCCTCGCCGTCGAGCAGCCCGTCGCCGTCGTTGTCGGGGTCGGGGCAGCCATCCTCGTCCTCGAACCCATCGAGGTCCTCGGGCTGGTCCGGGCAACCATCGAGGTGGTCGGGGATGCCGTCGCCGTCCTTGTCCGGGCAGCCTCCGAGCGCCGCCGGACCAGGCTCGTCCGGGCATTGGTCCTCGCCGTCGAGCACCCCGTCTCCGTCCTTGTCCCGCACCGCGCAGCCCTCGCTGCCCTCGATCGCCGCCTGGGCCCGCTCCTTGGCCAACGCCCGGTGCTCCGCCGCCCGCACCGCGTTTCCTTGCCGAAGCTCGACCAGGAGAAAATCGAGCTGCGCCTCTCCCTCGGCGAGCGCCTTGGGCGCGCAGCGGTAGGCCCCCGCCTTTCGGGCGAGATCGAGCTGCTGCTGAATGGCCTCCGCGTCGATGCGGAGCGCCTCACCGGTCGCGCAACCGGCGACGAGAGGGAGCCACCACGGGACCCTCACCCATCTCCCTCCGGTAGGTCGCCGTCCGGAAGATCATCCGGCGGCGCGGCCGGATCAGGGCGAGCGGGTCGAGGTGTCGGCGATTTCGCCGGCGGGGGCAGCGGGCTCGGAGGCTTCGGCGCTTGCGCCGGGCCCGGCCGCTTCGCCGGTACCAAGACGGGGGGCGGAGCGGGGCGGGCGGCCGGCTCGAGGTGGGCGGCAGGCCCAGGTCGAGGCGGACCGGGCAAGCACACCGCCTCCGTGGCGAACCGCTCGGGCCGGGCGTCGCCGGTGGGCTCCGCGACGCGGGCCTCGGCCAGCCGGCGAGCGAGCAGGGCGCAGCCTCTCGCCCGGTCGGCGAAATCGGCGGCCGCGAGCAGCTCGGCGTAGGATTGCTCCTCCCTGGCTTTGGACAGGTACAGCTCGGCTGCCGAAAACTCGAACGGGGCGTGGCGGGCGGCGCCAGCGGTCCGGGCCGCGGTGATCTGGGCCTCGGCGCCGATGATCCCCGCGGTGGACCGCACCGTCCCGCAGCCGCCCGAGGCGGCGAGGCCGAACGCTGCGGCGAGGCCGAACACTGCGCCGCGCCCGAGCATGCCCAGTGCGGCTATCACCAGGCGCAGAGCCCGGGCATCGGCCATTCGCGGGGGCGATCGCGTCCCCGCTCGGCGAAGCGGCGCGGTCACGCCCGGCGAAGGTGGACGAGCGTGAATACATAGACCCCCGCCAGCACCGCTGCGACCCCCACCAGGGGCAAGAACACGGCGCTCGCCACCAGCGGCTCGGACGAACCGCCGCCGTGAAAGGCCGCATAGGTTGTCATCACCGTGAGCCGCCGCCCTGACCATGCCAACAAGGCGAGCAGCGCCGCTCCCGACGCTCCGGCGACGAGCCCGGCCCCGCGGGCCCCAAGTCCTGACGTCGCCATGCAGCCGAGCACCGCAGCCCCCACCGAAGCGGCGGGAAAGGCTACTGCGGTGAGCCCGAGCGCTCCGTGGGCGGGCAGCGCGAGGTACAAGAGGGCCCAATCGGGGGCGAGGTACAACACCGAGAGGCCGGCCGGACCCACCGCAGCCCCCCCAAACAAGGCCGCCGCCGCGATCGCCGCGCCGCCGCTGCCCGGCCGATCCGGGCGAGCGACCCGACCGAGTCCGAGCCCCGCCAACCAGGACAGCCCGAGCAGGACCGGCGCCATCGGTCTGGGCGGTACCACGGGAGCCACCCCGTTCCCACCCTGACTCTGGCTCAGAGCTCGGCGAACAAGGTCCGAGACGCCCCCGGATCGAGCCGCACCCGAAAGCTGCGCCGCCGCTTGCCCAGCTCGAGCACGACCTCGCGCGCCCCGGGCAGCAGCTGCAGCGCTCCATCCCCCACCCGACCGGCGGGCCGGCCATCGACCGTGACCGAAGCCCGGGGCGGGGCCACCAGCTCGAGTCGCGCGAATTTCGGGGGGTCCCGCTCCGCGGATGGCTCCCGGATCACCGCCACCGCGTCCCGCCGAAAATCGAACTTCGCCTCGTGCACGATCGCATCGCCTCGGCGCAGCTCGACCCGGTGCTCGGCGTCGTCCCGCCGTCGGTCCACGGCGAGCGGAGCCGAGCCTGCGAGCTGCTCTCCGTCCACGAAGACTTCGGTCCCCGGCTTGGCCTCGACGACGAGCACGGCCAGGTCCGGCTCCGGCGCTCGCCGGCTCGCGAGCTCCATGCGCCGAAAGCCGCCCTCGTGCGAAACCGACCGGGCCTGCCAGCGGCCGAACCCGAGCCCGCCGGCAGCCGCGACCACCAGCACCGCAGCCGCCGTGAACGCCGTGCGGCGCCTCTTGGGCGGGGGCGCCACCCTCGACAGCCCCGGGCGAAGATGCCGGCGACCCACCGGCGCCTTGGGCTGGTCGGACAGCTGCTTGCCCTTCTTTTTGCCCGCTTCCCCCTTGCCCGGAGCGGACGGCGCCGGCCCTGCATCGCCCGACCCGGCTTTGGGTCCGGCTTTGGCGGCCGCAGCGGGCTTCGCATCGGCTGACGTCGATTTCGCCGCGCTTGGTCCGGAGCCTGGTCCGGATTTCGAAGCGCTTGGTCCAGATTCTGCCTCGCCTGGTCCGGATTTCGCTTCGGCCGCCGCGGATTTCGCTTCGGCCGCCGCGGATTTCGCTTCGGCCGCGGCGGATTTCGCTCCGACCGCGGCGGATTTCGCTCCGACCGCGGCGGATTTCGCTCCGGCCGCCGAGGATTTCGCTCCGGCCGCCGCGGATTTTCGAGCCGCGTTCGGTCCCTTCGCGGGGGCAGCGTCGGACTCCGCCGGCGGCGGGGGCGGCAGCGACCCAGACCCTCGCGCGACCGCAGGCTCGTCCCCGTCCTCCCGGGCCAAAGACCGGTCCGAGGCCTCGCTCGGGGAAGAGCTCCGTGCTTCGGGCTTCTTCGAAGCCGGATGCGCCGCCGGTTCCGCGGCAGACCGGACCCTCTCGAGCGACAGCCGCTGGCTCGGGTCGGCCTCCGGGGGAGGCGCCTCGACCGGCCGATCCGCGAGCGAAGGCGCCCGCTCGGTCGACCGCCGGGGCGGCGGCTCCTTGTCTTCCGCAGCAGGCGGCGGACCTACGACGCTCGCGATTTCGATGACGCCGGTCTTCGAGCTCGGCCCGCGGGCGCCGCCATCTCGAAAGAGGCCTTGCATGAACCGAGCGAGGTCGGCTTTCGTCGCGATCGCGCCCGAGGACTTCGCCCAGGCCGCGAGCATCCCCTCGAGCTCGAGCGCGGTCTGCGGGCGGTCCGCCCGCTCTTTCGCGAGCGCCTTGAGGACGACCGCCTCGAGGGACTCTGGCACCTTCCCGTTGACCTGGGTCGGAGGCACGACCTCTGCGTTTCGCATCAGGTTGAGGGTCGAAAAGTCCGAAGAGCCGGCGAAGCAGCGCTCGCCGACGAGCAGCTCGTAGAGCACGATCCCGGTGTTGAAGATGTCGGAACGGGCATCGAGCGGCTGGCCTCGGGCCTGCTCTGGAGACATGTACCCATACTTGCCCTTGAGAATACCCACCGCGGTCTTGCTCATGATCGAGGAGGCTTTGGCGATGCCGAAGTCCACCAGTTTGACCTCGCCCATGAAGCTGACGAGCACGTTGTGGGGGCTGACGTCCCGGTGGATGATCTGCAGCGGCGCGCCGGCGCGATCGGTGCGGGAGTGGGCGTACGCGAGCCCCTGGCAGATCTCTCGGCCGATGTGGACCGCGATCTCCGGAGGAACCTCCAGGCCGGACAGCTGCGCCGCCCGGATGACATCGGAGAGGTCCTTGCCGTCCACGTACTCCATCACGATGAAGTACTCGCCGCCCGCGGACACGCAGAGATCGTGGACCTGAACGATGTTCGCGTAGCTGAGCGTGGCGGCCAGCTTCGCCTCGTTGATGAACATGGTGACGAAGGACTCGTCCTCCGTCAGGTGCGGGAGGATCTTCTTGACGCAGACCTCTTTCTCGAAGCCCTGAAGCCCGGTGGTGCGGGCCCGGTAGACCTCCGCCATCCCCCCCTTGGCGATCATCTCCAGAATCTCGAACTTCTTGAGGCTCACCGAGGCCGAGCGTGACGCGGCGCGCCCCCGACCGCAACCGGCCAGTTGACCGGGCCCCTCGTCGGGGGTCGGGCCGACCATCGACCCCATGGGCCGTGACCGGGTGCGGGCCGTGACCGGGTGCCACCGGGTTCGAGACCGATCCCCGGGGGCCAACCAGCGGAGCCCGAGCATCCTCTCGGCCGGAGACCAAAAACCCCAAACGGCGCCAGGACAGCGCCGAGGACTCAGCCCCCCGCAGATCAACCGATGCCGGGCACGGGGCCGAGCACCTAGGGTGGTGGGCGTGCGCTCACCTCGTCGCCTCGCTCCGCACACACGATGGTTCGTGACCGCTCGCTGCGCGAGAGCGCAGTTCCGACTCAGGCCGGATTCAGCACGGGTGCAAGCCTTCGGACGGGCGCTCGGCCGTGCGCTCGAGTTGCACCCGACGATCCGGCTCTTTGCGGCCGTCCAGATGTCGAACCACATGCACCTCGTGGTCGAGGACGAAAGCGGCGTGCTCGACCGCTTCATGTGCCAGTTCCTCGGGCCGCTCGCCAGAGCGATCAACGAGCTCGACGGCACATCGGGCCAGGTCTACGAGCGAAGATACTCAGCCATCGAGATTCTCGACGACGCAGCGCTGCTCGATCGAATCACCTACACCCTAACGAACCCGGTGGCGGCGGGGCTCGTCGAGCGGATCGAGGCGTGGCCGGGCGTCTTGGTGGGTCCAGGGTTCACAGAGACTAGATTTTTTGCACGAAAAGCGCCTGATGACGGAGAACTCTCGGTTGAAGTCGATGTGCCCATGCCGCGAGAATGGGTACGCGCGGCCGTTCGGGATCGGGAAGAAGCGCTGACGAAGGAGAGACGGGGGCGACCTGTGCTGGGAAGGGTGAGGGTACTCGAGCAATCTGTCTTCGGGTCGCCCGAGAACCCGAAGCGAGGCCCGGCGCCGATCTGCCACGCCGCTTGTTCGCAGCTGCGCGATGAGTTTCGGTCCAACTGGTTGGCTTTTGTCGACGCCTATCGGAGGGCGTCCGCCGCCTTCCGGACCGGTGTCCTCGATATCCCCTTTCCAGACTGGTCCTTCCGGCCCTCCCTCCCGCTGCTGAGCAGGACCGGGTGAGGTCGGTCCACGACGCCTCCCGAGGCCTCGTTTGCCCGGGGGCGGCGGAGAACGAAAAGGGAACGGTCCCCGCTGAAATCTGGAACGGTTCTCCGATTTTCGCCCTCGAACAACGAATTTCGGAGAACCCGGACCCGCCCAACCCCGCCGAAGGTCCTCGACCCATCAACACCCACCCATTTCCGCAACCCGCTTTGCATTATGGGTGGCACTTTCTTTCTGGGCACGGCACTTTCCTTCTGGGGG
>DAIQNR010000022.1:15054-69663 GCA_036788295.1 Myxococcota bacterium
GGCACTTTCTTTCTGGGCACGGCACTTTCCTTCTGGGGGCACGGGGCACTTTCCTTCTGGGCACGGGCACTTTCCTTCTGGGCGCGGTGGTCACTGGCACTTGCCCTGCATTAGCCACCACCTTTCGACTGAACCTCACCAGGCGAGCGCCAGGTGGCGGGGATCGAGGCGGACCTGTCCGACCGGGGCGTCGGAAAACCAGCCGGGGCCGCGCAGGACGGTGTGAAACTCTCCGTTTTCGCCCATCGGGTCCACCCCGGACGGCAGCTCGGTCACGAAGTCGAGGTCGAAGCGCCGCCCGAGGAACTCCGGGTCGAGCCTGGTCGTGTCCACCGAGCAGACGAGCGGGTCGAGGTCGGCTTCGAGCGCCGCCTCGACCATCCCGGTCTGGCCAAAGAGCGGGAAGAAGGCCTCGACCCCGAGCGCGGCGAGGCTCTTCTCCCGCCACTTCCGGATGTCGGAGAGGTGAAGGTCCCCGAAGCCGAGGCGGGTGATGCGGTGGCGGCCCAAAGCCTCGCCGAGGCCAGCAAGGTACACCTCGTTCGAGCACGGCCACGGAAGCGGCACGGTGACGAGCGGCAGCCCGAGCGCCCGGGCCTGCGCCTCGAGCAGGCGCACCGGCACCCCGTGGATCGGCATTCGACCGGTCGCTTCGTCGATCGTGGTGAGCAGACCAACGACCGGACCGCTCTCTGCCCCCGGACGGGCCGCCGCCTCCAGGGCCAGCGCGGCGTCCTTGCCTCCGCTCCAGGACATCCACGTTCCCATTGCCGCAGCATGGCAAAACCTCGGACCGACCGCCATGTCCGAGGCGCATCACCGAGAATCGATCCGGTCGCCTCCTCGCGCCGGCGCTCAACCGACCGCGAGCGCTTTGACCGACCACGCCGGGATCCAGACCCGGTCCACGCCCCCGCGGTCGACCTCGGGGATGACGGTGAGCGCGCTCCCGTGGGGCTGATAGTCGGGGCTGAAGCCGGTGACCCGGCGGTCGTTGGCCAGCGTCACCTGCACCCGGGGACCAGAGCGCTCGCTCGGCGGAAGCTCCGGCCGGCGGCCAAAGAATATGACCAGGATCTCGTCGAGCCGGACCTCCCTCGGGTCGCTGCCCCGCTTTCCCACCAGCTCGAGCAGGCCCGCTATCGGGTCGAACCGGGCGATGTAACCCCGGTGGGTCCCCCCCGACTTCAGGTGAACGATCGCCGGAGCGAGCGCGGCCGTTGGGTCCTCCTCCCCGCCGTCGCTTGGGCCGTTCGCGCGCGCGTCCCCGCCTACCGCCGGTCGAGCTGATCCCGAGAGCTCCGACGAAGGCGGCCGCACCGAGACCTCCGACGAGCTGGCCCGGACCGAGGCCGGAACGACCGAGACCGAGGCCGGTCGCACCAGAACCTCTGACGAGCTGGCCCGAACCGAGGCCGCACCGACCGAGACCGAGGCCGGCCGCACCAGAACCTCCGACGAGCTGGCCCGAGCCGGGGCAGGGCGCGCCCCCACCGAACGTGGCCTCTCGATGGTTGGGGGTGGTGGGCGAGGCCCGGCGCCCACCCCCCACAAATCCCGGGTCGCCTCGGGCAAGGACACCGGGCGACCGTCGGCGTCCACCACCGCGGTCGGTGCCTCGGGCGGAGGAGCGTCCACCGTCGCCACTGCGTCGTCGAAATACGCGGCGAGGTGGGCCGGGCGCCGAGACGGGGTGTACCGGCTCGGAGGGAGCCGGTCGAGCCCGACCTCCTCGACCCGCGGCCCGGTCTCGGCCAGGTCCTCGAGCAGCGACGCCACCGAACCGGGGCGCTGATTGGGAGCCGGGCCAGGGCCGGCGGACACTGCCGGGGCTGGGAGCGGTGGCGCTCGTCCGCCGGTCTGATGACCCTCGATGCGCCGGTGGGCCGGCTTCGAGCCGTCGATCATCTCCCGAACGTCTTCTTCGAGCTCGGCGAGTCGCTGCCGGTCCGGCTTCGACAGCGCCCGCCGCCGCGCCTCCCTGGCTAGGAGCACAAACGCCTCCACGGCAGCGAGCGGGTCGGTCATCGCCCTCCCCGCTCGAAGGCGTCGACGTCGAGGGTCAGCCGCTCGAGAAAGTCCCGGGCGCCGATTCGGCGCCAGAACGCGGCCGCGGATGGATTGGCCTTGGCCACGTACATCTCGATCGACTCGGCGCCGCGATCCCGCATCCACCCGAGCACGTCGCGGACCAGAGCCCGGCCGAGCCCCCGGCCCCGTGCCGATTCGGTGACGCACAAATCGTTCACGTAGCCGACCCAGCGGGTCCGGTAGAGCGGGCTGTTCGGGAGCACGCAGGCGATGATGAACCCCACTGGGCGATCCCCTATCGCGGCCACCCGCACCCGGTAGTCGTCGCGGCTCTGAGCGGTCTCTACATAGTCACGAAACCGCTGATCGGCGTGCTCGGAGAGCGTGAACCGGCGGTCCACCGCGGTGTGCAGCGCCATCAGCTCCCGCCACAGAAGCAGCAGGTCGACCGCGTCCTCGTCCTGGGCGTCCCGGATGACGAGCGACGGTGGCGCCCTCCCCCATGCCGCCATCAGCGGAACCGCTAGCACGCCGGCCCTGGGTCGCCAAGCCGGCCGACGGTCCCGGGCAGCAGTCCGTGCTCTCGAAGCGCATTCCCGAGCGCATCGGGATCGGTGAAGTGGACGGCGACGAAACCGAGCCTGCGGGCTGTCTCCACGTTCGGAGCGCTGTCGTCGATGAACAACGTTCGCTCCACGGTCAGATGGTATCGGTCGATGAGACGCAGATAGATCTCTTCTTCGGGCTTCGCCACTCCCTCCACCCCGGAGACGACGACGCCCTCGAAGTGACCGAGAAACGAAAACCGAGCCTGCGCGACCGGGAAGGTCTCGGCCGACCAGTTGGTCAAGGCGTACAGGGGCACGCCCTCACGCTTCAACCGTTCGAGGTGGCGCACAGAACCTTCGATGGGGCCGCGCAACATCTCTTGCCAGTGCTCGAAATAGGCGGAGATCAGCTCGGCGTGCTCCGGGTGCTCGGCCTGCTTCTCCCTGATCCCGTCGGAAAAGGGCAGCCCCCGATCCATGCGCGCGTTCCACTGAAGGTCGCACACCGACGAGAGAAACCAGGACCTCGCCGATGCATCGGGGATGAGACGCTCGTACAAGTAGCGCCGGTCCCAGTCCACGAGGACCCCGCCGAGGTCGAACACCACCGCGTCGATGGGCATGGCCCACCATGCCAGACTTCGCGCGGGGTCGCTCTCTTTGCGGCGGCTGTGCTTGACCGGACCGACACCGGGGCCCGAAGGCGGCCGGCGATGGGGGAGGTCGCTGCGCTCGCCGCCGCCGGGTTGTGGGCCATCGCCACCCTGCTGTTCGCGAAGGCCGGGGCGAGACTGCCGGCGGTGAGCCTGAACCTGCTCAAGACCGCGCTCGCGCTCGTGGGGCTCGGCGTGACCGCGTGGTGGATAGACGGCCAGCCGCTGCCCCTCGACCTCGAGCCGGGGCCGCTCGGGCTCATAGCCATCAGCGGGTTCATCGGGCTCACGCTCGGCGACAGCCTCTATTTTCTGTCCTTGAGCGGCCTCGGGGCCAGACGCGCGCTGGTCCTGTGGGCGCTCACGCCGGCGGCGACCACCGCGCTCGGGGCCCAGGTGCTCGGCGAGCCGATCGGCCCGAGCTTCCTCACCGGGCTCATCCTCACCACGCTCGGCGTCGCTTTGGTGCTGACCGACCGGGCCCCAGCGGGCGCGGCCCCGGGCCTCTCCCCGGTGCTCGGGATCCTCGCCGGGCTCGGGGCGGTCGCCTGCCAGGCCGGCGGGAGCGTCACCGCCAAGCTCGGTGCGGCCGGGCTCAGCGGGCTCGAGCTGTCCGTCCTGCGCCTCGCCTTCGGAACGGCCGGCCTCATCGTCCCCGGTTTGTGGGCGCTTCGCTTTGGGCGGGTCTCGCTCGACCGGCGCGGGTTCGGCTTCATCGCGCTCGCGACCGTTTTCGGCACCTACCTCGGGATCTGGCTGTCGATGTTCGCGCTTCAGAATGCGTACGCCGGGGTGGTGGCCACGCTCGGCGCGACATCCCCCATCTTTGTCCTCCCCATCGCTCGGCTCCTCTACGGGGAGGTGATCGGGGCCCGGGCCGCCGCCGGGGCCGCGCTGGCGGTAGCCGGCGTCGCGGTGCTCATGCTCGCGAGCTGAGCTCCGCGCGCATGTCCTCGAGCTCCTTGGCGGTGACTTCGTAGGTTTCGGCGAAGATCGCGTCGACCTCCGAGACGGTCCGCTCCGCGAGGCTCTCCGCGAGCGCTCGGGCGGGTTTCGGGTCGAGGAGGAGCGGGGGCAAGGGGAGGTTTCGCAAATGCCGAACCTTCACTTGGGGGAAAGCTCTCTGCCCCGCCTCTCGGGTCGTGGTCCGATGGTACCACGCCGCAACCGTCGAGTTCAGCCACGCCACCACGAGCGCGTCGGCAACGCCCATGATGCCGAGGCACGCGAGCACGCTGTTGCGAAACCGCTGCCGATCGTCGTGGAGCGCGGCGATCGGCCGGTCTGCGGTCTGACGGACCAAGATCGGGACGTCGAGACAGGCGCTCGGCCGGCCGAGCCGAAAGTATTCCCCCGGCGAAGCCTGGTAGTCGAGATCGACCCACCGCCTCACCGGCCCGAGGCGAAAGGCAAAAACGTCCCGGCCTTCCCGGACCGGCGCCGCGCCCGGCCGCGGAGAGGACAGGATGAGCCGCGCGGAGCAGTTTCCGGTGTGAACGCCCACGTCCGAGAACGAGGATCGGTCGGGTCGGGGCAGCTGGTCGAGCCGGGCGAGCACCGTCGAGCGAAGCTTGGACGCCGGCTTGCGCTCCGTCGTGCGAGCGAGCCGGATCGGCGCCCCGTCGGCCTCGGGCCCGTCCGAGCCCGGAACCAAGCCCCGAACCAGACCGCGAGCCGGGCCCGGGACCACAATTTGCGCCGCACCCCGGACGGCGATGAGAGCGAAGGCCGGCTGCACGACCCCGGCGAAACCTTCTTCCCCGAGGTCTCGCGCCGGCTCGAGGATCCGGCCGAGCCTCCGGAGCGCAGCCCGAGTGGGGCCGTAGCCTTCCAGATCGGCGACGGCGGCAGGAAGAACCAGGCCGAGTCTTCCCCCCGGCCTGAGAAGACCCATCGAGAGCTCCGCGAAAGGCCCGTGAAGAGACTCCCACCCCGAGAACGAGGCGAAGCGCTGGAGCTGAGCCCGCCTCCGAGGCGAAAGCGAAGCCGCCTGCCGCCCCGAAAAACTCACCCATGGTGGGTTACCGAGCACAGCGTCGAATCCTGGGGGTCCCTCGGAGCCAAACCACGAAGTCGCTGCGTCCTCGCCCTCTGGCGGGCCGTCCCCGAGGGCATCCCCGAGCACGAAGTTCCACAGCGCGGCTGGGTGAGCCCATGGCCCACGGCCGAAGACCTCGAGTGAGAGGGCTCGGTGGGCGAGAGCGACGGCGAGGGGGTCGAGGTCCACCCCGTACAGGCACCGCTTCGCGACGAGCTGGCGCACCGCCCCGGAGAAGCGGGGGCTCGAGGGATCGGGCAGGCCCAGCGAGCCTCGGCCATGGAAGTCTCGCCCGTCCGATCGAAAGCCCTGGCGAGCCTCCTGAACACGGACCGCCCGCTCGACCGCGGCGCTGAGATGGCGGCACGCCTCGAGCAAGAAGTGGCCGCTGCCCATCGCCGGATCGAGCACCCTGAGCGCGAGCAGGGCGCGGGGATCGGGCGCCGAATCCGGGCTCCGGTCTTCGATGAGAGGCTGCAAGACCTCCTGCACGATTCTCCGAACGACCGGTCCCGGAGTGTAGTAGGTGGATCGTCCGCGCCGATCTCGGCTCGGGCGCAAGCGAAACCGAGAACCCCCTCTCTCCCCTTCCAGCGAAAACGGCGAGAGGGCCTCGTACGCCCACCCGAGCGCCTCCGGACTGCCGGCGCCGCTGCCGCGGGGCAGCGCGTCGAGCAGCGCCGCCGCCGCGGCCTCCCCAAAGGACAGCCCGAGAATCGAGGGTTCGACCGGTCGACCGGGCCGGATCGGCCCCTGCGACCGGTCGAGCAGAGCCCGGAGCCGGGCCTCGGCCCCGCCGGCCCCGTATTTCCCCTCGAGCGGCCGGGCAAGAAGAAGCCGCAGGGCCAGGTCCGTACCCTCCTGCCACCACGGCTCGGCGAGCGCCTGCGGTGAAGGGAGCCCCACGTTGGCCGGGTGATCGACGATCCCCTGTAAAAACCGCGCAACCGCCGCCGGAAACCCCGCAAACGACGCCGTAGGGGCGAATCGGCCACCGGATCCGGCCTGGGCTCCCGTCCCCATCACCCATCGACCGTGCAGAGGTTGGCCGCATCCGTCCAGGCCTCGTGCGGGCCGGGCGAGACGAGATTTTGGTCTGTTCGGATTCGACGACCCGCCCTCCCCCCGCGGCGGTGGGCCGCTCGGGGCCCTGGATCGGACACCTTGCCCTCGTGGGTTGGGCCAGAGTAGACGCGGGCCCTATGACACCGATAAGAACCCGAGAGGTGCACTTCATGCAGTTCGCGAGGATCGCTCCGACGCTCACCCTCATCGCTTCCATCTTCGGAGCCGGATGTTCGGGCAAGGTCCACCACGGTCCGGTGGGGCCCGACGACGAGCGCGCGGCCACGCGTCGAGAAGGGGGCGTGCGGCTGCGTTTGGACGGCGGGCGAACCGGCGCCCCTGGGGAGATCGTGCTGGAGGCACCGGTGGCCGTCGCCGAACCCATGGTGGAAGCCACCGTCGGCGACCGGGTGCAGCTCGATGGCACCGGCAGCTACGACCGCAGCGGCGATGAACTATCGTTCGCGTGGACGATCCGAGAAAGACCGTCGAGCGCAAACGCAGCGCTGGTCGCGTCGACCACGGCGACGCCTTGGTTCGTCCCCGATTGTGCGGGTGTCTTCGACGTGGTGCTCACCGTTTCGAACCAGCATGGCCGCTCCAACTCCAGGTCCGTTACCATTCTCGTGGAGGAACCCGAACGGTTGCTGCCGTCCGCGTACGCCGGACCGAGCCAAACCGTCGAACCGGGTACAACCGTCCGAATCGACGGACGAAGGAGCCATAGCCCCAGTGGTCGCACCCTGGCCTTCACCTGGACCATGCGCTCGCGCCCCTCCGGCTCCAAAGCTGCGCTGTCCCACCCCGACGGAGCGAACCCGAGCTTCAGGGCCGACGAGCGAGGAGTCTACGTTCTCGACCTGTTCGTCTCCGATGACGAGCTTCGAAGCCCCATCGACACGGTCCTCATCACTGCCCAGCCCGCCCCGGCGGCGCCGAACGTCCATGCTCCGGCGGTGCTCCGGGTCTCGAACCAGGTAATCCAAGACGCGGTCGAGGGCATCGGGATGAACCTAGGAAGGATCGCGGGCGGCACGAACCTGGCGACCAACAACATCATCGTCGAGGGAAACTTCGAGCCCTTGAGTTACCGCCGGTTGATCCGGGTCGAAACCTCGGCCACCGACGAAAGAGGGCGATGGTTTGGTTGGCAGAGCGACGGAGGCGTTGGCTTCTGGGACACCCTCGGCGATGGATACGCCAATGGCGCCGCGGTCCGCGTCTTCAGGCTCGTGGACGCTGCCGGGGCCCCTCTCCCCTGGCGTTCCATGGCGGACGCAGACCTCGCCGATCACGTCGTCCGAGTGGGCGACGCCGTCGTTTCTGAACCGTCGACGCAGTTGCCGAGAGGGGGCTACCTCCCCGGCGCCGAGCGCGTATACCTCGACCAGCCACTCGACATCCGGCGGGGGGACTACGTCTTTTTGCACTCGAGGCGACTGGAGATCCCACTCCACCAAATTCACCCCCGGATCCGGCCCAACGTCAGCCCCAACAAGCTGGGCTTCCGCTTTGGCCCGTCGCTGAAGACCGGCCTTCACCCCCACGCATGGCCAGTCCCGACCGGGTTCGAGATGCCCGGGGAATCGTGCCTCGAGGTCGTCTCGTCCTCGGCCGAGCCCGAAAACATGATTGGGTACTATTTTCACGCCTACGACCGGGCCGAAGGCCAGTGGTACTCGCAGCTCCATCCCGGCGCCATCTACAAGATGTCGGTCTGGCTACGCGGCGACGACCTCTCCTCGTCAGCACGCGTCCGCGCGGTGTTCGTCGGCGGAGAACCGTACGACAAGCTCAGCGACCCGCGAGGCTCGACTGTGACCAACGACTGGAGCGAGTACACCTACGTCTTCGAGGCACCGGAGTATCCCACATCGGGGATGCATCGGGGTTTCGGGCTCGAGTTCGTCGGACCCGGACGGTTCTTCGTAGACAACCTATCGCTCCATCGCGTCGATCCGGCACACGGAGATACGCCGAACGGAGCCCATGTGAGCAGCCTTGGTCCGTGGCTGGCGAGCACGCCTTCGCTAGGATTCAAACCAAGCGTTAGATTCTACCCACTGACCCACTCCAACAGCTCGATCGAAGCATTGATGGGAACCAACTTCGGGAGCGCGACCTACCATCACGACTCCGGGACTCTCAACGGTCCAGACGCCTTCGGGCTCTTTGCGTTGATGGGGTGGGCCCTGGCCACCGGAGACTCTCCCGGCACCCGCTCGCCTCCTTTCCTCACCTTCAACATCAAATACACCGAGGAGGAGTGGTGGGCGATCGTCGAATACCTCGGGGTCCCATACGATGAGCGCCAGGATACTCCGGAATCCAAACCTTACGCTCATCTACGCTATCGGCAGCGAGGCCACGGTCGTCCCTGGACGGATGAATTCCGGGAGATCATTCTCGAGTATGGTAACGAGACTTGGCACAATGGAGCAGGGGGATACGGGTGGGATGGTTTTGGACCGCCAGGCGGAGTGCACGCCGGGGGAGCCGAGTACGGCATGTTCGCCCGACACCATTTCGCCGACCACATCATGAACCACCCTCTGTGGCGGGCCAACGGCCTGTCCTCGAAGATCAAGTTTGCGCTCGGGGGAAACTATGATGCATCGCTTCGTCCCAATCCTGGGTACGGGGAAGCGGCGATGATGCGCAACTCGATAGCGAGTTACCTTGGACACGCCAACTACGTGGGCCCAAAGTGGGAGACCCGCGATGAGGGGTCTTCTCGGTTCGACGCTCACGGTCTGCAGGAGACTTTGGTGGGGCTGCCTACCGGCGTCGAGGCGATGCTTCGGGAAGCCCGAGAATCCCAAAGGGAGCTGTCGGGTACGACCGGCGCGCGCTACGTGTTGGTCGCCTATGAGGGTGGACCCTCCGGCTACTGGACGAACAAGGACGAACCGGAGCTCGACGAGCGGTACGGGAAGTCGCTCGCGATGGGCGTTGCCGCTTTGGACGCCTGGCTCGCGTCGAGCCTGCATGGCTTTAGGCATCAGGCCTTTCTCGGGTACGGAAGTGGCAAGTGGTGGACCTCGCATACCATGCCCGAGGCAGGGGGCTTTCGGCCCCATCCGTCCTGGCTGGCTCTTCAAATGCGGAACGTCTACGCACTCGGACATGAGATGCTCGCCGTCGATGCGCTCTCGGAGCCAGCCTACATGCGGTCCTCTCGCACTGGAAAGACTCGGATACCGCTCGTCTCCGCCTACGCGCTGCGAGGCCCGAACGCGACCTCCGTGTTCTTGCTGTCGCGGAAATATCCGGGTGTCCACGATGGCCTCGACTTCGGCGAAGGATATACGCCGGTGACCGTCCAGCTTCCATTCTCCTCCGTTCCGAGGCGAGTGACTCGGTACGCTCTCACCCGACCGGACGGGAGCTTCGCAGACCCAGCCGACAGCAACCGGTTCTCCGAGAATGTGGTCATCGACCGATTCGACGTGCCGCCCTCGACGTTTCAGCCCGACTTCGCGGTGGACCGCTCTACCGGTGGTGGTGAGCTCGGACTCCCCCCGGGAACGGTGTTCCTCTACGTCTTCGAGCACTGAGAACCGGGCTCGGTGCGATCGTCGCTGCTTCGAGCCCGGTCCCGCCCTCGAGTCCCCTAAAAATGGGCGCCCGGCTCCAAAGTCGCGGTCTCGAACTCAAGACCGAGTGAAGGTCGCCGACCCAAGAGAGCATGGCCGGGAGCGAGCCTTTTCTCGTCCCGGTCGGGTCGGTGCCCGGGGCGGCGCTCGTCGTCGACGTCGACGACGGGGCCGTTGTCGGCGCGAACCTCGCCGCCCGGACGCTGTTCGGACCGGTCGAAGCGGGGACCCGGCTCCCGATGCTGCTGGCTTCGCTCGATCGAGCGTGCCTCATCGAGCTGCTCGGGGCCGAGCGCCGGCTGATGCGCTTCACCGACGTCCGAGGTCGGCGCCGGACGCTCGAACTGCGGGCGACCCGCCTGCCCGAGCACCGCGCTCTGCTGGTCGCCGCCGACGTCACCGAGCAAGAGCGAACCGAAGGCAGCCTCCGCCGCGCGTTCCTCATCCAAAAGACGCTGAGCGACCTGCTCGAGCGCACGCTCGACGACCGACCGCTGTCGGCGCAGCTCGAAGACGCGCTGCGGGTCTTGCTGACGATCCCGTGGCGCCCGTTTGGGCCTCGGGCGGCCATTCTCATCGGGGAGGCGCAGGCGCTCACGGTGGTGGCCCGAACCGGCCATCGGCTGGCCATCATGGGGCACACCCCGAGGTTCTCTGCCTGCCCCTGCGGCGATCAGCTCATCGACCCCTCGAGCGGGTTCGAGTTCGGCCGGGCTCTGTTCGGCTTGAAGCCGAACGCCCCGATCTCGCTCGTTCAGCTCCCGCTCGAAGGCCCCCAAGGCCGGGCCGGCTGGCTCCTCCTCGAGGGTCCCACCCTCGAAGAGATCGACCCGTTCGAGACCGATTTGCTACGGGTCGTCGTGCTCCATCTCTCTCAGGTCGTCGTGCACGTCCGCGCCCGCGAGGCCGCCCGGGAGCAGGCGGAGAACATTCGGACCATCGTCGAGCGAGCGGCGAACGCCATCGTCGGCCTCGACTGCCGCGGCGCCATCACCACCATGAATGGGGCGGCCGAGCGCATGTTCGGCCGAGATCGGACGGAGGTGGGACGGTGGCCCATCGACCGCCTGCTCGAGCCCCGGCCGTCGGGTGAGACCTTCTTTTCGGCCGGGGTCGCCGGGCTGACCGGACGCCCGCAGGAGATGAGAGCGGTCCGGTCCGACGGCTCCATCTTTCCTATCCTCCTCGAGTTGTCGGAGACCCCGCAGTCGGGCCGGCTCGCCTACACCGCCTTCATCCGGGACGAGACCGAGCGCCTGAGGGTCCGGGAAGAGCTCATCGCCGCCCGCGAGGCCGCGCTCGAGGCGAGCGAGACCAAGTCCCGCTTCCTCGCCAACATGAGCCACGAGATCCGCACCCCCATGAATGGGGTCATCGGGATGACCGAGGTCCTGCTCGACACCAGCCTCGACCCGACGCAGCGCGAGGCGGTCGAGACCGTCCGCAGCAGCGGCGAGGCGCTGCTTGGGGTCATCAACGACATCCTCGACTTCTCCCGCATCGAGGCCGGGCAGCTGGCGCTCACCATCGAGCCCTTCGATCCATTGAAGCTCGTCGATGACATCCTTCGTCTGCTTCGGACCCGAGCCGAAGAAAAGGGCATCGATCTATCGTTTGATGTAGGCCCTGGGCTGCCGCGCTTCGCCCTCGGAGACCCAGGCCGCCTCCGCCAAATCCTGCTCAATCTGCTCGGAAACGCGGTCAAGTTCACCGAACGGGGTTCGGTCCGGCTCGTCGTCTCGGCGAGCGACGATCTCACGACCTTCGCGATCGAGGACACCGGGCTCGGGATGTCCCCCGAGGTCGTCACAAAACTCTTTCAGCCCTTCGTGCAGGCCGATGGTTCCATCACCCGGCGCTTCGGCGGGACCGGGCTCGGGCTCAGCATCAGCCGCCAGCTCGCTTGCCTCATGGGCGGCGACATCGAGGTAGCGTCGGTGGAGGGACGGGGCAGCACGTTTCGGCTCTCGATCCCCTTGCCGCCAGCGACCACCGTGCAGCCGGAAGCGCCAGGCCGCTCTCGACCCATCGATCTATCCGCCATGCGGGTGCTGCTCGTCGAGGACAACCGGGTCAACCAGCGGGTCGCGGCCCATCTCATCACGAGGCTCGGAGCCGAGGTCGTCGTCGCGGACGACGGGAGCATGGCCCTCGACGAACTCGAGCGCTCGGGCCCCTTCGACGTCGTCTTCATGGACTGCCAGATGCCGGTGCTCGACGGCTACGGAGCCACCCGGGAGCTGCGCCGCCGCGGGCACCGAGTGCCGGTGATCGCCCTGACCGCAAGCGCCATGAAGGGCGACGAGGTGAAATGCTTCGACGCGGGAATGGACGGCTTTTTGTCCAAGCCGGTCCGCCGCCGAGAGCTCGAGGCCGCCCTGGCCGACATCGCCCGGCGCTCCGCCCCGGCCTGACCGGCCCCGCTGCTCGAGAGGCTCGAACCGAGATGTTCGCGCCCTCCTGCCGGCGCTCAGGGGAGCCGGAGCGACAGCCGCAGCCCGAGGTGGTCGGAAGGATCGCCCCTGGCTCCCATGGTCTCGAAGCCGAGCACCTCGATCCCGGAGGTCCCATACGCCCGGTCGAACCGAGCCTGCCTGGCCCCGCCGAACCAAGTGAACCTCTGGCCGGCCGGCCGGCCCGCTCGGTCCCAGGCGTCCCAAACCCCGAGCTCCTCGAGCCGAGCCTCGGGGACCTCCCGGTCGCGAAGGTTGGTGTCCCCGGCGAACACCGCCGGCCCCGCCCCGAGCTGCGCGGCGAGGTCGGCGATCTGGGCGCTTCGGATCCGGGCCGTCGCCGGCTCCGGTCCAGAGTCGAGGTGGGCGGTCATCACCCGGCATCCGCCCTCGGGGCCGGTGAGATCGAGGACGTGCTGCCACCGCCCGTACTGACTCCTCCACAGCGGCGAAGCCTCGTAGCCGAGCACCGACCACGGCGAGCGCACCGCGCACGCCTCGAAGTGGGTTCGGTCGGGGGGCGCGTCCGGAAACAGATGGAAACCGGCCGCCCGCAGGTGGGGGCGCAATGCGGCGGCCCACGTCGTCGCCGTCACCTCCTGAAGGAGGATGACGTCCGGCGGGGGACGGGGCGGGGCCCCGGCCGCGACCGCCTCGATGGCCCGGCCGAGCAAGATGACCATCGCCGCCCGCTCGGCCCGCTCGACTGCGGTCGCCTCCTCGAGACCGTTGAGATTCCATGTGGCGAGGTCCATCGCTACTCCGGGGGGAGTTCCCCGCTCGCCGGCACCACGAACACGTCCTCGACCCCCGGCGGCGAGATCTGGATCTGGTCTTCGCCGGCCTCGGTCACGACCTTGATGTAGACCGGCCGTTTCCAGCCCTTCCCCTCGGTCATGCGCAAGAACTCTTGCGCGGTCCGTCGGGCGGTGTTCTCGACGACCTCCCTCGTGAACGTGGACATCGTGAGCTCCCAGGGGAATATCACCGTCTCTCCGCCGACCTCGCCCGCCCCCCAGGAGAACTTGCCGAGCCGGCGATCGTCGGCGATCGGACCGGGCAGCTCGCCCGGCTCGAGCCGACGGCAGCCCTGAATCTTCGCGTCCCGGGCGAGGACCTGCTTCTTTTGGCCTCCCTCCCCTCGGACCCAGATCCCTCGGTCGCTCGATACCACCCTGGTCGAACCGCCCATGACCGACAAGAGATCCTGCCTCACCTCGTCGAGCGTCGCGCTGCCCCGCTGGTATTCGGTGAGCAGCGCGTCCAGCCTGGTCCGCTCCGAGTCGCCGAGCTCGTCCATCTTTCTCGTGATCTCCCTCGATTGCTCGCCGAAGATCTCGGTCAGCGCCTCCCGGCGGGTGGCGATGAGGAGCCGGTCGACCTTCTTCTCCACGCTCTCGAGGTGCCAGGTGGTGGCGCAGCCCCAGGAAACGAGCAGGCCGCCCATCGTCGGGAGGATTCGCGTGGCCGGGAGGATTCCCGTGGCGGGGAGGATTCGCATGGGGGTGGGGGTACCGCGGGGAGCGCCCCCGCGCCAAGCCGACGCCCGCCCGACCGTTCGGCTCGACTCCGGCCCCGCAGTCTGGAAGAACAGCCGCGATGAGCACCGACGAAGTGAAGCAGCGCATCGAGGCCAAGATCCCTTCCGCCGTTGCCGAGGTGAAGGACATGACCGGCACCGGCGACCACTTCCAGGCCGAGGTCGCCGCCCCCGGCTTCGCCGGCAAGAGCCGAATCGAGCAGCACCAGATGGTGTACGACGCGCTCGGCGAGCTGATGGCCGGGCCGATCCACGCCCTGAAATTGGTCACCCGGGCCTCCTGACGTGCAGCGCGTCCCCGAGCCCGAGCTGATGGACGACGCGGCGCAGGCGGAAGCCTACGCCCGCGCCGATTTCTCCTCGGTCAACCAAACCTTCGTAGAGCGCTTTCTCGAGCGGTTCCCGTCGTTTCAGCGGGGGGAGGTGCTCGACCTCGGCGCCGGTCCCGCCGACATCCCGATCCGGCTGGCGCAGAAGCTCCCCGCGGTGCGGGTCACCGCCGCCGACGGGGCCGCCGCGATGGTCGCGCTCGCGGAGGACGCGGTCGCGGCGGCAGGCCTCGGCGACCGGGTCCGGCCGCTGCTCGCTTCGCTGCCGGTGCCCGGCCGCTTCGACGCGGTCATCTCGAACAGCCTGCTTCACCACCTCGCCGATCCCATGGCCTTGTGGGCGAACGTGCGCGCGGCGGCCCGGCCTTCGGCCCCGGTCTTCGTCGTGGATCTCTTTCGCCCCCCGACCCCGGAAGCAGCAGAGAGGATCGTCCATGAGAACGCCGAGCACGAGCACCCGATCTTGAAGCGCGACTTCTACCACTCGCTGCTCGCCGCCTACACGGAGCAGGAGGTCCGAACCCAGCTCGACCGAGCCGGGCTCGGCCGCCTCGGGCTCGCCGTGGTGAGCGAACGCCATTTCGCGGTGTTCGGGCGGCTCTGACCGCGGTGCGGGAACGCCGCGGCACCGTGTACGGTTGTGCCGCCATGTCCGGGTTCCTGCTCTTCTGCCTGCTGTGCCTCGGGGCCCTCCCAGTGATGCTGGCCTGGTACACCGGCGTCGAGCTCATCGGCCCGCTCCTGTGGCGGGCGCGGCTGCTCGGCCAAGCGCACCGGGGCCCCCGGGCGCTCCCGGCCCACGTCGGCCTGGCGCTCTCGCCGTCGACCTCGCCCGAGGTGCGAGCGGCGCTCGACGAGGCGACCGCCAGCAGAGCGAGCCCCTACACCCGGGACTTCGCAGCCACCGTGGGCGGGCTGCCCGTGTACCTGCGGACCCAGGCCCGCGTCGTGGACAAACGGGGCGGGATGGTCGGCATCCCTTACACGCTCGCCGAGCAGAACGAGACCCGGAGCGTCGTGGCCGTCTTCGCGGTGGTGGACCTGCGCGGCCGGGTCCCGAAGCGGCTGACCTTTCATGTGGACATCGGCGACGAGCAGCGGACCTTTGGCGACGAGGGCCTCGTCGCTGGGCTGCTCGACGGACAGACCCGGGGGCACCTCGGGCGCGGGGATCGGCTGAGCTTGGTGGATCGTTTTCTTCTCCTCGAGTCCCCCTTTTTGCTCGCCGATCGATCGCCCGAGCCGGTCGTGGACCAGATCGCCCGGCTCGGGGCGCGGCTCGCCCGGGTGTGCGAACCCAAGGCCGGTCCCCCGGACATCGCCGCGCTGCTCGAAGAGAACCTCCGCCGTGACCTGAGCGAGCAGGTTCGAGCCGACGCGGCCGACCTGCTCATCGCCCGCTTCCCGAGCCGGGCCGACCGGGCCGCGGCCGCCGCCCTGGCCGACCGATCCGCGCTCGTCCGGTTCGCCGCCGCCCGCCACCTCGGGGACGAAGGGTTTCAGATCCTGGAGCAGGTCGCGTTCGACCGAGCCCAGGTCGGCTCCGCCGCCGATGGGCTCCGCCAGCGGGCGCTCCGGTTCCTCGTGCGAGAGTTTCCCCGGGAGCAAGTGCTGCCTCTGCTCGAGCGGGCGATCCGCTCCGGCCCCGATGCGCTCAGGCAGATCGCGATCCGCCAAGTGGGCGAGCTCGGCCATCGCCCGGCCGTGGCCTGGCTGGGCGCGCTCGCTCGAAGCCAAGAGACGGACACGGTCGCCGCCGGCTGCGAAGCCCTGGCCCGCATCGGCGATCCAGCCGGCGAGTCGCTGCTCATCGAGCTGCTCGACCGCCCGGAGCCGGTGGTCGTCCGGGCCGCGGTCGATGCGTTGGCCCAGATCGGCACCGTGGCTTCCGCCGCCCCGCTGTCGCGGCTGTTCGACCGCGCGTCCGAGCGGGACCTGCGCCTGTCGCTGGCGACGACCCTTCAGCTCGTCCGGACCCGCGGCGCCCCCGAGGCGCTCGGCGCGCTGTCGCTCGTGGAGGAAGGGGCCGGCCAACTCGCGCTGAGCCCCCCCGACGTGGCCGAAGAGCGGTGAGAAAAGGCCGCGCCGGGGGCGCGCGGTCGATGCTAGCCTCCGGCCCGCGTGCCGGGGTTTCGAACCATCTTCATCGCCAACCGGGGCGACGTGGCGGCCAGGGTGGCCAAGACCTGCGACCGCCTCGGCATCGAGCCGGTGTTCGGGGTCTCCGAAGCCGACCGGGACGCCCCCTACGTCCGCGGGCGAAGGTCCGTGGTCCTCGGCCCGCCGCGGCCGAAGGACAGCTACCTCGACCTCGAGCGGGTGGTGCAAGCGGCCCGGCAATCCGGCGCCTCCGCCGTGCACCCAGGCTGGGGGTTTCTCTCCGAAAACCCCCGGTTTGCCGCCCTCTGCGAAGCCCACGGCCTCGTGTTCATCGGTCCCCCCCCCCACGTGACCCACCTGATGGGCCAAAAGACCCCGGCCAAACGGGCGATGCGAGCGGCGGGCCTCCCGGTGATCCCCGGTTCGGACGGGGTCCTCGAATCTCTTCGAGAAGCGGCCGAGGTGGCCGAATCGGTGGGCTACCCGGTGCTCTTGAAAGCGGAGTCCGGCGGCGGCGGCCGGGGGATGCGGATCGCGCGCAGCCCGGCCGAGCTCGGTCCTGCCTACGACGACGCCCGGGCCGAGGCCGCGGGCGCCTTCGGCGACGACCGGCTCTACCTCGAGCGGCTGCTCGAGCGCGGCCGCCACGTCGAGCTGCAAATCCTGGCCGACCGGTACGGGGGAGCGGTCGCGATCGGGGAGCGGGACTGCACGGTGCAGCGAAGCCACCAAAAACTCATCGAGGAGTCCCCAGCTCCGAGCCTCGACCCCAACGAGCGGGCCCGGGTGATGGACGCTTCGGTGCGGGCCGCGCGCGCCATCGGCTACGTCGGCGCCGGGACCTTCGAGTTCCTCCTCGACGACGAAGGGCATCTGAACTTCATGGAGATGAACACGCGGCTTCAGGTCGAGCACCCGGTGACCGAGGCCCGAAGCGGCCTCGACCTGGTCGAGGAGCAGATCCGGATCGCCGAGGGCCACGAAAACCGGGTTCGCGACGACCACCCGCTCGTCGGCCACGCGATCGAGTGCAGGATCAACGCCGAGGACCCTTCCCGAGGCTTTCTCCCCGCGCCGGGCCGACTCGAAGCCTTCGAGCCCCCGGTGGCAGAGGGGATCCGGGTCGATACCCACGCCGAGCCCGGCTACGTCATCCCTCCGCACTACGACTCGCTCATCGCGAAGGTGATAGCCCACGGCCCGACCCGGGCGGTGGCCATCGACCGGATGTTGGCGGCGCTGACCCGCTTCAGGGTGGAAGGCGTGCCCACCACCCTCCCGATGCACCTCGCCGTCCTCGGCTCGGAGGCTTTCCGCGCCAACACCCACGACACCGGACAGCTGCCCGGATGGCCAGGAGTTCGCTGACATGGCCCACGTCCCGCTGGCTCCGATCGGGAGCCCAAAAGAGGCAGTGGTCGACCGACGCGGCTTCGAGGAGGAGCGGGCGGCGCTCGCCCCCATCGAGGCCCGAATCGAGGCCAACCGCGCCGAGGCCACCGCGGGCTGGGGACAGACCTACATCGACCGGGTCCACGCGAAGGGCAAACTCACCGCTCGCGAGCGCATCGACCGCCTGAAGGACCCCGGCAGCCGGATCTTCGAGACCGGGACCTTCGTGAACCACGGGCTGATCTTCGGCAAGCTCCGCGCGCCGGGGGCGGGGGTCGTGACCGCGTTCGTCCGCGTCGAGGCCCGATGGTGTGTCGTGATCGCCAACGACAACACCGTCGCCTCGGGGGCGTGGTGGCCAAACACCCCAGAGAAGATTGAGAGGGCGCAGTCGGTCGCGCTCCGTCTCCGCCTGCCGTGCATCTACCTCGTCGATTGCTCCGGGCTGTACCTCCCGGAGCAGGCGAGAAGCTTCGCCGGCGCCACCGGCGCGGGGCACATCTTCAAGATGAACAGCCGCCTCTCCGACGCCGGAGTGCCCCAGCTCGCTGGGGTCTTTGGCGACTGCATCGCTGGCGGTGGATACATGCCGATCATCTCGGACCGGGTCTACATGACCGAGCAGGCCTACATGGTCATCGCCGGGGCGGCGCTCATCAAGGGCGCGAAGAGCCAGAAACTGACCAGCCTCGGCATCGGCGGGCCGGAGATCCACGTGCACGCTTCCGGCTGCGCCGACCACCGGGTCCCGGACGACGAGACCCTGCTTCGCTGCCTTCGGACCGAGGTCGCCCGCATGCCGAGCTCCGGGGTGGACTTTCACCGCGCCGGGGCGGGTCCGCTGGCCCCGGCCTTCTCCCCAGCGGAGCTCGCCGGGCTCATCCCGGCGGACCACCGGCAGGCCTACCCGGTGGAGCAGCTCCTGGCCCGCCTGGTCGATCAGAGCCTGTTTTGGGAGTTGATGCCCGAGATCGGGCGGGAGCTGGTGGTCGGCGTGGGCCGAATCGGCGGGCTGTACGCGGGAATCGTCACGAACCGGCAGGGCCTCGTCGCGTCCAAGACCGGCCACAAAGCCCCGGGCGGCATCCTGTACCGGGATGGGATCGCGAAACTCGCTGCGTTCTCCCGGGCCTGCAACGACGACGGACTCCCGATCCTGTGGCTTCAGGACATCTCCGGGTTCGACATCGGGGCCGAAGCGGAGGCGGCGGGCCTCCTCGGCTACGGCAGCAGCCTCATCCACGCCAACAGCACCCACTCGACCCCGATGTTCACGGTCCTGCTGCGAAAAGCCTCCGGCGCCGGCTACTACGCGATGAGCGGCCTGCCCTACGACCCGGTCGTGCAAATATCGACCGCGCTGTCCCGGCTGTCGGTGATGGAGGGTCGAACCTTGGCGATCGCCACCTACAACACCCGGCTCGACGATGACTTTCGCGTGGTCGCGGCGAACCCACGAGAGCGGGCCGAGATCGAGGCCGGAATGCAGCAGGTGGAGCGACGCATCGAGGCCGACATGGATCCGCTGCGGGCGGCGAGCGCCAGGGACACGGACGAGATCGTCCCGCTCGCCGAGCTGAGATCCTGGCTCGAGCTCTTCGTCGAAACGAGCTACCAAGCCACCGGGTATCGGCGGATCAAGAACAGTCGCATCTGGTCCCTGCACGATCTCGCCGCGCTCCACGAGGGGCGGCCATGAACGCGATCGTTCGGTGGGAGGGCGGCCAGATGGTGCTCGCCGCTCCGGCGGTAGGGATCTGGCGGGGAGGCCCCTCCGTCGGCGAGCACGTCGGACCGGGTCGCTCGCTGGGCCACATCCTGGTGCTCGAACGGCCCTTCGCCGTGCTCGCGCCGGCCGAGGCCGCCGGATGGGTCCGAGCACGCGCCCAAGAGTTCGCCCCGGTCGGGTACGGAGAGCCGCTCCTCACCCTCGACCCCGACGCGCCGAGGTCCGTCGCCTCGGCGGCGATCGGCGAGCAGGAGCGGGGCCTGGTGCTGCGGGCGCCGCTGTCCGGCCGATACTACGGCCAGCCCCGCCCGGGGACGCCGCCTTTCGTCCGGGTGGGAGATGTGCTCGAGGCGGGGGCGTCGGTGGCTTTGCTCGAGGTGATGAAGACCTATCACCGCATCCTGTACGAAGGCCCGGCAATGCCGGCGCCGGCGCGGGTGGTGAAGATCCTGGTCGCCGACGACGAGGACGTGCAGGCGGGGCAGCCGCTGCTCGAGGTCGAGCCGGCCTGAAGACCCATCGCGAACGATGTGCGGACACGCGGCTCGAATCGAGCGCGGCCTTGCGCCCCAAGTGACCGAAACTCCACGACGCGAAAACAGAACGCTTGGCGGCCGGCCGAGCAGGGGGGAAGGTCGCCCTCGCCCCGGGCCCGCGTCCGCCTTTGGACGAATCCCGAGGCGTCGAGACGGACCATGCCGTTCATGAAACCCATCCGCGACGTTGGCATCGTAGGCCACGGGGCCTATGTGCCCCGGTTTCGCCTGCCGGCGAGCGAGGTCCGGAGGGTGTGGTTCGGCGGCAAGGGCCGGGCGCCGGTTCGGGAAAAATCGGTGCCTGGGCTCGACGAGGACGTCATCACGATGTCCATCGAGGCCGGCCGAAACGCGCTCCGCCGGGCCGAAATCGAGGGCGACCGCCTAGGCGCGGTCTGGATCGGCAGCGAGAGCCATCCCTACGCGGTCAAGCCGAGCGGAACGGTCGTGGCCGAGGCCCTCGGGGCCGGCCCCGAGGTGCTCGCCGCGGACTTTCAGTTCGCGTGCAAAGCGGGCACCGAGGCCCTGCAGGGCGTGATCGCGCTCGTCGGGGCCGGGGAGCTGGATTTTGCGATGGCGGTGGGCATGGACACCGCCCAGGGGCGGCCCGGGGACGCCCTCGAACACACCGCCGGCGCCGGCGGGGCGGCGTTCGTGGTCGGCCCGGCCGAAGACGCGCTCGCGGTGTTCGAAGGCTCGGTCTCGGTGGCGACCGACACCCCGGACTTCTGGCGGCGCCCCGGCGCGAACTATCCCGAGCACGGGGCCCGGTTCACCGGAGAGCCAGCCTACTTCGGGCACGTCGAGCGGGCGACGCGGAGCCTCTTGTCGAGCCTCGGGGCGAGCCCGGGGGACTTTCGGTACGCGGTCTTCCACCAGCCGAACACGAAGTTTCCCGAAAAGGCGTCCAAGGAGCTCGGCTTCTCGCTCGACCAGATCCGTGTGGGCCAGCTCGCGGACCGCATCGGCAACACCTATGCCGGAGCGGCGCTCATCGGCTTCTCCGCGGTGCTCGACGAGGCCCAGCCCGGCGACCGGGTCCTCGTGGTCGCCTTCGGCAGCGGCGCCGGGGCCGACGCTTTTTCGTTTCGAGTGACCGAGAGGGCGCCGGAGCGGGCCGCGGCCGCGCCCACCACGATGCAATACATTGGCCGTCGGGCTCCGCTCGACTACGCGATGTACGCTCGGCACCGGGGCAAGATCACCATCCGCTGAGGGAAAGACGGCATGCGAGAGGTTTATGTGGTCGGGGTCGGCCAGACGAAGGTGGCAGAGCACTGGGATCGGTCGATTCGGCAGCTCGGAGTGGAAGCGACGCGGGCTGCGCTCTTCGACGCCGGGCTCGACCGCGCCGACGCGATCTTCGTAGGCAACATGCTGTCCGGTGAGATCTCGGGGCAGCAGCACCTCGCGACCCTGATCGCCGACCACGCCGGTCTGGTTGGCATCGAGGCGCTGAGGGTCGAAGCGGCCTGCGGCTCGGGCGGGGCCGCGTTTCGCGCCGCCTACGCCGAAGTAGCGAGCGGGCTGAGCGAAACCGCGCTTGCGGTCGGGGTGGAGAAGATGACCGACCGACCGGGGCCGGAGGTCACCGCCGGGCTCGCTTCGGCCGCCGACGCCGACTACGAGGCTCGGATGGGCCTGTCCTTCGTGGCCATCAACGCCCTGCTCATGCGGCGCTACATGTTCGAGCACCGGGTCGCCCACCAGGACTTCGCCCCGTTCGTCGAAAACGCGCACGAAAACGCCCTCCTGAACCCCTACGCGATGTTCCCAGCCCCGGTGACGAAAGAAGAGTTCTCCCGGTCGCCGATGGTCGCCGACCCCATCACCGTGCTCGACTGTTCGCCGGTGTGCGACGGAGCGGCCGCCGTGCTGCTGTGCTCCGCCGATGTCGCCCGCGGGCTCGGCCGCCGCTTGGTGCGGGTTCGGGCCTGCGCGGTGGGCACCGACACCCTCGCGGTGCACGACCGGCGCGACCCGCTGCGGCTCGAGGGGGTTGCGAGGAGCACCCAGCGAGCGTACGAGGCGGCCGGAGTTCGTCCGGCCGACATCGACCTCTTCGAGCTTCACGACGCGTTCTCCATCATCTCCGTGCTCTCGCTCGAAGCGGCCGGCTTCGCGGAGCCGGGCCTCGGGGTGCGGCTCGGAGCTGAAGGCGCGATCCGCAGAAACGGCCGCATCCCGATCAGCACGTTCGGGGGCCTCAAGGCCCGCGGCCACCCGGTCGGCGCCAGCGGAGCCTACCAGCTGGTGGAGCTCGCCCTGCAGCTTCGCGGCGATGGCGGTCCGCTCCAGATCCAAAACGCCCGGATCGGCATGGCCCAGAGCATCGGCGGCAGCGGCGCGACCGCCATCACCACCGTCCTCGAGGCGGCCCAGTAAGGAGGCGAGCGATGGACGTTCCCCGGCAATGGCGCTTGAAGCGCCCGTTCTATCGGCTCGAAGGGGTTCGCTGCGCGAGCTGCGGCACGGTGTGCTTTCCGCCCCGCGAGCTGTGCTCGACCTGCCGCTCGGATCAGCTGAGTCCGGAGGCGCTCTCCGGGCTCGGAGAGATCTACTCCCACTCTCGGGTGTACTCGGCCCCGAGCGGCGCGGAAGCGGCGGCCCCCTACGACGTGGCCCTGGTGCGCCTCGAAGAAGGACCGATGGTTTCAGCCCGGCTCACCGACGCCGAGCCGGACGAGATCGCGATCGGCGCCCGGGTCGAGATGGTCACCCGCCGGCTCGGAGAAGACGGCCCCGAAGGGATCCTCATCTACGGCTACGCGTTTCGGCCGGTGTTCGGCCCCGGCTGAGGGCCCGGGTCGAAACGAGCTGGGCCGGCTACGCGCGCAGCGGGGCAGCGGCCGCCTCGAGGGCGGGCAAGAGCAGGCCGGGCTTGCGAACCCAATAGAAGTGCCCGCCTTCGACGGCGCGCTGCTCGAAGCGCCCGGTGGTCAGCCCGGCCCACGCCTCGAGGCCGGCCGCGTCGAGGTACGGGTCGTCCTCGCCGCGGAGGGCGGTGATCGGGCACGAAAGCGGCGGCCCATCGTGAAACTGGTAGGCGACGAGCGCGCGAAAGTCCTCTCGGAGCACCGGGAGGAACAAGCCGCGAAGGTCATCGTCTTCGAGCCACTCCGCGTCTTCGCCTCCCCACCGGCGAAGCTCGGCGGCGAAGGTCGGGTCGTCGTCCTCGTGCCCGGTGAGGTACGCCCGGTCGAGCTGGGGCCCGCGGTGGCCGGACACCACGAGGTGGGCCGGTGGAGCCTTCCTGGCCACCTCGAACGCGAGCAGCGCGCCCATGCTGTGCCCAAAGAACACCGCCGGGCGCGCGGCCGCCCGGGTCAGCTCCTTGACCAGCACCGATACGAGCGGCTCGAGCCGCCACCGCGGAGACTCCCCGAGCCGGCGCCCTCGGCCGGGCAGCTCGAGCGGCCGAAGGGCGATCCACGGGGGGAGGCGCTTTTGGAGGGGCCGCATCGCCTCCGCCGAGGCCCCGGCGTAGGGAAACGCGAAGATGTCCACCTCGACTTCGGGCCCGAGCTGGTCATCCAAGGGAAACCACGGAGACATGGGATGGGATTGGCCCAAGCGCGGCCGCCGCGGTCAAACCGGACCGAACCATCCGACGAGCAGGATCGTTTCCCCAAAGCGGCGGGTGCGCAAGTTGCGCGCTCCGGAGACGCCCGACCCACGGATCCTCGAGGACCCGGTGGCCTCGAGGTCGCTGGCGTCAAGCCACCCTGCCGAGCACGTCCCGGAGCAACGACGCGCGGATCGAAGAGACCTCCTCTCGGACTTGGGCTGGAGCCGACTGCACCTCCGCCTCGAGCCCCGCGAACAACCGGTAGGTCTCGTCGAGCAGCACGGCGGGCAGGGGCCCGGTCTCGGAGCTCCGGGCCCGGGCGATCGCGATCCGGAGCTGGAGCACCCGGTGGGCCCACGCCGGGGCGTCGCCCCCGAAGGCGGCGAGGCGCTCGCTCGCGCTGAGGTCCTCCGAGAGCTGGGAAAACCAGGTCGGGTCCGGAGGCCCGAGGCCCTGCGTGTCCGAAATCGGGCGCGGCGCCGGGCAAGCGAGGTCTACGGTATCGGCGAGGCCGAGCTCCCAGGGGAGATCGGCCTCGGTCCGCTCGATGGGCCTCGAGGCGGGCACCGGGACCTCCAGCTCGCCGAAGAGCCGAGCGTGGTCCCGCCAAGGGGGCAGCGCCGCGGCCACCTCGTCCACGATCCGCGCCCTGGGCCCCTCGCCGAGATCGGTGAAGCTCAAGCCGGCCCGCACGGCGTGGCCGGTGCGAATCCGCCGAGTGAGGCGAGCCAGCACGTACAGCGGCCCGGAGGCGAGCTCGATGCACAGCTCCGCCCTGGTCCCCGACGGGGCGTCGGGAAAGTCGGCGATCGCGACCCCCGACACGCTCAGGTTGCGGGTCTCGAGCTCGTAGGTTTGTCCATGGAGGCCCGCGGTGACCGGGAGCCGAAGGGGCACCCGAGGGTACCGGGCAAACGCCAGCCCGGTGTGCCGAGCGAGAAAGCCGAGCGCGGTCTCGACATCCTCCGGCCATGGGGATCCCTGGCGCCGAAACCGCGGCCGATGCACGAGGCACGGGGTGCCCGCCGAGGCGGCGCGAAACCGGCCGTGACCGGGGGCCGCCTCGAACGGGGGGGTCAACACGCACGCGTCCACCGGGTAGATCGCGAGCAGTTCGAGCGCGTCCTCGAAGCTCGACGCCCATACGACGTCCACTTCGGGCCGCAGCAAGAGCTCGTCCCGGAGCGCACCGGGGTCGCCGAGGACCAGGATCGTCGCCGCTTTTCTCATTCGCATGCTCGCAACTTCTTCGCCCACCTGGCTTCATCGTCGCGGGCTGCGCAATCTTGAGCTTCGGGCCCGGATTCGACCGAGCTCGGGCCGGAGGCGCACCGAGCGCTTCAATCCGGCCCAAGCTCGGGGCATCATGGCGGGGTGCATCGCTTGTCCGAGCCCGAGTTCGAAATTTTGGCCGACTCGACGTTGAACGACCTCATCGAGGCGCTCTCCGACCTCGAGGACGACCGGCTCGACGCCGACCTCGAGAGCGGGGTGCTGACGGTGCGGTTCGACGACGGCGCAAAACACGTCATCAACAGCCACCGGGCCGCCGGGCAAATCTGGATGGCCGCCGGAAGCACCGCCTGGCATTTCGATTGGGACGGGGCGCGCTGGGTCGCCGGACGAACCGGCGACGAGCTATGGGTCACGGTGGAGGCAAAGGTCGCGGAACGACTCGGCGGTGAGATACGGCTCGAGAGAAAGAGCGAAAGAACCCGCGGCCAAGGGACTGCGTCACCGAAGTGAACGTTTCTGGGTCGACCGCCGGCTTGGCCCTCATTATCTTGCACCCGGTCTCGTGCCTATGAGCGGTGGAGCGCGCATCCTCGCCGGAAGGCTCCGGCTCGACCGCTTGGTGGCCAGCGGCGCCATGGGAGAGGTTTGGTGCGCTCGGCACCTGGGCCTCGACAAGGACGTCGCGGTGAAGGTGCTGCGAAACGATCGGCGCACCGACCCCGAGGTGAGCGCGCGTTTCATCCGGGAGGCCAGGGCGGCCAGCCGGCTCGACCACCCGAATTCGGTGGCCGTTCTCGATTTCGGGGAGGACCAGGACGGCCAGTTGTACCTAGCCATGGAGTTCATCTCCGGTGGCTCGCTGAGGGAAGCCCTCGACGAGGGTGGCGCTTTTGCACCGACCGAGGCCGCCGGTCTGATGTGCCAGGTGCTGGCCGCGCTCGCCGCCGCCCATGACAAAGGCGTGCTGCACCGCGACATCAAACCCTCGAACATCATGCTGCTCCCTACCCACGATGACGCGGGACGGCCGGAAACCCTGGTCAAGGTCTGCGACTTCGGGCTCGCCAAGCTCAGCCACATGCACGACTCGCTCGCGGCCAACGAGGGGCAGCGGAGGGTGGTGGGGACACCGCTGTACATGTCCCCCGAGCAGGCGGTGACCGAACCGCTCGATGAGCGGGCCGACCTGTACTCGTGCGGAGTGGTGCTGTTCGAGATGCTCACCGGGCGGCCTCCCTACGAGGCCGACAAGGCGGTCGCGGTGCTGATGAAGCATTGCGCCGCTCCCATCCCAAGAGCCTCGCAGCTGCAGCCAGGCCTGCACCCAGACCTCGACGACATCCTCATCCGGGCCCTGGCCAAGGACCGGGAGGACCGGTACCCGTCGGCCCGCGCCTTTCGGACCGCGCTGGTGGACTTTTTGCGGGACCGACCGCCGGCTCGGCGAGCGAGCAGCGTAGACCGCGACACGTCGTATTTCATCGCGCCCAAAAGCGGGCTCGACCAACCGGTGGCAGCAAACGGACGGTCTTCGATGCTCGACGATCTGTCCTTCGAGCCTCCGGTGGAGGCGGTAGCCGAAGTCCCCCGGATCGCGGCGCCGGTCGTCGAGGCCAACCGCACTCCGCCCCCCTCGGCCCCTCCGCCCGGGGAGGCGTCCGGGCTGGTCCCCCCGATGCGAGGCCCGCTCACCCAGCCGGCACTCGACCCCGCGACCGACAGCCGGTTCCTGTGGGAGCGATACGCGCTGTCCCCGTTTCGGCGCCCTCCGCCGCGGGGTTTCTGGCTGGTCGACGGGACCGAGCGGCGGGTGGGGCCGCTGACCTTCGAAGAGCTCGGGCTCGCGCTGCGGCTCGAGGCCATGGATGGCTCGATCGACCGGTGCCGGGTAGGCGCAGACCCGAGACCGGAGCAGCTGCACCCCGCCCAGGCCGCGCTCGAGGCGCTCGACGCCGCGCTGGTCGGCGCGACCTCCGCACCGGCGAATACAGCGGTCTTGCCTCCCAACCGGGGCTGGCTCCAGCCGATGAGCGTGACCGGTCTGCTCGCTCGGGCCGGGCTCGGCGAGCACCGGGGGCGGCTCGTGTTGGTCTCCGAACGACCGGGGGGCGTGGCCTTCTACGACGTCCACCTGCTCGGGGGCCGGCCGGTGTACGCGGACACGAACGAGCTCGCCTTGCTGACGCCGGCGGTGTTGGTGGCCCGGGGCGTGCTCGACGAGCTCGTGCTCCCTCACCTCGCGCACGAGGTCTGGAGCGGGGGCGGTACCTTCGAGGACGTCGTGCGGCGGCTCACCGGGGTGGACACGAGCGAGCACCAGGCGGCGCTGACCCGCCGGCGGCTCCGGAGAATGCTGGCCGTCGAGGACGGCACTTGGTGGTTCGACGCGGGCGTGAAGCCGACCAATCGACGGTCGGCCCCGAACCTGCTTCAGCTGTTGCCGCGGATCATTCAGGACGCCATCCCCGAGGCCGCGATGGAGCGGGCCCTCGGTCCCTGGCTGGATCGGCCGCTCTCCGCCGCGGCTGACGTCGAGGCGTGGATCGAGCACTTCGACTGGAACTCGAACCAGCGAACCATCGCCGCCGAGCTGCTGGCCGCGCCGGCCTTGTCGCAGGCGATCCCGTCGGCGTCACCGGCCCGCGGTCCATACCTGGCGGTGACGTTCTTGTTGGTGGCCGCCGCTGGAGGCCCGCAGAGCCGCAGCTCCCCGTCCTGGCCCCGCTGACACCGCCCCAGAACCGTCGCTCACAGGAGCCCGGCGCGCCGCCGCCACCACCACTCGGCCCCGACGAGCGACAGCAGCAACACAAACGCGGCCCATCCGTCCCACAGCGGCACTCGGCGGGAGCGATCCACCTGGACTCGACGGCTCTCCTCCAAGCGGACTTCGGGGAAACCCCCGCCGATGTCCACCGAGCTGCCCCCCGACCCCTTCGCGAGCGCGTCGAGCAGGTCCGGGCGAGGGAAGGGGTTTTGCCACTCCCGATCCGCCGCCTCGACGATCACTGGCTCCGTCCGCTCGCCAACCGGTTGTCCGCCCTGGAAAGCTTCGGCTCGCAGGCTGTAGGCGCCCGCCGGGATGTCATCGAAGCGAAACAGCGCCGTGCCCTCCGGGCCGGTGCGAAGCCGAACCGAGCGAGCCGGACCCTCGCCCTGCGGGGCGAGCTGCACGTCGATGTCACCTCCTTCGAGCGCTTGGTGATCCCGACCCACGACCTTCACCTCTCCGGTGACCGGCTCTCCGAGCGGCACGACGGACCGGTCCACCCTCAGCCGCATCCGCTCGAGCTCGGGGTCGTGAACCAGCCACCGAAAGACGTTCGACCAGAAGCGTTCGTAGGCTCGACCGGAGTCGCCATCCCGCACGGCGAGGAACCGCCAAAACCACAGCGCGTCGGTGGTCACGGCCAGGCTTCGCCCCTCGCCCACATCTCGGAGCGCCACCACCGGTGGGTTCCCGGGGAGAGAGGGGTGGGACAACAAGGCCGAAGCCCCTGGGAAGAGACCAAGGCTCGGGTTGACCCCCTCGAGCTCGGGGAGTCGCTGGTAGACCGCATCGATGGGCTCACCCGGCTCTCCGATGCGGGTGATCGGGTGGGCCCGGCCGGCCTCGGTGAGGCGAGGCCGATACGGGCTGACCTCCCAAGGGGACGCCCCCCCGAGCCGCACCGGCAGCACCTCGGCGAGCGCGGTGCCCGCATACCAACCATCCTCGAAAGATTGATCCCCCCCGATCATCAAGAACCCTCCGCCGGCGCGAACGAAGTCTCGAAGGTTCGGGAGATATCTATCCATCCGGTATGGTCGATACGAGAAATTCTGGTAGATGACGACGTCGAAGGTCTCGAGCTCCTCGGTGAACAGCTCGTGCACGGGAAATGGGATGAGCGCGAGCTCGTCTTGTGACGCCTTTTGCTGGTCGGTGGTGGAGCGTAGAATGAAAAACGAGATGAGATCGATGTTCGGGTCTCTCTTGAGGTGATCCCGAAGAAAGCGCTGATCCCACGACGGGCGCCCCGCCACCTGAAGCACCCGGATGCGGTCCCGAATGACCCGGAGCATGACGCTCTTTTCGTTGTTGCTGCGGACGGTCTCGCCCGATTGGACCGGAACCGAGACTCGGTACACTTGGCGACCGATCGTCTTTGGCTTCACCTCGAATGCGACGTGAGCGCGCCCGTTTTCGAACCGCGCGGTGCGGGTCTGCAGCAGGCGCCCGTCCTGCTCGATGGTCACGTCCACCGCTCCCAAAGACAGCCCGCGCACCTCGAGCTCCACGTCGAGCACGACCGGCTGGTGCAAAAACGCGAAGTCATCGGCTGGGATGCGGCGGATCGCGAGGTCGGGCGCCGTCGTCCGGTCATCGAAGCGCACGACGTGGATCGGGACCCCGAGCGCTTTGGCCTCCCGCTCTGCCCGCTCGACGGTCAGGCCCTCGGTGTCGGCTCCGTCGGAGTACAGCACGATGGCGCCGAGCGCTCGGCCCGACCCCTGCCAGCTCAGCTCCTGCACGGCCCGCAACAGGTTGGTGTGGCGCCCATCGGTCGGCAGCTCCGCGGGTCGGCTCTCGAGCGGCCGGGATCGCTCGTCGAAGCGATGCCACTCGACCGCCGCTTGCCTCGACAATCGCTCGATATCGCCGGCGTGGGCCTCGAGGTGGGCGACGACCCGCTCGGCCCGGGTGCCGCCGCTCGGGGTCGCGAGCGCCATCGACCGCGAGCTGTCGAGCAGGAGCGCGACCCGGCTCGGAACCCGTGATATCGCCCGAAGCTCGACCGCGGGCTCGAGCAAGAGCGCTCCCACCACCACCGCGGCGGCGGCCCTGAGCGCGATCACCGGCGCCTTGCGGCGCCAAGGGAGCCGGCTGAGCCCCAGCACCGACAGCGCCACCGCGGCAACGACGAGCGCCGCGCCGAAGGCGATGATGATCTCTCCATGGCCAGCGCCGCTCACCAGCCGCCAGTCGTTGTAGGCCCCGGCGACGGCGTCGGGGGCGAGCCACCGGACGAGCCAGTCGAGCATCAGCGCCGCCGGTCCCGGATGAAGGGGGCGTGGACCAGGTCATCCTTGTAGTCGAGGCAGAGCACATACATCACGAGGTTGACTCCAAGCCGAAACGCCATCTCTCGCTGCCGCTCCCCCCCGGGGCTGACTTGGTACGACCACCGCCCGAAAGCGTCCCGCGCCCAGGCCCCGGCCAGATCGTTTTGGGCGTAGATCACCGCCGACCGGCCCTCGAGCACCACCTGCTCGAGGTAGGGGACCCGGGCCACCCGCCCGGCCTGGCCCTCGACCAAATAGAAGGTCTTGTAGAGCACGTGGTTCGCAGGGACGCGCTCGATCGGGCGCCGCGGAAGCAGCGCGGAGAGCGTCCGACGCACCGAGCGGTCGAACGGCCCGCCGGGGTCGGCGTCGGCCGAGTCGATGATGAGGCTCCCGCCGTAGGTCAAATAGCGGCGGAGCCGCCGGAGAGCCTCGTCGGACAGCTCAGGGTGAAGGCCGGTTCCTCCCCAATAGAGGCAAGGGTGGCGAAAGAGCGCCGGGTCGGTGGGGTCGAGGGCCGTGGGCTCGAGGTCCACCTCGATGGATGTACGCTGGCGAACTTCCCAAGCGAGCCGCCGCAGCGCGTCGGCGCGCACGTCCCAAGCGCCCCGGGTCCGTAGCTGAGCGAGCCGGAAGTCCGAGGCAGCGATGCGGGACGCCAAGAGCCCTGGGGCCATCGCGGCCGCTGCGAGCAGAGCGCGCCGGTTCATCCGGGTTCCGTCGTTCGACAAGCCGCCTCCTTTGGCACCGGTAGTCGAGGGACCACGGGCGGTCCAGCAGCGGTGAACCTCCGCTCAGCTCGACGGAGTGAGAACGACAGGGTAATCCACGAACACGGACCCGCCGTCCGGCTTGGGAAACCGCCACGCGCTGGCCCGGGCGCGAATGCACGACTCGAGCTCCGCGGACCGGAGACTGCCGCCGAACTTCAGGTCCCTGAGACGCCCGTTCACGTCGATCTCGAAGCTCAGGATGATTTTTCCCTTAAGGCTCCGGTCGCGCTTCAGCGCGGTCTCGTAACACGCCTTGAGCGCGGACTGCCGCCGGCGCAGCTCGGCCTGGATCTTGGCCGGGTCGAGGTCGCCGTCCACCGCCGCGCTCTCGGCGGCCAGCTTCCCGGAGACCGCCGCTTCCTGCTTCTGACCCACCGTGGAGACCGACCGGCCCCCCTGGGTGCCGAGCTTGCCCACGCCGACCGCCTCGCCCGAGCCACCGCCCCGGGTCCCGCCCCCTGGCCCTGCGGCCAGCTCGACGCCTTGCGCGCCGGAGAACGCCTCGCCGAGGCTCTGGCCCGACCCGCCTCCCTCCGAGAACACGTCGGCGAGCGCGCCATCGCTGCCGATTCGTCCGATCGCTCCAACCAGGCCCGCTTGCCTGGCCCGCTGCCTGGCTGCTTCCCTGGCCTGGCCGGGGTCCTTCTGCTGCCCTTCGGAGGGCGGGGCCGGCTTCTTCTCTGCGGTCTTTTCCTCCTTCGGAGGCTTCTTCTCCTCCTTCGGAGTCTCCGGCTCCTTCTTGGCCTGCTTCTGGGCATCCACTCGGGCGGCCGGAGAGCGCGGCGGCTCCGGGATCCGGTCCGGCATCACGAGACGCTGAAAGCTCTCGCTCAGCTCCTCGAGGGAGGTCGGCTCCACGTAGGGGAGGCTCCGGGCGTAGGTGAGGACCGAGATTTGGAGGATCGCGACCACGACGAAGATCGCCGCAAACTGGGCGTCGATGGTCTGGAGAATGCTCCCTCGCACGTCCGGCGGCAGCACCGGGCGCACCGGCGCCGGCGTCACCGGCTTGAACTGAAAGAGCACGGTGACGTCGCCGATCATCACCTTCCCGCGGCTCCGCTCGGTCAGGCGGACCGCCTTCTTCCCGCTTCTCTGGACCACCTGACCGCGCGCCTCGAGCGCCGGGAAATCGGCGACCGGCTCGTCGTCGAGCTGGAGCCGACCCTCGATCCCCGCGTCGAACCGGAGAAAGTAGCTCTTCCCGTCGTGGTCGAAGAGGTCGAAGGACTTCGGGAGGCTATCGGAGTTGATCGAGAACGTGTTTTTGCCCGTCCCGATCGACACCGGCTCCCGGCGCTTCACCTCGCGCTCTTCGATGATCTTTCCGCCTTGAACGATGCCGACCCGAAGAACCTTCGGCCCGGACGCAGCGGCTTTGGACTCGGCCATATCGGTCCCCTCGGTCAGAACGGCGCTCGCTCGGCCGACTCGACGATCTTGGGCAAAAAGCTCTTCTTGAGCTCGAGACCTTCGAAGTTCAGGCTGCTGCGCTGAAGAATGTAGAACGCTTGAGGCTTCTGGATTCGTCCCTCGATCGTGATGTCGGCCAAGCGAATCACTCGTGGTCCCGGCCGGCTCTGGGCGTGAGCCGGTTCGGCACCGGCCAACGCCGCCGCGCCTCCGAGGATGACCCAAAGCAGCCCGCGCAACGACATGGTGTTCACCATGTTAGCACCTCGGGCGCTCTCGTGGGGCGAACTCATTTGGCGGACCCCGGGCCCGCGTCCGAACGAGGTTCGCCGGGGCCGCCGTCCGGCTCGGGCGGCTTCGCCTCCACTTCCTTGGCCTCCCGCAATCGCCGCTTCTCCTCTCGCTCGAGCGCCCGCTGCGTTCGGGTCCGGCCCCGATCGACCTCGACCAGGTATCCCGCGACCCTGCTCTTCTCTTCGTCGGAGGGCGCAGCGGCCTGAAGGTACCGGTTCAGGTAACTCTCGGCCGTCTCCCATCGCTTGAGCGGCTCGACGTCGGGGAGCTGGTTGTCGAGGTGGAGGATTCCCAGGTTGTACAACGCGCCGTGGGCGTTCGGGTCGAGCTCGAGCGCGCGACGGTAGGCAGCCTCGGCCTCCGGGTAGCGCTGGGCCCCCTTCAGGGCGTTCCCCAGGTTCTGGTGGGCCGACGCCAGCTTGGGCAGGAGGCGAATCGCCGTCTGGAGGTGACCGATCGCCCCCTCGAAGTCCTGCACGTCCACGAGCAGCGCCCCGACGTTGTTGTGCGCGTGGGGGAGGTCGTCACGGTACTCGAGCGCCTTTTGGAACGCTTTGGTGGCCTCGGCCGGCCGATCCTGGGCGAGATACACCTGCCCGAGGCCGAGCCAGACGCCGACGTTCTCCGGGTCGATCTCCCGAGCCCGCTCGAGCACGTCCAGCGCCAGCTCCACTTGGCCGCGAAGGGCAAAGACCCGAGCCAGCTGGGTCAGGGCCTCGACGTTTCGCTCGTCCTCCCGGAGGACCCGCTTCGCGAGCTTCTCCGCGTCCGCGAGCTTGCCCAGCTCGATCCGGACCGCCGCCAGCGCGTTGTCGATCCGAGAGTCGCCCGGACCTCGCTCTCGCTCGGCGGCGAGGCGCTTCTCCGCCTCGGGCGCCCGGCCGAGCTGCACGAGCACGGCCGCGAGGTTCGCCGCCGCGCGCCCGTACCCAGGCTGGGCCCGAAGCGCAGCCTCGTACGCCGCGATCGCCGCCTCCGGCTTTCCCCGGGCCTCCTCGACCACCCCCGCGTTGAGGTGCGGGGCCCCGACCTTCGGATCGGCTCGGGCCGCCTCCACGAACTTTCGGAGCGCCCCCTCCGGATCACGGTCCGCCAGCGCGAGCCCCTCCGCGAGCAGAGCCGTCGCCGACGCGTTGGGCGCAGGCGGCGCCTCCATCGGCCTCGACGCCGCTTCGGCCCCCGCTCCGGCGACGCCCCGCACTTCGGAGGAAACGTCCGGTGAGGAGCGGCCCGATTCCGCTTCGCCCCCGTCGGCGACCGGCGCCCCCCCAGCGAGCTTCTCCTGCCGTGCCGCCGGGGTACCGCCAGCGGTCTCCGCCTCGGTCTGCGCCCCGGTCTGCGCACCACCGGAGGCGCAACCCACGAGGAGAGCGCCCAGAAGACCCAGATTACGCCCCATTCAGCCTCCCGTAGCCCCTGCTTGTCGGGGCGCTCCCGGTCCGGCCGCCGGTGCGCCCCCCGGAGCGGACTCGGGCTTCGCCTCGCTCGGCGCATCGTCCAGCCCGGCCCGGTCGAAACCACCTCCAGCCCAGAGGCCAGGGCGCAACGCCGATTTGCCCGCTTTTTGGAGCGGGAACTCGGTCGGCGCATATTTGTTGAGCCCTTCGAGGATCCGGCGGGTCCACTGGTTGGCCACCGCGTTCTTTCTGGCCTCCTCGTGAGCGGTTCGGTACGCCTGCTCCGCCTTTCGGTCGAGCACCGACGCCTTCGTCTCGAGCTGGTTTCGGTACTCGTCGATGGCGTCCTGATCCCCAGCGAGCTCCTTGGGAGCCGGAGCAGCGAGCATCGCCTCCGAAAACCGCTCGTAGGAGTGCCCGATTCGATAGAAGGCGGCGAGCGACTGCTCGAGTCGCTTGTATTTGAGGACCGCCTTGAACGCGTCCTCGACCTCGCGCTGGGCCTTCGCCTTGCGCTGAAGAGCCGCGATCTGCTCGCGGCTTCTGCCCTCGATCTTGAGGTCGTCGTACCGGGCAAACTGGGCCTCGGCCTCGGCGAGCGAGCACCGGGCGGCAAAGCTGCCCGCTCGCCCGGTGACCGGGAGCCGGAGCGAGTCGAACGTGCCGACGCACGCCTTGTAGGCGTCGAGCGCGGCCCGGCTCCGGTTGCGCTCGGTCTCAGCGTCGCCGATGCGCATGTGCGCCTCGACCAGACGCTCCCGCTGCGAGCGGTCGGTTCGGTAGGCGCGCAGGAAGTCGTTCAAGGTCGCGACGACCTTCTCCCACGCCTCCATCTTGGCGAAGACCAGCGCGCTTCGGAAGAAGACCTCGCCGGCGTCGGGGCGGTTCTTGAACGTGGTGGCGTACCGCCGAAACGCCGCCGCGGCGTCGGCGTACCGCTGCATGTGCTCGAGGACCACCGCCTGGTTGTACATCGCGTCCGCCCGGTCCTCGGAGTTCGGGTACCGGGTCGCGAGCGCATCGTACGCGGCGACCGCCTCATCGAAGCTGAACCCCTTTTCGGCGTTCACCCCCACCCGAAACAGCGCCTTCGGCGCGAGGGCGGACTTTGGATAGTTGTCGAAGATGCGCTGGTAGGCCCGAGAAGCCGAGTCGAAGCGCTTGACCTTCTCGAAGGCCACCGCAGCGTTGAAAAGGGCCTTGTCCGCCACTTCGCCCTTCGGATCCTGGTCCACGAGCCGGATGTAGGTCTCCGCCGCCTCCTCGAACCGCTGCTCATCGTTGAGCTGCTCGGCCATCTTGAACTCGGACTTGTTGCGGACGTCGATGAGCGAGGCCAGCAAGTCGGACGACTTCGATCCTCCGAGCCCCTGGTTCTTCGTGGCCGCGGTGAGCCGCTCTGCCGAGTCCCGAACCTTGTCCCACTGCTCGGTCGCGAGGTAGCTCTCGATGATGAGGTTCGCCGAATACTCGGCCGCTTCCGTCGAAGGATAGCGTTCGATCACGCTCTCAAAGCGAGCCCGGGCCTGGTCGAACTGATCGTATTTGTAATACTCCGAGCCAGCCCGGTACGCGATGATCGGGGCCTGGTCGCTCTTCGGGAGCAGGTCGAGGTACCGGTCGGACGCCGACACCAGGGCCCCCACGGGGTCGGGGAGCGGCTCCGGCTGAACCGGACCTCTCCGCTCGCCTGCCTTCGTCACCTCCCGCTTAGGGACTTTCCCTTCCGCCTCGAGCTGCTCGAGGTGCTTCTCGAGCGACACGACGCAATAGAGGGCGGCCGGCGGCAGATGCTTGTCGTCCCTCGTGCTGTCCCGGACCGCGGCGTAGGTCTCGGCCGCCCGCAGGTACTCGCTCGAATAGAACAAGGTCTCCGCGAGGTAGAAGCTGAATTCGTAGGCGCGGTCCGAGTCGGGGAAGCGATCGAGGTAGGCCTCGTAGGCCGACGCCGCCGCGCGGTACTGTTCGACGGAGCGGGCGGTCGCCCCCTGCTGACGGAGCGCCTGCGCCTGCCGGTGGCGAAAGATCGCGGCGCTCTGAAGGGAGGTCTCGGTGAGCGAAGCGGCGTCGGCGAGCGCCTCCGGCTCGTCGCGGTTGGCCGTCGCCCACTCCGAGCCGACCCCGAACCGCTCGACCAGCACCTCCCGAGCCCGGGTCGCGGCCTCGAAGTCTCTCAGCTGCTCGTGGGCCTTGACGATCTGGGACTGGGCTTTCGGGTTGCCGGGGGCGTTCGGGTAGCGCTCCACCGCGTAGGTGAGGGCCTCCACCGCCCGGCCGTACTGGGTCTGCTCGAACAGCACGTCACCGTACCGAACCCACAACTCTTGGGTGAAGGGCTCACCCTCGATCGCCCCGAGCTTCTGCTTGGCCCGAGCCATCCCTCCCCAGGTCTCGTCGGCGAGCGAGATGGCGATGTATTGGATCGCTTCGCTTCGGAGCTCGGACCCGGTGACCCCGGTCGCCGCCTTCTGGCTGTCCGCGTATCGAACCAAGGCGACGAACGCGTCTACGGCGTCGTCGAACTGGTTCATGCGGTAGTAGGTCCAAGCGATCTTGTAGAGCGCTTTGTCGTAGTAGGGGCTGTCGGGATAGTTGAGGACCCGCTGGTACGCGGCGAGCGCGCGCTCGAGGGAGTCGGGGGCGCTCCGCTCGAAGTGGATCTCTCCGATCCGGGTCCAGACCTCGGGCAGAAACGATGAGCCGGGGTGGTTCTCGGTCAAGCCGACGTAGGCGTCGAGCGCCTTGTCGCCACGATCCATCTCGCCGTACGCATAGCCGAGCAGATACCGCGCGGCGTCGGCGAGCCGATACCCAGGAAAGCGCGCGAGCAGCTCCTCGTGAAGACCGATGGTCCGGTCGAACCGCGGCTCCGGCGTCGGGGGTTCAGACTGTCGCTCTCCCCGCTCGAAGGCGAGCAGCTCCTTCTCGTAGGCGCGGTTCTCCTGCAGGTAGTCGTCGCTCGCTTTCTCGAAATAGAGTTCGGCCAAGCGGAACATCGCGTCCGGGGTGTAGAGCGGCGCGTTCGGGTACTTGCGAATGAAGACCTCGAACCGCTCGATCGCGTCGGTGCGCCGCTCTCGCTCCTCGACCTCGAGCGCGTCGATTCGGCGCTCGTACTGCTCGGAGAGCTGGCCCCGCTGGCGGTCGTACTCGGTCCGGATCACCAATCGCTGATCCGCGGCGAACTCCTCCGCCCCCCGAAGAAAATACTCGGCCTCGGCCACCAGCCGCCGCAGCTGCGCGTCCCGGCCTTCGGCCTCCACCTCGGCTGCGGTAGGAGGGGAAGGCGGCGCGTACTCTCGCTCCGAGATCATCGACCCCGGACCGCTCGTGGGCGGCGGGGCCGCCTCCGCCCTCCGCGAAGCACGCCCGGAGTCGGCGGCGGTCGCGGTCGAGACCTCCTGCGCGAGCGACGCCGCGGACCAGAAGCCAACCCATAGGGCGGCCGCCCATCCGGCGGTCCTGCGCCATCCGTCCATCTCAACGCATCTGGGCGATCTCATGGCTCGTCCTCGAGGACCTCACGGAACTCCTCCTGAAGCTCGCCCGACCTGCGGTTGAGCTCCCGAACCAGCTCGGTGACCTGGTCGGTGTGGGACCGCTTCTTGGCCCAGGCGACGTCGAGAATGCCTACGTCGGCTTCGAGCACGACCTGGTCGAGCTCCCGGCCCACCGCGGCCACGGTCGCCTCGGCGACCGGACCGAGCAGCTCGCCCGACATCCGCCTCAGATCGCCGAGCTCCCGGGCGTCCCGGTCGAGGTCACGGAGCACGTCGAGCACCAGCTTTCGCTGCTCGTCCACCCGGGCGTCGACCATCCGCTCGAGCCGCACCTGCAGAGCGAACAGGTCCTGCTCCACCTTCCGGATCTCGCCCCGCTGCTGGTCGAGCCGGGCGAGGGCCGCCCGCTGCTCTCCCCCGAGCCTCGCGCGGGCTGGGCCGAGCAGCCCGGACAGGTCCGCGAGCGCCTCGCGCATCGACTGACGCAACCGCTCGGCCCGGGCCCAGCCCCCGTCCCCGCGCGACAGCAGCGATGCCCTCGAGACTTCCCGCTCCGCTGCCTCGAGCAGGCGCTCGAGCTCCGTGAGCTCGGCGGTCGCGCTCGCCATTCGCTGCTCGGTGGCGACGCTCGCGTCCGTGGACAGGTGGCCCTCCCGGCGAGCCCACAGCCGAACCGCGTTCACCTGGGACCGCAGACCCCGCACCGACGACAGCATCCTGAAAACGCGGTGCGAGACCTTCTCGTAGTCGGCCTTCAGGGAGTCTCGGCTCTGCTCCACCTCGCTCGCGGTTCGCGGGAGCGCGCGGATCTCGTCTTCGATGGCCTGAACGCGCCGCTCCGAGTCCTCCCACTGGGCGGCCGCCTCGGGCGCGATGAACGGGGCCGCGAGGCGCCGCTCGACCTCGATGAGCACGCGCTCGGCGTCGAGGAGCCGATTCTGCACGGACAATGCCCGTACGCGCGCCTCCCGGACGCCGGGGAACATCGAGAACCGCTGCTCGCTTCGAAGCGCGGTCTCGAGCGTCCCGAGCAGCTCCCGGGAGGTCGAGATGTCGCGCTCCGCCTCTTCGAGGTCCTTCCGCATCGACACCGCCCGGGCGACCCCGGGATCGTCGAGGGCGAATCGGACCACCGCCGGCGGGAGCAGGCGGTCGTCGCCGAGGTCACCCGAATCCGACCGGATCAGCCGCTCGAAGAAGGCTCGAGAATCCCCTCGGGCGGCGAGGAGGGCGGCCATCTCGTCCCGAGCGGCGCCGAACCGCTCTACGACGTCACCGAAGGTCTGGTAGGCGGTCTCGAGCGAGGCGAGCCGGATTTGCAGGTTGCCTTGCAGCACCCGAGCATCGGGGTAGACCCGGGCGTCGGCCTCGACGTCGGTGATGAGCTCCAGGGTGTCGAGCGCCCTCTGCAGGGCCGCCCGCTGGGCATCCTCGTCTTCGGCTCGCTCGGCCGCCTTCACGTGGACCCAAGCCACCTCGTAGAGGGTGTCGGGAAAGTAGGGGGAGTCCCGCGAGACGGCCTGGTAGGCGTCGAGCGCGGAGCTCACGTCCCCCCGTTCTTGATGAATCCGGCCCAAAGATAGGGACGCGAGCTCGCGCACCCGGCTCGCGTCGGGGTGGGACGAAGCGAGCTCGGTCGCCCTCGAGAACGCCGCCACCGCCTGGTCGAGTTGCCCCATCCGCACCAGCGTCACCCCCTCGTAGTAGGCGGCGGGGCCGGACACCGACTGCTTCGGGGGCACGGCCCGAAAACGATCAAGGGCAGCGGAGAGCAGGGTGACGTCGGTCGAGGCGGCCCGAAACAAGGCCTTTCCGTGGGCGTAGTCGACCCGGGGTCGATCCGTGACCGCGCCCTCCCGGCTGAGCCGCTCGATCGGCTCCCGGACGTCCGCAAACTCGCCGGTCCGGCTCGCGACCTCGAGCAGGCCGAGCACCGCTCGCGCGAGCGGCTCCCCGCGGGCGGTCCGGGTGAGCTGCCGAAAGTACCGCTGGGCCGAGGCCAGGTTTCCGGTCTCGAGCAAGCTCTCCGCGAGCAGCAGCAGGGCCTGCGGGTACTGGGGGTCCGTCGCCAGCTCGCTCCGTTCGGCCACGTCGAACAGCAGGATCGCCGCTCGAAACGGGTCACCGAGCAGCCGCTGGACTTCCGCCTCGCGGAGGCGCTGCTCGAGGCCGCTCGCTTCCCGCCGCAGCGGAGCCTCGTACCCCGAAGACACCATCGACAGTTCCGCCCGCACCGCCCGGACCTCGAGGTCCACCTCGTCGAGCCGACGGTTGGCGGCGGAAGCGGAGAGCGGATCGGCGGCCGCCTCCGTGGGGCCTGCTGCCGCCACCAGGGCGATGAGCAGCGCCAGCACCGCGCTCCGTCTCGGGCAAGGGTAGCGACCCGTCATGGAGCGGCCTCGCCTCCACCGACGACCTCGGGCTGACGGGGGTCGAGGTCCTGCTTCACGTTGGTTTCGAATCGGATCGCCGGCCGATCCTGGAGGTCGGTGGTCGCACCGCCCCGCTCGTAGGCGACCGCGCGGACCGTCGTGGTCTTTCCCTCTTCCGCGGTGAACGGGTAGCTGGCCGCCAGCCGAAACACGTAGTCCCGAAGGTAGGTGAAGATCCCGTACCCGTTTCCGCGAAACGTGAGCTGCACCGAGAGGCTGTGGCTCCCGGGCACGATGCTGCCCTGGTACAGCTCGATCTCCGTCTTTCCGTCGAGGGCGCCATCGTCGTTGTTGGCGCTCAGCAGCGGCTCCCCGTCGAGCGTGTACACCGCCCGCTCCAGGACGAACGAGGGCCCCATGTCGTTGCGGTGAACGATTCGGGCCCGAGCCCCGGAGATGACCCCGCTCAGCACCGTCTCTCGGAGCAGGACGAGGCGCGCTTTGCTGCGGAAGACCCGCTCCTTCAGATCGTTGACCCGCTCTTCGAGCCCCCGCAGCGTCACCGTGGCCTCGGACTCGCTGCCGTTCGTCGGCGCCGCCCCGCTCGGGGCCTCGAGCGCCCCGCCGGGCGCCGACGCCTCCTGCGCGGACGCCGTCCCGCCCAGGGTCAAAACGGCGGCGATGAACGCCACCCTCGCCGCCAGAGTTCCGATCGCCCCAAACATGTCGCCGCGAAGGACGGTACCACCGTTGACCGTGGTGAGGGCAATTCCTCGGCGTTTTCGAGACCGCCGAGCGGGGGCTCCCCTGCCCGCACCGACGACCCTGAGCCTCGAAGCGCCGCGTAGGCGCCCAGAGGACGCCGCCTCGGCACGTCCGCGAGGAACATCTAGGCTCGGTTCCGGTCGCTGAGGCTCGGTCCCACGCTCGTCGCCGAGGTGCATGTCCGGGTCATCGCCCCACCCGAGCACCGGGTCAAGCCGCGAGACGAAGGCGGAGGGGTGTGGTTTCGGTCACGCAGGGTGCGCGCCCCGGTGAGCGCTCGCGGTGGGGCGCGGTTGGCCTCGCCTCCGCGGGCATGGGACGCTCCCCGACATGGCGAACCAATATCCGGCCGCGGTGGACGCCGCGAGGACGGCCGCGCGGCTCGTTCTCGCCCTTCAGGGGGACCGGTCGGTCCCGAGAATTCGAAAGCCGGATGGGTCGCCGGTGAGCGGGGCCGATCTCGCCGCGCAGGCGGTGGTCGGGCTTGGGCTCGAAGAGCGGTTCGTCGGCGAAGAAGGCCCGGAGGCGCTCGAGGACCCGGCGCTCATGACCTGGGTCCTCGCCGCCGTCCGCCGGGTTCGCCCGGGCACGACCGAGGCGGAGGTGAAGGCCGGGCTGTCCCTTGGGACAGCTGATCCAACCGATGGGTTCTGGACGCTCGATCCGATCGACGGCACCAAAGGCTTCCTCCGCGGCGATCATTTCTGCCTCGCGCTCGCCCGAATCGAGGGCGAACACCCGGTGTTCGCCGCCCTCGCCTGCCCTCGGCTCGGGGCCACGTCCCTCGACGGCGCGGGGGTCCTCCTCGTAGCGGAGGCCGGCGCGGGGACCCTTCAGGGGCCGCTCGACCGCCCCGAGCTCCAACCGATCGCCCGGCCGCCCGTCCGAGACGGCGCCCCCATCCGCCTCGCCCGGTCGGTGGAGCGATCCCACCGGGCGGTGCACCCCTCCGACGACGCGCTCTTCGAGCGGGCCGGGCTGACCGCCGGGCCCCCGGTCCCGCTCGACGGGCAGGTGAAATACGCCGCCGTGGCCCGCGGCGACGCCGACGTGTTCTGGTGGCGGCCCCGAGAGGCGACGGACCGGGCCGCGATCTGGGACCACGCTGCCGGGGCGCTGGTCGCGCAGGAGGCCGGCTGCGTGGTGACCGACCTCGACGGCGCCGGCCTCGACTTCTCCGCCGGAGCCTCGCTCGATCGAAACCGGGGGATCCTCGCCGCTCCTCCGGAGCTTCACGCTCGGCTCTCCGCCGCCATCTCGGCGACCTGAGGGCGCTACCGCCGGACCTGCTGGAACTGGGCGGTGAGCCGGGTGAGGTCGCGCCGGTAGCGCAAGGCCCGCAGCACCGCCACCACGGCGAGCCCGGCCATCACCCCCGACATCATCACCGCGCCGATGATCCAATTGAGCAGCTTCTTGCGCTCGCCCGCGCACACCTCGATGCCGAGCACCCGCTCCTTCTCGGCGCAGCCCACCGCGGGATCGATGACCGGTGGGCGCGAGACGTCCGGCTCGGGACCGGCGTCCGCCCCGCCGGCAGCCATCAGCAGGACGTCGACCTCGGCCGCTCGGATCTCCGGCAACTTCGCTTGCACATGGCGCTGGATCTCCTCCCGCGAGGCTGGGGGTGCCCCCGAGCCGTCGCGCATGTACACGAGGATCACCGAGGCCTTGGGCCTGGGACGCTCCACGGTCTCGTCCCGCAGCGGATCGTCTTCGGGGATGGACACCGCCGCCTCGACCGAGACCACCCGCGGGATCTGGCGGAGGGCGTTCACGATGTCCCCCTCCACTCCGACCACCCGCTTGGCCCGCTCCTGCTCCCCGGTGGGGATCATCCCGCCGCCCTCGAAGATCTCGCGGGTGCCCGCCCGCGGCCGTTCGGGCAGGTTGTGCCGCTCGAGCACCTCGAGCGCGGCCGAGAGCTCGGACCCGGGGACGCTGATGTTGAAGCGGAGGTCTCGGGAGGACTCGTCCTTCATCTTTCGAGCCTCGAGCCCGGAACGCTGCAGCAGCACCAGGATGCGGTTGGCCTGCCGCTCCTCCTGCTGGTGGGCGATGGTCTCCTGCGCGCAAGCGGACGCGAGGAGAAGCAGGATCGGGGTGAGCGAGCGCATGGTTCAGTTCCCTCCGGAGAGCGCGGCGCCGCCCACGAGGGCGAGCATCGTCTTCAGGTCCTCGTCGTTGAAGCGGACTCCGAGCCCGAGGAAAAAGTCGAGCGTGCCTTCGTTGAGCGCGTCCTCGATCCCTCCATGGGCATAGATGTATGGGATGATTTGCATCTCGGCGAGCGCCTTGACCCGGGGAAAGCGGTCGTCTTCGCCGAAACGGTTGAGATCGAAGAGGAAGCGGAGCCTATCCTCCAGGAAGAACAGGTTGGCCCCGACACCGCCAGAACCTTCGATGATGCCGAATCGCAGCTGGAGAAACGAGATCCGCTTGGCGAACATCAGCGAGAAATTGAACCCCTCCGTCACCCTGGTCCGCCGCTCCCGGTACCGAAAGGTTCGCCCATCGGCGGGCGAGGTGGTCTCGACGTCCTCGGTGATGACCTCCCGCACCCCGCGAGGATCGTTGACGACCTCGAAGATGTAGGCCTTGTCCTCGAAGGGCTGGAGGGTGAACTGCACGTAGTTCTTGGCCGCCCCGCCCCGAATCTGGAACTCGGAGCGAAGATCCACCCAGGTCTGTAGCCGCGCGATCCCACCGACGAGGGAGTTGATGCCTTCCGCGGCCTCGGCGATGTCCTGGTGCAGCTGGTCGTCGTTCACCAGCTTGCCCACCGTCCCCTCCCCATCGTCCACCTTCTCGGTGATGCTGGCGACGTTCGTCAGCGAGCGGTTGAGCGCGTCGAGCGACTCGCGCAGGGACCGGACCGACTCGTCGAGGTCGTCGTCCTTCGCCCCGGCCACCATGCGCTCCACGCTCTCCGAGGTGCGCCGGATGCTGGCCGCGATCGCCCTCGTGTCCTCGACGATCCGGTCGATGTCATCGTCCTTGTCCTTCGAGATCGTCTTCAGGTCGGCGGTGAAGTCGTCGATGTTGCGAAGGATGGACTCGAGCCGCCGGGTGTTGGCGTCGATGTCCTTTCGCACCGACTCGGTGATGGTTCGGGCCGCCGCGACCGCGCCCTGGATGTCGTCCACGATCCGCTGAAACGGCGCCGGCTCGCCATCCCGGCCAGCGATCAGGCCACGAAGCGACTCCGCGATGGCGCGCACCTCGTCGGTGATGGCGTCGATGTCGGACTTCGACCGGACGTTCTTGATCTCACCCCCCGGCGGGATCTTGGGCCGGCTCGCGGACCCCGGGGTGAGCGCGAGCTTGTAGTCGCCGAGCAAGGAGATGGCGACTTTCTCCACGGCGGCGTCCTCGTACAGCTCGATTCGCTCCTCGATGTCGAGAAAGACCCGGGCCTTCGACCCCTCGAGCTCGACTCTGCCGATCCGCCCCACGTCGATGCCGGCGACCTGGACCCGAGACGCCGGCTCGAGCCCGAGCACGTCGTCGAACAGGGCCGAGACTTCGTAGCTCTGTGAAGAACCAACTCCGCGGGTGCTCACGATCTGGAGGAACACGACGAACGAGACGAACGCCGCCGTTACGAACAGCCCGACCTTGAGCGGGGTGAACAGCTTTTCGATCGAGCTGGCCATCAGTTCTTCCGAAACCAGGTGCCGAGGAAGCGGCTGACGAAGGGGTGCGGCGAGGCTTTGACCTCTTCAGGAGGGCCGTAGGCGACGATCTCACCTTCGTACAGAAACGCGATCCGGTCGGCGACGTTGAACGCGGACGCGATGTCGTGGCTGATCACCACCGAAGTCACCCCGAGGCTCGTCTTGGCCTGCTTGATCATCTCATCGACGTAGTCGGTGGTGATCGGGTCGAGGCCGGTGGTGGGTTCGTCGTACAAGACGATCTTGGGATCCATGATGATCGCCCGGGCGAGCCCCACCCGCTTTCGCATCCCCCCGGACAGATCGGCCGGGAACTTGCTTTCGACCCCGCGCAGATCGAACAGCGCGAGCTTCTCGGCCACCTTCGCCCGGACCTCGTCCTCGGAGAGGTCCTTTCGGTGCTCGCGAAGGGGGAAGGCGACGTTCTCGAGCACGGTCATGGAGTCGAACAGCGCCGCCCATTGAAAGACCATGCCGAACTTCGCCCGCAGCTGGGTGAGCGCCTTGCCGGAGAGGTTCGCGATGTCGTCCCCTTCCACCACGATCCGGCCCTCGTCCGGGCTGAGCAGACCGATGAGATGCTTCATCAGCACCGATTTGCCGCTGCCCGAGCCGCCGAGGATGACCGTGGTCGTCCCGGTGGGGAAGTCGAGGCTGATGTCCCGGAGCACCCGGTTGTCCCCGAACGATTTGGAGACCCGCTCGGCGCGGATGATCGGCGTCTCGCTCAAAACGTCGTCCCCTGCTGGAAGTACAGGATGAGGGTGGTCAGCACATAGTCGATGACGAGCACGGTCACCGAACCGGAGACCACCGTGCGGGTGGCGGCGATCCCGACCCCCTGCGAACCGCCGGCGGCGCTCATGCCCTTCTGGCACGCGATGAGCGCGATGACGAAGCCGAAGACCGCCGACTTGAACAGGCCGCCGAGCACGTCGGCGAGCTCCACGTACTGGTTGATTCGGCCCATGAAGGTGCCGTGGTCGATGCCAGCCTGAAACACCGACACCACCCAGGCCCCGACGAAGCCGACCAGGTTGAAGAGCATCGTGAGCAGGGGCATCACCAAGGTCATGGCGAGCACCCGGGGAACGGCGAGGTACTGCACCGGGTTGACCGCCATCGTGGACAGGGCGTCGATCTGCTCGCTCACCTTCATCGTCCCCAGCTCGGTGGCGATGGCCGATCCGGCCCGCCCGGTCACCATCAGGCCGGCCATCACCGGGCCGAGCTCCCGGGTGATCGAGATGACCACCGTCGCTCCCACCAAGGACTCGGCGTTGAACGTCTTGAACGCGAACGACGACTGCAGCGCGAACACGAGACCGGTGAACAGCCCGGTGAGCAGAACGATGAACAGGGACCCGACGCCGATGAACTCGCATTGCTGAAGGAGCAACGAGAGCCGGTAGGGGGGCCGAAGCGCCCATGCCACGACCTGAATTCCGAGCAAGCTCGTCTCCCCGACCTCCTTGAACAGCTCGAGCACGATCCGGCCCACAGCCTCGAACGGGGCCCGAAACGCAGCAGCGAGCGAGCTTTCCGCCGAAGGACCGGCGCTCGGCTGGGGTTGTGCGGACACGGGGTGAGGCTATCCCACGGTCCCCGCTGCTTCGCCAATCCTCGCATCACCTCGAAACGAGGCCGTCCACCGGGTGAAGGACCCCGTCGCTCAGCCGCAGCTCGGGTCCGAGCACCGAGGCCCCCCCGATTTCGACGCGATCCTGGGTCGCGGTGGCGGTGATCGCGCCGGCGAGCGACGGGAGCGGACCGGCGAGCCCGGATCGGGGGAACACCCCGACGAGGATGTGCCCGCCGAGCGCCGCCTCGTCCCCGGGCTCGATCCCGGACAGCGCCGAGGGCGGGGGCGCGAGCACGGTGACCCCGCCCGCCTCGAGCGCCGCGGCGACCGACGGCACCGACCGGAGCAGCTCGAGAAACCTCTCGTGTTCGGGGGCCTCGAGGGCGTCGAGCACCGACGGCGGGCGCATCCAGCGGTCGAGCCGGTGAAGAACGCCGTTGTCGGCGGCCACGTCGAACACCGACGACAGCGCAGCGCCGTCGAAGCTGGCGCGCTCCGGGTCGCTCTCGATCGTGGTACCGGCGAGCGTCGGGAGCGGTCCGCCGCGCAGGGCGAGCCCGGCGGGGACGACGCCCTCGACCAGGTGGTGGAGGACCCAGTTCTCGAGCAGGACCGGGTCCTCGGGGGCTTCGGACATCCCCGCGGGGGCGAACACGGTCAGCGGCTCCGGCGCAGACAGCCTGCTCTCGAGACCCACGTCACGGACGGCGGCTTCGAACCCGAAGGCGTCGGTCTGCCGAAGGAGCAAGAGCAGGTTGCCCGGGCCGGGCAGCGCGTCCGCAGCGCCCGCGTCGCGGACGGTGGAGGGGCCGGAGTCTCCGCAGGCGGCGACGAGGAGAAGAGCGGTCCAGCGGGGAGCCACCAGCGTGTCCTACCAGAGACGGCCGCCGGTGGCTCGGCCCGCTGACCGGGTCGAAGACCGCTTCGGTGCGAAGGTCAGTTCATGGGCATCAGCACGCCGTCGATGAGGTGCACGACGCCGTTCAGCAGGCGGATGTCGGTCTCGGTCACCGAGACCTCGTTGCCCATCCCGTCGGTGAGGGTGACGGCGGCGCCGTCGATCGCCACCGTGATGTCCCCGTTCAGGGTTCCGACCGGGCCGGCGGCCAGATCGGTGGACAGCACCTGGCCCATGACGACGTGGTGGGAGAGGATCGCGTCCACCTGCGCCTGGCTCAGCTCGGCCAGGTTGATGCCCTCGAAAGCCGAGTTGACCGGAGCGAACACGGTGATCGGGCCGGAGGCGAGCGCCTCCTGCACCGCGGGGGACGCCGCGCCGACCGCGGCGAGCAGGGTGGACAGACCGTCGGTCGCGGCGACCGCCTCGGGGATGGTCGGGGGCACCATCACCGCGTCGAGCAGGTGAACGATGCCGTTCGAGGCCTCGACATCGATGCCGTCGGTGTTGATGGCCGCGCCGCCGATGGTGGGGGGCGTCGCCATCGCGTCCACCGCGATGGTCGTCTTCGCGAGCGTGGTGTGGGACGGGGCGCCGAGCACCGCCTCGGACCGGTTGGTCCCGGCCACGACGTGGTGAAGCAGGACGTTGGCGAGCAGGCCCGGGTCGGTCGGAGCCGCCGAACCGAGCGCGGTGAAGGCGGCGTTGCTCGGCGCGAACACGGTGAACGGACCGGGGCCGGCCAGGGTCTCGGCCAGACCGGCGGTCGTCGCCGCCATGAGCAGCGAGCTCAGGCCGGCCGCTTGGGCGGTCTCGACGATGTTCGACGGGGCGGTGCCGGTGTCGGACGAACCGGTATCGGTCACGCCGGCGTCGGCCGGGGTGGTGTCTTCGTCGTCGCCGCAAGCGAAGGCCACGCCGAGCACGAGCGGGGCGAAGAGCAGGTGGTTTCGGTGCATTTTGGTCATGAGGGGCTCCTTTGGGACCGGGGAGACCCGGCCGTTCGGGAACCCTAGATTCCGTCCAGATCCGCCACCAAAGGAACAGCGCATTAGACCGAAATATCATGTAGTTGCAAATACTTAATACCCCATACCAGCTCGGCGGCCGAGACGCCGGTCGACACGATGTCGACACCTTTGTCACGCTTGTCTATCGTTTTGATAGAAACCAGAGCCTTGCGTGGTCCGCTCACCCCGGATTTCATCGCGAACATGGACGTCGGTCAGGACGACAGCCCGAGGCCGTCGGCGGGGGCGACCGCCACCTATTGCGTGCTCACGTTCGGGTGCCGGGTGAACCAGGCCGACTCCGCAGGGGTGGCGGCCGAGCTCGAGCGGGGCGGCCTCGAGCGCACCCGGAGCCCCGCGCAGGCCTCGGTGGTGGTCCTCAACACCTGCACGGTGACCCACCGGTCCGACGCCGACGTGCGAAAGGCGGTGGCGCGGCTGAAGCGGGAGGCGCCCGAGGCCAGGGTCGTCGTGACCGGCTGCTTTGCCCAGCGGGACCCGGCGGCGGCGGCGGCGATCTCTGGCGTGGGCGCGGTGGTGGGCAACGCCCACAAGTCCCGACTTCCGGTGCTGACCGAGGCCTTGATCCGAAGCCCGGTGGGCGACCCGCTCGTGGTGCACTCGGCGATGGACAGCCACGCGCTCGATGCCCTGCCCGTCGAGCCGGTGACCACCGTGCTCGACCGCACCCGGCCGTTCGTGAAGATCCAGGATGGCTGCGACGCCCACTGCACCTACTGCATCATCCCGGAGGTCCGAGGTCGGGCTCGCAGCGCCGACCCGGTGCGGGTCGAGGCGGCGGTCCGGACGCTCATCGCCGCTGGCCACGCCGAGATCGTGCTCGCCGGCATCCACCTCGGAACCTACGGCCACTCCCGCGAAGACGGAGGCAACGAGACCCTCGAGGGGCTGACGAGGCGGCTGCTCGAGCTCCCTGGGCTCCGTCGGCTGCGGCTGTCGTGCATCGAGCCGATGGCGTTCCCGGAGGGCCTGTCGCGGCTCGCCAAAGAAGAGCCCCGGCTCGCTCCCCACTTTCATCTGCCCCTGCAGTCCGGCAGCGACCGGATCCTGAAGCGCATGGTCCGCCCCTACCGCGCCGCCGAGTTCTCGCGGCTGCTCGACCGGATCCGGGCCGACGTGCCCGACGCCTGCCTCGGGACTGACGTCATCGTCGGCTTTCCCGGCGAGACCGACGCCGATTTCGCCGAGACCTGCCGCTTCGTCGAGGCCTCGGGTCTTCATTATGTCCATGTCTTCTCCTATTCGCCGCGAAGCGGGACCCCGGCGACCAGGCTCGATGGCGAGCTCGGCTCCGCGGTGATCAAGGCCAGGGCGCGCGAGCTCGGCGCGGTCGGCCGCCGGCTCTGGCGGAGCTTTCTCGACCGGCAATCGGGTCGGACCAGGCCAGCCGTCGTGCTCGAGCCGGACCCGGGCCACCCGGGGCGCTCCCGGGCGCTCACCGACAACTTCGTGCCCGCCGACGTGAACGCGGCCCTCGCGCCGGGGCGCGACGTTCGACTCAGGGTCCTCGAGCGCCGCGGGGACCGGGTGCTGGCGGAGCTGGCGAGCTGATTTCTGCCACTTCGAGCCAGGGTCAGCCCTGCCCATGTTGGGCCGCGACCGGTCCGATGGGGCCAGGTCCGATGCAGAGACCGGCTTCGAGCAAGCGGGCTTTCTCGGCGAGCACCGCCGCCCGGTACTCCGCGCTTTCGAAATAGGCCTTCAGCTCTGGATCCACGGGCAGGACGTGGTCCTCAGCGAGCCATCGCACCGGCTCACCGTCGTCGAGTCGCATCCGCCCTTGCTCCACGGCGTAGGTGGCCTCGACCAGCTCGAGCCCAGCGAGCGCCGCCCTCAGGGCCCGAAACCGCCCCTCGACGCTCGGATCCACGAACCGCCACTCGGCCGCGCAGTACAGGGCGTTGTGGTAGTGCGCTGGTCGGTCCATCAGGCCGGCCAGCTCGAGCCGCCGGCAGGCTTGCACCAAGATCTCCTGGATCTCGAGCGCGATCCCGAGCCCCGGGTGGTCCTGCCCGGGCAGGGGCGGCCGGGCGAGGGAGAAGCTGCGGGTCGGGTCCTGAAGGAGCAGCCACTCGACGAACAGCCACTCGACGCGCTCTCGGCCGGGGATGAACGCTGGTTTGTAGCGTCGGCGCAGCACCAACTCGACGAGCAGCATCAGGTCCCGCCGGCCGAGCGAGCGCCCGCGAATGCGGAGGACCTGCCGACCGGGGTCGGACGGGTCGAGCTCGAACGACAGATCCCGAAATCCCCGGGCCCGAATGCGGTCCATCACCCCGTATCGCTCGAAGGCGACCTCGAGCCCGTGGTTCGAATAGTAGTCGAGGAACCGCCGGTTCGTGGGGGCTACGCCGAGCGCCCCCAGCACGTCCTCCTCGGTGATCTCGATGTCGTCGCCGGTGTCCCCCCGCAGCTCCCGAGGGTCGAGCGACGACGCCACCCGGGCGTAGCGGGACCTCAGCGACGGCGGGGGCCGGCCGTCGAAGCGAAAGTCCCCGGTGAGCAACGCCCGAATCAGCCGAAAGTGAACCTGCCAAGCACGGGGGCTGTAGCCTCCGCCCAGGGTGACGACGAGCGGGACCCCGAGGTCGCGCACCACCCGGTAGACGTGGCAGTCCCGGTCGAACGCTCCCCGGGGCGAGAGCCAAAACGAGCCGAGCTGGTCGCCGGCGAGCACGTCGGCCCCGGCGATGTAGACGACGACCAAGGGCCGAAACCGCCGCAGCTCGGTCTCGAGCGAGGTGCGGAGCGCGGACAGGTACCGGCGGTCGTTCACCGGGCCGGTGAGGTGGATCTCGCGTCCGTTCGCTTCGGTGCGGGTCCAGACCGCCCCGTGGATCGAGTACACGAAGACGTCCGGGTCGTTGGCGAAGGCGACGGTGTTGCCGTTGCCTTGGTGAAAATCGAGATCCACCACCGCGACCCGGCCGGGGAAGCCTCCGGCCCGGAGGTCCGCGATCGCCACCCCGATGTCGTTGAAGACGCAGAACCCCGAGCCCTGTTCGGGCTCCGCGTGGTGAAAGCCCCCGCCCAGGTTGATGGCGACGTCCAGGCGCCGGTGGGCGGCTTCTCCGAGCGCCGACACCGTGCCCCCGACCGCGCGCCGCGATGAAGCGAGCAGCGACTCGATGTCCACGTCTTCCGGGGGAAGCCCGAACACGTGAGCGAGCGCGGAGGCCTCCGACACCCGCTCGAGGTAGCGCAGGGAGTGAAACCGCCGCAGCTGCCCCACCGAGGCGCTCGGCGGGGTGCGCACGTCCACCGGGCGCAGCACCCCCTCCTGCAGCAGCCGGCCGAGCACGCGCTCCCCTCGGTGCGGGTCGACGTGCTCGACCCGCGAGGTCGCGGCGAGCGCCGGCGCGGCGTACTCGGGGTGGTACCAGAGGCCCACCCGGTCCCGGCGCCACCAAGCCCCGAGGCGGGACAGCAGGCTCATCGCGAACGGCCCTCCGGTCGAGTGTCGCGCGCTCGTAACCAAGGCGGTAACCAGAAGAGGGCTCTCGGCCGGACGAACATCGCTTGGGCACCGCCTCCCGTCATGGCGAAGGCGTGGCGCGAACCTTGCTTGAAGATAACCCTACCCGTTCGACGGGGCGCAAGCCGGATTTCACCGTCGCCAGCGCAGGGAAGGGAGTCTCCATGGTGTCCATCGCCACCCGCTACCTCGGCCTCGAGCTTCGCTCGCCTCTCGTGGCGAGCGCGAGCCCGCTGTCCGAGACCATCGCCGGGGTCCGGGCCCTCGAAGACGCGGGAGCGGGCGCGGTCGTGCTCTACTCGCTGTTCGAGGAGCAACTGAACCTGCCGCCGGAGAGCTTGCACGACCTGATGGGCCGGGGGGCGGGGGGCTACGCCGAAACCGTGGCGCTGCAGCCCGGGTCCCACCGTGGGCCTTCGGGGCCGTTCGAATACCTCGAGTACCTCCGCGAGGCCAAAGCCGCGGTGGGCATCCCGGTGATCGCGAGCGTGAACGGCGCCCCGGGGAAGGATTGGGCCCCGTACGCCAGCCTGCTCGAGGCGGCCGGTGCCGACGCGGTGGAGCTCAACTTGTACCATGTGCCGACCGACCCTTCGGTCCCAGCAGCGGAGCTGGAGAGTCGATACTACCACACCGTTCAGCTGATTCGGCGGGCCCTCCGGGTGCCGCTCACGGTCAAGCTGCACCCGTTCTTCACCAGCCTCCCCCACGCCGCGGCGCGTTTTCACGAGAGCGGCGCCGACGGGCTGGTCCTGTTCAACCGGTTCTACCAGCCGGACGTGGACCTCGACCGAATGCGGGCGCGGGCCCGGCTCACCCTCTCGACGTCCGAGGACCTACGGTTGCCGCTGCGCTGGGTCAGCATCTTGAAGCGGCAGCTCGGGGCCGAGCTGGCGATCACCGGCGGGGTGCAGTCGGCCGAAGACGCGCTCAAGGCGATCGCGGCCGGCGCCAGCGTGGCGATGGTGTGCTCGACGCTGATTCGCCACGGCGTGCCTCATCTGAAGACGCTCAACGAGCGCCTCCGCATCTGGCTCGACGCGCACGGCTTCGCCGGTGTGGACGACCTTCGCGGGCGGCTGAGCCAAGAAGAGGACGCGCAGTCGGTGATCGAGCGCGCCCAGTACATTCGCACCCTGCGCGACTTCGACCCGGCCGCTCGCTGAGACCCCTATCCTGAGGCCCGACCGCACCCCAAGCCGGAAACTGTATCGAGCCGTGGGTGGCCGCGTCCGGCCGAGGGTCGCTCCTTTCCCGGTCCTACCCGGTCGGGGACCGTTGCCGGTGCCGACAGCGGACACGGCCTTTCTTGCTCGCACCCAGGGCTGCAAGTAGTATTACAATCAGGGCCTGCTCGACAGGGTCTGAGCGAAGAGTTTGGACCCCCGTTCCCCCTGTTGCCCGCGCGGGAGTGCGCGGTCCGGTCGCCGGCATTGGGGCTCGTCCCTTCTTCGACGATCACCCCACCGAGCCAAGAACTGCCTTGGCAGCCGAGACGCGGTCCTGTATGGATCGGCGTGTGGACAGCCGAGATCCCTCGCTCAGCGGTAACGAACCATCGGTAGAACTCTCTGCGGGCGGCCGACTCGACAACCGTTCTGAGCGCTTCGAACTGCGCCCAGCCTCGGTCTCCGCCGACGCCGAACCAATCTTCGACGAGAAGACTGGCCACATCGTTGGTTACCGAGACTCCAGGTTCAGCGTTGCCAGATACTACGACCTCGAGGGCTCGGTAGTTGCCGTGGAAGAACCTGGGATCGAGAGCCCGCTCTTCGACCCCGTCGACCTCATCGGCTCCGGGTTTGGCCTCATGGGGAGTCTCGGCCGTGGGCTGTCCGCAGCTGGAGCGCGGTCTGCTGCCCGGTCGCTCGGCGCGAGAGCAGCTGTCCGCCTCACCACCGCGGCTGTCGCCAAATCGGTGAGTCGTCCGTTGATGGCAACCTTCCGGAGGCTCACACTTCAGCGCCTGCAGTTCACGGCCACTACGGCCGCCCGAATGGCCAGCAAAGGCCGACGGGTGCCTATTCACATCCTTCACCTGGCCGTGAGGCACGGGCGCCGAGTCCCCGACCCGAAAGGGGTGAAGGGCGCCTTCATGTACTATTCCAGTATGCATCGGAATGGCTCGAAATATGCCATTGAAGTCCTAGTGCGCGAGCGGGACTACACGATCCTTCAATTCCTGTACAAGTGACATTGGAGTCGTCATGCAGCTTAGAGAATGTCCGTCACGCTCAGGAACTTCCGTGCGGGTCTTCGCCTTCTGGTCGCCTGATGACGGGACCCTGGAAGTCCATTGTTCCCGACCTTCAGGCTCTCCCCGCGTCCTGTCTCGCCATCTCGACGAGCTCTTTGAACTGGACGACACTGAGATCATAACCATCGGCGACCTCGAGTGGATACAGAACGAGGCCGCCGGTCTCCAGGCGGTGGCGATCCGGGTAATGGATCTCGCGGGTACGTCTCTCGCCCCCGGACCCGAGCCGGGAGCCCCTCGAGCGGTGGAAGGGGCGCTCCGGCTGGAGGCGACGCTTGACGGCAATCGCCGCGCGAGTTTCGAACGCCCGGTCGTCGTGCGCGGGCGAACCGAGTCGGACGGAAGCCTGACGGCTGAGATCGAAGTTGGCGCTGACCGCTCTCCAAGGTGGTTCGAGGTCGCCGAGAATCTCCATGTCGCCGCGGGGGAATCGGGAGAACTAGCGAGGTTGCGGGTCGGAGGGATACGGCTCATGACCCCCGAGTTGTTCGACGGGTGATGAGCGTTCGCGGGGGTGGCATGATGAAAACCGCGACTGGCGAGCAACGAGGTGAATGCCCCGTTCCCGCTCGACCTGGTTCCAGCCGCTGTACCGGTCCCGCGGCCCCATATGCCGGGGGCCGAGGACCAAAGGAAGCAAGCCAGAGGGCGGTCGCCAGGCCGGATGAGATGCTTCAGTTCTGACCGACAGGGCGGTTGTAGCTAAGGTTATGGTAACCCCCGAGAAGCGCCTGAACGTTGGGCTCGTCTTTCGTGCGCCAAACCTGCCGCCTAACAGGCTTTTTGGCCGGTCAACCTCGGTTACCGGCGAGCATCTCTCGCGGCTGCTCGAGCTGCGGGGCGCTGACCTCACGTCCGCGAAGCGAAACACCGGCTCCATGAGGATCGGAGGCAGAGACGATTTCGAGGACATCGACCGCACCGCGACCCCTTTATGGTGAATCGCTCTCCGAATCGAGCTCTCCCTCAACCATCTCTCGGCAGTAATCCAGCGGCAGATACACCGGTTCGCGTGCAGTAGCAACTGTCTCGCGTCCAGCACAACCCTCGGCCTCGACGCGAACCGTATATCGTGGATATTCCTGCGCGAAGTTGAAGGCGTTGACCAGAAATGCAGCAGACATGATTCCTAAGGACGCTGCGGAGAGGGCATCTGGGAAGGCACTGCCTCGGGTCTTCTCATAGGCTTCGAGCATTACAGCGCCCACGGCGAAACCCAACCCAACTGTAAATGCAGTCCCTGCCACATTATCGATACTAGTCTAGAGCACCGAATATGATAAAACCTTACGCTGCTACTGGGGTTCGGCGTTGA